>NZ_FYAJ01000001.1:0-600000 GCF_900185625.1 Photobacterium andalusiense
CAGTTGCAACGATGCGAACTAATACTTCGCCAGCACGTGGTAGCATTACATCAATTTCTTCAACAGAAAGAGGTTGTTTTGGACCCCATGCGATAGCAGCTTTTGATTTGATAAATTTGTCAGTCATAATTTTACTCTAATTATATTTATCTCTACTTCATCAAAAGTAGATGAGAATTGGGTAGAAAGGGAAAAGTTATTATTTTCTTGCCCCGTTTCGATGGTTGCTATTGTATTTGTTTCTCGAATAATGATAATTACCTAAAAGTGCAAATTACTTTTACATGTATGTAATAATCAGTGGTGTAAGCGTCATTCTGGCGTTCGATCACGTTATCAATAGGTGTTTAGAATGTTTCTATGGGAAGGGGTAACAGAATTTGTTGCCGTAGCAGAAACGGAAAGTTTTACTGCTGCATCAAAACGACTCGGTATTTCTACTGCGCAAGTTAGTCGTCAAGTCAGTGCGTTAGAGAATCGACTCAATACCAAATTATTCTATCGGACTACCCGTAAGGTGTCATTAACGGAAGAGGGTAATGTTTATTATCAACATTGTCGTCAAGTGTTAGATGGCCTAGAAGATGCGGAACGGGCGATCAGTAACTTACGTGGTAAACCACAAGGGTTGATCAAATTAACTGCGCCAGTAACGTACGGTGAAAAGTATATTATGCCGTTAGTTAATGATTTTATGTTGCAGTATCCTGAAGTGGAAGTCGCGATTGATATGACTAACCATCAAGTTGATTTGGTGGAAGGTAGTTTCGATCTCGCGATTCGTTTAGGACGCTTAACCAGTTCATCAATGATGGCAAAACGTTTAACCAGCCGTACGATGTATGTTTGTGCATCGCCTGCCTATTTACAAAAGTTTGGTATTCCACATTCATTATCTGAGCTGCGTCAACATAATTGCTTGATTGGTAACTATGACCATTGGCGTTTTCAAGAATCAGGTAAAGAGAAAAGTATTCGTGTTAGCGGTACCCTTAATTGTAATAGTGGTTATGGTTTACGAGATGCTGTGATTAAAGGTATTGGTTTAGCGCAGTTACCTGACTATTATATTGATAAAGATTTAGAATCGGGTGCAATCGTGCCTATTTTGACTAATTACCAAGAACCTGATGAAGGTATTTGGGCACTTTATCCACATAATCGTCATTTATCACCTAAAGTCAGAATGCTGGTAGATTATCTTGCTGAGCAATTACCGCATATTAGTCATTATGATTTGTAAGTATTGATAACTGATGTCAAATAAAAACCAAGAAACATTATCTTCAGCGACTGCTGATGCTGTATTTATGCGTCGTGCGATGGAATTGGCGGCGCAAGCAGAAACTGAAGGTGAGGTGCCTGTTGGAGCGGTAGTGGTTCATAATGGTGTGATTGTTGGTGAAGGTTGGAATCGCTCAATTGGTCATCATGATGCAACAGCACATGCTGAAATGATGGCGTTACGCCAAGCCGGACAAGCACTTCAAAACTATCGCCTTATTGATACCACTTTATATGTGACGTTAGAACCGTGCCCAATGTGTGCTGGAGCGATAGTACATAGCCGAGTTGGTAAAGTGGTGTTTGGTGCTCACGATGCAAAAACAGGCGCAGCAGGCAGCACTATGAACTTGCTAAGTTATGAAGGGGTTAATCATCATGTTCTGTTTGAAGGTGATGTCCTTGCTAGTGAGTGTCGTGCTCAGCTACAAGCCTTTTTTAAGCGTCGTCGAGCAGAAAAAAAAGCGGCTAAGCTCGCAGCAAGGCAAGCATCGAATGATGTTTGAGAGTGGGTTGGACTAAAGAAAATCGGCTCGGTAGTTATTTTTAAGCAGTTAAATAATACCGAGCTGGTTATATTAGTGGGTTGGGCAACTGTGTTCTGTGGTTGCTGTCAGAATGCAACTGCGTTGACGCCACAGAATCTTTTTACGCACATTGCTGCTTAGGCGTTTACGGCGTGTTGCCGCTGAAGTAATACGTTTGGCAATATGTTGAGTTTTTGATTTTAATTTAGTTAATTTCATGGATCCATCCATAGAGTTGATATCACGGTGGAACAAAAATCCTGCGAATAAACGTCGCGGCCACCGTTAGTAATGCCATTATTTAATGCTGTTAATTGCATTATGCATAACAATGCATTTATTGATAGCAATCTTTAGCAGTTGATGATCAAACGTTGATCAAACTCTCATCGTACAAAAAATCAGACGATTACTCTAAATCGTAGCCATGCCATCGGTGGGTTCCTATGGCTATTTTACCGCTGCTGATTACCTCTATTATTATGGCGTTACCGGTACTGGTGACGTTGATGATAATGGCGAGGGGGTCAACAGCGTTGGTGGCGTATTGATGGTTTGTAGGCCATCAATAATTTTGAGGTGCTTATTTTCATACTTACCACTATGGGCGCGCTCATAGCCAATAATACTTTGGTAATAACGACGAATGCCTTCGACATAATTTAACGCTTCATCACCTCTAGCGTAGCCATAGCGGGATTGAGTGTAATATTTACGTTGTCCTAATAATGGTAGTCGTTGTTTGACATCAGCCCAAGTATTGGGATTTCCCCCTTGTGATTTAGTCAGTCGACGCGCATCCATTAAATGACCAAAGCCGACATTATAAGAGGCAAGTGCAAACCATACTTTTTCATGTTCTTCAATACTGTCTGGTACACGTGCAATCATCTTACGCAGGTATTCACTGCCGCCGCGAATGCTTTGTTCTGGATCTAAACGATTGGTGACACCCACAGATTCTGCTGTTGGTAGGGTCAACATCATCATGCCTCGAACGCCCGTTGGTGACACTGCTTGCGGATCCCAATGTGACTCTTGGTAAGATAGCGCCGCTAATAAACGCCAATCAAAGCCATTAGCATATTGTTTAAATAACGCCTCCCATTGTGGCAGTGTGTTGTTCACTGCTCGTAAAAATGCACGGGTATCAACATAATCAAATTGGTCGATATGGCCAAAATATTTTTCTTCCAATTGTGCCATGGTGCCGTTTTGTTTCATTTGCCCAAAAAATTCAATGATAAGCGCATATAAACTATCGTTGCTGCTTTGCTTAACAAACCAACTTACGGGCTCATCTTGAGTTAATTCAAGTGCAACGGCGATATCAGGATGGATACGCTGCAATAGCGCCACATCAACAGAATCAGCCACGGTATAATCAAGCTCACCTTTAGCAACTTTAATTAATAGATCGTTAATGTCTGACTCTGGCATTGATTGCCATTGTAATGTCGAATGATTTTTACGAATAAGTTCTAGTTTTTGTTCATGGCTTGAGCCACTAACAACGGCTAAACGGCCATTATTTTTGGCCAGCTCAGTCAGATCTCGAGGGCGACGTTGGCCTTTTTTATATACCACAATTTGGCTGGCGTAATAATAAGCTGGCGCCGGATGAAAACCTTGCAGGCGATCAGGAGTAACTGCAAGTCCCGCAGCAATAATATCAATATCGCCACGTTCTAATGCTGGAAATAATTCTGATAAGGTAAACATGGCGGTTATTTCAAGTTTAACTCCCAGCTTTTTAGCAAAAGTTTGTGCGAGTTCATAATCCAACCCCGTTGGACCTTCAGCACCGATATAGTAGGACAGTTGGTTATTTAGCGTTCCCACCCGTAATACGCCACTTTTGCGGATTTTTTCAAGGCTAGTGGTTTTGTTTTCTTGCCATTGGCAGCCGTTAGTTAGCAATATTAATAATAAAATGCTCATCATACGACGTAGTAGAGTGAAGAATTGAATATTTATCAACTAAGCTGACCCACAGTAAAAATTAACGGCTATTTATATCAAACCCTGCTAATTGCGCAAAGTTGAACTGTTAAGTTGGTGATCATAATTTAGATATTGGAATAGTTAAGTGGAGATTACACTATTTTATGGTTAAAAAATGACCCAAAAATAACAGGAATTGGAATTTTTTTGATATTTTTAGAAAGATTGAAAAAAAAACACGCAAACGGTTGCGTCAGGTGTTACGTCACAAAAAAAATTCCCTTATACTAGGCGCTCATTAACCGTTGCGTAATAGTGAAGCAGAGTACAATGATGTATTAGGTGTTATTGAGATAAGTTTCTAGGTGATGAAATTTACCTCAATACCACTTTTTTTAACCTGCTAATCGAGAGACCTTTGCACATGGAAATTTTGCGTGGTTCACCCGCTTTGTCTGAGTTTCGCGTTAATAAGTTACTTGAGCGTTGTCATGAGTTAGATCTGCCAATTACCAGTATTTATGCTGAGTTTGCACATTTTGCTGATGTAGTGACAACGTTAACAGCTGATGAACAAGCTAAACTAACAAGTCTACTCACATACGGCCCAACGATTGCAGAGCACGAACCTAAAGGTTTATTGCTACTTGTTACTCCTCGTCCTGGCACGATTTCTCCTTGGTCTTCAAAATCGACTGATATTGCCCGTAATTGTGGTTTAACTACGATTAAGCGTCTTGAGCGTGGCACTGCGTATTATGTTGAATCATCATCACCGCTTACAGCACCACAATTGAGTGAGTTAAAAGCATTACTTCATGACCGCATGATGGAAGTGGTGGTGGATAATGTTGAGGCTGCGGCGGCATTATTTGTTCAAGCTCAACCTGCTGCGGTTAAAAGTGTTGATATTTTAACTGGCGGACGCCAAGCATTAGAGCAAGCTAACCTCAGTTTAGGTCTAGCTTTAGCTGAAGATGAAATTGATTATTTGGTTGAAAATTTTACTAAGCTCGGTCGTAACCCTAACGACATTGAATTAATGATGTTTGCTCAAGCGAACTCTGAGCATTGTCGTCATAAGATTTTTAATGCTGATTGGACTATCGATGGTGTCGAGCAGCCTAAATCATTATTTAAAATGATTAAAAATACTTATGAGCATAACCATGAGCATGTTTTGTCGGCTTACAAAGACAACGCTGCTGTAATGGAAGGCTCTCATGTGGGTCGTTTCTTCCCTGATCCGCAATCTCGTCAATACACTTATCATCAAGAAGATAATCACATTTTGATGAAAGTAGAAACCCATAACCACCCAACCGCAATTTCACCGTGGCCGGGCGCAGCAACAGGCTCTGGTGGTGAGATTCGTGATGAAGGCGCAACCGGTATTGGTGGTAAGCCTAAAGCGGGTTTAGTTGGCTTTACGGTATCTAACTTACGCGTACCAGGTTTTGAACAACCGTGGGAAACCGATTTTGGTAAGCCAGATCGTATCGTTACTGCGTTAGATATTATGCTTGAGGGCCCATTAGGTGGTGCCGCATTTAATAACGAATTTGGCCGTCCTAACCTATTAGGTTATTTCCGTACTTACGAAGAAAAAGTCACTTCCCACGCTGGTGAAGAAATCCGTGGTTACCATAAGCCAATCATGATTGCTGGTGGTATGGGTAATATTCGTGCCGATCACGTGCAGAAGAAAGAGATCCCTGTTGGCGCTAAATTAATTGTCCTTGGTGGTCCAGCAATGAATATCGGCCTTGGTGGCGGTGCAGCTTCGTCAATGGCATCTGGTCAATCAGCAGAAGATTTAGATTTTGCTTCGGTACAGCGTGAAAACCCAGAAATGGAACGCCGTTGTCAGGAAGTGATCGATGGTTGCTGGCAGATGGGCGATGACAACCCGATTGCCTTTATTCACGATGTTGGCGCCGGCGGTATTTCTAATGCCTTACCAGAGTTAGTTAATGATGGTGAGCGTGGCGGTAAATTCCAGTTACGTGATGTGCCAAATGATGAACCAGGTATGAGTCCGCTTGAGATTTGGTGTAATGAATCACAAGAGCGTTATGTTCTCGCGATTGCTCCTGAAAACATGGCAACATTTGATGCGATTTGTCAGCGTGAACGTGCCCCTTATGCGGTAGTTGGTGAAGCAACCGCTGAGCGTCATTTAACCCTTGAAGATAGTCATTTCGATAATACCCCGATTGATATGCCAATGGATATTCTATTGGGTAAAGCACCGAAAATGCACCGTGAGGCACAAACATTAACTGTGGTTGGGCAACCGCTTGATCGTAGCGACATTACTATTGAGGCCGCCACGCAACGCGTTTTACGTCTGCCTGCTGTCGCTGAAAAGACTTTTTTAATCACCATTGGTGATCGTAGTGTGACCGGACTGGTTGCGCGTGATCAAATGGTTGGTCCTTGGCAGGTGCCAGTGGCTAACTGTGCGGTAACCGCTGCGAGTTATGATAGTTACCATGGCGAAGCAATGTCGATGGGTGAGCGTACGCCTGTTGCACTGCTTAACTTTGGCGCTTCTGCGCGTTTAGCGGTTGGTGAAGCGATCACCAATATTGCAGCTACTGATATCGGCGATATGAAGCGGATTAATTTATCGGCTAACTGGATGTCACCAGCAGGTCACCCTGGCGAAGATGCCGGTCTATATGAAGCAGTAAAAGCCATTGGTGAAGAGTTGTGTCCTGCATTAGGATTAACTATCCCTGTGGGTAAAGATTCAATGTCGATGAAGACTAAGTGGCAACAAAATGGTGAAGAAAAACAAGTAACGTCACCATTGTCATTAGTGATCACCGCTTTTGGTCGTGTTGAAGATGTCCGTAAAACTGTGACACCGCAATTACGTACCGATAAAGGCGAATCTAGCTTAATCTTGGTCGATCTTGGTTGCGGTCAAAACCGTTTGGGTGCGACTGCATTAGCACAAGTTTATAAGCAGTTAGGTGATAAAGCCGCTGATGTCGATAGCCCTGAGCTATTAAAAGGCTTCTTCTATGCAATGCAAACCTTAGTGCGTGATGAGAAGTTATTGGCTTACCATGATCGTGGTGATGGTGGTTTGTATGTCACTTTAGCTGAGATGGCATTTGCGGGTCACACTGGTATTGAAGTTGATATTAATACTACCGCAACAGATGCATGTGATGATGCATTAGCAGCGCTCTTTAGTGAAGAACTAGGTGCTGTGATTCAGGTGCGCAGTGACGATGTTGAAGTCGTTCAAGCTGTATTAGCAGCTAATGGTTTAGCTGCATGTAGTCACATCATTGGTACAGTGATTGATGAAGATACGGTACGTATTTGGAATGGTAACGATTTAGTGCTTGAACAAAACCGTACTGAATTACGTGCAATTTGGGCTGAAACCACTTATCAAATGCAAGCAATGCGTGATAATCCAGCCGGAGCATTACAAGAATTTGAAGCTAAGAAAGATACCCAAGATCCAGGCTTACATACTAAGTTAACATTTGATATTAATGAGGATGTTGCAGCACCATTTATTGCACCAGCGATTAATTTTGGTGCTAAGCCACAAATGGCAATTCTACGTGAGCAAGGTGTTAACTCTCACGTTGAAATGGCAGCTGCGTTTGACCGTGCTGGCTTTGAAGCTAAAGATGTTCATATGAGTGATATTCTTAGCGGCAAGGTACAACTTGACGGATTTAATGGTTTAGTGGCTTGTGGTGGCTTCTCTTACGGTGACGTATTAGGTGCGGGTGAAGGCTGGGCAAAATCAGTGTTATTTAACAATATTGCTCGTGATCAGTTTGCTGCATTCTTTAATCGTCCTGATACGCTGGCGTTAGGTGTATGTAATGGTTGTCAGATGATGTCTAACTTACATGAACTGATTCCAGGTGCTGATTTATGGCCGCGTTTTGTACGTAACGAATCAGAGCGTTTTGAAGCGCGCTTTAGTTTGGTTGAAGTACAAAAGAGTGAGTCATTGTTCTTTAATGAAATGGCAGGCTCACGGATGCCAATCGCGGTTTCACATGGCGAAGGTCGAGTTGAAGTACGTAATGCTGAGCATTTGGCAGCGATTGAGCAATCAGGAACGATTGCGCTACGTTACCTTGATAACTATGGCAATATCACTCAAAACTACCCAGCTAACCCTAATGGTTCGCCAAACGGTATTACTGGATTAACCACTCAAGATGGCCGTGTCACTATTATGATGCCGCACCCAGAGCGAGTATTCCGCACTGTGGCGAACTCTTGGCACCCAGATGATTGGAGCGAAAATAGCCCTTGGATGCGTATGTTCCGTAATGCACGGGTTAATCTAGGTTAAAAATCATTTAGTTAGCATAAAAAGCTGCCAATTTTGGCGGCTTTTTTTATAGTGTCATACGGTAATTATAAAATAAATATGAAGTTGACATTGATCACATTAACCTTGAAAAAACATTGGGATAATTAATATAACTAATAAGTAAAAATGGCCACGGTGTCGTTACAAGGATGAAACAATAATGGGATTGGATATTCCCAGCAATTACCGCCTCATTGGTGCGACGAAGTTACTCGCCGTATTAGTGGTGATCGGTTTGATTCAACATATTGAGACGTTGGTGCATGCGTTAAGGTACGATTTACTTGGCATGGTGCCTGTGATTGTCACTTTATTAGTATTGATCTCTGGCGTGGTTGCTTGTGTTGGCTTATTTAGAGGTAAAAAGTGGGGATTTATTCCTCTTTATTTCTATATTCCAGCGGTGACATTATTTCTGCAATTTAGTCTAATTCCTTTCATTCCTAATGTTTTTCCTGCTAAATATCATGATATTGCTATTATGGTAATCAATGGCTTGGTATTACTGTATTCCGTGTTGCTGCTTTTGCGGCGAATGGAGACTAATTACATTCAAGAATATTAAATGTGATTAAATTACTGCATTGAATCTGTGATAATAACCTTAATTTAATCAAGTCGGTGATCGGTATTGCGATTCCGAACTTCTGCTCAGCAAAGGATGATGACAATGAAAAAAATTGAAGCCATTATTAAGCCGTTTAAACTTGATGATGTTCGTGAAGCGTTAGCTGAAGTGGGTATCACGGGCATGACAGTGTCAGAAGTCAAAGGGTTTGGTCGTCAAAAAGGCCATACCGAGCTTTATCGTGGTGCTGAATACATGGTTGATTTTTTACCGAAAGTGAAAATCGAAATTGTAGTTACTGATGACGTTGCCGAGCAATGTATTGAAACCATTGTTGAGACGGCACAAACGGGCAAGATTGGTGATGGTAAAATCTTTATGTTTGATATTGAGCGTGTGGTACGTATTCGTACTGGCGAAGAAGATGAAGATGCAATTTAAACGGTGATGGTGGCTCATAGCCAAATTGAATCAGGGGCTGCGATGACGCAGCCTCTTTTTTTAAATTATTTTTTAGGTTGAATCGTCGCGGTATAGCGCTCAGGTTTGTAATTAATTGCCAATACCATATTGATCATAATCACCCCTACAATCGACAGTATTAATAACTTCGGACTGATAAACAGACAAGAGGTAATTAAAATCATACTATCAATTGCAAGTTGAATTTTGCCGGCAGAAATTCCAAATTTATGCTGTAAAAACAGCACCAGAACATTGAAGCCACCAAGGCTAGTACGATGCCGAAAAAGAATCAACATACCTACTCCCAGTAGTAAACCTCCAAATACTGCGGCAAAAACAGGGTTAAGTATCTCAATGGTGATAAAGTGTGGTAAAGCATCAACCATCACGGAAACTAAGCCGCCACAAAAGATACTGCTAAGTGCAAACCGTTTACCCATTTGAAACCACGCCATTAAGTAAAATGGGCAATTGAGAATAAAATACAAGCCCCCTAATGAAATCGGTACAAAGTGACTAACTAACAAAGCTAATCCAGCAGTCCCGCCAGTTAATAAATGGCTTTGTTGTAGTAAAAAAAGTCCCACTGCGGCAAATAATGTCCCAGTAAAAATAGCAATGATGTTTTCGTAGCTTGGGTGTTTATTGATGTGCACATTATCCTCCTTGTTGTGAGTTGCTATGGTAAAAGGATTAAAGCGCAAGCAATAGATCCAGTGTTAAATTAATGGTTATCATGCGTATTAAATTATTTACGTCGATGTAAACGTATTAGAGTGATGAGTTGCTATGATAAAAAATAATAGTGATGTAAAAAATGGCATTTAAATTTAAGCTAAACAATTTATATACTAAATAAAACAGCATTTAGGACTTTCTGATTTAGATCAATTTATGTAAGATAGTTGGCAGATAAAAAGTAAAACGAAAACGTTTGCGTCTACGTGGCGTCTAGGTTTGTGGTTTTTCGTTTTTTACTTAAAATAGGATAAAACTTAGCTGAGTCAGGAGATACAGATGTTAAAGCGCGATATGAACATTGCTGATTATGATGCGGAACTATTTGCAGCTATTCAGGAAGAAACAGCCCGTCAGGAAGAACACATCGAGTTGATTGCTTCTGAAAACTACACTAGCCCGCGTGTAATGGAAGCACAAGGTTCTCAGCTGACAAATAAATATGCTGAAGGTTACCCTGGTAAGCGTTACTACGGTGGTTGTGAGTTTGTTGATAAAGCAGAACAACTTGCTATTGATCGTGCTTGTCAGTTATTTGGTGCCGAGTATGCAAACGTTCAGCCGCACTCAGGCTCTCAAGCAAATAATGCAGTTTACATGGCGTTATTGAATGCTGGTGATACAGTATTAGGTATGAGCTTGGCACATGGCGGTCACTTAACTCACGGTTCACCAGTAAACTTCTCTGGCAAGTTATACAACATCATTCCTTATGGTATTGATGAAAGTGGTCAAATTGACTACCAAGAAATGGAAGCATTGGCGTTAGAGCATAAACCAAAAATGATCATTGGTGGTTTCTCTGCATATTCTCAAGTTGTTGACTGGGCAAAAATGCGTGAAATTGCTGATAAAGTAGGCGCATATTTATTCGTTGATATGGCTCACGTAGCAGGTTTGATTGCCGCTGGTGTTTATCCAAACCCAGTACCTCATGCGCATGTAGTGACTACCACCACCCATAAAACATTGGCTGGTCCTCGTGGTGGTTTGATTCTATCAAATGAAGGTGAAGATCTTTATAAAAAGCTCAACTCTGCAGTATTCCCTGGTGGTCAAGGTGGCCCATTAATGCATGTTATCGCAGCGAAAGCGGTAGCATTTAAAGAAGCCATGGAGCCTGAGTTTAAAGTTTACCAAGCGAATGTGGTTGTCAACGCTAAAGCAATGGTTGAAGAGTTTATCAAGCGTGGTTATAAGATCGTTTCTGGTAGCACTGAAAACCACCTATTCCTAGTCGATTTAATTGATAAAGGTATTACTGGTAAAGAAGCGGATGCCGCACTAGGTGCAGCGAATATTACCGTTAATAAAAACAGTGTCCCGAATGATCCACGTAGCCCGTTTGTAACCTCTGGTATTCGTGTTGGTACACCGTCTATTACTCGCCGTGGTTTTAATGCTGATGATGCACGTCAACTAGCCGGTTGGATGTGTGATGTATTGGATAACGTTAATGATACTGCTGTGATTGAAGCTACCAAAGTGAAAGTGCTTGAAATTTGTAAGCGCCTTCCTGTCTACGCATAATTGAGTAGATAACCACGTAATTTAAGTGCTGTTAAGGCACTTGTAGATCAGGCTTGCCTATTTCTAGGTAAGCCTTTTTTTATTTTTTGAATAAAACAAATCGTCCATTATTAATGATAATTGTTACTTTTAAGCCGATTTATTAGAAAAATAGGGGTGATAGTCTTATTAAAGTGCTGAAATGGGTTACACTGAGTCGATTGAATGTAGGAGGCTAAATGCATTGTCCTTTTTGCGGTGCAAATGACACCAAAGTAATCGATTCTCGATTGGTTGCCGATGGCCACCAAGTACGCCGACGCCGCCAATGTTTAGCGTGTAATGAGCGTTATACTACGTTTGAAACGGCAGAGCTTGTGATGCCTCGCGTAGTGAAGACTAATGGTAACCGTGATCCGTTTAATGAAGAAAAATTACGCGGTGGTATTCAGCGAGCATTAGAAAAACGTCCCGTGAGTACTGATGATATTGAACGGGCAATTAATAGTATTAAATCTTGTCTTCGAGCAACAGGTGAGCGTGAAGTACCTTCGGAGATGATTGGTAATTTAGTGATGGAAGCTTTAAAAGAATTAGATAAGGTTGCTTATATTCGTTTTGCTTCTGTTTATCGCAGTTTTGAAGATATTCGTGAATTTGGTGAAGAAATTGCCAAATTGGAACGTTAACATTCAACATCGTTAAGACTAACAATAATGACACACACTGATCAACAAATGATGTTGCGAGCAATAGCGCTTGCTAAGCTTGGCCGTTATACCACTGCACCTAACCCTAATGTTGGGTGCGTGATAGTAAATGGCAACGACATTGTTGGTGAGGGATATCATTATCAGGCTGGGCAACCTCATGCTGAAGTGTTTGCATTGCGTCAAGCACAGCTGCGGGCACAAGGCGCAACGGTATATATAACCTTAGAGCCGTACGGCTATGATGGGCGAACCCCTGCTTGTGCTGAAGCGTTAATTAATGCCAAGGTTGCACGAGTTGTTTGCGCTATGGTCGATCCTAATCCCGTGGTTTCAGGACGTGGTATTGCGATGCTGCAAGCGGCTGGTATTGATGTTGATGTGGGTGTACTCGCAATAGAAGCTCAAGCATTGAATCCTGGCTTTATTAAGCAAATGACACAGCAAATGCCATACGTTGAATTAAAGCTCGCCGCGAGTTTAGACGGCCGTACAGCATTAGCAAATGGTGTCAGTAAGTGGATCACCGGTCCTAAAGCTCGCGCTGACGTGCAGCATTTTCGTGCGCAGGCTGGCGCGATTTTATCAACCAGCGCCACCGTAATAGCCGATGATCCATCACTTAATGTACGTTGGAGTGAATTAGAACAATCGGTTCAACATGCTTATCCGCAATCGGCATTACGCCAACCCATACGGGTTATTATTGATAGTCAGAATCGACTCACACCTGATTATCAACTTTTCCATCTGCCTGGTGAGACCATCTTAGCGCGCACTCATATCGGCACTGAAGTATGGCCTGATTCTGTCCAGCAATGGCAACTTCCTACTCAAACCAATAGTCATCAGCTTGACTTAGTAGCATTAATGTCGCGTTTGGTACAATACGGTATTAATCATATTTGGGTCGAAGCCGGTGCGCGTTTAGCTGGCGCGTTATTGCAACAGCAGTTAGTGGATAGTTTGATTTTATATCAAGCACCTAAATTAATGGGTAGCGACAGTCGTGGTTTAATTGATATTAGCGGGCTGACAACGATGACACAAACCCCGTTGTTAACCATTACTGATGTTTGTATGATTGATTGTGATATTCGTATAATGGCAACCGTACAAAATAATAAATAAAATAGTGAAATTAAGGGCTGATCATGTTCACTGGAATTATAGAAGCTGTCGGTAAAATATCTGCACTAACACCTAAAGGTGCTGATGTTGCTGTTACCGTTGATTCAGGAACGTTAGATTTAACTGATGTTAAGTTAGGCGACAGTATTGCCACCAATGGCGTATGCCTTACCGTGGTTAAATTAACCGGTAAAGGGTATGTAGCAGATCTTTCGTTAGAAACACTTAACCGCACTGCATTTGCGAATTACAAAGCTGGCCAAGTGGTTAATTTAGAAAAAGCCATGTTAGCAACGACTCGCTTTGGTGGTCATATGGTGTCTGGTCACGTTGATGCTGTGGCTGAAGTAATTGAGCGCCAGCATGTCGGTCGTGCGATTGAGTTTTGGATCAAAGTACCGCCACAGCTAGCAAAATATATTTCAGAGAAAGGCTCAGTAGCGGTTGATGGTATCAGCTTGACGGTTAATGCTGTGCGTGGTGATGAATTTAAATTAACTATCGTGCCACACACTGCTGCTGAAACCACCATGGCTGATTTTAGTGTTGGCCGTAAAATTAACCTTGAGGTTGATGTTATCGCGCGTTACCTTGAACGACTAATGCTTGGCGATAAAGCTGCAGAAAAACAACCTCAAGTGACAATGGATTTATTGGCGAGAACAGGGTTTCTCGGTTAAGCATTGCTTTATGGGTAATAAAGCAACATAAGAATTAAGGGTAGTATTATGGCTTTAAGTAGTGCAAAAGAAATCATTGATGATATTCGCCAAGGTAAAATGGTTATTTTGATGGATGATGAAGATCGCGAAAATGAAGGCGATCTGATCATAGCATCAGAAAAAATCACTCCAGAGGCGATTAACTTTATGGCCATGTATGGTCGTGGTTTAATTTGCTTAACCCTAAGCAAAGCACGTTGTCAGAAATTGGGCCTACCATTAATGGTTCAAGATAATACTGAACAATTTGGCACGCCGTTTACTATTTCTATTGAAGCTGCAACGGGTGTAACTACCGGTATTTCTGCAGCAGATCGTTCTCGCACCGTACAGGCTGCGGTTGCGGCTGATGCGACTTCTGCTGATATTGTGATGCCTGGCCATATCTTTCCATTGATGGCACAAGAAGGTGGGGTACTTACTCGCGCAGGTCATACAGAAGCGGGTTGTGATATCGCCCGTTTAGCAGGTCTTGAACCATCAAGTGTGATTGTTGAAATTCTGAACGAAGATGGCACTATGGCTCGTCGCCCTCAATTAGAGATTTTTGCCGAAAAGCACGGCTTAAAGTTGGGTACTATTGCCGATCTTATTGAGTACCGCAATCACCATGAAACCACCATTGAGCGTGTTGGTGAGTGTAAACTTAATACTGAATTTGGTGAGTTTGATATGATCACCTACCGCGATAAAATCGATGATCAAATTCATTACGCGCTATGTAAAGGTGATATTGAAGCTGATGCATCGACATTGGTACGAGTGCATTTACAAGATACTTTTAAAGATATTTTACAATCGGGTGCAACGCAGTGGACATTGCCTGCGGCGATGCAACGTATCAGCGCTGAAAATGGGGTGCTGGTGGTACTGAGCAAACAAGATTCAACTGATAGTATTATAAATAAAGTTAAAAATATTGCGGCTGAAAATGAAGGTCGTCCACAAGTGAAGGTGAGTCCATATAACCCTTCACGTCAAGTGGGTGTCGGTTCTCAAATCTTATCAGATCTTGGTATTGGTAAGATGCGCCTATTATCATCAAGCACGCAACGCTACCATTCACTGTCTGGGTTTGGTCTTGAAGTGGTTGAATATATTTGCGAATAACAAACGATTGATGATGTGCTTATTGGTTGGTTCATCAACGAATAAGTAATAAATAGTAACAAATCCTCTGAAACCGACGGATGTGGATAGCAGACATATCGTAAAGTGTGTTAGACTCCCGCGGTTTCTCAAACCGGAAAGACATAGTCACAGGAAGGCCCATGAAGGTAATTGAAGGCGCCATCGCGGCACCAAACGCAAAAATTGCTATCGTAATTGCACGCTTTAATAGCTTTATTAACGAAAGTTTACTTTCAGGTGCATTAGATGCGCTGAAACGTCAAGGTCAGGTTAGTGAAGATAATATCACTGTTGTTCGTTGCCCTGGTGCTTATGAACTACCGCTTGTTGCCCAGCAAGTTGCGAAGAGTGATCGCTATGATGCTATCGTAGCATTAGGCTCAGTTATTCGTGGTGGTACACCTCATTTTGACTATGTTGCTGGTGAGTGTAACAAAGGTCTAGCACAAGTTGCACTAGAGTATAATACTCCAGTTGCTTTTGGTGTGTTGACTGTTGATTCTATAGAACAAGCCATTGAGCGTGCCGGTACCAAGGCTGGTAATAAAGGGGCAGAGGCTGCACTAAGCGCGCTCGAAATGGTAAATGTCCTGTCCCAAATCGAATCCTAATGGGGGTTACTGTGAAACCAGCCGCGCGTCGTAATGCACGTCAATTTGCTGTACAAGCTGTTTACTCTTGGCAACTTACTAAAAGTAATGTTGCTGATATTGAGCAATATTTCCTTTCAGGCGATAAGTTTGAAGAAGAAGAACATCAATCTGATGCGCCTGCATGTAAAGCGCCAGACACTGATGTTGCTTATTTCCGTGATTTATTTGCGGGTGTTGTATTAAGCCATCAAGAACTTGATAGCAAAATGCGTCCATACTTGTCTCGTCCACTTCAGGATCTAGACCAGATGGAACTTGCACTACTTCGTCTTGCAATGTACGAAATGGTTAAGCGTGAAGACGTACCATTTAAAGTTGTGATCAACGAAGCAATCGAATTAGCGAAACTCTTCGGTGCCGAAGATAGCCACAAATTCGTCAATGGTGTGTTAGATAAAGCTGCACCATCTCTACGTAGAAAAGATAAGTAATTTTTATTGCGTTGAGTACGATGAAAGAAGTCAGCTTATTAGCTGGCTTTTTTTTATTGAGGAAAAAGAGAACTATGGCAAAAAATGAATTTGATATCATTAAACATTATTTCGCCCAGCAGCAATTACAACGTGATGATGTTGCTTTAGCGATTGGAGATGATTGTGCGCTTGTGAATGTAGCTGCGGATTACTCTGTCGCAGTAAGTACCGATTCATTGGTTGCTGGTACCCACTTTTTAGCTGACGCTGATCCGGCTGCGGTTGCTTATAAAGCACTGGCTTCTAATTTAAGTGATTTAGCCGCAATGGGAGCAACCCCCGCATGGGTGTCATTGGCGTTAACATTACCCACTATTGATGAAGCGTGGTTAGCCCCTTTTTGCCATAGTTTTTTTGAACTTGCTAATCAATATAATATTCAATTAATTGGTGGCGACACTACCAAGGGTCCATTGAGTATTACTTTGACTGTGCAAGGATTGGTGCCACGAGGCCAAGCTTTAACCCGCAGTGGCGCTCAAGTTGGGGATGATGTTTATGTTACCGGAGATCTTGGTGATAGTGCTGCTGGGTTAGCATTGATATTACAGCAGCAATATTGTGATCAGCATTTAGCCTCAACATTGATTGAGCGTCATTTCAAAGCATCACCTCGAGTCAGTGTCGGCGAGGCTTTACGTGGTATAGCTTCGGCAGCTTTAGATATTTCTGATGGTGTAGTGGCTGATGTAAAACATATTGCTGCGCGATCAAACGTCGCTATTGAAATTGAGGTTGAGCAATTACCGTTATCTGCTGAATTATTAGCATTTTGTGATGGTGAACGCCAACAAGCACAACAGCTGGCATTATCCAGTGGTGAAGAATATGAACTATGTTTTACTGCTTCTGCAGCCAATCGAGATGCATTAAAAGCCGCTTTAGCGCATACTAATGTTAAATATACTTGTATTGGTAAAGTAAAAGCGGGTAGTGGCCTGTCATTATTACAATTCGGTAAACCACTGACATGGCAATTGTTTGGTTGGGATCATTTTGTTGTTAAAGATAACTAAGGTATTCGCGTGAGCACAAATCCAAAAGATTTATTAAAAATGAACAATCCTTGGCACTTATTAGCCACAGGTTTTGGCAGTGGTTTAGCTAAATATATTCCTGGTACTATGGGAACACTGGCTGCAATTCCTTTATACCTTATTCTTGCTCAATTACCTTTTGGTTGGTATTTAGTGGCAGTATTGGTTGCTGCTATTATCGGGATCCGTATTTGTCATATAACCTCAACTGATATGAAAGTGCATGATCACGGTAGTATTGTGTGGGATGAGTTTGTCGGTTTCTGGATCACTATGGCGGTTGCGCCAACGGTATCATGGCAATGGATCTTAGCTGGTTTTATTTTATTCCGCTTTTTTGACATGTTAAAACCTTGGCCAATCAGTTGGTTGGATAAACATGTTGAAGGTGGTTTTGGTATCATGATTGATGATGTACTAGCTGGATTTATGGCAATGATATCATTATGGTTCGTTGGCTATTGGTTAGGTTTTTAACCCCTAAGCATGGTTAGTTGCCAATAAAAAAGCCATGAATAGTAATTCTATTCATGGCTTTTTTGGATCTTTTATTAATGACAATAACAGCTAATTAGTGGTTATTTAGCAAGATATTCAACAATTTGTTTCTCAATACCTGGGCCATCAATTTCTAACATGTGATGAAGTTCTGCTTGAGTACCTTGCTCAATGAAACGATCAGGTAGACCAATCGTTAACACTGGCTTAATGCATTTCTGTTGCATTAGGAACTCAATTACACCACTACCGGCACCGCCAGCAATAGCATTTTCTTCAACAGTGACGAGCACATCATGATTAGCAGCTAATTCAAGAATTAACGCTTCATCAAGTGGTTTTACAAATCGCATATCAGCAACGGTAGCATTTAAATTTTCAGCGGCATCTAAGCTATAACCGAGCATAGCACCAAAGTTTAAAATGGCCACTTTTTCACCTTGGCGACGGACAATACCCTTACCAATTTCAAGTGCTGTCATGGTGGTTTCAACCTCAGTACCAAGACCACAACCACGAGGATAACGTACTGCTGTAGGACCTTGATGCTGATGGCCGGTATAGAGCATTTGGCGACATTCGTTTTCGTCACTTGGTGCCATGATCACCATATTAGGAATACAGCGCATAAAGCTAATATCAAATGCACCTTGGTGAGTTTGACCATCAGCACCGACTAATCCGGCGCGATCAATAGCAAACATGACCGGTAAATTCATAATGGCAACATCATGGATTAGCTGATCATAGCCACGTTGTAAAAAGGTCGAGTAAATCGCCACTATTGGGTGATAACCACCAATAGCCATACCACTTGCTAAAGTAACGGCATGCTGCTCAGCGATTGCGACATCAAAATATTGGTCAGGGTATTCTTTTGAGAAGCGTACCATGCCTGAGCCTTCACGCATCGCGGGTGTAATAGCCATCAGTTTGTCATCAACGGCAGCCATGTCACACAGCCAATCGCCAAAGATTTTAGAAAACGTAGGGCTGGTATTTTTAGCTTTAGGCAGTGGTTTTTCACTTAGATCAAATTTAGGTACCGCATGGTAATTAATTGGATCTGCTTCAGCTGGCGCATAGCCTTTGCCTTTTTTGGTCATGATATGTAGAAATTGCGGCCCTTTAAGGTGACGCATATTCTTAAGTGTTTTGACTAATTCATCAATATCATGGCCATCAATAGGGCCGATATAATTAAAACCAAGCTCTTCAAACATGGTGCTTGGAACAACCATACCTTTAATGTGCTCTTCTGCACGTTTAACGATTTCTTTAATCGGTGGCGCATTAGAGAGGACTTTTTTGCCACCTTCACGAATTGACGCGTAAAAATTCCCTGCCAGTAGATGGGCTAAGTGATTGCTTAAACCACCGACATTTTCAGAAATTGACATCTCGTTGTCATTAAGAATGACGAGCATATCACTGTGTATATCACCAGCATGGTTCATGGCTTCAAATGCCATACCTGCAGTAATTGCACCATCGCCAATAACACTGACAACTTTACGGCCTAACGCTTCTTTTTCAGCAGCAATTGCCATGCCTAAACCGGCACTGATTGATGTCGATGAATGACCTACTGATAGTACATCGTACTCACTTTCGCCACGCCAAGGAAAAGGATGCAATCCGTCTTTTTGGCGAATAGTTGACATTTGATCACGACGGCCCGTTAGAATTTTATGCGGATAAGCCTGATGGCCAACATCCCAGATCACATGATCAAACGGGGTATTATAGACATAGTGAAGCGCAACGGTCAGTTCGACTGTACCGAGTCCTGAGGCAAAATGGCCGCTGGTTTGGCTTACCGTCTTGAGTAAATAAGTACGTAACTCATCACAGACTTGAGGCAGACTTTCAGCGGGCAATAATCGTAATTCATCTGGCGTATTTGCTAATGCGAGATGCGGGTATTTTGATATATCCAAAGTCATAACTGTTCGGCGCTTTTACTGATTTTAGTTATTGCGCTCGATAACATATCGGGCAAAAACTTCCAATTGATAGGTATTGTAAGGTATTGCTGCTAACGCTTGTAGTGCCTCTTGATAAAGTTGCTGCGCTTTTTGTTGTGCGCCTTCTAGCCCAAGTAGTGCTGGGTAGGTACTTTTATCAAGCTCAATATCTGAGCCTTGAGGTTTGCCTAATGTTTCAGTGTCGCTGATTACATCTAAAATGTCATCTTGAACTTGAAATGCAAGGCCTATAGCGTCGGCATACTTATCTAGCTGAGGTAGAACTTGACGTCCTTTATCGCCAGCAGCTAGTGCACCTAGGCGAACGGCACAACGGATCAATGCGCCTGTTTTGTGTTTATGTATTAATTCTAGTTGCTCAAGTCCAACATGTTGACCTTCAGCTTCTAAGTCAAGTGCTTGTCCAAGACACATGCCTGCAGCACCAGAAGCTTGTGCTAATTCAGTGACCATGGCGATACGCTGTTGATGTCCTTCTGGACTCAATCGGCCTTGGGCAATAATTTCAAAGGCTAAGGTTTGCAGAGCATCGCCGGCTAAAATAGCCATTGCTTCATCAAATGCAATATGGCAAGTCGGTTGACCACGGCGCAATGCATCGTCATCCATTGCCGGTAAATCATCATGAATTAATGAATACGCATGAATACATTCAACCGCTGCTGCAGCAGTATCGAGATCATCATAATCAACCCCAAGCATTTCGCCAGTCACGTAAGTCAGATAAGGACGTGCGCGCTTTCCGCCCAGCAGAGTACCATGCTTCATTGCTTTTAGCAGGGTTTGGTCTGAAAAAGGTTGTTTTGTTAACCAATCTATTAGGCATTGGTTATTGCGTTGTTGCAGCGTTTTCAGCGTCTGCGGTAGCGATGCACTATTCGTCATGGTTTGGCTCAAAGTCTGTTAGTGGTGCATTATCATCAGCACGTAATAAAATCTCAACGCGCTGTTCTGCTTGCGTTAACTTTAACTGACTGTTGCGAGCTAATGAAATGCCCCGCTCAAACTTCTTTAGCGCATCTTCTAACGGAATATCACCTGATTCTAGTTCATTGACAATGGCATCTAGCTCATCAAGTGCGGCTTCGAATGCCATATTTTCTGGTTTTTTTGCTGCCATATCATTTTCACTCTTATCTAAGTGCAAGAAAAATAACGTAGTGATTATCTAAGGTCAAATTATGTCACAGTAATCTGTGCCACAGACAGTAGTTTTCATCGTTGAAAGTAATAAATATCACTCAAAAGTGGTAATAAAACCCTCAATGAAACCGAATCATGGTCGATAAAGAGTTAGCTTGCAGTAGATAGCACTATTGTTTTTTTATCCTATAGCTCGCAAAGTTTATTTTATAAGGCGGTATGGTACTGCTGTTTGATGAACTCTCAATATTATCCTTATAAATTCTTGTTATATGTTAATTGGCTGTCAGATCGTTAAGGTAATAATTAACAATGGCAGTGAAGGAGATTCAGCGTGGATTTGGCAACACTTATTGGATTATTAGGTGCATTCGCTTTTATTTTGATGGCAATGTTAGTTGGCGGTGATTTGGTGATGTTTGCCGATACCTCGTCGGTATTTATCGTTATTGGTGGCAGCTTATTTGTGGTACTGATGAAATACAATGTCAGTCAGTTTTTTGGTGCTGCAAAAGTTGCGGCAAAAGCGTTTATATTTAAGACCGATAAACCCGATGATCTTATTGCTCAGATTGTCACGATGGCGGACTCTGCTCGTAAAGGGGGATTTTTAGCTTTAGAAGAAATGGAAGTAGAGAATCCGTTTTTACGTAAAGGCATTGATTTGCTGGTTGATGGTCATGATGCCGATACGGTGCGAATGATATTACGTAAAGATATTGCATTAACCAATGAACGCCATGAGCAAGGCGCTAGCATTTTTTCATCGCTTGGTGATGTCGCGCCAGCAATGGGAATGATCGGTACTCTTATAGGCTTAGTGGCGATGCTATCAAACATGGATGATCCTAAATCGATAGGGCCTGCAATGGCAGTAGCATTGTTAACCACGTTATATGGTTCGATTTTGGCAAATATGGTGGCGTTACCGATTGCTGATAAATTGATGTTACGTAAAAACGAAGAGCGCTTGAACCGCTTACTGATTCTTGATGGTGTCTTAGCGATTCAAGAAGGACAAAATCCGCGCGTGATTGATAGTTATTTAAAGAACTATCTGCATGAGAAAAAACGTCGATTGAATTTTGATGAATAAGAGCTAAGTATGGATTCTTTACCTCCACCACACAAAAAAGGCTCTCCACCATGGATGGCAACTTTTGCCGATCTGGCAACACTATTAATGTGTTTTTTTGTATTGTTGTTATCTTTTTCTGAAATGGATGTGCTGAAATTCAAACAAATTGCAGGATCGATGAAATATGCATTTGGGGTTCAAAATGTATTGGATGTTAACGATATCCCCAAAGGCACCAGTGTTATTGCACAAGAATTTCGTCCAGGGCGTCCAGAGCCAACGCCAATTGAAGTGATCATGCAGCAAACAATTGATATGACGAAACGTTCACTAGATTTTCATGATGGGGTTGCCGAGCGGGAAGGTGGTTCACGTCAAGATAGTGTGGTATTAGATGGTGGTATAAATGACAATACAGCAACCAAACAAGCCCAGCAACAGTCTCAAGCTCAACAACAAGCAGCACAAGCATTAACCCAAGCCTTAGCACGAGAAATCACTGATAACATGGTCGAAGTTGAATCATTTGGCCAACAACTAGTGATTCGTATTAAAGAAAAAGGTGCTTTCCCTGAAGGTTCGGCCTTTTTACAACCAAAATTTATCCCTCTTATTCAACAAGTCACTGAGCTGGTAAAAGATGTTCCAGGTATTATTCGTATTAGTGGTCACACTGATAATCAAGCGTTAGATTCTGAACTCTATCGTTCTAATTGGGATATATCATCTCAACGTGCGGTCTCTGTTGCTCAAGCAATGGAGCAAGTAAAAGGTTTTGATCGTAAGCGGATGCGAGTGGTTGGCATGGCTGATACTGCACCGATTGCTGATAATAAAACCGCAGCAGGACGGAGTCGTAATCGACGGGTTGAAATTTCAATTGTTCAAGGTAAGCCCCATTACTCTGAAGAAATTAGCAGCGATGAACAATAATTCTTAAATATTTAATGGCTATATTTGCTGGTTACAAAGATTGTGACTAAGGTAAACCAATATAAATGCCAATAATAATCGTGTGACTCTATAAGATAAGTGATGCTGTTAGCATATCCTTGTTTCAGTGACAGACACCTTGCTGTATAATTCGCGCCTTTAATTCCGTTTGGTACTTTATTCTGTTTGGTACTTTAGACCCAGTGAAGCGAAGTGTGTTATGAAATTTATAGTTAAACCACATCCAGAGATTTTTGTTAAAAGTGATTCAGTACGTAAGCGTTTTATCAAAATTCTTGAATCTAACCTGCGCATTATTTTAAAGCGTCAGTCTGAGTCTGTTAGTGTTTACAATCGCCGCTTCTCGTTAGAAGTGAACGAACCTGATGAAACTAAACGTGACATGGTGCTTGCTGCTTTAACGCAAACACCTGGTATTCACCACACACTTGAAGTTCAGCAGACGGAATTTACAGATCTTCATAATATCTTTGAGCAAACTCTTGCACTTGTGGGTGAGAGCCTTGAAGGTAAAACATTCTGTGTACGCGCTAAACGTGTCGGTCAACATGACTTTACTTCGATTGAAGCTGAACGTTATGTCGGCGGTGGTCTTAATCAAGCGATTGAGTCTGCAAAAGTAAGACTTAAAAAGCCTGATATTACGGTTAATATCGAGATTGAGCATAATTTGCTTAACCAAGTATTATTCCGCCATAAAGGCTTAGGTGGTTTCCCTCTAGGAACACAAGAAGACGTATTAAGCCTTATTTCAGGCGGCTTTGACTCAGGCGTTTCAAGCTATCTACATATTAAACGCGGCAGTAAAGTCCATTACTGTTTCTTTAATCTTGGTGGTCCAGTGCATGAGATCGGTGTTAAGCAAGTTGCTCACTTCTTATGGCAAAAATACGGTTCATCTGCCAAAGTTAAATTTATCGCGGTTGATTTTGATCCAGTTGTAGGTGAGATCTTAGAAAAAGTTGACGATGGCCAAATGGGTGTGATCCTAAAACGTATGTTTATGCGTGCTGCGGGTCGTATTGCTGATAAATTTGGTATTCAAGCATTAGTGACAGGTGAAGCGTTAGGTCAGGTTTCTAGCCAAACACTGACTAATCTGCGCATGATTGATAACGTGACTGATTCGTTAATTCTTCGTCCGCTAATTAACTGGGATAAAGAAGATATTATCGATTTATCTCGTCAGATTGGTACTGAAGATTTTGCGGCGACAATGCCTGAATTCTGTGGTGTGATCTCAAAGAGCCCGACCGTTAAAGCAGTAAAATCAAAGCTTGAGATTGAAGAATCAAAGTTTGATTTTACTATTCTGGATCGCGTTATAGACGAGGCACGAGTGATGGATATTCGTGAAATCGAAAAGCAGAGCCAAGAACAAGCCCCTGAAGTTGAACTTGTAGAGCAAATCTCAACGGATGCTATTGTGCTTGATATTCGTAGCCCAGATGAAGAAGATGAAAACCCACTTGAGTTAGATGGCGTAGAAGTGAAGCATATTCCATTCTATAAGCTAGCAACTCAGTTTGGCGACTTACCAAAAGAAAAGACTTACTTACTTTACTGTGCACACGGTGTGATGAGTCGTTTACAAGCCTTATACTTGAAAGAGAATGGCTTTGATAACGTGAAAGTCTATCGTCCACGCTAATTTAAGCGAACGAGTAACTCGATTGCTTTGTTTAAATTAAGTTATTCGCTGCGCTAAAAAAGCCCTCAATATGATGATTTCAATTGAGGGCTTTTTTTATGCCTGTTTTATGTTAAAGCTGACGTTAACGTTCAGGCATAACGTCGTAATGCATGTTTGGCCATACCACCATTGATTCAGCAATTGTTGCTGTTGTGGCTTTGTTAGTCAGTTGAGTAACAAGATCTAATGCAAATTCTTGGGCAGTACCTGGGCCTTGGCTGGTTAATAATCGAGCCTGTTTATCATATACCACCCGTTTAGGTCGTAATTGTGCCGCTGGAATTTGATGATGGAAAGCAGGGTGACAGGTCATTAACGCTTTAGTAAACATGTCATTAGCGGCAAACATAATTGCAGGTGTGGCACAAATAGCAGCAATTAACTTACCGTCATAGTGATGCTGTTTAACAAACTCGACCACTAATGGGCTATCTCGAAAATGCTCGGCACCTGCAACGCCGCCAGGTAATACCACCGCATCAAATTGATCATCAGCAATGGTAATTAATGCTGTATCTGCCACCAATTTAATGCCACGTGAGCCATCAACAATCAATGCACCATCTTCAGCAGCGCTGGCAACCGTTACATCAAATTGAGCCCGTTTTAAAATAGCGATAGTGTTGATCGCTTCCATTTCCTCAGTGCCGGGGGCAATACAAACGACAATACGAGGACATAATTCATTCATGGTTTTGTGACTCCATGTTTTTAATCGCCAGCCACAATTGTTTATTGACTGGAGTGTCAATGTGGTGGCGCTGAGCTTGTTGGACTAAATAACCGTTAATATAATCGATTTCTGTTAAGCGATGATGGAAAATATCACGATTCATTGAGGAATAATTAGTAGATGTTGCAGCAATAACGCTATCGACTTGGTGACGTAATTGTTGTGACGTCGTACTAACACCTTCAGCTGTCATAACTTGTGCGACTTCTGCGCAAATAGCGTCAAGTTGGGCTTGATAACAGCTTTGGGCTAAGTCACCGTTAGAGCATTGGTTAACCGCTGTTAATGGGTTAATGGCACAATTAATAGCCAGTTTCTGCCACAGCGGTTGATAGATATTGGGATGCCATTGGCTAGGGAATAATGCGTTGTTAAACATCTCTGCAATATGGGATTGAGATTGTGCTTGCTCATTTATTGCACCCAGCCATGTTTGCCCTAAGCCGGTATGGTGAATAGTTGTCGAGGTGGGTTTGAAAGCCGCTTGAGAGGTGGTGGCATAGACAATTGGATTTTGGGGTAATAGTTGCTGAACTTGTTGTTGGCTACCAATGCCATTGTGCATAATAACCACTACACAGTTGCTATTTAAATAAGGCAGTAGTGGTGTTAGAGCGGCTGTAACTTGAAATGCTTTTACGGTAACGATAACCATGTTACTGGCAGCGAGAGCATGCGAGTCATTGCAACTAAAACGATAGTCAGTAGTGATTGTTGGTGAGTTTAATTCACTAAAATGCACAATTATTTCAGGGGTTGAATCTCTGGTCCATAATTGCACATTATGCTGTTGTTGAGTTAATTTTACCGCCCATAATGTGCCAATAGCACCTGCACCTACCAAGGTTATGTTCACAGTTGAATCCGTTATTAGCCTAATTTATGACATCATAACATTGTGGTTAATCGCGACGATCAAAAAAGGCGCTATCAGCGCCTTTTAGTTTAAATCGTAATTCTATTTATTTGGAATAATTAGAAATTATATTTAACAGTGTAGATCATTGCGTTTTGGTTGCCTGATGTACCTAGCTTGTTAAACGCGTAACGGTATTGAATACCTGTGGTTACGTTTTCTGTCGCGTTCCACCATAATGCAACCGCGCCGTTAGCTGTAACATGATCGCCTTCACCAGCAACAATCATGTATTTATCGTTACGACCAAACTCAGACTCGTGCCAGTTGCTGATCATGAACTTCTCGCCAAAAGCATTGAAGTTGTAACCTGCACTCCAACCAAACATACCGCCGTTCATGCCAGTGAAAGATGAAGGAGTTTTCCAATCAGCTGAAGTCATGGTGTGGTGGAAGCCAATGAATGGGTTAAAGAACCAGCCATCACCATTAAATGCGTAAGATAGACCTAATACGTTATTTTGAGCAGTAAAACCATCGCTATTAGTGTTATAAATTTGACCGTATACACGTAGTTCAGCAATACCAGTTTTGTAAGCGATAGAACCTTTAATTGATGTACGTGCTTTATCTGAACCTTGATCTGCATTTTCTAAGTCAGCAAAGCCATATAGCTCACCCCAAGTAAAGCCAGCACCGCCTTCAAGCTCAAGGTACCAGAAATCTTTTTGGTGACCAGCACGCTCCTCGGTGCCATTAGACCAATCTAAGTAGTTTACACTCATATCACCGAAACCATATAGGTATTCAGCTTGGGCTGGGAAAGTAGTTGCTGCTGCTACAACGCTTAATGCTACTAGTGATTTGCGCATTTTTTCTCTCGCTCATGTTGGTCTAAATAGTTGGGATTTTGGCCGCCCCGTTTTGTTGGCGCTGATTCTAGTGTTTTATTTCACGTTTGGGAATGTAACGATTGCGCAATCCTTTGCTATTTGTGATCGCGATCCAATGTAATCGATTGCAGTGGGTGGTAAGTGTGAGGTTGATCCATTAATGAATCACTAATCTGAACTTTATATAGGCTGAATAGACTAAGGCTGTCGCAATGTTGAATGGTTTTTTTAGACAGGAGTGAAAAGGAAGTTAGTGCTTAAATGACTAACTTCCTCAGTGGTATTTTTTATAAAAAATAGTTAAGGCTGGTGAGTGGGAGTAGCCACAATATTAAGTGCAGAGTTATTTGCTAATAGACGAATTAATATCAGTACCGGAATACCCATTAATGCGGTGGTGAAGAAAAATACATTATAGCCAAAGTGATCAATATAGACTCCAGAAAACCCGGCAATAAATTTAGGGAATAGCACCATTATTGAGCTAAAGAGTGCGTACTGGGTAGCAGAGAAAGCAACATTGGTTAAGCTTGACATAAAAGTAATAAATGCCGCTGTTGCAATGCCAGCGCCAAGGTTGTCTGCTGATATAACCACGGTTAGCATTTCGATATTATTACCGACATAGCTAAAGACGATAAACAATAAATTGGTAATCGCTGATAATATCGCGCCAAGTGCTAATATTTTAAGAGTGCCAAATTTACTAACGAGAATCCCGCCCAGACCCGCGCCTGCAATGGTCATTATGACCCCGAAAATTTTTGAGACGGAAGCAACTTCATTTTTAGTGAAGCCCATATCGACGTAAAACACATTGGCCATCACGCCCATCACAATATCGGAAATACGGTAACAGCTGATCAGCAGTAATATAAGTAGTGCATTTTTGCCATAACGTTGAAAGAAATCTCGAAACGGCATAATAACAGCGGTGTAAAACCAGGCGCTTAAATTAGCATAATGTTTGTTATAACCTTTACCGATAAGTTGCTGTTTATATTCTTTTTCTATAGTGTTTATAGCGCTATTATCAATGGTGGGTTCTTTGACAATAAGTGTTGTCACTACACCAATTAGCATCATTGCAGCCATAATGAAGTAGGCGCTTTTCCAGCCACTAGGATCATAACCAGTGTCTGAGCCAAACCATGCTGCAAAGGCTAATGCGCCCGCGCCCGCCATGATCATCGCTAAGCGGTAACCAGCTAAATAGGTTGCTGATAATGCTGCTTGCATTCTTTCTGTTGCCAATTCAATACGAAAAGCATCAATGACGATATCTTGAGTTGCAGAGGCAAAAGCAACCATGATGGCGAAAATTGCAAACTTGAACAAATCAGTTTGCGGATTACTTAATGCCATACCACACAATGATAAAATAATCACAATTTGGGAAAATAGCATCCAGCCACGGCGACGCCCAAATAAACGTGAAAAAATAGGTAATGGAAATCGATCAACGAGAGGTGACCATGCCCATTTAAAACCATATGCTAAGGCGACCCAGCTAAAAAAGCCAATGCTGGTTTTACTAACATCAGCCTCACGTAGCCAAAATGATAAAGTACCAAACACTAATAAGATCGGTAATCCGGATGAAAACCCAAGAGCTAACATGATCAAGGCTTTTGGGTTGGCGTAAACGCGCCAGCCTTGTGGATGTTGTTGAGGTGCTGCTGTATCCATATTTTCCTCTGAAAACCAACTAACAATACCCATCGCTAGCGTACTGAATATTTAAGATTTTTTACTATAAAATTCAAGCTTAGCAGCTCTAAATATGGGCTGCTATCAAAAACAATAATATCCATATCGACTTAATGGTTATCAGACAAATATTTTACTATTTAATTCTGTTTTATCGAAGATTTAGATAAATAAATAACATTAGGGGCGACTTATCGCTGCTACGTTAGGGGATGGGCCTATATTGAGTAAATAACAACTGAGGGTGGCGATTTTGTGTCGAATAAAACGATCGCCAAGTAACTGGTAATCGCTAATACCCGTTACTGTTTGTACTAAAGACCAATAACTGGCTTCATAATTATTGGCGGGTAATAGGTTGTCGTGGGGAAGTAGCCACCATTGTGCGAGTTGATGATTAACTAAGTTTTGTAGCTGGGCGTAGGTAATATCACCATGGCTACCCGCAATGGCTTTGAGTGCCAAAACAGGCGCATTATCGACAATAAATTGTTGTAAATATTGTTCTTGTTCTGATATTGCTGGACGATTATAAGCAAGTGTTAACATAGACGTCACCTGTAACGTGAGTGATTACGTACAGGTGACGTAACCACATTATTTAATGACTTTCATCGCTTCAATAATAATTGGTTGCTGTGGAATATCACTCATACCTGTGCGGGGATCTTTAGTTGTTGGTATGGTTGCCATTTTTTGTACCACAGGAAAGCCTTTTATTACCTTACCAAATACAGCATAGCCTGTTCGGCTACCTTGAGTATTTAAGAAATCATTATTTGCGAGGTTGATATAGAACTGACGTGTAGCTGAGTTTGGGTTTTGAGTGCGTGCCATTGCAATAGTTGCAATATTATTTGGCAAGCCGTTATCCGCTTCGTTTTTAATCGGTGGGTAGCTTGGGCGCTGTTTTAATGCTTGATCAAAGCCACCACCTTGCGCCATAAAACCAGGAATAACACGATGGAAAATAGTACCTACATAACTGCCATCATCAACATAGCGTAAAAAGTTTTTAGTCGTGATAGGGGCTTTGGCTTCATTTAATTCAATAGTAAATGGACCTAAATTGGTGGTAACCAGTACTTTAGTGGCGGCGCTAACGGGCAATGCAACCAGTAAGCAAAGTGCTAATAAAAAACGTGACATTATACATTCTCCATAAGGTATTTATTTAATTCATTGTCATGGGCAATTTCATTAAGTACTGAATCCATGAGCTTATTCATGCTGGTAGCAATATCACTTTCAGACGCTTTTAATGCATCTTCACGGCTAGAACGGCCTGCGTAACGTTTAATAAATTGGCCGTCAGGGGTATTAATCGTGAGCTGTAATTGTAACTCACTGTGCATATTGTATTTTACCAACCCTTGTTTAACAGTAACTAAGGCTTTTTCAACGGTAATCGCCATGGTTGATGTTGCGTTGTCAGTAATACTAAACCCTTGCCCTGTGAGTTGCTGTGCTAGAGCTTGGCGTAGTGTTGTTGAAACTGGCTGTTGTGGTTGAATAATTTGTACATTTTCAGTGCCGCTATCAATCGCGGCAATATAACTATTTGGTGCTTTATCAGTACTGCTAAGGTTGAGCGCTTTATGGTTTGCCCACGGTTGTGCGGTAAATACAGCCGTTGGCGTTAATGCCAATGGTGGTGAGGGTTGTGAAGCAGCACAAGCGGTTAGTATTAATGTTGATGCTAGAATAATGTATTTTTTAATCATAAAGCATTCCCTTTGCTTATCTGTGAGTATCAGTAATTATTGCCGCTTAAATATCTATTTTAACGACAATAATGATAGAGTTATTTTGTAGCTCGTAGCACAACAAATTTATCGTTATTACCAATAGTATCGACTTTAGTAAAAATACGATTTAACTTTTCGTGATATTTTAGTTGGCGGTTACCAATAATGATTAATTCACCATTTTGGCGTAAAACCCGCTGCGCATCACAAAACATTTGCCAAGCAATGTGGTCAGTTATAGTGTTATTTTGATGAAACGGTGGATTACATAATACTAAATCAGCACTTTGATTAGTAAAATTATCTAGACAGTTAGCTACCATTACATCAAATTTATCAATGTTGGTAAGGTTTATTTGTGCGTTCTCTCGACAAGATGCCGTCGCCATAAAACTTTCATCGACACAAGTAACATTTGCTTGTGGGTTTAAACGTGCAGCTTTAATGCCAATAACACCATTACCACAACCTAGATCGATAATATCTTGATATTGAGGCTTTGATGGAATGAAATCTAATAAAAAGCGGCCACCAATATCTAAACTATCACTTGAGAATACATTGGCATAATTAGTGATAGTTAAATCATGCTCTGGCACTGTCCACGTTGTTGGTTGCGGCATCGGTGCTGCTAATGATTTATTAACGGTGGTAAAAATTAACCGTGCTTTTTTAACGGCTAGTGAGGTTTTGGTCTCACCTAAGTATTTTTCAAAGAGTTTTAATGTTGAAGAGTGAATGTCTTTTACTTTACCTGCACTAATGACCACACAATCGGCTGGCAATAGATGACACAATTGCTGGAGTTGCCAACTGAGTAAGCGATTATTTTTAGGTTGCTTAATTAACACTAATTGCGGGTTCGTGGGCAAATCTGCGAGGCAATCAATAATAGTAATTGCGGGTAGGTTATTATCATTGAGATTATTGATAATCGCTTGCTGAGTGATGAATGAGTCAGTGACAGTTGTGACTTGCCCTTGTTCTGCAAACCAACAACTTAATGCACCAAAATTATCATTAAGGATCAATATTGGTCGTTGAGGTTCAAGCGTCATTGAATGACAATGATTGATCAAATATTCATCTGCGGCATCCCATGCTTGCAGGGTTTCATTTTTACGTACAGGAAAACGGGTTAGCGTTAAAGTACGTTGGTGCAAGGTTAGCTCTGGTTTCATTAATAATAACTTTCAAGTATGTTGGCGAAATAAGAAAGCATTTTCGCAGAACAGTGAAACGCTTGAAAGGAAATCTATCAAGTTAACGCCATAATAATGACTCATTGGTGGCGTTAATAGTAAAAATCGCTTTTTTAGCTGAGGATATTATGATTCAAACCCAAATTGAAGCCAAGTTAGCCGATACTTTTGATCCTGTGCATCTTAAGGTAATTAATGAAAGTTACATGCACAATGTACCTGAAGGCTCTGAAAGCCATTTCAAAGTAGTGATTGTCAGTACGCAATTTGAAGGACAACGGCTTATTACGCGCCACCGTGCTGTAAATCAGTGTTTAGCTGACGAGTTAGCAAATCATATTCATGCACTTGCAATTCATACTTATACTGAATCAGAGTGGCAGCAACAATTGAATGCACCAGCATCACCACAATGCCATGGCGGCTCAACACTTGATAAGTGATAAGTGTCGCTATTTGACAAAAGCCGTTAACAAAGCGGCTTTTTTTATGTCATTTTGAAAGGCTTACAATGCTAACAGTGATGGGTTGAGGTTATGGATATAATGTTAACAGCATCATCTAAATAATACCGACTTTCTCATGGTTGATAATAATTTTGTCATTATGTTGAAAACATGTGTTGATGGGTGGTGTTTTTTGCAGCGTTGTTAATGAAATGGTTGTTTTTTAAAATTCATATTTATGTAAAAATATTCTGTAAATGTGCAGTTGATCATATTTCTCAGTTAATAAATCTATTGCGTCTTGTTTGTTGCTTGGTTTTCACTCGGAATCGCGTGGATTACCATAGAAAAAACGAGTTAATTAGTGGTAGAATCGCGGGCTGAAAAATTACTTGCTCATTGATGTTTGTAGCGAGATAGTTAACTGGATGTTGCGATACGGAGTCGTTTAGTGATCGTTGTCACTGCCTGTTCATCGATATCAGGCCAAGGAACGTAGTGTCTTAATTACGCAATATGAAAATTCTTTTTTCCCTTTAATGTAGTGCAAGTGCGTATGATTACAATAAAAAAGGGTTTGGATATCCCAATCTCAGGGACTCCAGCCCAGGCGATACACGATGGCAATGCCATTTCTAAAGTCGCCTTGCTTGGCGAAGAATATGTTGGTATGCGTCCTACAATGCATACTCGCGTAGGGGATGTAGTGAAAAAAGGTCAGGTTCTTTTTGAAGATAAAAAGAATCCGGGTGTTAAATTCACTGCTCCAGCTAGCGGCAAGGTAGTTGAAGTTAACCGTGGTGCTAAACGCGTTCTACAATCAGTAGTTATTGATGTAGAAGGTAATGAGCAGATCACGTTTAACAAATATGAATCGACGCAATTAGCACAGTTAGATCGTGCTGTTGTGGTTGATCAATTAGTTGAATCAGGTATGTGGACAGCGCTTCGTACGCGCCCGTTCAGTAAAGTACCTGCTGTTGGCTCAGAATCGAAAGCGATTTTTGTTACTGCGATGGATACTAATCCACTAGCAGCTAACCCAGAAATTATCATCAATGAGCAAAGTGATGCATTCATTGCTGGTCTAACTGTGCTTTCTCGTTTGACTAGTGGCAAAGTTTACGTGTGTAAATCAGGTGCAAGCCTACCTCGTTCTGCGCAAGCAAATGTTGAAGAGCACGTATTTAACGGTCCACACCCAGCAGGTTTAGCCGGTACACATATTCATATGTTGTTCGGTGCTGATGCCAAAAATATTGCATGGAATATCAATTACCAAGACGTGATTGCGTTTGGTCAGTTATTCCTTACTGGTGAAATTTTCACTGATCGTGTGGTTGCGCTTGCTGGTCCTGTTGTGACTAACCCACGTTTAGTACGTACACAAATTGGTGCATCTATTACTGATCTAACCGATTCAGAAATGATGCCAGGTCAAATTCGTGTGCTATCAGGTTCAGTACTTAATGGTGTGAAAGCAGAAGGTGTCCATGGATACCTTGGTCGTTACCATCTACAAGTTTCTGCACTACGTGAAGGCTATGAAAAAGAATTCTTAGGTTGGATTGTTCCTGGTAAGAATAAGTTTTCTGTTACTCGCGCATTTATGAGCCAGTTCTTCCCTGGTCAGTTGTTCAATATGACAACAACGACTAACGGTAGTGAACGTGCAATGGTACCAATCGGTAATTATGAAAAAGTAATGCCGCTTGATATTGAGCCAACATTATTACTGCGTGATTTATGCGCTGGTGATATTGACAGTGCACAACAGTTGGGCTTACTAGAATTAGATGAAGAAGATCTAGCTTTATGTACGTTCGTGTGTCCTGGTAAATATGAGTTTGGTCCAATGCTTCGTGAGTGTTTGGACAAAATTGAGAAGGAAGGGTAATTCATGGGTTTCAAGAATTTCCTCGAAGATATCGAGCACCACTTTGAACCAGGTGGTAAGCATGAGCGTTGGTTTGCGTTATATGAAGCGTTTGCCACTCTTATGTATACGCCAGGTCAAGTGACGCGTTCATCTGCGCACGTGCGTGACAGTATCGATCTAAAACGTATCATGATCATGGTATGGTTTGCAGTTTTCCCAGCAATGTTCTGGGGTATGTACAACGTGGGTGATCAAGCAATTGCTGGTCTAAACCACTTATACACTGCCGACAAACTAACAGCAGTGATTGCTGCTGACTGGCATTACTGGTTTACCCAAATGCTTGGCGGTACGCTATCGGCGTCTGCTGGTTGGGGTAGCAAGATGCTCCTAGGTGCAACATATTTCCTTCCAATCTACGCAGTAGTATTTGCGGTAGGTGGTTTCTGGGAAGTGTTGTTCTGTATGGTGCGTAAGCACGAAGTTAACGAAGGTTTCTTCGTAACCTCAATCTTATTTGCTTTGATCGTTCCGCCAACACTACCACTTTGGCAAGCAGCTTTAGGTATTACCTTTGGTGTCGTTGTCGCAAAAGAAATTTTTGGTGGTACCGGTCGTAACTTCCTTAACCCAGCACTTGCTGGTCGTGCTTTCCTATTCTTCGCATACCCAGGTCAGATTTCTGGCGACCTAGTATGGAATGCGGCAGATGGTTTCTCTGGCGCGACACCACTAAGTCAGTGGTCTCAAGGTGGTCAAGCAGACGTAGTTAACACTATTACTGGTCAATCAATCACTTGGATGGACGCTTTCGTTGGTCATCTTCCAGGTTCAATTGGTGAAGTATCAACACTAGCTATCCTTATTGGTGGCGCATTTATTGTTATTATGGGCATTGCTTCATGGCGTATTATCGCTGGTACAATGATCGGTATGATCGTTGCTGCAACCCTATTTAACATTATTGGTTCAGATACTAACCCAATGTTCAACATGCCTTGGCAGTGGCACCTAGTTCTTGGTGGCTTTGCGTTTGGTATGATGTTTATGGCGACAGATCCAGTATCAGCTGCGTTCACCAATAAAGCAAAATGGTGGTATGGCGCATTGATCGGTGCAATGGCTGTAATGGTACGTGTAGTTAACCCTGCATATCCAGAAGGTATGATGCTAGCGATTCTATTTGCTAACCTATTTGCACCTCTATTTGACAACCTAGTTGTTCAAGGCAACATCAAACGGAGACTGGCTCGTCATGGCAAGTAATAAGGATAGCTTCTCAAGAACGCTGATTTTTGTAGTGGTATTGAGCCTTGTATGTTCAATTATCGTATCTACAGCAGCCGTTGTTCTACGTCCTAAGCAACAAGAAAATGCGGTACTAGACGTACAACGCAATATTCTTGCTGTTGCAGGTCTGCTAAATAAAGACACTAACATCAAGCAAACGTACAACCAGTTTATCGAGCCTAAGCTTGTAAACATTGATACGGGCAACTATGTTGCTGAAGTTGCTGGTGAAAATGCAGATAAATACAATCAACGTGCTGCAGCGAAAAATCCAGCCGAATCTATTGCGCTTCCAGCCAATGAAGATTTCGCTAAGATTATTCGTCGTGCAAACGTCGCGACTGTATATCTTGTAAAAGATGCTGCTGGTAAGTTAACTAAAGTTATTTTACCTATCCACGGTAACGGTTTATGGTCAATGATGTATGCATTTGTTGCGGTTGCAACTGATGGTAATACTATTGACGGCATCACTTACTACGATCAGGCGGAAACTCCTGGACTAGGTGGTGAAGTTGAAAACCCAACATGGCGTGAGCAGTTTGTTGGTAAGAAGTTGTACGATATGAACTTCAAACCCGCAATTAAAATCCTTAAAGGTGGCGCACCTGTAGGTACTGATCACCAAGTTGATGGTCTTTCTGGTGCAACGCTAACAAGTAATGGCGTACAGCATACCTTCGATTTCTGGTTCGGTGCACAGGGCTTTGGTCCTTACCTTGCTAAGTTACGTGCAGGAGATCTGAATAATGGCTGATACTAAAGAAATGAAAAAGATCCTATTTGGACCTTTTATCAGCAATAACCCAATTGCATTACAAATTCTTGGTGTTTGTTCAGCGTTAGCGGTAACTACTAAGTTAGAAACTGCGTTTGTAATGACAATTGCAGTAACATTGGTAACTGCATTTTCGAACTTCTTCGTATCATTAGTTCGAAATCAAATTCCAAATAGCGTGCGTATTATTGCGCAAATGGCGATTATCGCATCATTGGTAATCGTGGTTGACGAAGTATTACGTGCATACCTTTACGATGTATCAAAGCAACTTTCTGTATTCGTTGGTTTGATCATTACTAACTGTATCGTAATGGGTCGTGCGGAAGCATACGCAATGAAATCAGCACCAGTACCCGCATTTATTGATGGTATCGGTAACGGTTTAGGTTACGGTTTTGTACTTATTACTGTGGCTTTCTTCCGTGAGCTTTTAGGCTCTGGTAAGTTATTTGGTATGCAGGTATTGCCACTGGCTTCTGATGGCGGTTGGTATCACCCGAACGGTCTAATGCTGTTGGCTCCTTCTGCGTTCTTCCTAATTGGTTTCATGATCTGGATTATTCGTACTTTCCGTCCAGAACAAGTAGAAGCGAAGGAGTAAGAGGAATATGGAACATTATATTAGCCTATTGATTCGCTCGATCTTTATCGAGAACATGGCATTATCTTTCTTCTTGGGTATGTGTACTTTCCTAGCGGTATCTAAGAAAGTTAAGACCTCTTTTGGTCTAGGTGTTGCGGTAATCGTAGTACTTACATTATCTGTACCGCTAAACAATCTTGTGTACAACTATGTACTTAAAGATGGTGCAATTTTCCCAGGTGTTGACCTTACCTTCTTGAACTTTATTACGTTCATCGGTGTGATCGCGGCATTGGTTCAGATCCTTGAAATGGTTCTTGATCGTTTCTTCCCGCCGCTATACAACGCATTGGGTATTTTCTTACCGTTGATCACAGTTAACTGTGCAATCTTCGGTGGTGTATCTTTCATGGTGCAGCGTGATTACAACTTCACAGAATCAATCGTATACGGCTTCGGTTCTGGTGTTGGTTGGATGTTAGCAATTGTTGCGCTTGCGGGTATCCGTGAGAAGATGAAATACTCAGATGTACCTGCGGGTCTTCGTGGTTTAGGTATTACCTTTATCACTGTTGGTCTTATGGCGTTAGGCTTTATGTCTTTCTCTGGCGTACAGCTGTAATCAGGATAAGGAAGGAATAGTCAATGGATATTATTCTTGGCGTAGGCATGTTTACCTTGATTATCCTGGCTCTAGTTTTAGTGATTTTATTCGCTAAATCTAAGCTAGTACCATCAGGTGACATTACTATCTCAGTAAACGGCGATCCAGAAAAAGCGATCACTACAGGTGCGGGCGGTAAACTACTGAATGCACTTTCAGCTAACGGTATTTTCGTATCATCAGCATGTGGTGGCGGTGGCTCTTGTGGTCAGTGTCGTGTAAAAGTTAAATCTGGTGGTGGTGATATTCTACCAACAGAACTTGATCACATTTCTAAAGGTGAAGCACGTGAAGGCGAACGTCTAGCGTGTCAGGTTAACGTTAAATCTGACATGGATATCGAGCTTCCTGAAGAAATTTTTGGTGTGAAGAAGTGGGAATGTACTGTTATTTCTAACGATAACAAAGCAACCTTCATCAAAGAGCTTAAGCTACAAATTCCGGATGGCGAAACAGTACCTTTCCGTGCTGGTGGTTACATTCAGATTGAAGCGCCTGCTCACCACATCAAATACTCAGACTTTGATGTACCAGAAGAGTACCGTGGCGATTGGGATAAGTTTAACTTGTTCCGCTACGAGTCTAAGGTTGATGAAGATATCATCCGTGCTTACTCAATGGCTAACTACCCAGAAGAGTTCGGTATTATTATGCTAAACGTGCGTATTGCTACGCCGCCGCCTAATAATCCAGATGTTGCTCCTGGTCAAATGTCATCATTCATCTGGTCACTTAAAGAAGGTGATAAGTGTACTATTTCTGGTCCTTTCGGTGAGTTCTTCGCGAAAGACACTGAAAATGAAATGGTATTCGTAGGTGGTGGTGCTGGTATGGCGCCAATGCGTTCACATATCTTTGACCAACTTAAGCGTCTACACTCTAAGCGTAAGATGTCTTACTGGTACGGTGCACGTTCTAAGCGTGAAATGTTCTATGAAGAAGATTTCGATGCACTAGCAGCTGAAAACCCTAACTTCGTATGGCATTGTGCATTGTCTGATCCACAGCCTGAAGATAACTGGGATGGCTACACTGGCTTTATTCACAACGTCCTTTATGAAAACTACTTACGTGATCATGAAGCACCAGAAGATTGTGAGTACTACATGTGTGGTCCACCAATGATGAACGCAGCTGTTATCAGCATGCTAAAAGATCTTGGTGTTGAAGATGAAAACATTCTATTGGATGATTTCGGTGGCTAATCGTTAGCCCTTCACCTTGCAAGAAGGCTGGCCTTTAAGGTCAGCCTTTTTCATTATTAATGCATAGTAATGTTATTTTTATTGTGGTTATTGTCGGTTAGTAATGACTAACTATCGTCACTAGAGTAAAAATCACCTTTATTTCATTGGAGTAGTTGAATGAAAATGTTCCTTATTCGGGCTGTGTTTGTCTTCACAGCACTATTGTCAGTTAGCGGGTGTAGTGATCAGCGGCAGCAAATCACCATTAATGGCTCGACAATGGGAACCTATTATTCAATTAAAATAATTAACCAACAAGGTTTGCCGCCAGCAAAAGAGATTCAACAAGAAATTGATCGTCGCTTAGAGTTAGTTAACGATCAAATGTCGACTTACCGTCCACAATCTGAATTGAGTTTATTTAACAAAGCACCTTCGAATAAACCGTTCCCTGTATCAGCAGCAACCGCGAAAGTGATCGCTGAAGCCCTACGCATATCGAAAGTCAGCAATGGCGCTTATGATGTAACCGTTGGTCCGGTGGTGAATTTGTGGAGCTTTGGTCCTGAAGCACGTCCAGAATCAATTCCAACCGATAAAGATATTAAAAACCGGTTGTCAGAAGTGGGTTATCAACATTTACAAGTGTTAGCGGGTAATAAGCTGATTAAAGATGAAGCTAAACTGTATGTTGATTTATCGTCTATCGCAAAAGGCTATGGAGTCGATGTGGTGGCTGATTATCTAAAAGACGATCTACATGTCAAAAACTTCATGGTCGATGTTGGTGGTGAATTACGTCTACAAGGTAAAAATAAAGCCAATATCTTATGGCGCATTGCAGTTGAAAAACCAGTTGAAAACGAACGAGCAGTGCAAGAGATTCTGCAAGCGGGTAATATGGCGATAGCAACATCGGGTGATTACCGTAATTACTTTGATGAGAATGGAGTTCGTTACTCGCATTTGATTAATCCTAAAACTGGCCGTCCAATTGATAATCATGTAGTGTCGGTAACGGTTATTGCACCGTCATGTATGACAGCGGATGCTTACGCGACGACATTCTCTGTCATGGGAGAGGATGAATCAATTGCATTAGCAAACCAACAAAATATTCCTGTAATGTTGATTGTAAAAACCAAAGATGGCTTTGTTGAATACAAATCAAATACCTTTGAGCAATACGTAGATAAAAAATAATAGAGGCATCTATGGCAACTTATTTAGTAACATTTGCTGTTTTCCTACTGGTTATTATCGCAATGGCCGTAGGGTATATTTTCCAACGTAAATCAGTAAGCGGTAGTTGTGGTGGCTTAGATGGGATTGGGATCGCTAAAGAATGTGATTGTCCTGAACCTTGTGACGCACGTAAAAAGCGTGAAGCACGTGCAGCACGTCAAGCTGAATGGAAAAAGAATCAGATTATCTAATCGATTTTAAGATTTAGGTGAGTCATTACTTACCTTGAAGCCTAAGTATGACGACAGAAGTTATACTTAGGCTTTTTTATAGCATGATTATTGGACCAAACAATTACGCCCCTGTTGTTTTGCTAAATAGAGCTTATCATCAGCTTGTTTAATGAGATGATCGAGTGAGTTACACGCATAAGTAACGCCAATACTGATCGTGACTTTAATGTGTGCTTTTCGGTAAGGAATAGTTAGCGTTTCAATGCGAGTGCGCACTAACTCTAATGTTTGTAAAAAAACATCTGGGTCGCCATGATAATAAATACAAAACTCCTCTCCGCCAAAGCGAGCCACTATTGCTTCTGAAAAATGAGCGGCAATAATTTTGCTGATAGTTACCAGTACTGCATCACCACCATCATGACCGTAGGTATCATTGACGGTTTTAAAATGGTCAATATCAATCATAGCGATATTTTTCCAAGTTTTGGTCGTGGGGATATTGGCAAAAAAATAGCGCCGGTTCCAAAGTCCGGTGAGAGTATCTTGATTAGCCATTTTGTAGAGCTGTTTAACATTATCTTTTATATTTAACATATGATGAATTCGACAATAAAATTCTTCTTGGTTAAATGGTTTATATAAAAAATCGTTAGCGCCCGCTTTGAGAAACTGTGCGGTTAAAGTGTGATCATTACTGGCTGATAAGCCTAATATCGCAATATCATTACGATGATATTGATGGCGAACTTCTTGGATCATGCTGATCCCATCTTTTTTGGGCATATCATTATCAGTAATAATTAAACTGATATTGTCTGTTGTTGTTAACAATGCCAGTGCTTGCTCACCATTCTCAGCCTCAATAACAGTAAGGTTTTGTTTTTTTAGTAATTGACAGATATAACGCCTGATTGTCGGAGAGTCTTCGACCACTAAAGCTTTATGACCGATATTAGCTTTTAAACGTTGTAGTAATGGGATCAGGTAGGCTACAGATGTTGCATTGTCTTTTAATAAGTAATCTAAAACCCCTGTGGTTAAGACTTGTTCTTTAATATGGTTATTATATTGTGCGCTTAGTACGATGGATTTTAGGCCATAACTTAATACCGTATCGATAACCTCACCATTTGGAGCATCAGGTAAGCAATAATCTAAAATTGCGCAAAAGAAAGTGTGTGGTTGTATTAGTAAGGTTTGTGCTTGTCGTTGTGTTGTAGCAAAAACGGCTTCAAACCCTGCTTGCTGAAGTTGATTTTTTAGGTAATGACGGAATGTACGACTGTCTTCAACAACCAGCACTTGGTAGGGCACATTAAACTCCCAAAAAGCCAAAAAACGCTTTTATTGATAATAGTAATAATATGACAATGATTTTAATCATAACGAGTGCTTAATGCCATTGGTTTTGTTAATTACTTTGTACATTATTGTTTTATTTTGTATGTAAAATTCAACATTGAGATAGTTACAGTATAGACATAAATTAGCGTATAATAGCTGTATATAAAAACAGTTATTTGCTGTGTTCATTGATGAGTATTTGCTGTGATCAATCCATTGCCAAGCCAACGTAAGATCATCCATGTTGATATGGATTGTTTTTACGCAGCTGTTGAAATGCGTGATAACCCTGCTTTACGTGATATTCCGATTGCTATCGGTGGCCGTTCAGAACAGCGAGGGGTAGTGAGTACTTGTAATTATTTAGCCCGTAAATACGGTATTCACTCAGCGATGCCAACAGCACAAGCAATGAAATTATGTCCGCATTTGACCTTAGTACGTGGACGAATGGAGGTTTATCGCCAAGTTTCTCAGCAAATACGGGCTATCTTTGCCCGCTATACCGATAAGATAGAACCATTGTCATTGGATGAAGCGTATTTAGATGTCAGTGATTGTGAAATGTTACACGGCTCAGCAACCCTAATTGCATTAGATATTCGTAAAGCGATTGAGAATGAACTCAACCTTACCGCTTCTGCTGGTATTGCGCCGGTAAAGTTTATTGCAAAAGTGGCGTCTGATCTCAATAAACCGAATGGTCAATATGTGGTAACACCTGAACAAGTAGATGATTTTGTTGCAGATTTGAAACTTGAAAAAATACCTGGTGTTGGAAAAGTGACTATTCAAAAATTGCATCAGCAAGGTCTATATGTGGGTCGGGATGTTCAAAATTATGCGCAACAGCAGTTATTACAACAGTTTGGTAAGTTTGGTCAATCACTGTGGCTGCGGGCTCATGGTATTGACGATCGTGAAGTGATTGTTGAACGACAACGTAAGTCTGTTGGGGTTGAGCGAACGTTTCATAAAAATATCGCGAGTTATGATCAATGCTGGCAGGTGATTGAGCACTTACATTTAGAATTAGAGCAGCGGTTACGTAAAGTGCGACCACAATTGAATATCGCTAAGCAAGGGATCAAATTGAAGTTTGCTGATTTTCAGCAAACAACCGTTGAACATAGTTGCCCTAAACTGGATAAACAGCAATTTATGCCATTATTAACAGAAGCGCTTACTCGCCAACAAGGGCGAGAAATTCGCTTAATCGGACTAAGTGTTGGTTTAGAACAAGGGTTAAAGGCACAGCAGTTATCGTTTGGTTTTTGATGGTAAGTAAGATAATGGTGAGCAATAAAAAACGGACGCAAGGTCCGTTTTTTTAATGGGTTATTAAGCTAACTCGGTGAGTTATTTTTTAACCGGAATATTCTTTAGAACCGCTAACATTTGATCCCAGAACATTTGTACAGTATCAATTTTCACTTTCTCATCAGGTGAGTGTGGGAACTTGATTGTTGGACCAAATGATAGCATGTCCATTTCTGGGTAAGGTTCTTTAAATAAACCACACTCCAGACCCGCATGGATCACCATGATATTAGGTTTATTACCGTACATTTGTTGGTAGGTATCACGGAAAACTTGCATGATTTCAGAATCTGCATCAGGTTTCCAACCAGGGTATGCGCCAGCGACTTCACACTTAGCACCTGCAAGCGCTGCTAGTGATTGCAACATGCTTTCAACGTAACTACGGCCTGAATCGATCAATGAACGAATAAGGCATAGGATAGTAACTTTGTCTGCTTCTGTAGTAATCACACCCATATTTAATGAGGTTTCAACTACACCTTCAATATCATCGCTCATGCGAATAACACCGTTCGGACAAACGTTTAAAATATTCATTAAACGAGTTTGATCTGCAGTAATGATAACATCAGCAGGAGCAGCACATGCTTCGGTAAAGAAGGTTAGATCCGTTTCAACATGACCCAATTCTGCTTGGGCAATTTGAAGGTATTCAGCAAATAAAGTATTAAGCTTGTCGACATTTGCTGCTGGTAACGTTGCAATAACAGTTGCTTCACGAGGTAAGGCATTACGTAGGCTACCACCAGTGAAGTTATTGATACGTAGACCAAGCTCATCAGCATGGTCAACAAAGAAACGCGCCATTAACTTGTTAGCATTACCACGGCCGGTGTGAATATCACAGCCTGAGTGACCACCTTTTAAGCCTTTAACAACCAGTTTAATTGGTTGGTGATCTGCTGGCATTGCTTCACGTTGAATATCAACAGTTAATGCAGCGTCAACACCGCCAGCACAACCCATGTAAACTTCACCTTCTTGCTCGGAATCGGTATTCAAAAGAATATCGCCTTCAAGCCAGCCCGCTTCTAAGCCAAAAGCACCTGTCATGCCAGCTTCTTCATCAATAGTCAGCAATACTTCTAATGGGCCATGTTCGATATCTTTAGCCGCTAAAATTGCCAAACATGTTGCCATACCCATGCCGTTATCAGCACCTAATGTTGTACCTGTTGCTGTTACCCATTCGCCATCGATGAAAGGTATGATTGGATCTAGAGTAAAGTCGTGAATAGTATCTTCATTTTTTTGTGGCACCATATCAATGTGTGCTTGAAGTACAACCCCTTTACGGTTTTCCATGCCAGCTGTCGCTGGTTTTTTGATAATTACGTTACCGGTGTTATCACGACGAACATCAAGTCCTTCAGCTTGTGCGAAAGAGACAATGTATTGTGCCAATTGTTCTTCATATTTAGATGGATGAGGAATTGAACAAATCTTATCAAAGAAATGCCAAACAGCTTTTGGTGATAGTTGAGTAATTTCAGACACGGTAGCCTTCCTTTTATATATGAGACTGGGCTAGTGTCATTTTGTAGGGTTTTAGCCGTAAAATGACAAAATTAGGTAGCGAGTATTTTTATCGCTTTGGTTTTAGCATATCACTCTGTCTTTAGGGGAGATAGGGCAAATAATAAAATCTTATACCACTGATTTCTGCAGTTATAGTGTCAATGATGACGTGTTGAGCAACCATAATCATAGTTATGCATTTAATATGATCAAATGTGGCAAAAAACAGCCAGCGGGATAAATGTTGCAGTATAAGCAAATAATAATGTAACAAAATTACACAAAAAACCATTACTCAAGTATATTTTTCAAAAAGTGTGAGCTGGTTAAAATAAATATTGTAAGTTTATTACTTTTTGGTTATAGTTTAGTCAGGCCACGCTGAGTGGCATAATAATTAACACGACATGTTCAGGATGAACCCGATATATCGCCTCCAAGGAACCGAGAATAAGTGGGCCATGACGGCAACCCGCCAGCAATTATGTGTTGGTGTACTTATGATTAAGGTGATTTAAATGAAAATTTTTTCTTCGATGACACATTTTTGGAATAACCGTTCGGTATATACCAGTAATTTCTATTACCCAACGCCGTACCGTTATTAATAAGTTTTAATTGTTTGGTTGTTATTCAACGAGACAAAATGCAATTTTGTTCACACCCCCTTAAATTAAGAATTTCTTGATGACGCTATAGCGTTATTTATAACATTCTGCCGCCACTTCATTTTGAAGTGGCGTTTTTTTATCTGCTTTTCCCCTTATTGTCGTTATTAGGTTTATTATCGGTCTTTATTAACCCTTATTGTATTGGTTAATAAAGTAAATGATTAAAAAACAGCCACTACGAGATATCTATTAATACTTTGATTTATAAGCTTTAATTGTCACTTCTAGTACTTGTGTAAATCACATTAGTTATTGTTTTACGCTTTTCAACGATAAAATCTGGAAATTGCGTGATCGCATGATTATAATCAGCGCCGAAATGGATTGCGCAAACGTTTTCTATTTCTTAACGTGTTTGTTAGTTTATTGCCTATCTCTAAGGAATCGAGAAGCATGCTAGAAAAGTTGTTTAAACTCAAAGAACATGGCACAACAGTGCGCACTGAAATCATGGCCGGTGTGACCACTTTCCTGACAATGGCTTATATTATTTTTGTAAACCCCACTATGTTAGCCAGCACAGGAATGGATCAAGGCTCAGTGTTTGTTGCTACTTGTTTAGCGGCAATGATTGGCTGCTTTGTGATGGGTTTTTATGCTAATTATCCAGTAGCACAAGCACCGGGTATGGGACTTAACGCCTTTTTTACTTATACCGTTGTTTTAGGTATGGGACATACGTGGCAGGTCGCATTAGCAGCTGTATTCTTATCTGGTTTATGTTTTATCGCGCTGAGTGTTATGCGGGTACGTGAATGGATTATTAACTCAATTCCTCATTCATTACGTATCGGTATTTCGGCAGGTATTGGTCTGTTTTTAGCCTTTATCGCGCTGCAAACATCTGGCATTGTGGTGGCAAGTCCAGCAACATTAGTCAAAGCTGGCGATTTAACCAGTTTTCCAGCAATAATGGCAGGCGTTGGCTTTTTCTTAACGATCGCTTTAGTTCAGCGTGGCTTTAAAGCAGCAGTATTGATCGCAATTTTAATTGTTACAGCGATCAGTATTATCGTTGGTGAAGTTGACTACAATGGCATCATGTCTATGCCACCAAGTATTGCGCCTACTTTTATGCAACTTGATTTTTCTGGCGCAATGGAAGTTGGCTTAATTTCAATTGTATTTGCATTTTTGTTTGTCGATTTATTTGATACCGCAGGTACATTAGTTGGAGTAGCAACTAAAGCTAACCTGATTGGTGAAGATGGTAAATTACCACGTTTAAACCGCGCATTATTAGCTGACAGTACTGCAACCTCTATTGGTGCATTATTGGGCACTTCAAATACCACATCTTTTGTTGAGAGTGTGTCGGGTGTCGCAGTTGGTGGCCGTACAGGTCTAACAGCTGTTACGGTTGGCATGTTATTCTTATTAGCGTTATTTTTTGCACCATTAGCAGGTATGGTTCCTGTGTATGCTACCGCTGGTGCATTATTTTATGTCGCTATTTTGATGATGTCAGGTTTGGTATCTATTGATTGGCGCGATCTAACAGAAGCTGCGCCAGTAGTGGTTGTGTGCTTACTGATGCCTTTAACCTACTCGATTGCAGAAGGTATTGGTTTAGGTTTCATTACGTTTGCGGTAGTTAAAGCATTAAGTGGCAAGGGACGTGAAGTAAATATCAGTGTTTGGGTTATTTCTGCGTTATTCCTTGCGAAGATTATTTTCTTATAAGTGTAATGTTATTTACGCTTACATAAATTTATGCGGTTTTCTAATCGCTGTTTCAGAGGTTGTTTTACTATGAGTAATAAATTCGTCATCACTTGGGATAACATGCAAATGTACACACGCCAGCTAGCAGAGAAACTGCTCCCGGCTGAACAGTGGACAGGTATCATTGCTGTTAGCCGTGGCGGTTTAGTGCCAGCAGCTATTTTGGCTCGTGAACTAGGCATTCGTCATATTGATACAGTATGTATTGCTAGCTATGATCATGATCATCAGCGTGATATGAATGTAATCAAGCAAGCTGATGGTGATGGTGAAGGTTTTATCGTTGTTGATGATTTAGTTGACACTGGTGGTACTGCGGAAAAAATTCGTGAACTGTACCCTCGTGCTAAATTTGTAACGGTATGTGCAAAACCTGCTGGTCAACATCTTGTTGATGATTTTGTGGTTAACATTCCTCAAGATACATGGATTGAGCAACCTTGGGATATGGCGGTTACTTACGTTGATCCGATTGCTAAAAAATAAATCTGTTAGTGAAAACTGATTCAGCGAGACAATGATAGTGTTTTGATGATCAGCTTTGGAAACTAAGTTTTATTAAAGACGCCACTTTGTTGGCGTCTTTTTTTATCGATTTTAGTTATTGAGAGTGGTTTAGGTATATTATCTAAGTCTATTAAAATACGTGATATACGTTGGAGGATGCCGTGTCTGAACAACCATCAAAACAAAATCTATCAGAGAAGCTATTTGCACCCCGCCAAACCAGCAAAGAAACCTCAAATATTGTAAAAATTGCACATGTTCGTAGTGGTGATGTAAACAATGCGCTTGATGGTGAAAGTCAGCTTGGTTGGTATCGTGTTTTACGGCGTCCACAATGGATATGGCAAGGTGTTGATCCTATTGAGCAAGAAGCAGTTTTAGCACGGATCGCAGCCTCTGATGCTCCCCGTACAACGGCACATTTATTAGATACTGTTATTGGTTATCGTTCGGGTAACTGGACTTATGAATGGTCACAATTAGCATCTAACTATCAGCAATTGGCCCGTGTAGCTGCCAATAATGGCGATAAGTTAGCAGCATCAGAATTATTGTTTAAAGCCAGTACTCATTACAGTATTGCGGCATATCCTTATATTAAAGGTGATCAGTTGGCTGATCAGGCCGAGTTACAAGCCAATCAAAGTTACCGTGAGGCGATTGATTTACGTCCACATGATATGCGTAAGATTGATGTTAAATATGAAAATAAGACCTTTGAGGCTTTCATTCATCTACCGCGTACCGATAAGTTATTACCAACAGTGATTGTTAGTGGTGGTTTAACGACATTACAAAGTGATCTGTGGCGGTTATACAAAGATTACTTAGGCCCTGCTGGGTATGCAATGGTGACCTTAGATATGCCATCTGTTGGTCATAGTGATCGTTGGAGCTTAACCGAAGATACTAGTCGCTTACACCAAGCATTATTACAACAAATTCGAGATGTGCCCTGGGTTGATAACCGTAACGTTGCGATGGTGGGGTTACGAATGGGGGGTAATGCTGCAATTCGACTTGGCTTTATGGAGCCAACACGGTTAAAAACCTGTGTCAGTATTGGTGGTGCGATCAATAGTTTTCTTACTCAGCCTAAATTGTTAGATCAAATGCCGCGTATGTATTTAGATGTTCTAGCGTCTCGAATGGGTAAAAATGGTCAAGCAGAGGCGAGTATTAAATCGCATTTACCTGCATGGTCATTAAAAAACCAAGGTATTTTAGGTCGCCGTCGTGTTGATATTCCTATGCTGGGTATTGGTCTGAAAAATGACCCTATTTGTCCTGAAATGGATAATCAGCTGATTGCTCTATCAAGTTATGGCGGTAAAGCGATGATGTTACCTGAAAAGCCGATTTATGACGGCTATCACCGTGTAATGACTGAAGTGGTTAAATGGCTTGATGATAAAATGCAGTAATTATTACACTGATAAATAGCCTTCATTATTAGCGGAATTGCACTACAGTGCGATTCCGTTTTTTTATAACTAAAATATATTGTCATGATATTGTTGGCAAAATTAGCGATCATAGTTTGTTATTTTGTTAAAATTTATCCATACTATAAGAAATTATTATTATGCTAAGCGATTTTTTATCGTTAGCACAGATAATAACAGGATAGTAAGTCTTACTCGTGTATCAAATACCGCTGACTATGGATGGATAATATAATGACAACAGCAACAATTTTTCCACCACATGGACGTTTAATGTCTAAATTGACCGCAATTGGTCCTTATCTTCGTGAAAAAAAATCACAACCGCAACGATTCTTTTTTGACTGCTTAGCGAGCTGTGTTAATGCTGAAAAAGATCCTGAGCAACGTGAATTTTGGGGCTGGTGGCTGGTGATGACTGCGACAGATACAGGCTATGAATATGAGTATGATTTTGGTCGCTATAACGCAGCGGGTGAATGGGTGAATGGTAAACTACCGGCTAAGCATCATGATGCAGTATTAAAAACATTGGTTGATTTCTACCCAAAATTAACACCATTTATCGTTGATGAATGTCAATTAACTCTTGTTCCTGCAGCAACATTAACCCAAACTCCGTTAGCTGAATTGTTCGATAAATAACGTTAATATTGGCTGAAAAGTTAGGCTATTACCACTAGCGACATTAAATTGCGATTTTATGAAATTATCATAAATATGCATTCATTTTGTTGCTATGTGGTGTCATCACTCTTATTTATAGCTATTAATGTTCAAACAAGCCGCTAAAGCCCGCTAATATTGATTTTGTCATTGTTTTTTTCTTGTGCTTTTCGATAGGGATTGATACAACAAAGAACATTTATTATTTCAATCTATTGTTTGATCTCATGGCTGATTCAAAAAAATCTAATGCTCAAAAGCAAGACGTTGCTGCCGCTGCTGCAACCCATACTATCGTCGTCAAACTAGGTACAAGTGTACTCACAGGTGGTACATTAAAACTTGACCGTGCCCATATGGTTGAGTTAGTGCGTCAATGCGCTATGTTACGTAGTCAAGGCCATAAAATTATCATTGTTACTTCTGGCGCGATTGCTGCTGGTCGTGAGCATTTAGGTTACCCCGAACTACCCAAAACCATGGCGAGTAAGCAACTGCTTGCTGCTGTTGGTCAAGGGCGTTTAATTCAAGAGTGGGAAACCTTGTTTGGTATCTATGGGATCAACATTGGTCAAATGTTATTAACCCGCGCTGATTTAAACGATCGCGAGCGTTATTTAAATGCACGCGATATGTTAGTGGCACTATTAGATAACGGTATTGTACCTGTTGTAAACGAGAACGATGCCGTTGCCACCACAGAAATTAAAGTCGGTGATAACGATAACCTTTCTGCATTAGTGGGTATTTTGGGTGGTGCTGATAAGTTACTGCTGATGACGGATCAGGCGGGTTTATTTACCGCAGATCCGCGTAGTAATCCAAATGCTGAGTTGATTCATGAAGTCGCGACTATTGATGATAAATTACGTAAATTAGCAGGTGGTACTGTTGGTGGTTTAGGCACCGGTGGTATGGCGACTAAATTACAAGCTGCAGAAGTTGCTTGTCGTGCCGGTATTGAAGTTATTATTGCCGCTGGACGTCGTGTTGACGTGATTGTTGATCTGGCTGCAGGTAAAGCCGTTGGTACGCGTTTTCTGCCACTAAAGTCATCACTTGAAGGTCGTAAACAATGGATCCTTGCCGGGCCTCCGCCAGCAGGGGATATTGTGATTGATGATGGTGCTGTAACTGCGGTACAACAAAAAGGAAGTAGCTTACTTGCGAAAGGTATTACGCAGGTAAAAGGATCATTTGAACGTGGTGAAGTCGTTCGAATTTTTGATAGTAATAATGTCTTACTCGCTCGTGGTATTAGCCGCTATTCAAGTGATGATATGACTAAAATTGCTGGTAAGCACAGCCATGATATCCATCATGTTTTAGGCTATGAATATGGCCATGCTGCAATCCATCGTGATGATATGGTTGTTATTTAATCGCAGTGGTCAGTTATATCAATAACTGACCTATTTAGTGCATATGAATTTAAGTAAGGAATTAGCGTGAATCTTGAAAAAATGGGACAAGCAGCACAACTGGCTGCGTTTGAATTAGCTACCACTGCAACAGCTGTAAAAAATACTGCATTAGCGATTATTGCGGATGAATTAGAAGCTAATCAAGTAGCTATTCTTGCTGCCAACAAACAAGATATTGATGCTGCGATTGCAAGCGGTATGTCAGAAGCATTGATTGATCGTTTATTACTTAATGAAGCACGCATTAGTGCTATTGCTAGTGATGTACGCAATGTGATTAATTTACAAGATCCTGTTGGTGCTGAGCTTGATAGCCGAGTGCTAGAAAACGGCATGCGCTTAAGCCGTCGTCGTGTGCCATTAGGTGTTGTTGGTGTGATTTATGAAGCACGCCCCAATGTTACTATTGATATTGCAGCGCTATGTCTTAAAACAGGTAATGCGAGTATTTTGCGTGGTGGTCGTGAGACATTCCATTCAAATATGGCGTTAGTGAAAGTGATTCAGGCAGCATTAGCAAAAGCGGGTTTACCTGCGGCATCGGTACAATATATTGAACAACCTGATCGTGAATACGTATCACAGCTGCTAAAACTTGATCAATATGTTGATATGATCATTCCACGTGGCGGTGCAGGTTTACACCAAATGTGTAAAGAAAACAGCACTATTCCAGTGATCATTGGTGGTTTTGGTATTAGCCATATGTATGTTGATGAGAGTGCAGATTTATCACGCTCATTAGATGTGGTTGAAAATGCTAAAGTGCAACGTCCTTCTGCATGTAATTCATTAGATACGTTATTAGTGAATGAGAAGGTTGCTGCGACTTTCCTATCGCGTTTAGTTGAGCGTATGAATAAAGCGCAAGTAACGTTAGTTGCTGATAATGCTGCGTTTAGCTTATTGGAAGGTAAAGCGAGCCTGTTACGTAAAGCTGAAACGGGTGATTTTGATACTGAATGGCTAAGTTATACCTTAGGCGTTAAAGTGGTTACTGATGTTGATGAAGCTATTTTTCATATGCGTAAACATAATGCGAGTCACTCTGATTCGATTTTAACCAATAACCTTCAAGCCGCTGAGCGTTTTGTTAATGCTGCAGGATCGGCTGCGGTATACGTTAACGCCTCAACCCGTTTTACTGATGGTGCTCAATTTGGCTTAGGTGCTGAAGTTGCGGTATCAACTCAGAAACTGCATGCACGAGGTCCAATGGGGTTAGAAGAGCTAACCAGTTACAAGTGGGTGGGTGTTGCAGATTACCTAAGCCGTTCGTAATTAAACTGCGATCTAATGCTGATTAAAAGATAATTTCTATCAAAAAAGCTGCCACTAAAATGGCAGCTTTTTTATGAGTGTAAATTAGCGTTTCAGCACTTAGATTGCTTGTTTTAACTTTGCAAGCCCATAAGCGGAAATTGTCACACAGTCTTTTAATTCACCGTTGATAATCATTGCTTCAAAGTCTGCAATGGTAAAAGATTGGCTAATTAAATCTTCTTCTTCAATATCTCGTAACTGTTGTGGTGCGGAATGTAATTGCGTCGCTAAATAGATATGGCAGGTTTGGTTCAAAAAACCATAAGCAATAAATTGGCTACCTAAGTAGGTCATTTTATCAGCTATTAAACCAGTTTCTTCTTGTAATTCGCCTTTGGCAAGATCCAAATGATCTGCGTCAGGATTGGCTTCCCAAGCACCTTGTGGAATCTCCCAACAGCGTTGCTTAATGCTATAGCGAAATTGTTGTACTAAATGAATATGACCATTATCAATCGCCAAAATTGCCGCACAATCAGGTTTTTCAACCACGCCATAAATGCCTTCGGCACCACTTTGACGCTGGATTTTATCTTCTCGTACTGTCATCCATTTGTTTTGATAAACAACACGGCTGTCTAATGTTTTGATATCAGTCATTTTTATCCTGTGAGTGATTATTGTTGTTAGAGTGATGCGTATCAGTGGAGGGTGGTGACTGAGGATCATCGCCTGATGTTGATGGTGGCTGTCTTTTTTTCAGTCCTGTTCGCATATAAGCGGTGTACTTTAAAGCGGCAATATTACTGGCGATCACTGCAATAATAATCACACAGATAATCCAAGGATTAAAAAACCATTCCATATTCACCTCACACGATAATCTCGATTCAATCTATCAAGTGCCATTAATTAATAATTACCACTTGGCAAATAGGATACCAATAATAGCGCTTGGCTGCGATGAGTTCAGCACCACAGCAATGCATAATTAGCTATCAAATATCGCATGATTAGCTGTTCAGTCATCAAACCTGAACAGCGTTTATGATTGATAAATGGGGCGGTGATTATAAAATTTTATGCAGGATCTGCTGATACATATCGGTTAATTTTTCAAGATCGGCTACTTTTACACATTCATTAACTTTGTGAATGGTGGCATTTACCGGTCCAAGCTCAACCACTTGCGCACCAGTACGGGCAATAAATCGACCATCAGATGTACCACCAGTCGTGAGTAGTTGCGGTGGAGTATGATTGATCTCTGTAATAGCAGCGACTACTGCATCAACCAATGTTCCACTATCAGTTAAAAATGGATGACCACTGAGAGTCCATTTTAAATCGTACTCTAGTTGATGAGCATCCAATATCGCGTGGACACGACGTTTAATATCGGCATCAGTTAATTCTGTGCTGAAGCGGAAATTAAATTGGACCTCAAATTGACCTGGAATAACATTTGATGCGCCAGTACCTGCGGCAACATTGGGAATTTGAAAGCTTGTTGGTGGAAAGAAGTCATTGCCATTATCCCAATGGGTAGCAGCGAGCTCGGCTAAAGCGGGTAATGCCTGATGGATCGGATTATTGGCTAAATGTGGGTAGGCAACATGGCCTTGAATGCCTTTAACAATCAGATCACCAGTGATTGAGCCGCGACGGCCATTTTTAACAATATCACCGACAGCGTCGGTGCTTGATGGCTCACCGACAATGCACATATCTATTTTTTCATTACGTGCTTCTAAGGTGTCAATAACTCGCGTGGTACCATTAATGAAAGGCCCTTCTTCATCAGAGGTGATAAGCAGTGCAATTGAGCCATTATGATGAGGGTTCTGGGCAATAAATCGTTCAATCGCCACCACCATACATGCCAGTGAACCTTTCATATCAGCGGCACCACGTCCGTGTAAGTAGCCATTAATAATGGTTGGTTCAAAAGGCGGAGTATGCCATTGCTCTACAGGGCCTGAAGGGACAACATCAGTATGGCCTGCAAATACAAATAGTGGTGCTTGGTTACCACGGCGAGCCCATAAGTTAGTGGTATCTTCAAATACCATTGTTTCAATTGTAAATCCTAACGCTTGGAGACGTTCGATCATTAACGCTTGGCAACCAGCATCTTCAGGGGTAACAGAAGGGCGGCTCATAAGATCTTTTGCAAGTGCAATAACGGGACTGTCAGACATCCTTGTATCCTTGTTATTTAGTAAGAAAAATAGCCTGATATTGGTCAGGTTTAAAGCCTAAGTAGTAATGGTTATTATGCTGTAATAATGGTCGTTTAATCATTGCAGGTTGTTCTAGCATTAATTGCAATGCGGTTTCACGATTGAGGCTTGCTTTTTGTTCAGCTGTTAACTGGCGAAAAGTGGTACCACGTTTATTGACCATTGCTTCCCAGCCTAATGCTGCTTCAAAGGTTTCTAGCAACGTAAGATCGATACCATCAACACGGTAGTCATGAAATTTATAATCAATATTTTCGGCTGCAAGCCATTTTTTCATTTTTTTGATGGTATCGCAGTTTTTTATACCGTAAGCAATTGTGTTCATATTTAACTGACTTTTTTATAATAAATTAGTTATCTTTTATAGCGAGATTATTAGGTTATCGCAACCGTTGCACTTTTATTAGTCGTTATTTCGTTTAAGTAATAATCATGGTGATTATCATAAAAATGAGATCAACTTCGCTTTTATGGGTATTGATGACGACTAAACCGAAAGGCTCATTGATCAAACGCAACATCCTCATTTGAGAACGGGCAATAATAGGTACAGTATATTATGGAGGCCCCAATGGAACTGAATCCAGTTTTTGCCCGCAGACTTTATTTGGCATTGCTTGTTGAACACACCGAGCGCCCTAATGTTCCTCGTTTAATTGAACAAACAGGTTGGCCACGACGTACGATTCAAGATGTATTAAAAGCCCTACCAGGGTTAGGTATTGAATTGACTTTTATTCAAGATGGGCGTCGTCATAATGATGGCTATTATAAATTAAGTGACTGGGGACCGTTTGATTTGCAGTGGGTCGAGTCGCGAGAGCAGGATTTAATGGCGTCTTTAGCGGTGTAATTCACCATAATAGCGTCAAAGTTATTAACCGCAGGGTGTTTATTCACGCTGCGGTTTTTTATGGTGGGTTGCTGATTTACTTTCTCTGCGGCTAATAACCTAAGGTTTGTAAATACAATACCGTTGCTGCTGTGCGTGATTTCACTTGTAGCTTGCGTAATAAGCTTTTCATATGCACTTTGACAGTTGCTTCTGAAATAAACAACGATTCAGCAATGACTCGATTAGTATGACCTTTAGCCACTTCTTGTAATATTTGGTTTTCTCTATCTGTTAAGGTTGAGAAAAGCGTATTGTCAGCGCTGTTATTACTTAAAAAAGCAGTCACAACCTCACTGTATGCTTTACCGCCTGTTAAGGCAGTTTTTAATAACCCAATCAACTCATCAGGCTCGGTATCTTTGAGTAAATAACCATCGGCTCCAGCGTCGATGAGTGTTCTTATATCAGCATGATTATCAGATACCGTTAAAATCACAATACAAGCATCAATACCTTCATTACGTAATGTAATTAGAGTATCTAAGCCTGACATGCCTTTCATATTGAGATCCAACAAAATCAGGTCAACGGGCATTTTATGGGCAAGAGCAATGGCTTCATTACCATTACTGGCTTCACCAATAACATCAAACTCATTTTCAAAACTGAGTAACTGTCCAATACCTCTGCGCATTAACGGATGATCATCGACGATCATAACTTTCCAAGCCGACATATTTTTATCCTTCTGATAATGCAAATTGCAGTTTAATTTGGCTACCATTACCAATGTGGGAATGAATTGTTAATTGTCCTTTTAAACATGAAGCCCGCTCTTGCATGATATTTAAGCCATAGTGATTGAGTTTTGATTGTGAAGGATCAAACCCTATTCCATCATCGGTTATTTCAACATTAATCATCTGCTGATGTTGATGACAACTAACACTGATATAGCTTGCATTGGCATGCTTGATCGCATTGAGTATAGCTTCGCGAATAATTTGTAATAAATGCACTTGATTATGGGCAATTAAAGCCATTGACGGTAATTGGTTATCTACTCTAAATTGCGCAGACGTCTGTTGTTGTAATGGCGCTAATAACTGATTGAGTGCCTCATTAAAATTTGCTTCTTTAATCGTTAACCTAAACGTACTTAATAATTCTCGTAATTGGGTATAAGCATTAGATAGTTCTTCATCAATTGTTTGTACTGTTTGCCACTGAGGACTATTTATTGTTGGTGTTTTCAATTGGCGTTTTAAGAGCGTCAATTGAATTTTTAAATATGATAATGATTGAGCAAGTGAATCATGCAGTTCACGGGCAATAGTGGCTCGCTCTTCCATTAACAGTAATTGTTCGGTTTGCTTTTGAGCACGATTGTAATAAATCCCACGGCTTATAATATTGGCGATATTTTCAATCAAAGCAATATCTGGGCAAGGTAGTTGGTATTGCCACCATAGTTGACCCATGATTTCGCCGTCAATGAGTAATGATTGCTGATGCCAAGCTGTTGACTGATGGTTGCCAACCATAATTTCAGTGGTGGTGTTATTAGGCTCTACAATAATAAGTTTCGCTGCGGTTAAACCATCAATGGCAATTAATGTTTCTAGCATATGTTGAAAATGCTGGTGGGTTAGGCGGCTAACTGATAGCTGTTGTGAGCAGTTATATAACACCTGCAGTGATTCATTAGCATGGCGTAAACGGTGGGTTTTTTCATTAACGTTGTGCTCTAAATCCGCATAAAACTTATTTAGATCTTCTGCCATTTGAGTAAATGTTCGCGCCAGAATACCCAACTCATTATCACTATTATTATTGATTATTAATGAAAACTGATGCTGCTTTATTTTTTTACACCCGGCCATTAATTGATTGAGCGGCGTGACTATTTGACGTTGAGTAAATTGAATCGTAAATAACACCACCATTAAGATAAGTAATAATCCCATCGCACTAATTAAAGCTAATAAGTGCAATTTATTTTCAGATGATTGTTGTAACTCAAATACAAATTGGTCGATACGTTCAACAAAAGGAGCAACTTGAGTTAAATAGCCATCTTTATCCATTTGCTCTAATTGTGAACGCACTGCTCTCCAACTGAGGAGTAATTCAGTGTAATGATCCTGTATTTTCTGCGGTACATACCAGTGGTGCAATGCTTGCATGGTCGGTGATATTAACGATTGTTCAAATGCCACGGTATGAGTATTAAGCAATGGTGATTGGGTTTCAATATCAAACGCGAGCCGATAACTCTGCATTCTTAATGATCCTGCAGTATTAATGGCGGCGGCATCATTCAAGCTCGAAACTAACATACACAAGGCTAAACTGATTGTGGTTGAGACTAAAAATAGAATGGCCACCATCGAACGGCCAATAGTGGTGGTGACAGAATTTACTTTATGTTGATGCATGGATGGTAGGCGGCCTAGTCATATGAAAAATTATTAATAGGAAAATGTCGTCATTCTAGATTGTTAGGCTGACATTAAGGCGTTTTATATTTTATCTGTCGGATTATGCGATAGATTTGTCAAATATTAGTCATTTTATTGGTGCTTTTATTGATCTAAAACAAAGCATATGGGTGATTACCCCCTAAGGGGTATGTTCGTGGTTATGACGATATTTAAAAATAACGTAAAAGAACATGAATAGAAAGTGAATGGTGATGTGGTTCACCTTTTACCGTTAACTATGGGGTGAAGGCTGTGATTAATCGTTCTCGTCGAAGTTTATTTACTCGTCAACAGTCACCTCAACAGCAACGTTTACCTTGGATAAAGGATGAAAACAGCTTTACCGATCAGTGTCAGCGCTGTAATGCGTGTATTGATGGTTGTCAAACCAACATTATTGTTAAAGGTGACGGTGGGTTTCCGGTTATAGATTTTCACCACGGTGAAGGGGAATGCAGTTTTTGTTATCAATGTGCAACCGTATGTCCTGAACCGCTATTTGAATTACAACATCAATCACCATGGACGCAGGTTGCGACAATTAATTCATCTTGCATGGCCGTTAATAATATTGAATGTCGTAGTTGCGGCGATCAATGTGAAATTCAAGCTATTCGCTTTGCTTTGCAAATAGGAAAAGTTGCACAACCGGTGATAAACAGTGCTGATTGTAGTGGCTGTGGCGGATGCATAAGTGGCTGTCCTGTGGCTGCGATAGAAATGATAACGCCTTAAATTTTGAAATTATAGAGAGTAAACATGACATTACATGAAGTGCATACCTCAAGCCTTATCGTTCACGTTAAGCCACAATATTTGACAGCGATTAGCCAACAAATTTTAGCAATACCAAATACTGAAATTCCTGCGACAAGTGAAGAAGGTAAAATTATCGTAGTACTTGAGACAGAGAATCAAGGCTATGTAACTGATGCAATTGATAAAATTAATAATTTAGACCATGTGTTGATCACTTTTTTGGTCTATCACCATATTGAGCACTACGATTCACACGCTGAGGGTAAGCTATGAAAATGACAAGAAGAGCATTTGTGAAAGCAAATGCTGCAGCGTCTGCTGCTGCAGTGGCGGGTATTTCTTTACCTGCATCTGCAACGAATTTAATTGTGAGTTCTGATGAAACCAAAATTAAATGGGATAAAGCACCGTGTCGTTTTTGTGGCACTGGCTGTTCAGTTTTAGTTGGTACTAAAAATGGACGGGTGGTTGCAACTCAAGGCGATCCGCAAGCTCCGGTAAATAAAGGCCTTAACTGTATTAAAGGCTATTTTTTATCGAAAATAATGTATGGCAAAGATCGTTTACAAACGCCGTTATTACGCATGAAGAACGGTCAATACCATAAAGACGGTGAGTTTACGCCAGTTTCATGGGATCAGGCTTTTGATGTAATGGCTGAAAAGTGGAAAGCAGCGCTGAAAAAGCAAGGTCCATCTGGCGTGGGCATGTTTGGCTCGGGTCAATGGACGGTAATGGAAGGCTATGCGGCATCTAAGATGATGAAAGCGGGCTTTCGTTCTAATAATATCGATCCCAATGCTCGCCATTGTATGGCCTCGGCGGTAGTTGGGTTTATTCGTACTTTTGGTATTGATGAACCGATGGGATGTTATGACGATTTGGAACATGCTGATGTGTTTGTGCTGTGGGGTTCAAACATGGCAGAAATGCATCCAGTATTATGGACGCGATTAACTGATCGCCGTTTGAGTCATCCTCACGTTAAAGTCAACGTACTATCAACCTATGAGCATCGTTCGTTTGAGTTAGCTGATAACGGCATGATTTTTCACCCTCAAACTGATTTAGCGATTGCTAACTATATTGCTAACTACATTATTGAAAATGATGCCGTCAATTGGGATTTTGTTAATAAACATACCCACTTTAAACGTGCTCAAACCGATATTGGTTACGGTTTACGGGATGATAATCCATTACAAAAACAAGCTGCTAACCCTAACTCGGGTGAATTATTTCCAATGACGTTTGAAGAATATAAAGCGTCAGTGGCTGATTATACTCTTGAAAAAGCCTCTAAAATGTCAGGTGTTGAGCCTGAAAAGCTGGTGCAGCTAGCTAAATATTATGCCGATCCTAAACTTAAGGTAATGTCATTGTGGACCATGGGTATGAATCAACATACGCGTGGTGTATGGATGCAAAGTTTGGTTTATAACCTGCATTTATTAACCGGAAAAATATCGACACCAGGTAATAGTCCGTTTTCATTAACAGGCCAGCCATCGGCATGTGGTACCGCGCGTGAAGTGGGCACCTTTGCTCACCGTTTACCGGCTGATTTATTGGTCGCTAATCCTAAACATCGCGCAATAGCTGAAAAAATTTGGAAACTGCCTGAAGGCACTATTCCACCTAAACCGGGTTATCACGCGGTGCAGCAAGATCGAATGCTAAATGACGGTAAACTAAATGCTTACTGGGTGATGTGTAACAACAATATGCAAGCGGGTCCAAATATTAATGAGGAGCGTCTGCCTGGTTACCGTAATCCTGATAATTTTATTGTGTGTTCAGACCCTTATCCAACGGTAACGGCGCAAGCATCTGATTTGATTCTACCTACCGCAATGTGGGTTGAAAAAGAAGGGGCTTATGGCAATGCTGAACGTCGTACTCAAGTTTGGTATCAACAAGTCAAAGCACCGGGTGAGGCTAAATCTGATTTATGGCAGATCATGGAGTTCTCCAAGCGGTTTAAGGTTGAAGAAATCTGGAATGAAGCCCTACTGAATAAGATGCCGCAATACCGTGGTAAAACCATGTATGACATTTTGTTCCGCAATGGCCAAGTTGATAAATACCCATTAACTGAAGCGCAACCGTTAAATGATGATGCACAAGCGCAAGGTTATTATGTTCAAAAAGGACTGTTTGAAGAGTATGCCAGTTTTGGCCGTGGTCATGGGCATGATTTAGCACCTTATGACATTTATCATAAAGTGCGTGGTTTACGTTGGCCAGTTGTTGATGGCAAAGAAACGCAATGGCGCTTTAAGGAAGGGTCTGATCCATATGCTAAAAAAGGCTCGGGTTGGGATTTTTATGGTAAGCCCGACGGTAAGGCACTTATTATTTCAGCGCCTTATGAAGCGCCGCCAGAAGTGCCAGATCAAGATTATGATATGTGGTTGTGTACTGGGCGGGTGTTAGAGCATTGGCATACTGGCACCATGACTCGCCGTGTACCTGAGTTATATAAAGCTGTGCCTGATGCATGGTGTTATATCAATCCTCAAGATGCTAAAGCTCGCAACCTTCGTCGTGGCGATGAAGTGTTACTTGCTTCTCGTCGTGGAGAAGTACGTTGTCGAGTGGAAACGCGTGGTCGAAATCGCCCTCCGGTTGGATTGGTTTTCGTGCCGTTTTTTGATGCAAATATTCTTGTCAATAAATTGATTTTGGATGCAACAGATCCATTGTCGAAACAGACAGACTTCAAAAAGTGCCCAATTAAGATCACCAAGATCTAATCAATCAATTCAGCGAACGCAGACAGTCGTTCGCTGTAACTAGAATATGCCTAGTAACGGAGAGCAGCATGAAACGATTATTTTTTGCAGTATTAGTCGCAGGGCTGATGCTTACAGGTATCGCGCATAGTGATGATAGTGATTCGGCAACAGCAACCGCCGCAAATATTGCAACGGCAGCTAAACTAGATAACCCAGGTGGTATCGGCGGCGTTGAGTCGTTACGCGGCATGGTTGAGTTAGAGACAACACGTCCAGCGGATCCAATGAAACACTACCCTAAAGATCAAGGTCTTATTGATAGTGACTATGTTTATCAGCCACCATTGATCCCTCATAGTATTCGTCATTATGAAGTGTCGCTAAATGCCAATAAATGTTTAGCCTGTCATAGCTGGAAAAATGCTAAACAAATGGACGCTACTAAAATCAGTGTGACCCATTATGTATCACCTCAGCAAGGTCAAGTGCTGTCTGATGTCTCACCAAGTCGCTATTTTTGCTTGCAGTGTCATGTGCCTCAAGCGGATGCTAAGCCATTGGTTGAAAATGATTTTAAACGCGTAAACGCATTACGTTAATCGTGACTGAATAGTAAAAGGGTTTATCTATGAAGTTGTTAAAAACATTTTGGTTACGACTAAAAACACCCAGCAAAGTTGCGGTTGGATTAGTGCTGTTTATGGGATTTATGGGGGGGTTATTATTCTGGGGCGGATTTAATACCGTGATGGAAAAGACCAACTCTGAAGAATTCTGTGCTGGGTGTCATGCGCCAATCGTTAAAGAGATTCAAGAAACAATTCACTTTTCAAACCGTTCAGGTGTGAGAGCGATTTGTTCAGATTGTCATGTGCCGCATAATTGGACAGATAAAATTGTGCGTAAGGTGCAGGCATCAAAAGAAATTGTTGCGCATATGATGGGTACTATTGATACCCCTGAAAAATTCAATGCTCGTCGTGGTCATCTTGCTGAGCGCGAGTGGCAGCGAATGAAAAACAATGATTCTCAAGAATGCCGTAATTGCCATCAATTCAATTATATGGATTTTTCTGAGCAAGCTCCGCGGAGTGCCAAGCAGCACTCAACCGCATTAGCATCTGGTGATAAAACCTGTGTTGATTGTCATAAGGGGATTGCCCATAAGTTACCTGACATGAAAGATGTGGCAGGGTGGCAATAAACCAAAGGAGAGATAATGAGTACGCTAGAATCTGTTATTTGGCATGTACTGGGTTATGCTGCGATGCCAATGATTATTTTGTCAGGCTTTATCGCGGTTGCTGCAGTGTGTGTGGGGCTATTATCATTAGGCAAAGATAAAACCCTTGATTAGATAATTACCACAGTATGAATATTAAGCCATGGTTACCTGAGTGAATACTCGCGTCGCCATGGCTTTTTAGTTTGTTCATGGAGCCAGCCAATCAGTTGCTGGTGGTTGTATCGTGTATCAATTGTTGATCGATTAATAAAGTTCTAAATTGCTGAGCACGTTTACGGTTAACGCCAAAATCAGAATAACCACTGCGAGAAATTGATCTTACTTGTAGCTGCTGGGCATGGTGTTTGACTTCAAAATCATCAATAAATCCAAACACAGCGCTTCGAACCTCGATATGAAAATAATGGTCATCATGTTCAACAAGTTTTGCGCCTGGCAGGGTTTGTGCTAGCGCAATAATTTCGGTCCAGCTTTTGGTACCTTTTGGGGTCAACATAAAAGGGGCTAGCTGGTATTTTTCGCGTTGTTCAAGGGTTGATACACAATGGGATTTATTATCGCAAGGCGTATCGATTTGACGCTGCCATGGTACTGATTGAGGATCAGCACAGCCACTGATTAAGCCACTTAATACACTGATAAAACCAACAATCTTCATATTTACTCTCATCATAGCGCACGGGTGTAAATTAAATAAATACCAAAGCCAATCCAAGAAGCAATGGTGATTGCCCATGGTAGCCAATGTTGCTTGTAGACGATGTCTGGATTCGCGATAGGTGTAGTGGTTGTTGCTATTTGTGGTTGGGTATTTTTAGATTGAGCATTTTTCTTTTTTAATTTATCACGATCTCTGGCTTTGGCTTTTTGTTGTTTTTTATATTGTTCAATGCCTTTCTGAATACCTTGTGCGATCAGTTTAGTTTGTTCTTTAGTTTGGCCTTCTTTTTGAGTTGCTTTTGCTACTCGTAATGCTTCTATTTGTGTTTCTGTAGAAGGTGCAGTGTTCTTTTTTATGGTCGTCATGCTTATTATTGACCTTACTTATAAATGATAAGGAACTATGATTATATCTGATTAGTTAATCTTAGCAGTAGTGTTGTCATATGTGTGATTGTTGGCATATGTGTCGATATTTATATATTTAGGCTTTTTTGTATGAAAGTTCCAGTTTTATATGAATATGGTGTTAATGCTATATTCATATTGTAACTTTATGATTAAAAAGAATTTAGGGGCTTTTTTTTGGGTATATGGTGGTTAATAAATAACCACCAATTGTTGGTTTTAGATCAAAAAACGTGACTTGCTAGGCAATATAAATAAATGAAAAGTGCGGTGATCCACAAAAATAACCCTTAAATAGTACTTATTATGTGTTGATCGATTAGAGTCAAAACTAAGCCGTAACGTGCTGATGTTATCGATATTGATGCGTATTGAGTTGAACAAGTGTGAGGAAAGTTGTTTGCTTTATCCTATCAATGCCTACGATGAGCATGGGCAACTAAAATTAAATAAGATGTTATGGCTAGCGTTGATTTTTAATGCGAAAGCATTGGTAATTTTTGTGATGGCGGGAGTCAGTCGAACACAAGGTGGACAACTACTTGAATTGATTTATCCGCTGCGTGACACATTGTATATCGGCATGGTGTTGGGAAGTCCTGCTTTACTATTAATGTGGTTATCTGGTCAGCGTAGTAGCGATAATAAAGTTATACATTATCTGTGGCAGCATGGAAAAAAATTATTAATAGCTGCTTACAGTATCGATTTTGCTTTGCAAATATATCATCTCGTGTTGAGTCAGGGCGCATTTTCTTGGGTACGCGCATTAACCTTGTTACTGACTATTTGGCTTGGGTTATATCTAATTCAAAGCTCACGAGTAAAAGATGTATTTGCACATTAGCTTTTTAGAGGTAGTCGTAATGGAAAAGTTATCTATGGGTAAAGGACAATTATTTCTAAGCACATTATTGAGCCCACTAGCAATGGCTGATTGGCTACTTGATGTTAGTTTTGAAATGCACAGTGCTTGCCGTTTACGCCAAATGGTAAATACCTCATTGTCACTATTGCCAGGTGAAGAAACTATTTTCTTTGAAGGATTGAGTCAAGATAACCATCACTCATACCGTGAAGTCGTGGGCAGTGCACAATTGTTAGATGTTTCAGCTGATAGCGTCAGTATCGCATTGCAAGTACAAGAGCGATTAGATGATGGTGGTTGGCGCACTATTTTAGCCCAAACATTATCAACAGGATTAAATATGCCAATGCTATTTGAATCTGGTGAGCCAAGTTGTGAACACGTCAAATTACAAGTTGAAGTGATGACCGCATAAACTCTGATGATTGATTACGATCATGCATAAGAAGCGCGACTATTTTATGGTCGCGTTTTTTATTGGTATATTTGATGGCAATAAGGCGGTTTAAATTGATGATGAAGAGATTGTAATGGTTATTTAAGCTATGGGCTGAACTAAAACAGTTAAAGCGCCTGTATCGCTATGAGGGCGTTTTTAAAAGCTAAAGCCTCATTCTATAACCATAAAAAAACGCAGCTATAAAAGCTGCGTTTTTTATTAAGATATCAACAATCTTATTTCTTGATGCGTAGTACTGGTGTTTCACCAACGTTTACAGCACCAGATAGCTTGATCAACTCTTTGATCTCATCCATGTTAGAGATAACAACTGGCGTCAATGTAGACTTAGCTTTCTCTTCTAGGATTGCAAGATCGAATTCGATGATAGTGTCGCCAACTTTAACAGTTTGGCCTTCTTCAGCGATGCGAGTAAAACCTTCGCCTTTAAGTTCAACAGTATCGATACCGAAGTGAACAAAAAGCTCGATGCCATCGTCAGACTCAATAGAGAAAGCGTGGTTAGTTTCGAAAATCTTACCGATAGTACCGTTTACTGGTGCAACCATTTTGTTGCCAGTTGGTTTGATAGCAATACCATCACCAACGATTTTTTCAGCAAATACTACATCAGGCACATCTTCGATGTTAACGATTTCACCAGAAAGAGGTGCAATAATTTCAATTACACCAGCTTCGCTGCTGTCGTCAGAAACCATTTTCTTTAATTTGTCAAACAGACCCATATCGTTGCTCCTAAGCGTTGTTATTCTATCTGCTATATTATTAGCAGATGGTCTTTTCTGCGATGAATTTTTCTACGTGCTCTTCAATCTCAGCTGCAGTAGGAAGAGATAATGCATACTCTGCCATTGCTTTTACGTCAGCAAAGTTAGCGTTACGGATAACTTTCTTAACGCGAGGGATAGAAATCGCACTCATGCTGAACTCGTCAAGACCCATACCTAACAGCAGTAGGGTAGCACGTTCGTCGCCAGCAAGCTCGCCACACATACCTGTCCACTTACCTTCAGCGTGAGAAGCATCGATAACTTGCTTAATCACAGTAAGTACAGCAGGTGATAGCGGGTTGTAGAGATGAGAAATAAGCTCATTACCACGGTCAACTGCTAGAGTATACTGGGTTAAATCGTTGGTACCAATACTAAAGAAAGAAACTTCTTTCGCTAAATGGTGCGCAATCGCTGCAGCTGCTGGTGTTTCAACCATAACACCGATTTCGATGTTAGCGTCAAATGCCAAGCCTTCTGCTGTTAATTCAACCTTAAACTCTTCAATTGCTGCTTTTAATGTACGTACTTCTTCAACCGAAATAATCATCGGGAACATGATACGAACTTTACCATGAGCTGATGCACGCAAGATAGCACGGAATTGGTCACGAAGAATTTCACGACGATCTAGGCTAATACGAATTGCACGCCAACCCAAGAATGGGTTCATTTCCTTAGGAAGATCTAAGTAAGGTAGATCTTTATCGCCACCGATATCCATAGTACGGATAATCACTGGCTCGCCATGCATAGCTTCAGCAACTTCTTTGTATGCTTGGTACTGTTCTTCTTCTGTAGGCAGAGAATCACGGTCCATAAACAAGAATTCAGTACGGTATAGACCAACGCCTTCACCGCCATTACGGTTAACGCCGTTACAGTCTTTAACTGTACCGATGTTGCCGCATACTTCAACTTGCTTACCATCAAGTGTGATAGCAGGAAGATCTTTTAGCTTGGCTAATTCTTCTTGCTCTGCTTTATCAGCATCACGGATAGCTTTAAATTTGTTTAATTCGTCTTCAGTTGGATTGATAACAATCTGGTTATTGATTGCATCAAGAATCAGCATATCGCCGTTCTTAACTTGAGACGTAATAGTATTTGTTCCCACAATAGCAGGAATCTCTAGCGAACGAGCCATGATAGAGGTGTGTGAAGTACGACCACCGATATCAGTAATAAAGCCAAGAACGAACTCTAGATTAATTTGTGCAGTCTCTGATGGCGTTAGGTCATTAGCGACCAAAATCACTTGCTCATCAATAGCACTTAAATTAATAACGTTAATACCTAATGCATTCTTAATAAAACGGCTACCGATATCACGGATATCACTTGCACGTTCTTTTAAGTATTCATCATCAAGAGATTCAAGCGTTTGTGCTTGCTCTTCAATGATTGAATAAATAGCATAATCAGCAGAATGCTTATCTTTAATAAGGGCTATAATTTCTTCTTCTAGCTCCTCATCTTCAAGCAACATGATGTGGCCTTCAAAGATGGCTTCTTTCTCTTCACCAAAGGTGACACGTGCTTTTTCTTTGATAACTTCAAGTTGCTCAGCAGATTTTTTTCGAGCGTCGAAGAAACGTTGAATTTCGTTATCGATCTGGTCTGCAGCGATTGGAGTTTTGTTTAGAACAATCTCTTCTTCTTGCAATAGCAATGCTTTACCGAAAGCAATACCAGGAGATGCCAGGATACCTGAAATCATAGCCTTACCTTTAATTAACTAAAAACTGGAACTCGTTTGTATACAAACTTTGCTTAGATTTCGCGGAACATTGCGATATCAGCACCGTCATGTAGCTCTGTAAGAGTTACTAGCTTATCAACGGCTTCTTGAGCTTGTGCACCTTCAGCTGCGATAGTAATAACTGCACCTTTAACTAGGCCAAGCGTTTGAAGCTTAAATAGGCTCTTAGCACTTGCGCTTTTACCATTTGAAGTTACTGTGATATCAGCATCAAATGATTTTGCGTCTTTAACGAACTGTGCTGCTGGACGAGTGTGTAGGCCGTTTGGTGCAGTGATTTCAACTTGCTTCTGATACATATTTCACCCCGATTTAGATATAGTCGTTATATTAATAATTTGCTTTAATGAGCTATAACCTATGTGATTATAAATCTCAGCATATTGTTCAAGCAGTATAAACTACCTAATAATATGTTGTCTTAGCTTTAATCCATATCAAAGTTTTATGAGAAACTTTTTTTTGAATTAATCAAAATTGACTAATAATTGTCCTTTTATTTTGATGCTAAAAATAAAGCGCATCAGCTTTATAGTAAAGCTGAGAATAAAATGCAACAAAAAAGCCCACAAAGGGCCTTTTTGAGTGTGGATATACCTATATAACATCACAAAATGTGATCACTGTTGGGTTTCTTTTTCTGTGAATATACCTGCAAAAAGTGCAGTTGAGAGGTAACGCTCACCAGAGCTGGGTAAAATAACAACAATATTTTTATTTGCAAATTCTGGTCGAGCAGCAATATTATTTGCAGCAACTACAGCGGCACCTGATGAAATACCCGCCAGAATACCTTCTTCATCCATTAAGCGACGTGCCATTTCAATTGCATCATCAGAACTGACTTGTTCAATTTCATCGATAAGCGCTAAATCAAGATTACCGGGAATAAATCCAGCGCCGATACCTTGAATTTTATGTGGTGCAGGTTGAACGGTATCACCATTTACTGTTTGAGTGATCACTGGCGATTCTGCAGGCTCAACGGCAACAACAGTAATGGCTTTACCTTGTTGTTGTTTAATATAACGGCTAACACCGGTAATCGTACCACCTGTACCGACACCTGATACAAAAACGTCAATCTCGCCATCGGTGGCATCCCAGATTTCAGGGCCGGTTGTTTTTTCATGAATAGCGGGGTTAGCTGGATTATTAAATTGTTGTAGTAGAAGATATTTACTTGGATTTGAGTTGACGATCTCTTCTGCTTTATCAATTGCGCCTTTCATGCCTTTTGCAGCTTCTGTTAATACCAGATTTGCGCCAAGGGCTTTTAATAATTTACGGCGTTCAAGGCTCATGCTTTCTGGCATCGTTAACGTTAATTTATAGCCACGAGCAGCAGCAACAAAAGCAAGTGCGACACCAGTATTACCACTGGTTGGCTCTACAAGTTCAATGCCTTCTTTTAGAAGACCATTCTTCTCTGCTTCCCATACCATATTGGCGCCGATACGGCATTTAACACTAAAGCTAGGGTTACGTGCTTCAATTTTTGCAATCACCTTGCCATTACTGACACGATTAAGACGTACCAGCGGTGTGTTACCAATAGTGAGAGAGTTATCTTCGTATATTTTGCTCATACTTCGTTCCTTCGTGACAAATTAGACTCAATGTTGAATAGATTAAGCATATACCTGTCTCAATATTTGCAAAGTAATTAATTGTTATATCTTATTGTTATTGTGTGATAGTTGCTATCGTTATTTGTTAATTATTTGTATTTTGTTGCGCATTACTGCGATTTAAATAGCACTTTTTTATGAGAACAAATATAAAAAAGGCCAACAGTATAAAGACTATTGGCCTTAAATAAGCAGCTACTTTAATGATCAGTAGCGCTTAAATTGGCTACGATAATGATCAACCCACATTGCTGTTGCGCCACAAACGGCAATTGGCATCACAAATAAATTAATTATAGGTACCATGGTTAATAGCATCACTACAGCACCAAAACTGAGTGCTTGACCTCGCTTTTGTTTTAGCGCATCTCTCATTTCAGGAAACGGCACTTTATGGTTATCAAATGGATAGTCAACATATTGAATTGTCATCATCCAAGCATTGAATAAGAACCATAATATTGGAGCAACAGTTTGGCCAATGGCTGGAATCCACATTAAAATAAGTAATCCAATCGCTTTAGGTAGATAATACTTAAGCTTGGTCCATTCACGGCCCATAGTGCGAGGTAAATCGGTTATCAACGCTTTAAAGCTATCATCAGGTGGTGTTTGTCCTGTGAGTTTAGCTTCTAGATATTCGGCTAATAAACCATTAAATGGAGCTGCTATCCAATTGGCAATTGTACTAAAGAAATATGAAAACGAGACTAAAGCAGCAATCGCTAATAATGGCCATAAAATATAGGACAGCCATTCTAGCCAGCTAGGTAAATAGCTCAACCAATTGTCAATCCAACCACTAAGGTGAGTTAATAATGTTGCAAAAGCGCTACCAAGCAACACCACATTTATCACTAGCGGAATAAGAACAAAGCGGCGCGTACCCGGTTGGAAGGCAAGCTGTAGCCCTTGAAAAAAATAACCAGCACCACTGGTTGTAGAGTTTGTATTATGCTGTTGTGGCATTTGTTTCTCCTGAACAAGCATTTTTTAGCGTTTTACTGTTCATCTGTTTAGATTTCTTTATAGATTTGAATTGTCGAGGTAGGATGGAATCAATTCGTAAAATTGTTGTCACTACGTTGACGATAAATAAAAATGATGAGTAACAATACAAAAATGATTTAAATTTGTACAAAAATTACTAAGCTTACACTATCTTGATGGAATCTCGATATTCATGTTCTCATTGTCAAGTGAGTTTTGGTACAGTAAGTCATTCGGTGAGAAATTCTAACTAGATACTAAGTTTCCTAGTAGATTTTTTTCTATTATTAACCCCGTAAAGGGATAACGAGTTAATTTAGAGTATTCATATGCAGGAATTGCGTCTGGTTCTTATTATTGTTGGTGCGTTAGCAATTGCTGCGCTTCTTTTTCATGGTCTATGGACAAGTAGAAAAGAAAAACCAGCTAAATTCGGTGAGAAGCCACTAAGTAAAATAGATGAAGCAAGTCTTGAAAGTCAAGATGTTGCCCAAGAGAGTGTTAGTGACGTCCGTGTAGTGAATAGTGCACCGGAAGAGACACCAACAAAATCAATTCAACCTGAGGTTATTGAAACTCAGCCAGCACCTAAGCGTAAAGAGCCTGGGTTTAGTTTTGGCGAGCGTCCTCAGTACGATCCATTATTAGGTGAAACTGCGCCTCAACCAGTTAATACGCCGGCTAAAGTAGCTACACATGAGCGTATTGAACCACAGATGAATATTGGAGCTGCGGCTCAGCCAACCGTTGCGGCTCAGCCAACAGCTGCGGCTCAGCCAACAGCTGCGGCTCAGCCAACCGTTGCGGCTCAGCCAACCGTTGCAGCCCAGCCAACCGTTGCGGCTCAGCCAACCGTTGCAGCCCAGCCAACCGTTGCAGCCCAGCCAACCGTTGTGGCTCAGCCAACCGTTGTGGCTCAGCCAACCGTTGCGGCTCAGCCAACCGTTGCGGCTCAGCCAACCGTTGCGGCTCAGCCAACCGTTGCGGCTCAGCCAACCGTTGCGGCTCAGCCAACCGTTGCGGCTCAGCCAACCGTTGCGGCTCAGCCAACCGTTGCGGCTCAGCCAACCGTTGCGGCTCAGCCAACCGTTGCGGCTCAGCCAACCGTTGCGGCTCAGCCAACCGTTGCCGCTCAGCCAACCGTTGCCGCTCAGCCAACAGTGACTACCGAAGCTATCACAACGCCAACACCTATTTTCACGCCTGTCGTTGAAGAAGAGGATAAACCGCAAGATCGTGTTGTAGAGAATGTTGTAACAGAAACTGTTGCCGAGAAAACACCTAAGCCTGAAATTGCGCCAGAGCCTGAACTTGACGATATTGTTGAGCCTGAGATATTACCTGAGCCCGAGCCTTTGCCTCCAAGTTATTTATCTTTGTGTGTGCATGCTCGTAAAGGTAAGGTATTACGTGGTCCATCATTGTTTGCATGTTTAGAGCGTAATGGTTTGATTTTTGGTGAAAACTCAGTGTTTCATCGCCATGCTGATTTAGCTGGTACTGAACCTGTTATCTTCTCTGTAACCAATTTGGTTAATCCAGGTACGTTTCCTGAAACTAATTACCAGCATTTTGAAACGCCAGGTATTGGATTTTTCTTAATGCTACCTTGCCACGGAAAAGCATCAAGTAACTTTAATATGATGCTTCAAACGGCACAGCAAATTGCTGATCAACTTAATGCCGATGTGATGGACCAAGATCGGGTTATGATCACCCCTAATCGTATTGCTGCATACCGAGAAAAATCAGTAAAATATAATCAATGTTAATCCACTAGATTATTATTACTGTTTTAAAATTCAGGCTCCTTCGGGGGCCTGAATTTTATTGCATCTATAGTCATCGCTCTAATGATTTGAAGTCTTGTTATCAGAGTCATTAATCAACATTTTCTTCAGATAGGAATTGAAATGAACACCGACCTTCAGCAACAACTTGCCAGCTTAAAGCAACAACTTGATTATCATGGCCATCGTTATTACGTTGAAGATAACCCTGAGATACCAGATGCTGAATATGATCGTCTGATGCAACAATTATTGGCGATTGAAGCAGAGCATCCGGAGTGGATCAGCAATGATTCTCCAAGCCAACGTGTTGGCGGAGCTGCGCTTGAAGGGTTTACCCAAGTTACCCATGAGATTGCGATGTTGTCATTAGGTAATGCATTTAATGACGATGATTTACGTGATTTTCAAAAGCGGCTTCAAGATCGATTGCGCGACAATAGCAGTATTAGCTATTGCTGTGAGCCTAAATTAGATGGTTTAGCTGTTAGCTTAATGTATGAAAATGGGGTGTTGGTTCAGGCTGCAACCCGTGGCGATGGTGCGACGGGAGAAAATATCACCCATAACGTGCGTACTATTGGTGCGATTCCATTGCGTTTACGTGGCGATGATTGGCCGCAGCGATTAGAAGTGCGCGGTGAAGTGTTCATGCCTAAAAAAGGCTTTGATGAGCTTAATGCTAACGCGTTGAAAAAAGGCCTTAAAACCTTTGCTAATCCACGTAATGCTGCTGCTGGTAGTTTGCGACAACTAGATCCTAAAATTACCGCTACCCGTCCATTAAGCTTCTATGCCTATGCGGTTGGTGTGGTAGAAGGGCGAGAATTAGCTGATACCCAATATCAACGTTTATGTCAGTTAAAGGCATGGGGCTTACCTATGTGCCCTGAGATCCGTTGTGTTGATAGTATTGAGTCGGTAATTGAGTATCATCAAATGATCGGTGCAAAACGCCAATCGTTAGGCTATGAAATTGACGGTGTGGTGATCAAGGTTGATCAACTGGATCTACAATTACAGCTGGGTTTCGTTGCTCGAGCACCACGCTGGGCAATTGCCTATAAGTTTCCAGCCCAAGAAGAAATGACCATTTTAAACAATGTTGAATTTCAGGTTGGACGCACAGGTGCAATCACGCCCGTTGCTAAACTGGAACCAGTATTTGTGGGCGGAGTTACCGTTAGTAATGCGACGTTGCATAATGCTGATGAAGTGTCACGTTTAGGGGTAATGATTGGTGATACCGTTATTATTCGCCGTGCAGGCGATGTAATTCCACAAATTGCAGCTGTGGTTGAATCTCGCCGTCCTGCTAACGCGACTGCGATTGTATTTCCGACTGAGTGTCCAGTGTGCCAGTCTAAAGTTGAGCGAGTTGAAGGTGAAGCTGTTGCGCGTTGTTCTGGCGGTTTATTTTGCCAAGCGCAACGTAAGGAAGCACTAAAGCATTTTGTTTCACGTAAAGCGTTAGATGTTGATGGTTGTGGTGAAAAAGTCATTGAGCAATTAGTTGATCGTGAAATGGTGATGACGCCCGCTGACTTATTTAAGTTCAGTGCTGGCGAGGTAACGGTATTAGAGCGCATGGGGCCTAAATCTGCACAAAAATTAGTAGATGCTTTATCTGCGTCGAAGCAAACCACGTTAGCACGATTTATCTATTCATTAGGCATTCGTGAAGTTGGTGAAGCGACAGCGGCTAATGTGGCCAATTATTTTGAAACTTTAGAGGCAATCAGTCAGGCATCTAAAGATCAATTAATTAAAGTGCCTGATGTTGGTGAGGTGGTTGCTGCACATTTGTTTAATTTCTTCCGTGAACCACATAATACTACGGTTATTGATGATTTATTGGCGCAAGGTATTCATTGGCCAGCAATTGAGAAGCCTCAAGCTGGGGTTGAATTGCCGTTAGAAGGCAAGGTGGTGGTGCTTACGGGGTCGCTATCTCAATTGAGCCGTGGTGATGCAAAAGCGGCATTACAAGCACTTGGTGCTAAAGTAACCGGTAGCGTATCAAAGAAAACTGATTTATTAGTTGCGGGTGAAGCTGCAGGTTCAAAGTTAACCAAAGCCCAAGATCTGAATATTGAAATTTGGGATGAACAGCAGTTGGTTGATTTGATCAACAACGGTTAATAAAAAATTCGAGTTTAGATTGAAGCCTCACACAAGTGAGGCTTTTTTTTGGTCGTTATTTCATCAATATTAATGAGTTGCTAGCGTGAATAAACTTAATTTTTAGTATTTATTTAATGGTGGTAATGAAAAATATTTGTGGTTGACATCCATAGTTTACTATTTATGAAACTGCTAATAGCGCTATATTAGAAATACGACACTGTTCACAATAATAGTTTTGTAATTAACTATCCTGTTGTTTTTTAATGGTATTTTTTTGTTTTCGTGTTGGTTTAGAAAACATATGACATTGATCACGATAGTGCCAAAAGTTTGCACTCAATCATATTTTCACTATTAAAAAGTAAGTTCTTATTGATGTTTTGCGCTGCGAAAGTAGTCTTAATACCGAAGTTACTTAAAGTTCAATTTAAAACGAAAAAATATGAATCAGTTGAAATGATTCGACTGACATATAGGAGATTTACTTGTCACCTTCGGCGGCCAACCTTTCAGGGGCAAGTAAACAGCTAATATCTTTTAGGAGTTATTCCATGGAAAACATGTTCAAACGTACGCTACTTGGCGCTGCAATCGCAACAGCAGCAATGGCTTCAACAGGTGCAAACGCTGCAATCGATCTTATGGATGGTAAGGTTCAGGTTTACGGTCAAGCTGCTGGTGCAATCTTTATCGATGATAATGATAATGGTACTAATACTGCATTTTCTGATATGGAATCACGTATCGGTTTCCGTGGCGTAGTTGAATTTGATAACTTTGCGCCTGATATTGTATGGCAAATTGAATCAGGTAATGCTAACGGTGCTTCTGGCTCTTTTGGTGTACGTGATACATATATTGGTCTTGCATTTGATAATGTTGGTTCAATCAAGTGGGGTCGTCAATTACAAGCTGCTTACAACTATGTTGACTGGCCACACTCAAACCCAGGTTTAGGTAATGTATTTGATTGGAACAACGATATTACTCAAGATGGTAACAACTATCTAGATCGTGCTGATAACACATTACGTTTTGATTCTGTATCTTGGAATGGCGTTGGCGTTCAAGCAACAATCAGTGGCATGGGTGCTGATACTGATGCAATGGTTTCAAGTATTGCAGCAAATTATGCTGGCAGTAACTTTGGTATTCATGCTGGTTACTACCACCGTGGCGACTACACAACTAAGGGTAAAATTGGCGATGCATTTATCAAAGACCCTGCAGATCCAAATGTTGTAATCCCTAACCCTGACTTTGGTAAAGAAACAAATACCAAGTACTACGCAAACTCTTACGCTATCGTCGGTGGTAATGTAGCATTTGGTGACGTAACATTAACAGCAGCTTATAAATACATGATGTCTGACACTGCAACAGGTGATGCAGATCAGAATGCATTCTCTGCAACAGCACAATATGTAGCAGGCGGTACTTGGTTGTACAAAGTTGGTTACGCTGCAACAACTGATGCAGATGTTGATGGTAAAACACTAGATGGTTCTGCTGATACAGCAATTACAGGCCGTATTGGTTACCTATTACCAAGCGCAATTATCTACTCAGATGTTCGTCACTACGACATGGGTAGTAAAGCTGGTGTATCTGCAGAGCAGACTCGTTTCCTACTTGGTATGGAATACTACTTCTAAGTTAAAGACTATCTTTAGTTAGAATTTATAGGTGGGTTTTTATTAACCCACCTTTTTTATTATAGGGAGATTAATTATGAAAAAAGTTGTTATTTTAAGTTCGTTATTAGCGGCAGGTTTTACTTTACCAGCTATGGCTGATGTTAAAGTTGAATTATCTCCTGATCTAACATTACTTGCAGTTAATGGCTCTGAAGATTTTGGTGAAAAATGGTATAGCAATACCAGAGAAGTAAACTTACATGATGGTGATAATCAAGTATTAGTACGTATTGAAAAACTTATACCTCAAGCTGGTGATTGGGCGAAGTTTAATTCAAAACCTATGGTTGTTAGTTTTAATGCGAATAACGAAATAGTTAAATTATCTCCGGCATTTAAGATTGATGGAATTCAAGCACAAAATGCTTTTGAAAAAGCACCAAAACTTGATTTGAGAACGAAGTCTAATCAAGCTGTTAATTTTAATTTTGCAGTGCTTCCTGGCAGTTATTCTGTTCTTACAGGTTACGAAAAAGCATTAGCTGCCTATAACTCAAAGCAAGGCAATTTAGAGTATTTATCAACACCAATCCAATCAGCTTCAGTTCCTGTAACTACAACTGAAACAGTCATTCAGCCTTCAAATCAAAAAGTTATATTTTCATCTGTCCAGTCCGATTTCTTGTCTTTGTCTGATGTAGAACGAAAAAAATTCCTCCAATGGGCAATTATTCAGTAAATGAAAATTATAGGTATACTTACAACTAAAAGTATACCTACACTTCAATTAGTTGAATACGTACTTACCTTTCTTTATCTCGCAAAACATAGCCGGCATAAATTCAATATTACCATTTTGTAGTTGGCACTCAACGAAAGGGCCTGTTGGTGAGCTTTCCGCTTGCAGAGTAAATGGCATCATCAAAAGTGCTCCAGCGCAAAGTCCTAAAATCTTTTTCATCTTTAGTTCCTTTTTTTTGTGAGGTTGATAGCAAATTTACACTCTCATTTTGGTTTAGCTATTGCATTTTCGCAAGTTAAACGATTTATTTTTTATTGTTAAAAAAGTGTAACTCCACATCCGGCTGTTGTTGTTTATCCGTGATCCAACCTCATGAATTAACTTTTACTACCCACATCTTTATTGTTCATTAATGCTAACGTAATAATTATATTGATATTGGCTTGTGAAACAGATCAAAGATTGTAGATCTTGGTTACAGTGCTAAAATACTCCACAATAGATTTAGCACAGTAGTTTTTACTGTGTCATCCATCATTCATAAGGTAATCTCAATGACGGTTAAAACTCGCTTTGCACCAAGCCCAACAGGCTTTTTGCACGTTGGTGGTGCGCGTACAGCATTGTATTCATGGCTATTTGCTAAGCATATGGGTGGCGAATTCGTATTACGTATCGAAGACACTGATATCGAACGTTCAACGCAAGAAGCGATTGATGCGATCATGGAAGGTATGGAATGGTTAGAGTTAAATTGGGATGAAGGTCCTTACTACCAGACTAAGCGTTTTGATCGTTACAATGAAGTGGTTGATCAACTGCTAGCAGAAGACAAAGCTTACAAATGTTACTGCCCTAAAGAATTGCTTGATGAAATTCGTGAAGAGCAAATGGCTGCTGGTGTTAAACCTCGTTACGATGCTAATCATCCAAAAATTATCGCAGCAAATGCAGCGGCAACGGCTGATTCTCCATTTTGTATTCGATTCCGTAACCCAAAAGAAGGCACAGTGATCTTTGATGACAAGATCCGAGGTCATATTGAGATTGCTAACAGTGAGTTGGATGATCTGATTATTCGTCGTACTGATGGTAGCCCAACTTATAACTTCTGTGTTGTGATTGACGATTGGGATATGGGGATCACGCAAGTTGTTCGTGGTGAAGATCATATCAACAATACTCCGCGCCAAATTAATATCTATAAAGCATTAGGTGCACCAGTACCTGAGTTTGCTCACTGTGCAATGATTTTAGGTGATGATGGCGCTAAACTTTCTAAGCGTCATGGCGCTGTTGGTGTAATGCAATACCGTGATGACGGTTTCCTACCTCATGCACTGCTTAACTACCTAGTGCGTTTAGGTTGGTCTCATGGCGACCAAGAAATCTTCTCACTACAAGAGATGATTGATTGCTTTACACTTGAGTCAGTAAGCAAATCAGCATCAGCATTTAATACTGATAAGTTATTATGGCTAAACAACCATTACATCAAAACTGAAGCACCTGAATATGTTGCTAAATACCTGCAATGGCATTTAGATCAAAAGCAGATTTCAATAGAAAATGGTCCAGCAATCACAGAGGTGATCACGCTTGTTGGTGAGCGTTGTAATACGTTGATTGAATTAGCTGAGCAATCACGCTATTTCTACCAAGATTTCAGTGAGTTTGAAGCGGGTGCGGCTAAAAAGCATTTACGTCCAGTAGCTAAAGATGCATTAGCACTAGCACTTGCAAAAGTTGAAGCACTTGATGAGTGGACAACTGAAAACTTACATGCAGTAACGACCCAAGTTTGTGAAGAGCTTGAGTTAGGTATGGGTAAAGTTGGTATGCCATTACGTGTTGCTGTTACAGGTCAAGGCCAGTCACCATCAGTTGATGCAGTAATGCAATTGATCGGTAAAGAGCGTGTTGTTGCTCGTATTAAAATGGCATTAGATTATATTGCTGCGCGTGAAGCTAACGCGTAACTTTTAGTTGATTTCAAATAAATACCAAACGGAAATATCATTGATGTTTCCGTTTTTTTATAGCTAACGTAAACCGTATCACATTTTTAGCACTACAATAGTGACATTATCTTAATATATCAATATCATAGTTAAACATTTTGGGGCTATAGCTCAGCTGGGAGAGCGCTTCGCTGGCAGCGAAGAGGTCATCGGTTCGATCCCGTTTAGCTCCACCAAATTTAAAACCTCGTCGGTTAACGCTGACGAGGTTTTTTGCATTTGTTAGTAATTAAAAACGCGCATTGATGATTGGGAAGACAGGTACATTTTTACTGACGAAAGTGCCTGATTTGTCATAGTTAATTAAGCCAATTTGCACACCTTTATTAATATGATCGGTAGCATTGACTAAACCAAACTGAAGTCCATTTAAAGAGCCTGCATAGTTAAAGGTACCAAATTGGGCACCGGTGAAATTATTGCCAGTGTAGTTAACTAAACCAAAGTCTGCACCGATAGCATTACCTTCGTTCCAGTTAGCTAAACCAAACTCTAAGCCTTTCATGTTTGATGTGGTGTGGTTAACACCAAAAGCTAAACCAAGGTTAAGACCAGTAAAGTTATCAATTGTTGATAAACCCAGTAGTGAGAAGTTCACCCCTGTGACTTGGCTTGTTTGCCCATAAAGTAGGTTTAAACGTGCGCCTGAAACATTGCCTGCAGGTAAATTAACGCCAGGTAGTGAAAGTTGAACAGGAGTTTCTGCTATAGCCATTGGCGATAAAATTGCTGTTGTTAAGGCGAGAGTTATTAGGCTTAATTTCATATAATATTCCAAGGATATTTGTTGTTAATATTTTAAAAAAGCTTATATCAAATATAAGTATATACATATAAATATTCTAATTAAAAAAATGGAAATAAGCTTTTAAAATTGACAGGATAATTACAATAGAACTATCGTTGATTTATTTTATATTATTAATATAAGTAAAAGTATTATTAACTATTAAATGTAATATAATTACTATAAGCAATTCTTATTATTAATGCATATATTTCTTTTATGTAAGGCTTTAATAAACATAAATTACCCGCACAAAATATTCACCGTGTGAATTTTATTTGTATTGTGTATGTGTTAAATGTTGGTTGTTGGTTTTTTTAACACTTAAATGGCTTTTTTTATTTTAATATTCTTTTTGATCTTAATTTATTGTTAGTGCTTGCTTACTGTTATCTATTTGTTTTAAATGATTTTTATTTTTTTATGTTACAATTTTGGGTTAATTCAAAAGTTTTAAATGGTGTTGGTTTATTATTTTCTTTACTGTAGATATGTTTAAAAACAATTGTATGAATGGAAATTAATTAACCATTAAACATTTATTGGTTAATGAATTTTATTATTTAATGTAATTGTCAATTAAGTGCCATATATATATTCGTGATTTCGATGGTTTTTTATATGGTCACAAATAGATTTAACACGGAAAAAATAAAGATGAGAGTAAGATAAAGCAAATGAGGGGCTGTAACCTTAGGGCGGTAGCGTATTTAATCATTAGTATATATCTTATTTATTTGTCGATATGACAGCTCATTAATCAAGTAAGTATTACCCTAGGGCACAGCTAACTGTCGCTATTATTTACTCAAAAAATTTTAAATTTCCTTTTAGTTAACCATATCGGATTGAAACCATTCATGACTGCCATTAGTAATAAAAAAGTAAGACCCTCTTCGACAGCGAATGAAGAAATCGACTTAGGTAAAATTTTTGGTGTGTTGCGAGATAGTAAAAAATCTATTCTTGCTATTACATTTGTCTTTACTTTATTAGGTCTGATTTATTCTGTTTTTGCTGCTCCTATTTATAGATCTGATGTATTGATTCAAGTTGATTCTAAAGCTGATGGTTCTCCTACATTTGGAGAGGCAATGGCAACAGAGTTCTCTACTGAATCATCAGCAGTTACTGAAATGGAGTTAATTAAATCTCGTCGAGTTATTGGTAAAGCTGTCGACAAGTTAAACTTAACAACATCTGTCGCACCTGATTACCTACCAATTATTGGTAAAGGACTTGCACGTTTAACACATAGCGAAAGTAGTGCAACAGTTGCGCATTTTACTATGCCAAAAGATGCAGAACATAATATTTATCAGTTGAAAATTACTAATGTTGATACTGGTGAGTTTGTCGTTACTGATGAAGATAATCGTAATATCAAGCTAAAGGGCTTTGTTGGACAACCGATTAAAGAGCAAGGTTACAGTTTATTAGTAACAGCATTAGTAGGTGCTAATAATGATACCTTTACTGTGAAAAAGCTGCCTCGCTTTGATGTTATTGCTTATTACCAAAAATCGTTAGCAGTGGCAGAAGAAGGTAAAGATACTGGTATCATTGAGGTGTCATTAAAAGGTCAGAATCGACTAAAGACTCAAGACATTCTGAATAGTATCAGTGAAAGTTACTATAAAATGAATGCTGATCGTGCAGCAGCAAGTGCAGATAAGAGCTTAGAGTTTTTAAATGCTCGTCTACCTAAAATTAAAGCAGAATTAACCTCTGCTGAAGATAAGCTCAATAAGTATCGTGAAGCTAATCAATCAGTTAATATGGAATTGCAAGCGAAGTCATCGCTTGATGAGTTAGTTGCTTTAAATGGTCAAATTAATCAATTAAGCTTCCAAGAAGCTGATATTTCACGTAGCTATACCAAAGAGAATCCACTTTACAAAACATTAATTGCAAAACGTAATGATTTACTGGCTCAAAAAACACGCTTAACGCGCAAAATTGATCAAATGCCAGAAACACAACGTGAAATTATTCGTTTAACGCGTCATGTCGATGTTAGCCAACAAACATACATGCAAATTCTGAACAAGATTCAGGAGCTTGATATTGTTAAGGCGAGCAGTTCTGCTAGCGTGCAAATCATTGATACCGCTTCTAGCAGTGTTAAGCCTGTTGCACCTAACCGTATTATGTTAGTTATTGCTCCTGCAATTCTAGGTTTAATTTTAGGTGCATTAATCGCTTTATTCCGCGTTATTTTAAATAATACCGTTGTTGATCCGCAGCAGTTAAAAGCACTTGGTTTACCGGTATTTACTTCAGTACCAAAAACACCAAAAGCAAAGAAAGTATCAAATGCTATTTTGGCTGAAATTGAACCAAATGATATTTCTGTTGAATCACTACGTACATTGCGTAATCGTCTATTATTAGCAATGGATAACACGAATAATAATACTGCGTTAATAACTAGTGCAACGTCAGTAACCAAATCAGGTAAAACCTTCGTTGTTACAAACGTTGCAGCATTGATGGCTGAAGCGGGTAAGCGAGTGCTAATTATTGATGCTGATATGCGCAAAGGTAAAATTGCATCAGTACTTAATGGACAGCAAGCAAATGGTTTATCTGAGCTACTGAGCGGTAAAAGTGATATCAAAACAGTAGTAAAAGCATCAAAGGTCACTAATTTAGATTATATTTCTAGTGGCGAGAATGCACATTCGCCTGCTGAGTTATTGATGCACAATCAATTTAAGACATTGTTAGCATGGGCTGCTGAGCATTACGATGTTGTGATTGTAAATACTCCACCAATATTAGCTGTTGTTGACGCTGCAATTGTAGGTGCTGCTGTTGGTACAACTGTCATGGTTGGTTGTTATGGTGCTGATAAACTTAAAGATATCGAACAAGCAAAACAAAAGTTTGAAGATAATGGCGTTGAGATTAATGGTTTTGTTTTGAATAATATCGTTAAGAAAACAAGTAACGAAGCTATCTTTAAGAAATACTGATACGTTAGCTAAAAGAATAATTATGGCAAGCTCATTGCCATAATTATCATTCCCCTTTTATATGATGAAATAAGCAATGAGAAAAATAATTAATTTAATTTGCAGCAAAAGTAAATTGGCTCATGATTTAAGGTTCAAATTTAGCTTTATACGCAAAACTGGATATATACCATCATTTAAAAACCCTAAAACGTTTAATGAGAAAATAAATTACCGCAAGAATAATCATAAGAATGAATTATTTAGCATCTGCGCTGATAAGATAAAATCAAAAGAGTATGTGGCTGAAAAATTATCTGAAGATTATATTATCGAAAATTATTATGTTGGTGACAATATAACAGTTGAAAAGATAAAAGAAATTCTAGTAGATAAAGGTGATTTATTACTGAAAGCGAATCATAATTCTGGTCCAGTATATCTAATTGATGTTAATGCAACAGATGATGAGATTAAACGTAAAGTAGATGATGTAAATAATCAGCTTAAAAAAGATTACGGTAAACAGTTAAATGAACCTTGGTACAGTGAAATAAAGCCAAGAGTTTTAGTTGAAAAACGATTATTACCTCAAGCTGGTGAGACTGATATTCGTGATTATAAATTCCATACATTTAAGCAAAATGATGGCAGCTTTAAAGTTGTATTACAGGTTGATTTTGAAAGAAATGATAACTATACCCGCTCATTTTTTGACGAAGAATTAAATTGGTTACCATTCCATTCAGATATCGCTGCTTGTATTAAAACATCAATCGAAAAACCTAAAAATTACGAAGAAATGCTTGCCGCTGCAAAAGTACTTGCTGAACCATTTAGTTATTCTCGTGTTGATTTTTATAATGTTGATGGTGCTATTTATTTTGGTGAATTAACGTTTGCACATGGTAGTGGCCGAGGAGCTTTCTGCCATAAAGTTTATGATTTATGGCTAGGACGTCTATGGCAAGGTGATCCATCATACTAAGGCTTATAGTTAATAAATATAAAGTTAAAATAACGAAGTTGTTTTTTTGTTATATTTTTAATTGTAAATATAAATAATATATGATCATGTTAAGTTATTGATATGGTCATATATTATGCCAGTTAACTTTATACTGTGATTAAATAAATATGATGACAAATACTAAAATAAGCCAAGTTGTGTTTTGGTTATCTGTCGCAATTGTTTCCATTGGTTTTATGGAAAATATTGAGGCATTAAGATATGACCTGATGGTTCCTTTATTAGGAATTGGATGGGTGCTACACTTTTTGGATACTAATAACAAAATTGATAGTCAAAGTACGAAGTCATTTATTTGGATATCATTACTTGTAGCACTTATTGCTTTACCTTCAGTTTTTAAAATATATCCGCATATGCATAACTTAGTAAAATACACTTACTATAGTTTTGTTGTTGGTATGATGGTGAAGATATTTTCTGCTTACAGTACCTTCGTTTTTCTTAAAGGAGACATTAATAAATTAGAAAAAATGATCAAATATGTAATCATTTTTAATTTATCAATGTTTTTTCTGCAATTTATCGTCGTCTTCCCTACAGGATATTATATTGACCCATTAAGAGCTATAACGGGTGAGCCATCACGTTATGGTGGTGGTATGGTTATTCCTGTTATTGGTCAAGTTTATCGTTGTACTGGTTTTTTTGAAGAACCGTCAACTTATGCTGGATTTATTGTTGTTCTTTTAGCGTCTAAACTTTATCTAAATCCAAAAGTTGATAAGTTAGTTATCGTTGCTGCAATCTCAATCATTATGTCATTCTCGGTGGCTGCGATTGCTTATGGTCTTATCATTATTGGTTACTTCTTACTTAGAAGTAAGGGCAGTTACTTAAAGTATATTTTATTTTTATTGTCGCCATTATTGGTTGCTGCAGTGATAGGTATTGCTCTTGAACGTTTAACCTCCCAAGGCGGTAATGCTCAAGATATACGTGATAATCTCAATGCAATGGTTTTTGCTCAGCAGCTACCGATTTTGATTTTTGGTAATGGTGCACTGGGTATTATGCCTGCCGCAGCCGGGGTAATGAATAGCACTGGTGCTATTTATCGACTCGGTATCGCGTCACTTAATGATAATGGTATGTGGTTGTTCTTTATCATTAAATTTGGTTATGTTGGACTTGCTATTATTGGGTCTTATTTATTTATAAAAACCAAATCGACGCTAAATAGAATTATTTTATTTGTTATATTTCTAACTAAATTAAGTTTTTTATACTTTGGTTTTGTATTTTATTTCTTCTTGGTATTCAACAACAAACCAGTATTGGAATCTGATAGTGAAGATGAAGATGAAGATGAAGATGAAGATGAAGATGAAGATGAAGACACTAACGATGAAGGCAATCATAAAAATGTCGATTAAACAAAGGAATCAATTCTTGTGAATATTCGAGAGTTCAAAGCTTTCTTTTGGAGCTTTGTTGATGGTGTTGGCTCTCAGGGTAGTCAATTAATCATTACAATTCTGTTAGCACGGTTACTTACACCTGCTGATTTTGGTGTTATTGGTTTAATTTCAGTTGTTGTCTATTTATCTAATGTAATTGGTAATGGTGGTTTAAATAGTAGTTTAATTCGTAAAGCTAAAGCAACTGCTGATGATTTTACATCAGTATTTGTATTTAACATTACGCTCGGTATTTTACTTTATGCGATTATCTTTTTCTCTTCTGGATTCTTAGCGCATTTTTTAAATTTACCACAAGCTGAAATATATCTAAAAGTCTACGCGTTAAGTATTATCTTTACTGCTTTTGAGCAAATCCAGCGAGTAACATTAACTTTAGATCTTAACTTTAGAACACAGGCTAAAATTACATTATTCTCTGTGATTTTCAGTGGTATTGTTGCGTTATTATTAGCTCATAATGGCTTTGGCGTTTGGGCACTAATTATTCAAACAGTGGTTTTATCGTCAGTAAGATGTGTCATCTTTTGGTGTGTGATTCGTTGGAGACCAACAGGACATTTTAAAATGTCATTATTGCTAGAGCATTTAAACTTTGGTTATAAATTGCTACTTGGTAATATTGTTGATGTTGCATACCGCTATATGTTTAATTTAGGCATTGGTAAGTTTTATTCTGTTACTGATTTAGGTTTTTATAATCAAGCTACTAAATTGACAGAAGTACCATCGATGACAATAACATCGGTTGTTCGACGTGTTAATTATCCCATTATTAGTAAGTTAAGAAACAATGGGAAATGCTATTTCGGTAATTTGATTAATATTGCATCTTATATTGTAAGTGTTTATTTACCAGTATCTATATGGTTGTCATTTAACTCTCATGACATCATTTTAAAATTACTAGGTGAACGTTGGGTTGGTGCGAGTTTATTCTTATCAATATTATCTATTGCTTTCTTTGTTGTACCATTATCGAATTTGTTTGGTAATATACTATCAGTAGAAGGACGTAGTGATTTATATTTAAAAATAAGATTATCAGTTAAAGTAATTCTTGGCGTTATATTTGTTTTAATTCATTCTTATGGCATTCATGTCGTTTTATACTTCATGGTTTTTGCAACCGTATTTGAATGGTTTGTTAATATCGTAATCTCTCATAAATATTTTAAATTTCCAGTTTTAAAATATTTTAAGAGGTTAGTTTTAATTATGGTACCAATCGTAATTTCAAGTTTTTTAGTTAACTATTATATTAATATCGACTCAATTGTTATGGGACTAGCTGTGAAATTGGTGTTAAGTATGATAGTTCCTGCTGGAATATTATTGTTGTTATCAAAAGAGAAAGTTTAATTACTTGCGATATTAATTATTTTTATTATTTGAACTGGTTTTATTATGACACAAAAAAGTATAGATTTATTTATTGATGCAATAAGGAAAGGCGGCGCTGAACGTGTTTGTGTGAATTATGCAAATTATTTAGCTGACAATAATTATAAAGTACGAATTGTTCTTTTTAGAGAGTATGAAGATTCTTACATTAATCTTTTAGATGACAGAATTGAATTGGTTTATCTGAATTGCCATAATGCATCTACAATGCTTAAAAAAATAAAAGCAACCAACTTTGAATTTGCTAGTACAGTAATTACATTTAATCATCAAATATCGATTGCATTATGGTTTTATCGTCGATTTATCAATAAAACTAAATTTAAGTTAATTGCTCGTAATGTGAATTATCTTAGTCGAGATTTGCATATTCGTAAAAATTCGATCAAGAAATTCGTTACAATCCTATTAACAAAATTAGTTTATAGAAATATTGATTATTATATTGCTCAATGTAACGATATGAAAGATGACATGGTAAGTTATCTTTCTATTCCAGAGAACAAGATAACGGTTATATATAACCCTGTATCGACAAGTATTTTTAAACAACCTAATGTTGAAAAAGATATTGATCTATTATTTGTTGGTCGTATAAAAAAGCAAAAGGGCCTTGATTATCTTGCAAGTGTGATTGATCTTGTCTCACAGAAGAGAAAAATTAAAGTAACTATTATTGGTACCGGTGATCTTGAAACAGAACTTCAGCATAATTTAGATGATATTAAACAGCGTAATAATGTTGAAATTGAACGTATTTTAGCAACGGATGATGTTAATAATTATTATAACCGTTCTCGTATTACGATTTTAACCTCTTTATATGAGGGGTTCCCTAATGTTTTAGCTGAGTCATTAACAGCAGGAACACCTGTTGTTTCTTTTGACTGTCCAAGCGGTCCCGCTGAAATTATCGAGAATGGTGTAAATGGTTATTTAGTACCGTGCTTTGATTGTAATGAATTTTCACAAAAAGTTATCTCACTTCTAGATGATAATCAACTGTCTGATATTAGATACTTTAATAGTGATAAGAGCTTTAATTTGCTTGAACAAGTTATAAAAGACTAACTCCATATTCATATTAAGACATTATATAAATATAATCTTAAACTAAATGAGAATAACATGAAGAAAGTTGTAATATTTGAGTTTTTTACAGGCAATATCGCAGGTGCACAAAAAGTAACATTAAATATCATTCCGATGTTGAAGAAGAAATATGATGTTGTTATCTTTCAGCGTCTAAATAATACTTTGTATAGTGATACTGTAAAAGAATTTGGTGACACAAAAAAAATCCCATGTGAATCGTTGTTTACTAAGGTTTTTGGAACTGGTCGATTTGAGGGAACTAAAAAAACGCTAATGGATAAAATTTATTTTATCCTTAATGTTTTATTCTTTAATGTGTTTTCTCTTTTCCATGTAATTAAAGAAAAGCCTGATTATACGTATACATACGATCCTCGTGGTTTTGTATTATCTTGTTTATTACTTAAGTTGACTAAAACTAAAGTTATTTGGCATCTGCATAGTAAGTTAAGTTGTTCTGATAAAGTATCTAAAATAATGATGTCTTTTGTTGATGAAATTATTGTTCCATCGCAAAATATCAAAGACTCGTTGCCAGCAGATGATAAGGTAAAGGTTATTTATAATGGCTTTGATCTTAAGCGTGAAATAGCAAAAAATCCAGTTGCTGATGAGCTGAACTTATCATTCGTTGGCAGCTTAGTTGCTCATAAAGGACTTCATAATATATTATTAGCTTTAAAAGATATTAACCATTCCAATGTTAAACTTCACGTTTATGGTTCATATGCTCATTCTAATCCTTTACTAAATTATGAAGACTATATAAGTAGTATTATTTCTGAAAATGCACTACAAGATAAAGTTATATTTCATGGTTGGTGTTCAAATGTTATACCTGAAATAATGAAGTCTGATTTATTAATTTTCCCATCAGTGATAAACCAAACATTATCATTTAAAGGGGAATCAATGAATGTTAATTCTAGTGAAGCATTACCAACAATTGTAATTGAAGCACTTAGTGTTGAAACACCTGTTGTTGCGGTAAATACCCCTGGAATTTCAGAGATTGTAGTTGAAAAATCAGATGGTATTATTATTGATGAGTCAGAACCTTCATTAATTGCTAATGCAGTTAATGAGATTATTTCTAATCAAGAATCTTATCATCCTGATAGTCAATTAATTATTAATAAATTTAGTTTAGAAGAAATGCAACAACATATATATAACACGTTTAAGTAATCGTACTTATCTTGGCTAAGTATAATATTAGCTAGCTATTGAATTAATTATAATAATCACTGCACTTTAATATAAGCAGTAATAATTCAATAGTGTGTAGGTAGCATGGTTTTATTTATTATGTTTAATCAGTATAAAGAGGGAGTTTAAGTGCTGATTGTTTTTTAATCATATATGACTTTATTATTTGCGTTTTTTGTATTTAATAAAGAAAGGGTTTTAAATGAAAAATAGCTTTTTACGACGTCGCTTTTTTGAACTTCGTGTAGGAGTAAAAGATTTAGTATGGGGACTAAAAAACCCTGAATCTTTTAAGCGGAAAAATACGCTTAGTCCAATAATGGGTAGGTTCTCATCTTATAAATTTGAGTTGCTCTCTGGTGTTAAATCGGATGACTATCTTTCTGATGCTTTTTATTTTAATAAAGTTGAAGGAAAAATAAATAACTTTGAATTAAGTGATTATTTCAACCATAAAGGTTACCTACCTTTTATTCTGCAATCAAATGCGATTCCATTATTGTTCAATTGCATTGCTGGTATCGTTTATGATGCTGACAATAATATTGTAGATGTTAGCACGATTGCTGAAAAATTACGTAATGACCCTATTAATGATGAATTTGTCATTAAGAGAAGCGTTGGTACAGGTGGCGGTGAAAGTGTTGAAATCGGTAATGCTGAGAAAATTATTCCATTTTTTAACCTCTATCGTAAAAAGAAATATGACTTTGTTATTCAGCCTCTAGTTAAACAGCATGATAAATTAGCTGAGTTTAATCCATCATCGCTCAATACAGTACGAATTATGACATTGGCATATGACGGTGTAGTTCATCATGTTTCAAGTATGGTGAAAATGGGCGGTCCTGGTGGCAGAATTGATAATGTTAGTGCCGGTGGTTTATGCATTGGTATTAAAGATGATGGTTCATTAACTACATTTGGCTTTGATTGTTATCTAAATAAAACTACTTTGCATCCACAAACTCAGCTTGAGTTTCCTGGCAATTATGAAGTGCCTTACTTTAACGAAATGGTTGATGTTGTGAAAGAAAAGCATCAACTATTTAAGAGTCATGGCATTATTTCATGGGATGTGAGTGTTGATAATAATGGTTACGTCACTATTGTTGAATGTAATACTGCATGGAGCGGTTTAGAGTCACACCAAGCATTTCATGGGCCAGTATTTAAACAACATATGCCATATATAAAAAATATTAATTCATAATATTAAATACAATTATTGAATAATTAATAAATTATGTTTTTTGATAAACATTTAGGCTTAATATTGTTTATTTATCCTGAATTTAGGGAAATAGTTAAAATTATTAGTTAATTTATTGGAAACTAAATGCTTATAATAGTTAACACTTAATATCGAGTTGTTATTGTATTTATAGCTAAATAATGACACCAAATAATTAATGTAAATAATGCTGATAGTTATAAAGCTTATTATTTGTATTTTATATGTTTTGTTGGTGTCATTATTTTCATACATTAATTCAATAGTGACTTTGCGATATTATTTAAAAATGACCTGTGTATAATGCAAAGCTTTTCATTACACTAATAACATCGTTATATAAGGCTTACAAATGAAAGATAGCTTTGCTCGTCGCTTTGCTTATGAGATTTTGGCGAATGCTAGATATATTAAATATGGTATTAAAAATCCTAAATCTTTAAAATGTAAAAATATGCTGAGTCCATTGACCGGGCGTTTTTGGAGTCACCGCTATCAAAGTGCTTGTGGTATTGAATCAGATCTGTATTTATCTGAACCTTATTTTTATAATAATTTAGAAGCAAAAGTTAACGATTTTGGTCTCAATAAATTTTTTGATCATAAAGGTTATATTTCAAATATCCTTAATAGTAATACAGTGTTAACAATTGCAAATTGTATTGCTGGTACTATTTACGATAGTAACAATGACGTTATTGAGTTTAATGATTTAGTATCATATCTTGAACAATCACTACCAGGTACTGAGTTTGTTATCAAACGTAGTATTGGTACCGGCGGTGGAAATGGTGTTGAAATTGGTGTTGCAAATCATATAGTTCCATTTTTGACTACTTATTTTAATGCTAAATATGACTTTGTAATTCAACCAGTTATAACGCAGCATGATGATCTGGCTGTTTTTAACCCATCATCAATAAATACTGTAAGAGTGATGAGTTTTGCTTACCAAGGCAATGTTTATCCTGTTTCAACAGTATTAAGAATGGGTAATGGTGGCCGTATTGATAACTCTGCTGCTGGTGGAATATCTATTGGTGTTGATAACTCTGGTAAATTACGTGATTTTGCGATTGATCATGATTTTAAAAAGTATTATCAGCATCCAGGTACATCGATTAAATTTTCAGATGGTTATTTCATTCCTTATTATGATGAGTTATTGGAACTTGTTAAAGATAAGCATAAATGTTTAAAAAGCCACGGTATAGTTTCATGGGACTTAACAGTTGATAATGACGGAAGAATGTCAATTATTGAATATAATGCAGGTTGGGGTGAAATTAATTTCCATCAAGCAAATAATGGTCCCATATTTAAAAATCATATTAAACATATAAAAAGTATTAATAAGTGAGGGTGTAAAGTGGAAAGTCTAGAATTTAGATTGTTCTCAAAGATCATCTCTAAAATACCAATTAAGACTCGATTACAGATATTGTTTTTCCGAAAATTTAAGCGATTTATCAATTTTGATAATCCTCGGACATATAATGAAAAAATTCAGTGTAAAAAGATAGCTGATCGCAATGAACTATTAACGATTGGTGCTGATAAAATAAAAGCGAAAGATTTCGTTAAAGATATTGTTCCTGAATTATATCTACCAAAAATGTTATGGGTAGGTGATTCACCAGAGTCGCTTGATAATTTAGATTTAACAACATTACCAGAAGACTATGTATACAAAGCAAACCATACTAGTCAGACGATAGAAATTATTCGTCATGGTAATCATCTTAGTAAAGATAAGATGAAATCGTTAGCAAAAGATTGGCTTAAAAAAGATCAATCTGGTGCGCTTGGCGAATGGGCATATGAAAATATTCCACCAAGAGTCTTTATTGAAGAATATCTTGAATTTAATGGTCATGAACCTGATGACTATAAACTGTATGTATTTAATGGCAAAGTTGGTTTCATTCAGTTAGATTCCGGTCGTTTTACAAGTATGACCCGTAATCTATATGACGCTAATTGGGAAGAGCTAGGGTTTGAGTATCATCATCCTCGTCGCCATCCTGCGCCGCCTAAACCAGAATTTATAGATGAGATGATCCGTATTGCGGAAAAAATTGGTCAACATTACGATTTTGTTCGAGTCGATTTATATTTCTACGAAGGAAAAGTAACGTTCAGTGAGCTAACGATGTATTCAGCATCTGGATTTTTAACTATGCCTGATGATTGGGATTTAAAAATCGGTGATCTGTGGACACAAAATTATAAGGTGAAATAATGAAATATTTAGTGACAGGTGCTGCTGGTTTTATTGGCGCAAAAGTAAGTGAAGAATTATTAAAAAAAGGCCATGATGTTGTTGGTATTGATATCATCAATGATTATTATGACGTTGCGTTAAAAGAATCACGCTTAGCACCATTGCTAAAAGACAGTAAATTTGTCTTCAAGAAAATTGATATTGCACATTCTCAAGATGTATTAGATTTATTTGCTGCCGAAAAATTTGATCGTGTCGTTCATCTTGCAGCTCAAGCTGGTGTACGTTATTCGATTGAAAACCCAATGGCATATGCTGATAGTAACCTTGTGGGACACCTTAATATTTTAGAAGGTTGTCGTCATAATAACGTTGCTCACCTTGTTTATGCATCATCAAGTTCTGTATATGGTCTGAATGCTAAAACACCATTTTCAACTTCAGATACTGTTGATCACCCTGTATCACTTTACGCAGCAACTAAAAAATCTAATGAGTTAATGGCTCACTCGTACTCACATTTGTACAATATGCCGACTACTGGATTACGTTTCTTTACTGTTTATGGTCCTTGTGGTCGTCCAGACATGGCACCTTTTATTTTCACAAAGAAAATTCTAGATGGCGAAACAATTGATATTAACAACAATGGTGATATGTGGCGTGATTTCACTTACATCGATGACATTGTTGAAGGTGTTATTCGTATTGCAGATGTGATCCCTGCGCGTAATGATGATTGGACTGTTGAAGAAGGTACACCAGCATCAAGCTCAGCACCATACAGTGTTTATAATATCGGTCATGGTAGCCCAATTAATTTGATGGACTTTATTAAAGCTATTGAAGCTGAATTAGGCATTGAAGCAACTAAGAATTTCCGAGGTATGCAACCTGGTGATGTTTATCAAACGTATGCTGATACGCAAGATTTATTCAAAGCTACCGGCTATACCCCTAAGGTTGGCGTGAAAGAAGGCGTTGCGAACCTCGTTCGTTGGTATAAAGAATTTTATAATAAGTGATCCCATGGCAAAGATAGCTATATCAGCCAATACAAGTTGGTATTTATATAACTTTAGAAAGAACACTATATTATCGTTAATCGAAGCTGGCCATATTGTAACGGCGATTGCACCTCGAGATGATTATTCAATAAAACTTGAACAATTAGGGGCGCGATTTATTCACATTGATATTGATCAAGGTGGTACAAATCCGATTAATGATGCAAAAACGTTTTTTGCTTTTAATTCTATTTTTAAAGCTGAAAAGTTTGATGTTGTTTTAAACTTTACACCTAAAAATAATATTTATGGCACAGTGGCGGCATCAAAAAATGGCACTAAAGTCATTAATAATATTGCGGGCTTAGGTATTATTTTCATTGATGAAAATATGACAGCCAAAATTGCGCGCCGATTATATAAATTTAGTCAGCGTCGTGCTGATAAAATCTTCTTCCAAAATGAAGATGATCGCGGGTTATTTATCGATAATAAGCTGGCGGATATTTCAAAGACGGATCGCTTACCAGGCTCTGGTGCTGATCTCTCGCGTTTTGCAATATCACCAGCCGCAGATGATGGTGTAGTGAGCTTTTTATTAGTGGCACGTATGCTTTATGACAAAGGTATCGGTCATTATGTTGAAGCTGCTCGTGAATTGAAGCAACGTTACGGCGACAAAGTACAATTTAATTTACTTGGCTTTCTAGATGTAAATAATCCATCTGCTGTATCACGCGCAGAGATGCAAGTATGGGTTGATGAAGGTATTGTTAATTATCTTGGTTTTTCAGACACTGTTGAGGAAGAAATCGCGAAAGTTGATTGTATGGTATTGCCATCTTTCTATCGTGAAGGTGTCCCTAAATCATTACTTGAAGCCGGTGCAATGGGTAAACCAATAGTGACAACGGATAACGTTGGTTGTCGCGAAACGGTTGACCATGGCGTTAATGGCTATCTTTGTCAGACACGTTCAACTGCAAGCCTTGTAGAAATGCTCACTAAAATGATTGAGCATACTCATCAAGAACGTCTTGATATGGGGTTAGCAAGTCGCCAGAAAATCGAAAATGAATTCGATGAAAAAATCATAATTAATAAATATCTAACGGCTATTGAAAGCATTATCTAAGAGAGATCTCATGAAAATTACTATTGCAGGTACAGGCTACGTAGGTCTGTCAAATGCCATGTTATTGGCACAAAACAACGATGTTATTGCTGTCGACATTATCGAAGAAAAAGTAAATCTTCTTAATAATAAAAAATCACCGATTGTTGACCGTGAGATTGAATATTTCTTAGAAAACAAAGATCTAAGTTTTGTTGCCACACTTGATAAGCAAATGGCTTATCAAGATGCTGAATTCGTTATTATCGCAACACCAACTGATTATGATAGCGTTAATAACTACTTTAATACTTCTTCTGTAGAAGCGGTTATTCAAGATGTGTTAGCGATTAATCCTGATGCAGTAATGATTATTAAATCAACTGTACCTGTAGGTTATACCAAAGAAGTTAAAGAAAAGTTTGGCTGCGATAATATTATCTTCTCACCTGAATTCTTACGTGAAGGCCGTGCATTGTACGATAACCTTTATCCATCACGTATCATCGTTGGTGAACAAAGCGAGCGCGCAACAGTTTTTGCTGGCTTATTACAGCAAGGCGCGATTAAAGAAGATATCGAAGTATTGTTCACAGACTCAACAGAAGCTGAAGCGGTTAAATTGTTCTCAAACACATATTTAGCGATGCGTGTTGCTTACTTCAACGAGTTAGATACTTACGCAGAAACTAATAATCTGAATGCACGTCAAATCATTGAAGGTGTTGGCTTAGACCCACGTATTGGTAGTCACTATAATAACCCATCATTTGGTTACGGTGGTTACTGCTTACCAAAAGACACAAAGCAATTACGTGCGAACTATAAAAATGTGCCAAATAGCATTATTGGTGCGATTGTAGATGCTAACACAACACGAAAAGACTTTATTGCAGACTCTATTATTAGTCGCAATCCAAAGCGTGTAGGTATCTACCGCCTTATCATGAAGTCTGGCTCAGATAATTTCCGCGCTTCAAGTATTCAAGGTATTATGAAGCGTATTAAAGCTAAAGGTATTGAGGTTGTTATTTACGAACCAGTACTTGAAGACGCTGAATTCTTCCGCTCTAAAGTGGTTAAAGATTTGAATCAATTTAAACAAGATTGTGATGTTATTGTTTCTAATCGTATGGCTGAAGAATTAAGTGATGTAGCTGATAAAGTTTATACTCGTGATATATTCCAAGAAGATTAATAACAACGTTCAATGAGTTTTAATTTTATTATTATCTCAAGTAATTAATGAGCGCAAATAATGAAACAATAGGGGAGTAATGGTTCGCTATTATATTCTCTATTGTTTCTTTTTATATGCGAGTGTATCCAATTTAAAAAAGTGTTTGTTATGTTTACTGGATATTGTTTTATCTTTATCTCATCATTAATATTTTTATTTGTGATGAGAGTTGTAGCAAAAGTTGTTGGTTTAGTTGATAAACCCAATGCTCGAAAACACCATAAAGGTGCAATTCCTTTGGTAGGTGGTATTTCTATTTTTGCTGCTATTTCTGTTACCTTCTTATCATTTCTTCCTCATACGCGTGATTTATATTTATATTTAAGCTGTGCTCTAGTGCTAATTATTCTTGGTGCATTTGATGATCGTTTAGATATAAGTTTTAAAATACGCTTAATTGTTCAAGCTGCTATTTCTATCGCCATGATAGTTATTGGTGGTCATAGCCTACATAACCTTGGCTTCTTAATGGGCAGTGAAACAATTCAACTGTCTGTATTTACAAGCTATATTATTACTGTTATCGGTGTTATTGGTGCAATCAATGCATTTAACATGGTTGACGGTATTGATGGTTTATTAGGTGGATTAGCGGCAGTCACGATCGGTTCGATGGGCGTTGTATTTTACCTATCTGGTAATACCTATTTAGGCACTGTGTGTGGCTTGATTGTTACTGCAATCATTCCGTACATTATGCTTAACTTAGGCATTCCATTTGGCTCAAAAGCAAAAGTCTTTATGGGTGATGCTGGTAGTATGTTTATCGGTTTTACGGTTGTATGGTTATTGATCAAAGCAACGCAAGATCCAGAATCGTACGCTTTTAAACCAGTAACAGCATTATGGTTGATTGCGATTCCATTGATGGATATGGCGACAATTATGATTCGCCGTATTCGTAAGGGGCAATCACCGTTTAAACCAGACCGTGAGCACTTACACCATATATTCCAACGCCTAGGATTATCATCTCGTCAGACATTACTGACTATTTGTTCGATGGCATTAAGTTGTTCTATTATTGGTCTCTGGAGTGATTACGCAGGTGTTGCAGAGTCAACTATGTTCGTTGCTTTCTTGGTGATGTTCGTTTGTTACTTTGCTGCGATTAGTCATATCTTCCGCATTGTTACCTTTGTACGTAACATCCTCGGTCTGAAGACACATAAATCGACATCTAAATAATTAGATAATGATGTTACAGATACAAAAAAGGCCGAGTAATCGTTGATTACTCGGCCTTTTTTATATGCTGTTTATCCACTTTTTCGTATAACTTAACTCATAACTGGACTATAAACAGTAGATACAAAAACGCCTCAGCAAAATAAATTGCTAAGGCGTTGATAAATATGGCGCTCCCTGCTGGAGTCGAACCAGCGGCCTTCCCCTTAGGAGGGGGACGCTCTATCCATCTGAGCTAAGGAAGCATGTGCATAGTATACGCGAAAATGCACAGAGGTTAAGAAAATAGTATTATTGATTCAACTGCTTGGTCAGTAAATCGCCAGGTTGAATACTTGAAGCCAATTGTGGCTGGTTAACTCGTAGCTCTGCTGATTTTTCATAGACACGATCGACAGTGAGTGTAATAGCTGTTGCAACCATTCGGTTGCGTGGAATCCCTTTCTGATCGATAAAACCCGCGCTATGCCATAACTTAAGTTGATCACCATTACGCACACCATGTACACGACCGACATTAATCTGTGCTACTCCCTGATGAATATTAATGATTTCAGGTAAGCTTGCTCGACACGACAACGCACTTTCAATATCAAGCATCATATTTTGAGTAATACGCTGAATGCTTTGTCCATAAGGCGATACCCAAAAGCGAGCAGTTTTAGTATCAACATGGCTGGTGCGTGCAAACGGCCATAAGCCAATATCTCGATAACTATTTTGATAAATCATCTCACCGGTTTTGCCATCCATAATATCTAAGTTGACTGCAAACTGGCGATTGATAGTATCAGCTTGTAATAAATGATCATCGACAGTCGCTGAAAGATCGGTGATCTCGCCACTGATCAAATATTGGGCGTCATTATCTTCCGCGAGCATCATCATCGCATCAGCATGATTAGCACTAAAAGGAACTTGTGTCATCCCCGTGACTAAAAAACTTTGCGAACGTTGCTGAATATTTTTTTTCAGCACTTTTGAGAAATCATCACCTAATTGATAAATACTGCCCATTGCCGCTTGTTGAGGCTCTGCCAGTGAAAATCTACCCAGCAATAATCCTTTCTTATATTGTACCTTGTGGCAACTTTTTGCCGATGGGTAAATATCTATTCTGGCAGTGACATACATTTTGCCGCCAGCCTGTTTTTGTTCCAGCACGCTAATATGCCGAATTTCATTGCCACTAAAGCGGTATTGTTGTCGATCTTGTTGCAAATAACTTTTGAGTAACGGCAAACTGGCAATCTCACCACCAGTAAAGGTCATTGCTTGAAATACGGCGTTCTCTAAGGCATTAACTCGTGCTGTCGCCTTACTTTCAAGAATGGTTGCCTCTCCTGTTACTTGTACCCATTGCGCATGACTAGCGTTTGAGAACAGTAACCACAGACTACTCAAACAGATTGCTATTTTTTTATTCATAAAAGACCAGTTTAGGTATGTTTTTTGCTTTAATCGAGATATAGCAGCAAAGGAATGCAAAGAGTGTTCCCAATTGGTGGTTATTATTAAAGAAATTGTGTTCGTGAACGATATCTTCTTTATCACGCGTATCGAGAGTGGCAAAAAATGAACAATATTATACTGGTGATGTGCGCGCTGTTAGTTACAGCCTGTTCAGCTCCGCAAGTTTATAACGGCAAACAACAATTTTCCTCAGCAGGGTACTCATTAACAACAACGCCACGTCATACCGTTGATTATTTTGTTGAAGGCCTGACAAATCAGTTAATTGAATCGAATCAATATTTAACTGCAAGCACTCCCTTAGCTGTAACATCGTTTGTTGATCTGCAAGATATGGGAGCAACTAACTGGCTTGGTAATGTTGTCAGTGAAAACTTCATGTTTCAGATGCAGCAGCGCGGCTTTACAGTGGTTGATTACAAATCAACGGGAGTGATTAAGGTTACTCGCAATGGCGATTTTAGTATTAGCCGTAATTGGCAAGAATTATCAGGTCAACAACCGGTTGATTATGTGCTTACCGGCACCATGTTACGCCAAAGTGGTGGCGTATTGGTTAACGCACGTATTATTGGCATGCGTTCGCACGTAGTGATTGCAACCGCTCAAGGTTTTTTACCTGCAGATCGTATCGGGCGTGATTTAGATTTTATGAATAAGATTCAACTTCGAAATGGTGTGATTATGCGCACTGAACAACAACAGACCACGACTAATAATGTGGTATTACGACCTTAAGGATAAGCGCGATGACGAAATGGCTAACAGTAATGTTATTGGTCGTAGTATCAGGATGTTCAACCTCAAATAATGGCCTTAATTCAAATTTAACCCACAGTAATGAGCTAGTCTCTGCGGTTGGTTATGCATCTATCAGTGAGCAAAATGGTCGTACTCAAGAAGAAAAAAGTTTACGTGCCATGCGTGCATCAAAGCTTGATGCTTACCGTGAGTTATCTGAGCAAATATATGGTCTTCGCATATCGGCGACCACGTCACTATCTAACCAACAATTAGGCCCTGAAACCACTGATGGTGCGGTTGATGGTATTATTCGTGGTGCAAAAGTGATCCGCAGTTACCCTGTGGGTGATAGTTATGTGACTGAAATGGAATTGAATTTAGGTTTAATGGAACGTATGAAGCAACACGGTGAAGTGTTTCATGTGCCTAATAATCAGCAAGTCATGTTTTAATCTTTACGCTTTAAGGTTGGTGCCTAATGATCGAACATTTTGCGCCTTACCATCACAATTATAGGTCATTTGATGGCGGCCACGACTTTGTTGAAATAGATTATTAAGCTTATGAAAACTTAATTGTGCCCGTTGTAAAACTTCGCCATTGATGTCGTTACGCTGTTTACATAGCGTAACCAATTGTTGAATGTGTTCAACCTGTTGACTGAGTAAAGCATCATCCTGCAATTGCTGGCGCTGAGGGTGATTGGCAATCAGGTAATCGTGTTGTTGAACACTGTTAATGATCGCAAGTTTTTCTTTGGCAAATTGTTCTATTTCTAATGCGCGTCGATGCGCAATCGCTGTTTTCTCTTGGTTGAGTAATTCAGCAAGTGATACCAAAGCTGTTTGTTGTAGCTCAAGCAATTGCTCAATAGTGTGTTTCATGACCAAGATCCTTACAGTGAATACGCAATAATATTAATTGTCTTAAAGACCATTAAGTTCATCTTCAAATTTAATCATATTATTAGCAAGTTTATCGGCATCAATAGTATAACTGCCATTAGCGATGGCTTGTTTGATTTGATCCACTTTTGCAGAGTCAAAACTGGTTTCAGCTGCTAATTGTTGATGAATTTGACCGACAGCTTTGCCTTGAGAGCTTAATGAAACCGCATCGTGTTGTGGTTCAATCGCTGTTGGGGCGGTATTTTCTGTTGCCGTTTTATGAGTGTTAACTGTACGGCTAGTGTTCAGTGGTTGTCCACCACGTAAGTGATCAATGCTTGTCATAATATTGTACCTGTCGATGTCAATGGTTATAGTCAGTTATCGACGTATAGACTTCAAACTTTAGCTTTTTTTATGCGCTAATGCCAAAATATTATGCCAGTAGATGTTTAGACTCACGGTTGTATGTAGAACGATGAATTAGTACTTTACTGTGACTTCACCAACAGCTGTAATCACGCCATCAATAATACGTTTTGATTTACTGTTTTGAACTCGAATCTCATCACCTATTGCGCCATCAGATAATGCTTTTCCCGCTGTTACAATCGCTAACCCAGATTGACCTGCACGAATTAAAACACTGTCATTACGGCATACCAGGCAAATATCGTTGGCTTGAATCACATCACCCGCTTTTACCGTCCGTTTTACTTTAGAACCAATAATTTGCTGTGGTTCAGTAAAGCTAATACCACGTTGAAAACGGCTCTCTACCATTGCAACTTTAAGGTTTGCTGCACTGAGTAGTGCGCCACGGCCTAAATGGGTAGTTGCAATCACTTGTGGCAAGGTTTGTTGAACACTAACGGGAACATATAATTGCCAATTTTCACTTTTGCAGCGCACTAAAACGGTGACATTACCCGCTAATGTTTGTTTACCTGGCGTTGATGCTTGTAGTTGGCTACTACAAACAGGAAACCGTAATCGTGAATCTAGCTTGGCTGCAGTGACATTAATACTGCCAAAATCGGGCTGTATTAGGGTCTGTTTTATATGACTGACAGCGGTTTGTTGAATAAGATCTTGCTGTGAGAGTGGTGTCGCATGAATATTTCCACTAAAGCTCAGCAGTAAACTGCCGATAATCATGCAAACTAGATCTAAATATCGATGAGTGATCACGGCGTAGTATTCTCTGTCGGTGTTAGAAAGTCAGTAGTTAGACGACATATCATAAGTAATTATTCATAAAATTGCTTGTATTGGTCAGATTAATATTCTTGAGCAGGGAGCTATTTCACATGTCAGGTCTTTTAGATTCCGTTAATCAACGTACTCAGTTGGTTGGTCAAAATCGATTAGAGTTACTTACATTTCGGCTCAATCGACGCCAGCGTTATGGCATTAACGTCTTTAAAGTAAAAGAAGTTTTACAGTGCCCGAAATTAACCGCAATGCCTAATTTACATCCGTTTGTGAAAGGGGTGGCTTATATTCGAGGTCAAACCATTTCAGTGATCGATATTAGTCTCGCTATTGGCGGTCGACCTGTCGAAGATATCAGTAAGTGCTTTATTATTATTTCTGAGTTTAACCGTTCGGTGCAGGGATTTTTAGTCTCAGCGGTTGAACGGATCGTTAATATCAATTGGGAAGCTATTTTACCGCCGCCACAAGGGGCTGGTCGAAGTAATTATCTTACTGCGGTCACTGAGATTGACAATGAGCTGGTGGAAATTCTTGATGTCGAAAAAATTCTTGACCAAATATCTCCAGCAGATACCCGCTTATCAACTGAGCTACTTGATGAAATTAATCTGATTACTCCAGCAGTAAAAACCGTGTTAATTGCTGATGATTCAATGGTTGCACGGAAGCAAGTTCAGCGAGCCATTGAGTCTATCGGCTGTGATTGTATTTGTGTTAAAGATGGTAAGGAAGCATTACATACATTACAAGCTATGGCTGCTAAGGGTTGTATTTATCAACAATTGGCACTGGTTATTTCTGATATCGAAATGCCAGAAATGGATGGCTATACCTTAACGGCGGCTATTCGAGGTGATCAAGCGCTCAAAGATTTACATATTATTTTGCATACCTCTCTCAGTGGCGTCTTTAATCAAGCGATGATTGAACGGGTGGGAGCCAATGCTTTTATTCCTAAATTTAATCCTGATGAACTTGGGCAAGCGGTCAAAAATGCCATGATACCTATTATCGATACACCAGCTTCGGAAAATACGCCAGCTTAACCACCAATAAAAATCGACGTGTAGTAATAATATAACAATAATAAAGAGTGATTAATGACAACATTAACGGTAAATGATCAAGATTATCATGACTTTTGTCATTATCTTGAAGCGCAGTGTGGCATTGTTTTAGGGGACAATAAACAGTACTTAGTTCGTAGCCGTTTAAGCCCATTAATTAAACGTTTTGGTATGCAGTCTTTATCTGAGCTGTTACAACTGACACTTAGTGGACGCAATCGTGAACTGCAAGTGGCAGTGGTGGATGCGATGACAACCAATGAAACATTATGGTTTCGTGATGGTTATCCTTATACGGTGTTAGCTGACAAGGTGTTGCCAGAATTAGCGGCTAAAAGAAGACCGTTTAAAATATGGTCTGCAGCAAGTTCGTCAGGTCAAGAGCCGTATTCCATGGCGATGACCATTTTAGAACAACAGCAAAAACGACCAGGGTTATTGCCAAATATTCAGATCACAGCGACGGATATTTCCCAAACCATGCTCGATATGTGTCGTGAAGGGGTGTATGACCAGCTAGCGTTAAGTCGAGGTTTATCTGCGGCGCGTAGAAAACTATTTTTTGAACCTCATGCTAGTGGCGGCATGATGATCAATCCGCGAGTGAAGCAATTAGTCAGTTTTCGTGCGCAGAACTTAAAAGAAAGCTATGTGTTATTGGGTAAATTTGACGTGATATTTTGCCGTAATGTATTAATTTATTTTTCTGCAGAAACCAAAATCAAAGTGCTTAATCAATTAGCGGCGAGTTTAAACCCAGGCGGATATTTATTCTTAGGTGCATCAGAATCGTTAACCGGATTGTGCGATAAATTTGAAATGGTACGCTGTAACCCGGGTATCATTTATAAATTAAAATAAGAGTAAGAGTGGCGAGGTTCGAGTTTTCGAGGTTCGAGGTTCGAGGTTCAGTTTTCGAGATGTAAACTCAGCTAGAAAGATTGCTACTACATTATTAGCTCTTATTCTCGCCACTCGCCACTCGCCCCTTTTCCTACCCTCTTTTCCATCTTGGCATTGTCCTTGCTTTACATCTGTTGTCATTGTGACTGTGAACAACACCGTAGAGGCAAAATATGTCGATTTCTTTTGATAAAGCATTAGGTATTCATCAACATACCGTTGGTGCTCGCGCCACCCGCGCCGAAACTTTGGCGAGTAACTTAGCCAATGTCAACACACCTGGTTTTAAAGCAAAAGATGTCGACTTTAGCCGCGTCTTGCAATCGGCAACCGCAGGGGCAAACGTTGGCCTTAATCGTACCAATGGGCGGCATATTACTGCCTCTGGTAGTGCTAGCGGTGAACAGTTATATCGTGTACCTACCCAACCCGACAGCGGTGATGGTAATACGGTAGATGCGCAATTAGAACAAAACTTATTTATGCAAAATAGTATTGAATATCAAGCATCGTTGGATTTTTTAGGATCTAAATTTAAGAACCTCACCAAGGCATTGAAAGGGGAATAATGGATGAGTTTATTTAATATTTTTAATGTTACCGGCTCAGCCATGAGTGCCGAGTCAGTACGACTCAATACCACCTCAAGTAACCTTGCTAATGCCAACAGTGTCAGTAGTTCTGCGCAAGAAACTTATAAAGCGCGCCATCCTATTTTTGCAGCAGCACTTGATAGCGCGTCTTATCAAGGCAGTGCCAGCGTGCCAGTACAACTGCAAGGGATCGTTGAAAGTAACGAGCCATTAAGTGCTGAATATAATCCAGAGCATCCATTGGCGAATAGTGCGGGCTATATTTATAAACCGAACGTTAATGTGATGGAAGAAATGGCTAATATGATCTCAGCATCACGCTCTTATCAAAATAACGTTCAAGTTGCAGATGCCAGTAAGCAAATGCTAATGAAAACATTGCAGATGGGCAAATAAGCAAAGGAGCGAGTGTTATGACAACTATTAATGGCGCAGGGCAATCCCTTTCTTATCTTGACCAGTTAAAAGGCATGCAAGATAAAAAAATCGCGCAAGAACAGCCAACAACGGGCACGAATCAATTAAAACAAGATGATTTTTTATCGTTGTTAACCAAACAATTAGCCCAACAAGATCCGTTTAAGCCTGTGGGTAATGATCAAATGATCGCCCAAATGGCGTCTTTTGCTACTGTTGATGGCATCAATAAAATGAATGAGCAATTTGGCTCACTCAATAGTGCCATGACATCTAACCAAGCACTGCAAGCATCATCGCTGGTCGGCCAAGATGTACTTATTCCAAGTGCGTCGGCGCTAAAAAACCATGATGGTGAAATGGCGGGTATGGTGCGCATGCAACAAGGGGTGGATAACGCCATTCTACGGGTTGAAAATGAGCAAGGCGTATTAGTGAAAACCGTTACGCTTGGTGCAAAATCAGCCGGAGAGCATTCGTTTGCATGGGATGGCAAAGACGATGCTGGCAATGTGATGCCACAGGGTAAATATAACTTCTCGGTATCAGGTAATGTTGGTGGTGAAAGCCAGCAATTTGAAGTATTAACTCACGCTAATGTAAATAGCGTTTTACTGGGTAACAGCGACGGTAAAGTGATGTTAAACCTCGCTGGTGTGGCAAAACCTGTCAACCTCGCTGAAGTCTTACAAATTGGTAAAAGCGCCCAATCTGCGGCACCACTTAGTACACAACAAGGATAATTAACTGATGAGCATGAATATCGCATTAAGTGGCTTGGGTGCTGCGCAAAAGGATCTAAACACCACCAGTAATAACATTGCCAACGCAAATACCTTTGGCTTTAAAGAGTCACGAGCAGAGTTTGGTGATGTGTATTCAAATTCTATTTTCTCAAACTCTAAAACTACCACGGGTGGCGGTGTTCAAACCTCAACGGTGGCACAACAGTTCCATGAAGGTTCAAGTATTTATACCAATAACCCGTTAGATTTACGGGTATCTGGTGCCGGTTTTTTTGCGGTGGCAGATAACAAAAATGAAGCTGCCAACAGTAATTTAACCCGTAATGGCGCGTTTCAATTAAACAATGAAAATGAACTAGTTAACTCTGAAGGTAAATTTTTATTGGGTTATCCGGTGAACCAAGATACTAATACGGTAGCGTCTTATGAGGCCAAGTCACTCAAAATTAATGATGTGTTTGGACAGCCAACAAAATCAGGCACAATTAATGTGTCACTGAATTTACCTAATACAGAAACAAAGCCTAAGGCTCAGCCGTTTGACTTTAATGATCCTGATTCATTTAGCCGTTCTACCTCATCAACCATTTATGATTCATTAGGTAAGCCGTACAAAATGACCACTTATTATGTGGCAAAGTATGATCCAAATGCGATAGCACCAGACTCAACTAATGCTAATGAATGGCAAGTGTTTCAAACTATTACCGATAATAATGGTAAAGAAAAAGCATTAGATGCTAAAGCAGACTCTTTACCTGCGGGGTACTCTGCGGCAGGTGCCAATGGACATCAGGGTTATGTAATGAAATTTGATGCCAATGGGCAATTATTTCAAGGTGCGGCTGATGATCCAACAATCGAACCTCCGGAAGGCTTAATTGCACCTTCACCAACAACTATTCAAATGGAAAGTTTTGCAGAGGCCGCGATTGATGTTGGTGGCGCAGATCCAACTCAAGCATTAACCATGAAATATGATGAGCCAACTCAGTATGCGTCTGCATTTGAAGTGCGTAAATTTCAAGATGTTGATGGTGCATCTACGGGCTATTTATCCAAAGTTGATATCGATCCTGATGGCAATATCATGGCGTCTTACTCCAATGGTAAAGATTTAGTCGTCGGTCGCGTGGCAATGGCTCGGGTTGCCAATGAACAAGGGCTGACACAACTTGGCGGATCGCTATGGAATGCAACCCAAGAGTCAGGTGAAGTGGTGTGGGGTGATGCTTCCCAAGGTTCATTTGGTGCTATCAAAAGCGGCACTTTAGAGCAATCAAACATAGATATGACTCAAGAGCTGGTGGATTTGATCAGTGCTCAGCGTAACTTCCAAGCTAGTTCACGTGCTTTGGATGTTAATAATCAACTTCAGCAAAATATTCTTCAAATTCGTTAATTTCAAATGTGTTAATTATTATTAATTGCTCAACGCCACCGCTATCGGTGGCGTTTTTTTTATGTTCAGCTCTCACTTTCTGACAGTTGTTATTCTTTATTAACATCTTGGCGTAATTTTTGCTTTAAATCCGCTATTGAACAGAGGAGTGTCAAAAAAATGGATCGGGCGCTGTTTCTCGCCATGAGCGGGGCAAAACAAGATATGCAAGGTATGCGAGTACATGCCAATAACCTTGCTAACGTCAGTACAACGGGCTTTCGGGCTGACTTACAACAAGCACGTAGTATGCAGGTGTTTGGTGAAGGTGTGCCAAGCCGCGTGTTTACCATGGCTGAGCGTACTGGTAATGATTTTGCACAAGGTTCAGTGATCAATACTGGACGCGATCTTGATGTGGCTATTCAAGGTGATGGCTGGTTAGCAGTCCAAGATGCCAATGGGCAAGAAGGCTATACCCGTGCTGGGCATTTGAAAGTTGATCAAATGGGCATGCTTCAAAACAGCAATGGTCAGCTTGTTCTTGGGCGTAACGACAGCCCTATTTTTATTCCTCTACCGATCAATAAAATTGAAATAAGTAAAGACGGCACAGTGGCGGTATTACCCAAAGGTGCGCCGCCAGATACCATGGTGACCGTTGATCGTATTAAACTTGTAAAGCCTGATAATCGCAGTTTATTTAAAGATACTGATGGCTTATTTAAAGTGATTGGTAATCGTGATCCTTTAGATGCCGATGCCAGTGTTAACTTAGCCAAAGGTATGCTTGAAGGCAGTAATGTTAATGCAGTGGCTGAAATGACCAGCATGATTGATTTACAGCGTCACTTTGAAATGCAAGTGAAGTTAATGAAATCAGCTGAAGAAATGGATAAGTCTTCTTCTTCACTGATGCGTATCAGCTAATTACTAAAGGACGAGCAGCATGCATCCAGCATTATGGGTCAGTAAAACGGGTTTAGATGCCCAGCAAACCAATATCTCAACCATTTCTAATAACTTAGCTAACGCCTCGACGATTGGTTTTAAGAAAAGTCGCGCGGTTTTTGAAGATTTATTCTACCAAAACATTAATCAGCCTGGCGGTAAATCAACCCAAGATACTACTCTGCCAAGCGGCTTAATGCTCGGTGCGGGTTCAAAAGTGGTTGCGACTCAAAAAGTGTTTACTCAAGGTAATACGCAAACCACCAATAATGCCATGGACATGATGATCGAAGGCGATGGTTTTTTCCAAGTATTGCTACCTGATGGCAATATCGGTTATACCCGCAATGGTCAATTTACCATTAATGATCAAGGCATTTTAGTGACTAGCGGCAGCGGTTATCCCGTGCAGCCTGAAATTGTGGTTCCTGATAATGCAGTAGGTATTACTGTCGGTACTGATGGTGAAGTTTCGGCGCGTATTCGTGATCAACAAGAAAATGAAGTGCTAGGACAAATAACCACCGCTGATTTTATTAATCCAGCAGGTATGGAGCCGATCGGACAGAACTTATTCTTACCAACGGGTGCTAGTGGCGATCCACAAGAAGGCACGCCGGGTTTAGAAGGTTTTGGTTCTATTCGTCAATCGATGCTTGAGACCTCCAATGTTAATGTGACTGAAGAGCTAGTGAACATGATTGAGGCACAACGGGTTTATGAAATGAACTCAAAAGTGATCTCAACCGTTGACCAAATGCTAAGTTATGTTAATCAGCAATTATAACTCGACTGGTAAGGAACTTGCGGTGAAAACACACCAAAATCGTTATTGGCGTTGGAGTATTATTGCGCTGATTTGTGGCTTAAGCGGTTGTATGTCGACCCCTGATACGGTTGGCAGCGATATCGAAAAAGCCACCACCAATGTTGATGCTGTCGAAGGTAAGCAACCGCAGTCAAAAAGCTTGATTGAGCGCTTGCGTGGCCGTGAAGATGCACAAATGAACGATCCGGCGTGGAATCCAGTACGACCACAACCTAAACCAGAGCACTATGCCACTGCAACCGGGTCGTTATTTAATCAAGCTCAGGCGCAAGATTTATATGATGATACTAAGCCGCGTGGAATTGGCGATATTGTGACAATTTTGCTGGAAGAGAAAACCGCGGCCAAGAAAAGCGCCAGTTCTGATCTCGACAAAAAAACCGATCTTAATATGAAGCCGATTGATCTTGGTGGTAAGCCTGTCACTTTGCATGATTACACTTTATCTTATGAGATGGCGAATAATAACTCTTTTGCCGGTTCAACTTCTGCCGACCAAAGTAACAGTATTAAAGGCTCGATCTCGGTTGAAGTGGTCGATGTGCTCAGTAATGGGAACTTGGTGATCCGGGGTGAAAAGTGGTTAATGCTCAATACTGGCGAAGAATATATTCGTGTTAGCGGCAATATTCGTCCTGATGACATAGATCAAGATAACACTATCGCCTCGACCCGTATTTCTAATGCACGGATTCAATATTCAGGCACTGGTGATAGACAAGATATTCAGCAGCAAAATTGGCTGTCACGCTTTTTTAATGTCGCTTTCTAAGCCTCACCTTAATTCGCAGCGGAGAATCGCTTGAAAATTTCGTCAATATGTATGCTAGCCTTGGCTTTATTTACCACCACTGTGCAAGCAGCACGGATCAAAGATGTCGCTGCCGTTGCAGGCGTGCGTAGTAACCAATTAGTCGGTTATGGATTAGTGGTCGGTTTACCCGGTACTGGTGAAACCACCCCGTTTACCGAGCAAACTTTTAATGCGATGTTGCAAAACTTTGGTATTCAATTGCCCGTTGGCACTAAACCGAAAACCAAAAATGTCGCCGCCGTTGCGGTGAATGCGACCTTGCCAGCGTTTACCAAACAAGGACAGACGATTGATATTACCGTGTCTTCGATTGGTTCAGCCAAAAGTTTACGTGGCGGCACATTATTACAAACGTTTCTTAAAGGTCTTGATGGTAAAGTGTATGCGATTGCTCAAGGCAGTTTAGTGGTTGGTGGCTTTAGTGCTGAAGGTGCTGATGGCTCTAAAGTGGTGGGTAATACCCCAACAGTGGGGCGAATCACCAATGGTGCGATGGTTGAACAAGAAGTCTCAAACCCGTTTGGGCGTGGCGATTATTTAACCTTTAACTTGTACGAATCTGATTTTACTACCGCGCAACGAATGTCTGATGCGATTAATCAGTTTTTAGGTCCACAAATGGCATCAGCTGTGGATGCAACCTCGATTCGTGTTCGTGCGCCGCGAGATGTTAGTCAGCGAGTGGCTTTTTTATCAACGGTTGAAAATTTAGAGTTTGATCCCGCTGAAGGCTCGGCAAAAATCATTGTTAACTCACGCACAGGCACCATTGTTATCGGCCAGCATGTTAAGTTACGTCCAGCGGCAATTACTCATGGTGGCATGACGGTATCCATTAAAGAAAATGCGCAAGTGAGTCAGCCCAATGCCTTTGCTGGTGGTGAAACCGTGGTGGTACCTAATTCACAAATAACTGTTAATGAATCCGATGCACGTATGTTCAAATTTGAGCCGGGAGTGACCTTGGATGAATTAGTACGAGCGGTCAATCAAGTCGGCGCAGCGCCATCAGATTTAATGGCGATTTTACAAGCGTTAAAGCAAGCTGGTGCGATTGAAGGTCAGTTAATTATTATCTAATCCGTTAGTGCGTTATTACTATAAAAGGGAGCCGCAATGAAGCAAATAGAGCCGGGTTTTATTCATGACTTAAGTAATCTTGATCGCTTACGTGCAGGAATTAATAATGATAAACAAGGCTCTTTGCGAGAAGCGGCAACCCAGTTTGAATCTATTTTTACGCAGATGTTATTTAAATCGATGCGTGAGGCTAATAGCGCCTTTGAATCAGATTTAATGAGTAGCAATAACGGTAAGTTTTACCAGCAAATGCACGATGAACAACTCTCTTCGCAGCTTAGTACCACTGGTAGTTTAGGGCTGGCGGATATGATCGTTAAACAGCTCGGTGGCGAGCAACAAGATTTGAGTCAACACCAGTCGACAACCGAACTTCGGCCTCAGCAGCAACCGCAGCCATTTACGATTCGGCCAATTAATGCCGATGCGCCAGCTTTAGCCACAGCGACTGCCACAACATCACCGTTAGCAGAATCAGCGTCATTAGCGCAATTAGAGGCAGCGCCACCTATTGCAGCAAAATCAAGCGCGGTTAATGCGGTTGAAGTGGTGCCTGCTGCGGTCGCTAAACCGACAAGTTTTGCCTCGGCAGCGGAATTTGTTGATCACATGAAACCTTATGCGCAGCAAGCGGCACGTGCATTAGGCACCGATCCTGCGTTATTGATTGCTCAAGCAGCATTAGAAACTGGCTGGGGTAAAAAAGTGATCAATAATGCGCTTGGTTCAAGCAATAATTTATTTAATATTAAAGCGGATCCACGCTGGCAGGGGCAAAAGGTTGCCACTAAAACATTAGAATTTCATGATGGTATTGCCGTTCAAGAACAAGCAGCCTTTCGTGCTTATGATTCTTATCAGCACAGTTTTGATGATTTTGTTAATTTCTTACAGCATAATCCGCGCTATTCAAAAGCACTGACGCACAGCACTCAGCCGCAACAATTTATTCGTGAAATTCATCAAGCAGGCTACGCCACTGATCCTAATTACAGCAACAAAGTGTTAGCGGTAATGAAAAAAGTGCAGAGCTTATTGTGATCAGGATGATCGGGGCGATCAAAGAATAAAGCAACTAAAAAGCTGGTGTATCGAGGGAGTTATGAACAATGAAAGTAACAACAATCTTATACCACAATATCAACTAAGCTTGAGACCATTTTAATCAGATCGTTACTCTCAAATAATGCCCCTTCGACTTCCTTATCAGACACTTGTTTTGATTGTTGCTGATCATCGTTACTGTCAGTAATCAGCGGCACAACCACTTCTTTTATCGCGTAACCAATTAATCCAGAAAGTAAAACATTCATTAGCGCGATCCTTTGTTATGACGTTAGTTTTGTTAAGTGTTGATCTGTATCGGCAGCTTTGGCAAAAGTATAAGTAAATAAATGCCAATTAACAGTATTTATTTAAACATTGATGTCAGTGCGCTATTTATTTAAAAGTGGTTCAGTTCTTGCTTATTAGTTACAGCGTTATCGCAATACATTGACGGTAATGGTTTAATTTTCAGTGAGGGCAGTGGGCAATGGCGGTAGATTTGATGCAAATTGGGGTGAGTGGCTTACGCACATCTCAAAAACAATTGGATGTGGCAAGTCATAACATTACCAATGTCAACACGCCTGGATATAGCCGTCAAGTTGTTGAGCAAAAAGCAGATAATGCACATTGGAATGGTAATAATTACTATGGTACTGGCGCTTATATTGATAACGTCAGTCGTGCCTATGATCAATTTGCAGCCCGCGAACTGACGCTGTCTACCACTCAGCTTGAAGAAGCTAACGTTAAACAACAGCATTTAGCGATGTTAGATGACTTCACCTCGAAAAGCGCGGTTAATAGCGTGAACAGTATTAATGATTTTTATCACTCGGTGCGTTCATTAGCGGATAACCCAAGCGATCTAGGTAGCCGTCAAACGGTGCTAGAACATGCCAATCAAGCGGCGGTTAATCTTAATAATGCCCACGAAACCCTCACCAATATTCGTACTGATGTTAATCAGCAACTCGGTGTTTCACTTGAACGCGTCAATGCGCTAGGGCAAGAACTTGCCGCAGTCAATACTAGCCTGCAACAACAATCAACTAGCGATGGCAGTAACGATCTGTTTGATCAACAACGAACGCTGATCAACGAATTAGCCAAATACACGCAAGTGACAGTGTTAGCGGATAAAGGCAGCTTAGCCAATACGGTTATTATTGGCAGCGGTGATACTTTAGTTTCAGGCGTGAGTGCATCGCAGTTGCAACTCGTCGATGGCGATCCTGACGTTGCCAATAAACAAATAGCGTTAATCAATGGCAATAATAGCAAACCGATTAAAAGTGACACCATTGGTGGCAGCTTAGGGGCGATGCTAACGGTGCGTGATGATGTGATTGATAAAAGTTTGGATCAACTCGGACAAATGGCAATTGGTTTTGGGTCTCAGATGAACGATTTGCAACAGCAGGGCGTTGATCTTAATGGCCAGCAAGGGCAAGCATTATTTAACGATATTAATAGTGCCAAGGCAATGTCGCAACGGGCGCTTCAACCCTTTGGTAGCAGCAGTGATATAAGCGTTAAAATTGATGATATTAACCAGCTGAAATTAGGTGATTATCAATTAGTCAGTGATGCGAGCAGCCATACCTTGATTGATCAGCAAGGTAATAAAACCCAACTGGAAGCCGATGCTGACGGCAAGTTTGTTGCTAAGGTTGATGGTTTAGAAATCACTATTAATCAACCGCCAACGTTAACGGCTGGCGAGACTGAAACCACCATTATTCAACCTTTACGTCGTGGTGCTGCGGATATTTCACTGGCAATGACCGATCCGCGCGGGCTTGCTGGTCACCGCCAGTTAACCGCTGTTGCCGCAGAGTCAAACACTGGCTCGGCAACGATTACTAAAGCGACAGCTGTGCCTGATAACGCCGCTGGGCGGTATCAGTTACAGTTAAATGCCGCGGGCGATCAAGTTACGGTTACTGATTTAAAAACGAATACCAATGTTGAGCTGGTTGATAATCGTTATTCTGCTGCTGATGGCGCTAACATTGCCTTTAAAACCAGCGCGACTACATCAATGCCAGTAATGACAATATCAGCCAATGCTGCAGCCAATGACAGCTTTGAGATTGAACTTGGCGCGCAAAATGCCCAAGGCGGCAACGGTAACTTTTTAGCGATGCAGCAAGTTCAGCATCAAAAGACCATGGCAAATGGTAAATCCAGTGTGATTGATGTTTTTGAAGGCTTAGCGACAGATATTGGCATGCTTAAAAAAAATGCCGATAAATTAACTGAAGTAAATCAGCTTGATTTTGATTCAGCCTCAGAGCGAGTATCGAATTTATCAGGGGTTAACCTTGATGAAGAAGCCGCCAACTTAATGAAGTTTCAACAATCGTACATGGCGTCATCACGAATTATGTCGGTGGCAAAAGAAACCTTTGATACCTTAATGCGCGCAGTATAACCAGGAGTTGTCATGATCAATCGCGTCTCAACCGCCAGCCAATACCAAAACCTGACCTCCAACTTAATGCGTAAGCAAGGCGAGCTTAATCAAACTAACGGTCAACTATCTAGCGGCAAACGGGTCGAAACCGCCGGCGATGATCCGGTGTCATCTGTGACGATTCAAAACTATCGCCAGCAGCTGACTCAAATCGATCAATATAATAGTGCCATCACCCTGGCCAATAATCGTCTGCAAACCATGGAAACCGCGATAGCTGGGGTTGAAGATAACCTTGGCGCAACCAAACAAAAAGTGCTGGGAATGATCAATGGTGCGATGGCAAGTAACGACCGCACCGCATTTAAAGATGAATTAATCAGCCTCCGTGATGGGTTACTAGAATTAGCCAATAGCCGTGATGAAGCGGGTAACTATGTGTTTGCGGGTAATCAATCTGATACTAAACCGTTTATGGAAGCCACTGATGGCAGCATGAACTATCACGGTGATAACCAGTCGCGTTATGCGCAAATTGATAAATCGGTTAACGTAAAAACTAGCTTGCCTGGCGATCAGCTATTTACTGATATACCTAATAGTTACGGTGATTTTCGACCTGTATTTAGTGATAAAACTGCTACTGCAGGTGGATTAACTGATGGATCTAAATTGCATTTACTCTCTGCTACTACCAGTGATTTTTCTACGGCTGAAACTATTGAAGTAAGTTTTAAAGAAAGTGATAAGGTAGATAAAGACGGCAACAGAGTGATGCAATACAGCCTTAAAATCGGCGGTAAAGAGGTTGTTACTGATGCGAGTTATGATCCTCAGCAGGGGATCAGTTATAAAGATCCTGCGGTTGCCGATAGTGCTACCCTTAATCTGCAATTTGATGGCATCAGCAGTGGCGATAGCATTACGCTAAAACCTGCCCAAACCATTAATATTTTTGATTCGATTCAGAGTGCGATTGATAACGCAGAGCGTCCAACCTCATCGCCTGCGGCAGAAGCAAACTTACAGCGAGTGATTGATGATCTCGACAGTGGCTTTGTGCACATGAACCAGCAGCGTTCAGAAGTCGGCACTATTATGCAGCAGGTCGATCGCCAGTTAGAACAACATCTGGATTTTGAATTAACCCTAAATCAGGCTCAAAGTGGCTTAGAAGATCTTGATTACAGTAAAGCCATTATGGATATGAATCAACAAATGATGGCGTTGCAAGCCTCGCAGCAAGCGTTTGGGCAAACCAAGCAATTATCATTGTTTAATTATATTTAAGGGAAGAGCAGGGACGAGTTTCGAGGAAGAGCAGAACAAAGAGTCCGAGGCAGCCCATTATGCGTCATCTCGGAAGTCGAGGGACGAGGCTATCCGTGATCTACTCAACGCGTGCTTGAGCCTAACAGACGCCAGTGAATTTAATCAGTACAATCCCAATGACTCTACAACGCGTGGGGAGTAGATTCCCTATCTCGTTCGTAACCTCACTGTAGGGAATGACGGGGTGGAGCTTGGCACTCACGGTCGGCAATAACGGAGCTTGGCACTCACGTAGCCGATTATGCGTCATCTCGGAAGTCGAGGGACGAGGCTATCCGTGATCTACTCAATGCGTGCTTGAGCATAACAGACGCCAGTGAATTCAATCAGTACAACCCCAATGACCCTACAACGCGTGGGGTGTAGATTCCCTATCTCGTTCGTAACCTCACTGTAGGGAATGACGGGGTGGGGCTTGGCACTCACGGTCGGCAATATAACGGGCATGGGGCTTACTGTCGGCAATAACGGGGCTTGGCACTTACGTAGCCGATTATGCGTCATCTCGGAAGTCGAGGGACAAGGCTATCCGTGATCTACTCAACGCGTGCTTGAGCCTAACAGACGCCAGTGAATTTAATCAGTATAACCCCAATGACTCTACAACGCGTGGGGAGTAGATTCCCTATCTCGTTCGTAACCTCACTGTAGGGAATGACGGGGTGGAGCTTGGCACTCACGGTCGGCAATAACGGGCATGGGGCTTACTGTCGGCAATAACGGGGCTTGGCACTTACGTAGCCCATTATGCGTCATCTCGGAAGTCGAGGGACGAGGTTATCCGTGATCTACTCAACGCGTGCTTGAGCCTAACAGACGCCAGTGAATTTAATCAGTATAACCCCAATGACTCTACAACGCGTGGGGTGTAGATTCCCTATCTCGTTCGTAACCTCACTGTAGGGAATGACGGGGTGGGGTTTGGCACTCACGGTCGGCAATATAACGGGCATGAGGCTTACTGTCGGCAATAACGAGGTTTGGCACTCGCCACTCGTTAACTATTCCCCCCTATTTATCAATTGTTAAATTCATATACAAAATTATAAAAATAATCCTAAAGCTTAGCCAAAAGGTGCCGTTAACTTTAGCACTAAGTTAATTAAATCTCTTTTTAACCCGGCACCACGTCTGGGAAAGATCATATCAAGGAGTGTCACCTTTATGGCTATTACAATTAATACTAACGTAACAGCAATGACTGCCCAGCGTAACCTAAACAGTGCAAGCAGCAGTGTTGCCGACAGCATGCAAAAATTATCATCTGGTCTGCGTATAAACTCTGCTAAAGATGATGCAGCCGGTCTACAAATTTCAAACCGTTTGACTAATCAAACCAATGGTCTAAACGTCGCAATGCGTAACGCTAATGATGGTGTGTCAATGGCACAAACGGCTGAAGGTGCGATGTCAGAATCTACCACCATCATGGAGCGTATGCGTGAGTTGGCACTTCAATCTGCTAACGGTTCAAACTCTGATAAAGATCGTGACGCAATGCAGAAAGAAATGGGTGAATTGCAAAGCGAAATGAACCGTATTGCTGATACCACAAGCTTCGGTGGTCAGAACCTACTTGATGGTTCATTTGGTTCAAAATCTTTCCAAATTGGCGCTAACTCTAATGAAACACAAAGCCTAGAGTTGATGGATGTTTCTTCTCACTCTGTTGGTCGCTCATATTCAGGTGTAGAAGATGTAACTAAAGCATTAGCTGATGAGTTTGTTGGTGGTTCATCAACAGGTGATACTACTTTTAGTCTTAAGCTTGGTGACACAGAGCATAAGATCGAAGTAACTAAAGATATGACCGCAGAAGATTTACAGAACAAACTAAATAATATTGACGGTATCAGCAATATTAAAGTAACTAATGGTGATAAAGAAAACAAAGCAGCTGAAGCTAGTGTTGCTGCCGAAACTCGTCTAGAAGGCCTTACAGGTAAGATGACCCTAAACGTAGCCGGAGCAGATGTTGCGATTGATACGACATTGGTTGCTCAAGATACTCCTGAAGAGGTAGTTGCTGCAATCAATACAGCTTTACAAGGTGGTACTGATGATCAAAAAGCGGTTACTGCAAGTTTAGATGAAAAAACAGGTGAAATAGTATTAACAGGTAAAGCTGATGGTACCGGTACCGTTGATGTTAAAGCTAATTTTGCAAAAGAAACAGCTGCTGGTGATGATGCTCAAGTAGGTTCAGTTGTTATTAAAGGAGCGACCACTGAGACACAAAAAAATGATGCAAAAGATTTAGCGGTAACAACAACGAATGGGGCTGTAACGGGTAATGCAGGCAAGGAAGCTAAAGCAGAAGTCGTTGGTACTTTCGATATCGATTTATCAAAAGCTAAGTTTGATACCGGTATTGAAAATTACAGTCTAAATGGTGCAGCGGCAGCAAAAGTAAGTGGCACAGTAACCACTGAATCAGTAGCAAGCCTAGATCTATCAACTCAAGAAGGTGCACAAAACGCTATCGATGTACTTGATTCAGCAATGGAGCAAGTAGATGAGAAGCGTGCGGAAATCGGTGCTTTCCAAAACCGTATGACTCACACCATGAGTAACTTGGCTAACATCAACGAAAACGTTAATGCCTCTAACAGCCGTATCAAAGATGTTGATTTCGCCTCTGAAACTATCAACATGACCAAAGGTCAGATCCTGCAACAAGCGGGTACTTCAATTCTTGCGCAAGCAAAACAAATTCCACAAGCGGCACTTAGCCTACTAGGTTAATTCGCCCTTAAATTTATGCCCTGCTGATACGTTCAGCAGGGCATTATTGTATTTTAATCGCTAACAAATATGCTCAAGGAACTGGCTATGGCGATCACTTCTACTGCTGCTGTAATAGGGCTACATACCGCGCTACCAACATCATTAAATAGTACGACTTCAGCGACGGCCAATACTGCGAATCAGTCTATATCTGAGCCAACTTATAGTGAGTTACAACCAAGCGGCAAGCCATTGCCACTGATAACCGCATTAGCGGATGTTGATGATGTTAATCACCCTCTTGATGACAATCCGCTTAATTCATTTACGCCTGATCCTATTGCAGAGCAAGAACGCATTAAGCAGATTGAACAAGTATTACAAAAAGTTAACCGTAGTTTGCGCTTCCATCAAGATGAGGAAACCGGTGAGCAGATAGCCACCATCGTTGATAAAACCAGTGGTGAAGTTATTCGCCAAGTTCCGGCACAAGAATTGCTAGAGTTAAATAAAAATTTAGCCAAGCATGCTTTGGGCTCTATCAGTAAAACAGTGTAGAGGACATAACTATGGGGTTAAGTGCTGCCGGAATGGCATCTGGGCTAGATATTGCAGGCATGACGCAACAATTAGTTGCCGCTGAACGTAAACCAAAAGCAGATCGTATTGAAACACAACAAAAACAAGTTAATGTCTCTCTCAGTGCTTATGGTCAGGTCAAATCATCGATCAGTAGCATGCAGTCAATGCTAGAAAAGTTTGGTAAAGATGAAGCCTTTAATGGTCAAAAAGCAACGTCTGATAACAGTGATTACGTTGCGGTAAAAGCGACAGCAAAAGCAAAAAATGGCTCTTACACCATTAATGTTGAGCAAATGGCGCAATCACATAAATTAATGGGTAAAGAATTATTTAGCGGTGATCCTGAAGCGTCACTCGGTAGTGGTGAAATGGTAATTAAGGTCGGTGATAAGTCGATGACCTTAAACATTACTGAAGACAACGATGATTTATCGTCGATTGTAGATGCGATTAATAACGCTGAAGATAACCCCGGTCTAACAGCAACCGTGATTAATACTGGCGAAGAAGGCGGCTCTAAAATTGTCTTTTCCACCAAAGAAACCGGTGTTGAAAATACCATTGAAATTGATACTTCAGCGATGACGGGGCAATTAGCATCACTTGCTTATAAAGACGGTATGGTGGACAGTAAAGTTGATGAGATGCAGGTAGCGCAAGATGCCAAAATCATGATCGATAACTTCACTCCCGTGACCAGCAGTAATAATACCTTTGAAGATGTCATCGAAGGGGTGACGTTAGATCTTAAAAAACTCACGGGTACATCAGGTACCAATAACCCTGAAACTGATGATGTCGATATTAAATCAGTTAAGATCACCATTGAAAGTGACGAGAAAAGCACTAAAGACTCACTGAAATCGTTTGTTGATAGTTATAACAGCTTAATGGGCACCATTGATAAGTTAACCGGATTTGATGCTGATAAAGAGCCGGATGATCCTAATCGTGCCGGAGCATTGAACGGTGATAGCTTAACCCGCTCAGTGACTACTCAAATGCGTAACTTACTTAACGAGCCGATTGAGATTAACGGCAAGTTGTATCAAATGTCTGATTTCGGTATTTCGATTCAGCGTGACGGCACCCTCGAGCTTGAAGAAGACAGCGATAAACTCGATGACATTATCAGTGAAAACTTTGCCGTTATCGGTCAGTTTTTTGCGCAAGAAGACAGCGGCTTTTTGGCTAAAGCCGATAAGTTGCTAGACAGTTTTACCGATAAAACCGATGGTTCTTTGTCTGTTAAAGAAGAGACCTTAAAAGAGCGCCAAAAATCATTAGACGACGATATGACAGAGCTTAATAAACGCATGGTCGCTTATGAAGATCGTACCTATAAACAGTTTTTAGCGATGGATGAAGCCATCGGTCAGATGAACAATCAACTCAGTAGCATGATGAGTTTGATGATGTCGTTTGAGTAAGGATAACCAATGCAACAAGTAATCACATTAGAGCCACTAACCCAGCTTGAACACCAAATCGAGCAGTTATTGTTGGCGGAAGAGTACCCTGATGATTTTCCGCAGCAATTAGAAAACTTAGTTGCGTTGCGCCATCAACAAGTGGAGTTAGTGCTTAAACAGCCACAGTTATCACGACCAGTATTTGATGATGTGGTAGCACGTACGCAAGCGATGAAAGGGTTATTACAACAGCATAAAGATCGTATTGGCGCGCAGTTAGTACGCTCGAAAAAAAGTCAAAAATCATTATCGCTCTACAGCAATATTCAACAACACGGACAATAACCATTAGCGTTAACGCTAGCAATAATGTTCCAGCTATTTAAAGGATAATAACATGCGTGGTTCTCTTCAGGCATATAAGCAAGTTTCAGTGAATGCACAACTCGCCAGCGCATCACCACACCGTATCATTCAAATGTTATACGCTGGGGCAATCGAACGCCTTATTCAGGGCAAAGCCGCGATGGAACAGGGCAATATCGCCGTTAAGTGTGAGCGGTTAGCTAAAGCATTAGATATCGTATTAAGCTTGCGTGACTGCTTATCAATGGAAGACGGCGGTGACATCGCGAAAAACCTTGATGCTCTCTATGATTTTATGGGCAGCGAAATTTCACGTGCCAATGCAGAAAACGTCACTCAGCCAATTGATGATGTGATCGGTATGTTACGTGAAATAAAATCAGCATGGGATCAAATTCCAACCCAATATCACTACCTTACTGAAACAAATTAACCGTTATTGATTGTCGGCAACCACAAATTTGGTTGCCGATAAGCAGTATTTTTATGGTTTTTAAGCTAAAAATGGAATAAAAGCGTCTCAATTGCATTGTAATTTGTATTGGTATCACAGCTTTTATACGTCAAATCTTGCCTTATGGTGCACATTAATTACAATGTAGCTACTATCTTCTTGATTGTTGTTCTCTTGGTTATATTGAATCTTCCGTCAAAGTGTCCTCATATAAAGGCAATATCCATTTTATGCTCGGTTTAGTAAATACACTTGTTATTGATGACGATTCACAGCAACGTCATGATTTAGGTATCATCCTCAATTTTATGGGTGAGCATCATAGTGCGCTATCATCACAAGATCTTACCGTGTCATTATGGGAACAGCCATGGGGTGTTTGTTTATTAGGCACGATCACCAACGCTAAGCGCTTAAATAGTATTATTAATATGCTTAAAATGTACCCACAGATCCCTGTGGTTGCATTAGCCAATCATCATCAAGCATTGGTTGAGTTACCTAATTATATTGGTGATCTTAAACTCCCGTTACATTACAACCAATTAGCTGATGCCTTCCGTCATTGCCAAGAATATTTAGGCAAACGTACTCATCAAGTGCCGTCTTTAGGGCGCAAGAACATGCTGTTTAGAAGCATGGTCGGTCGCAGTGAAGCCATTAGTGATATTCGTCGGTTGGTTGAACAAGTGGCAGCTTGTGATGCTAGTGTGTTGATTTTAGGTGAATCCGGTACTGGTAAAGAGGTGGTTGCGCGTAATGTGCACTATCACTCAGAGCGTGGCAAAGGCCCATTTGTGCCGGTTAACTGTGGTGCCATTCCTGCAGATTTACTTGAAAGTGAATTATTTGGTCATGAAAAAGGTGCCTTTACTGGCGCAATTTCAACCCGTAAAGGGCGATTTGAGTTGGCTGAAGGTGGCACTTTATTCTTAGACGAGATTGGTGATATGCCAATGTCGATGCAGGTTAAATTATTACGGGTGTTACAAGAGCGTAGTTTTGAACGTGTTGGTGGCAGTCAAACCATTAAAGCCAATGTTCGTATTGTGGCAGCAACCCATCGTGATCTGGATAAAATGATCGCTGATAGAAGCTTCCGCGAAGATTTATACTACCGCTTAAATGTGTTCCCAATTGATATGCCAGCGTTGCGTGATCGAATTGAAGACATTCCGTTACTATTGCAAGAGTTGCTAACGCGAATGGAAGCTGAAGGCGCGAAACGCATTCACTTCACCCCGCGCGCAATTGCATCATTAATGCTGCATGATTGGCCGGGAAATATTCGTGAACTTGCTAATCTCGTGGAACGATTAACGATTCTTTATCCAGGCGAAATGGTGGATGTGAACCATTTACCGGTGAAATACCGTTATGGTCATTTACCTGATTTTGTACCTGAGTTAAATACCACTTCGATTGAAGAACAAGAACAGCAAGCATTAGCTGACATGTTTGCTTCAGAAGAGACTGATACCACATCTTTAGGTAATGACTTACCACCAGAAGGGCTAAACCTTAAAGAAATGCTGGCAGAGCTAGAGGTTGAAATGATCCGCCAAGCTTTGGATGCTCAGTCGAGTGTGGTAGCGCGCGCTGCGGACATGTTAGGGATGCGTCGTACTACGCTCGTTGAAAAAATGCGTAAATACGGATTATCTAAAGACAGCTAATTCATACTAACAATGGTTGTAAAACAATTCGAAAAAAGCCACCGCCAAATTACTGGCGGTGGCTTTTTTTATGTGTTTTATACACCGAGCGGTGTCAAAACTAGTCACAAAATATAGCTATTAACGATATTCTGCCAATGGTTGCGAGCATAAATTCATCATTATGGTTAAACAATATTAATGGTAGCGATTAAATAGCGACGAGTGTCATAAAAGTGACACTGTTTTGAATGCGATGTTTTTATTAAGTTACTGATAGTTAATGATTAATAATGGTATGTAACTTGCATTTAGTTGTTGGTGTGGTGTTTGTTTTAGGGTAATCATGAGTGACTCATCGGTAGCAGTATTGGCGTTGAACCAACAAGTTGAGCGTTATCAGCAAGTATTACAAGTGATGCCTGTTGCGGTGATTTTGTTGGATGAAAAAGGACTGATCACTGAAGCCAATCAAGAAGCATTGCGGTTGTTAGGTGAGCCGTTAATAGGCCAACGCTGGGGAGAAATTATTCAACGTAGTTTCGCACCTCAAGATGATGATGGTCATGAAGTTTCATTGCGCAGTGGGCGTAAAGTCAAGCTTGCTATTTCAGCGTCTGCGGCAGGGCAGCTTATCGTGATCACTGATCTAACCGAAACTCGGCAGTTACAGTCACGATTAAGTGAAATGCAGCGCTTATCATCATTAGGGCGAATGGTGGCGTCATTGGCGCATCAAGTTCGAACGCCGCTTGCCAGCGCATTATTATATGCAGAAAATCTAGCGTCATCAGGGCTAACGGCAATCACCCGTAACCGTTTCCAAACTAAGCTGGTTGATCGCCTCTACGATCTTGAAAAACAAGTTAATGACATGCTGCTATTTGCTAAAGGTGGCGATAATAAAGTGGTGAGTGAGTTTAATGTCGAAAGTTTACTCAACCGTTTAGAAACCCTCATTGAAACTCAGTTAATGAGTGAGGATGTTGACTTTAGTATTGATTGTGACGATGAAACATTACTGCTGTTAGGTAATGAAAATGCGTTAGCCAGTGCGGTGGGAAATTTGATCACCAATGCGATTCAAATGTCAGGCAAAGGCTGCCGAGTTGCGGTGCGTTGCCAGCAACAAGGGCAAATGCTATTGCTCAGTGTTAGCGATAATGGCCCTGGTATTGCGGTGGAAGATCATCAAAAAGTGTTAGAGCCTTTTTACACCACTCGTCAACAAGGTACTGGATTAGGTTTAGCTGTGGTGCAAATGGTGGTCGCTGCGCATAAAGGTAGTTTGCAATTACAGTCACAGCTTGGTCATGGGGCAACCTTTACTTTGCAGCTACCACTCGCTGTATCACTGCAAGCAGCATAACGATTCAAGTTTACTATGGAGAGTACAACATGACTCAAACACGAGTATTAATCGTCGAAGATGACACCGGTTTGCGTGAAGCGTTAGTCGATACTCTGGCATTAGCGGGTTATCAATGGCTAGAAGCGGAAAGCGCAGAGCAGGCATTAGTGCTACTGAAATCAGAGCCGATTGATATTGTGGTGTCTGATGTTCAAATGGCAGGAATGGACGGCTTAGCTTTACTGCGCAGCATCAAGCTGCAATGGCCCAAAATGCCAGTGCTATTGATGACAGCTTACGCCAATATTGAAGATGCGGTTGCTGCCATGAAAGAAGGTGCGATTGATTACATGTCGAAGCCGTTTGCACCGCAAGTACTGCTTAATATGGTTGGCCGCTATGCGCCGGTTAAACACCATTTGACCGATACCGTAGTGGCTGATCCTAAAAGTTTGCATTTATTGGCGATGGCAGAAAAAGTCGCTAAAACCGATGCCAGTGTGATGGTATTAGGCCCAAGTGGTTCAGGTAAAGAAGTGCTCTCGCGTTATATTCATCAGCATTCATTACGCAGTGATGGCCCTTTTGTGGCAATTAACTGTGCTGCCATTCCTGAGAATATGCTGGAAGCGATGTTGTTTGGCTATGAAAAAGGCGCGTTTACAGGCGCGGTGCAGGCATGTTCAGGCAAATTTGAACAAGCGCAAAATGGCACTATTTTACTGGATGAAATCAGTGAAATGGATATTAACTTGCAGGCTAAATTATTACGGGTATTACAAGAGCGTGAAGTTGAACGCTTAGGTGGTCGTAAAAGCATTAAATTAAATGTACGCATTATAGCGACCAGTAATCGGGATTTAAAAAGCCATGTTACCGCGGGCCATTTTCGTGAAGATTTATATTACCGCTTAAATGTTTTTCCAATCACTTGGCCTGCATTAGCTGAACGCAGCGGCGATATTTTGCCATTGGCGCAATTATTTCTCCAGCGTCATGCCAGCCAACAAGGGCTTGCCGTGCCAACGCTGAGCGACTGTGCGCAGCACAAATTATTACAATATTCATGGCCAGGAAATGTCCGTGAGCTTGATAACGTGATTCAACGCGCGTTAATCATTCACGATAACCTTATGATAAATGAGCAACATATTCTAATAGAAGGACTTGATTGGTTACAGATGGCTGATTGTTCAACCGCGGCTAACACCGCTGCGGCAACTATTATATCGCCAGCTACTGCGACCGAGAGTTTAGGTAATGAATTACGTGGACAAGAGTTCACCATTATTCTTGATACCTTAGTTGCCTGCCAAGGTAATCGTAAACATATGGCTGATAAACTAGGTATTAGCCCACGAACGTTACGCTATAAGTTAGCTAAAATGCGCGATGCAGGAATTCAGTTACCTGCGTAAACCGATTGATATTTTATCCGCTGCTTAGTGGTAGCAGTAAATAACCCAGTGAGACTATGCAATGAAAGTTAATGGATTAGCGACTGAAATGCAGACCATGCGTTTAGAAGCACAAAATACTATTCGTCCGCCAACAGGCCAGCAAGTAAGTGCTGATTTTGGCAATTTACTTAACGATGCCATTAAGTCAGTAAATACCCTACAAGGTCAATCAAGTGATTTAGCCACCCGTTTTGATCAAGGAGATCGAAGTGTGTCGTTATCGGATGTGATGATTGCGCGTAATAAATCCAGTGTGGCGTTTGAAGCGACAGTGCAAGTGCGTAATAAAATGGTGCAAGCCTACAAAGAATTAATGAATATGCCGGTATAAATACCGTGGTTATTGTGGATGTGATAACGCATCATTTCGTGATATGTGTGAGTAATAAATAGTGTCAGATCAAACTGTTAATCAACAAGTTGCGGTTGCAAATAATAATACCTCGCCGGTGTTACGTGATGCCTCTCAAGATCCGGATCTTGCCGAGAAAAAAGCATCACGTACCGACAGTATTTTAGGCAACCTTGATCTGTTACGGCAGGTAATTTTAGTGTTATCGGTTGCCATCTGTGTCGCGTTAATTGTGATGGTGGTGGTGTGGATAAAAGAACCTGAAATGCGGCCCCTCGGTAGCTATGAGACCGAAGAATTAATTCCTATTTTAGATCACTTCGATCAAAAGAAAATTGATTACCAACTTGATGGCAATACTATTCGTGTTCCAGCAGATAAATACAGCAGTATAAAATTAGATTTAACTCGTAGTGGTTTAAACAGTCGTACTGCTGAAGGTGATGATATTTTATTGCAAGACATGGGCTTTGGGGTGTCACAACGGCTTGAAAACGAACGCTTAAAATTAAGCCGTGAACGCCAATTAGCACGTGCGATTGAACAAATTAGTCAAGTGCGTAAGGCACAAGTGTTATTAGCAATGCCCAAGCAAAGTGTGTTTGTGCGTCATAATCAAGACGCGACCGCGACGGTTTTTCTAACCTTAGCCTCTGGCGCTGCGTTGGGTCAGCAAGAAGTGGATTCAATTGTTGATATGGTTGCAACGGCAGTGCCGGGATTACGTCCGACACGGGTTACCGTTACCGATCAACATGGACGCTTATTAAGCTCAGGCACTGAAGATCCTGGTTCAAGCGCGAAACGTAAAGAATATGAATTAGAACGTAAGCAAGAACAATCACTACGTGAAAAAATTGATGCGATTTTAATGCCGGTTTTAGGCTTAGGTAATTACACCTCGCAAGTTGATATTGCGATGGATTTCTCGGCCTTAGAAGAAACCCATAAACGTTATAACCCAGCTACAGCAGCAACACGAAGTGAGTTTACCCGTGAAGATAGCAATGGTGGTCAAGTGGTGGCGGGTATTCCAGGGGCATTAAGTAATCAGCCACCTGTTAGTAGTTCTATTCCTGAAAATATCAAAGATATGCAAGCGGGAACGAGCAGCGGGAACGGCCGTATGCACCGTGAATCGACGCGTAATTATGAGTTAGATACCACCATTAGTCATAAGCGAGCCCAAACAGGAGTGATTGATCGCCAAACGGTTTCGGTGGCAATTGACTATAAAACCATTGTCGATCCTAAAACCGGTGACATTACGCGCGTGCCAGTCTCGGAAGCTGAAATTGTTAAAATTCGCCGCTTACTAATGGGAGGGATTGGTTTTTCAGCAGCACGTGGCGATTTATTAGAAGTATTATCAGTGCCATTTGCGTTGCCAGAAGAGCAATTATTAGCTGAGGTGCCAATTTGGGAAAACCCTAACTTTAGCAGTTGGGTGCGATGGTTAGCGGCGGCATTAGTGATTATTGTCATTGTGATAGTACTGGTGCGTCCGGCAATGAAGAAGCTGCTCTATCCAAATCAAACCGCAGACGGTACACCGTTAGATGAAAATGGTATGCCAATACTGACTCACAGTAGCAGCGATGGTACTGGTTTGATTGGCGGTGATGTCGATGGTCATGAAAGTTTTGAATTAAGTAGCAGTAGTTTAGATCTACCTAATTTACATAAAGATGAAGATTTACTCAAAGCAGTACGAGCATTGGTTGCCAATGAACCGGATCTTGCTGCTCAAGTAGTGAAAAGCTGGATGAATGAAGATGGCTAATGACGTAGCAACAGTTGACAATAAATTTGATATTAAAAGTCTTAATGGCGCTGAAAAAGCCGCAATTTTACTATTAAGTCTTAATGAGCAAGATGCAGCCAGCATTATTCGTCATCTAGATCCTAAGCAAGTGCAGCGGGTCGGCGGCACTATGGCAAGCATGAAAAACTTAAATCAAGATAAAGTATCTAGTGTTCATCGATTATTTTTAGAAGAGATTCAAAAATACACCAGCATTGGTATGGGCAGTGAAGATTTTGTGCGTAATGCGTTAGTGGCAGCATTAGGCGAAGACAAAGCCAATAACTTAGTGGATCAAATTTTAATGGGCAGTGGCTCGCGTGGACTTGATTCTCTGAAATGGATGGATCCACGCCAAGTCGCGAGCATTATTCTTAATGAGCACCCACAAATTCAAACTATTGTTTTATCGTATTTAGAGCCGGAACAATCGGCTGAAATTTTATCGCAATTTCCTGAGCGAGTGCGGTTAGATTTGATGATGCGTATTGCTAACTTAGAAGAAGTACAGCCTGCGGCATTGCATGAATTAAACGATATCATGGAAAAACAATTTGCAGGTCAAGCCGGTGCGCAAGCGGCTAAGATTGGTGGTCTTAAAGCGGCGGCTGAGATCATGAACTACCTCGATAATAACGTTGAAGGGTTGTTGATGGATCAAATTCGCGAAAACGATGAAGAGACAGCTACTCAAATTCAAGATCTGATGTTTGTATTTGATAATTTGATTGAAGTTGATGATCGCGGTATTCAAATCTTGTTACGTGATGTACCACAAGAGTTACTACAAAAAGCCCTTAAAGGTGCTGATGACATGTTGCGTGATAAGTTTTATAGCAATATGTCTAAGCGTGCCGGTGAAATGTTGCAAGAAGATTTAGAAGCGATGGGACCAATTCGAGTCGCGGATGTTGAAGCGGCGCAGAAAGAAATTTTATCTATTGCACGTCGATTATCTGATTTAGGTGAGTTAGTGCTAACAGGCAATGGCGGTACTGATGAGTTCTTATAAGATGATGATTAACGCTGTGGTTGAGCATGGAGCGACTATTTCGCATGAGTAATGAACGTCGCCGCGGTTTTATGCGTGTACCAGAGCATCAAGCACAAGAACTTGAACGTTGGTCTTATCCTGATTACAGCAATGATGGTGAGCATGAAGCTGAAAATGCGCTTAATTATGATCACCAATATCATCTTCAGCAGTTGCAGCCAGAACCAGAACCTGAATCAGAGCCAGCACCATCACCATTAACGGCGGCCGAACTTGAAGCAATGCAGCAATCAGCTTATGACGAAGGTGTTGAGCAAGGGCGTCAAGCTGGGCATAGCGAAGGCTTTTCTCAAGGTCATGCTGAAGGTGTTAGCGCAGGCCATGCGGAAGGGCTAGCGCAAGGATTACAGCAAGGACTTGAACAAGCCCAAGCTCAAATTGAACAGCAAGTGGCGTTATTGACAGCGGTAATGGATAAATTTTCCGATCCGATTGCGCAAGTTAATGCTGAGGTTGAGCAACAGCTATTGTTATTGGTCAATGGCTTAACGAAGGCGCTGGTTCGAGTTGAAGTAAAAACCAACCCACAAGTATTACTTAATACACTACGTGAAGTGGTAGCAACCCTGCCGATTGCTGAGCGGGCGATAAAAATACATCTTCATCCACAGGATGTGGCATTAGTACAGACCCATTTTGATGAGGCAGATATTCAGCAACGTCAATGGACATTAATTGCCGAGCCAAGTTTACAACGCGGTGATTTGCAATTGGAATGTGGCAGTTCTAGCGTTGATTATTTAATCGATGATCGAATTTTGCATTCATTGACTACCTTTAATGAACTCAACAGCAATTTGCAAGAGCCAACGCTATGACCCTCGCTCAGCGCCTAAGTCGCTACCAAACGGCGAATACGGCCTGTAAACCTGTGGCTTCTGGGCGTTTAGATCGCGTAGTCGGCTTAACCCTTGAAGCCATTGGTTGTCGCGCCCCTGTTGGCAGTGTCTGTAAAGTGGAAACCGTCACCGGTGAACTTGAAGCTGAAGTGGTAGGTTTTGCGGGAGAAACTTTATTTTTAATGCCCAGCGAGCAGCTATCAGGTGTGATGCCAGGCGCTAAAGTAACCCCTATTTTACATAACAGTGGTATTCCCGTTGGCCCTGAATTATTAGGGCGAGTAATTGATGGAATGGGTAATCCGTTAGATGGTTTAGGGCCGATTTTTACCGAACAGCGGGCTGCATTTACTTCAGTACCGATAAATCCGTTATCACGTAAACCAATTAAAGAACCGCTAGATGTTGGTATTAAAGCCATTAATGGTTTATTGACGGTCGGCAAAGGCCAGCGAATCGGCTTATTTGCAGGCTCTGGTGTGGGTAAATCAGTGACATTAGGCATGATGACTCGTGGCACCAGTGCCCAGATTGTGGTGGTGGGGTTAATTGGTGAACGTGGCCGAGAAGTAAAAGAATTTATTGATGAAATTTTAGGCAAAGAAGGCCGAGAACGGGCAGTGGTGATTGCTGCGCCTGCCGATGCTTCGCCCTTAATGCGCTTAAAAGGTTGCCAAACCTCACTGACGATCGCCGAGTATTTTCGTGATCAAGGCTTTGATGTATTACTGCTGATGGATTCACTGACTCGTTTTGCTCAGGCGCAGCGTGAAATTGCGTTATCTGTTGGTGAGCCGCCAGCAACCAAAGGTTATCCACCATCGGTGTTTGCTAAGTTACCCGCGCTGGTGGAACGCGCTGGTAATGGTAATGAAAATCAAGGTTCAATTACGGCTTTTTTCACGGTATTAAGTGAAGGTGATGATCTCCAAGATCCGATAGCTGATGCTTCACGGGCGATCCTTGATGGTCATATTGTGTTATCGCGTGAAATGGCAGATGCAGGTCATTATCCCGCAATTGATGTTGAGCGTTCAGTGAGCCGAGTTATGCCCGCTATTGTTAGTGATGAGCATATGTTGATGTCAAAAGCGGTGCGTCAAATTTTATCTATTTGCCGAAAAAATCAAGATTTGGTTGCGATTGGTGCTTATAAGCCCGGCACCGATGCCACTATTGATCAGGCGTTTAACTTTAAACCCAAATTAGATGATTATTTACAACAAGAAATGAAACAAGCTGTGCCTTATGAAATGTGCGTCAATATGTTGCGCTCTACATTGGGAGGCTAATGGTATTTGCAATAAGGTAATCAAAGACAAGGTCGTTATAGTATGCCATTAAGAACATTTGAATTATTGATAGAACAAGCGCAACAACAAGAACATCAAGCCAGTTTAGCCCTTAACCAAGCCCAACTTGAGCAACAAAATTATTTGCAGCAATTAGCCCAAATTGAACAGTATCGCTTAGATTATTGTCGCCAGCTTTCCGAGCGCGGGCAGCAAGGGCTGACTGCTAGTCAATATAGCCACTTACAAAAATTCTTAACTCAACTTGATACCACGCTTGAGAAGCAAAAACAGGCGGGAGGCTACTTCGCTAATCAAATTGAGCAATGTCGTCAACATTGGCAAGCGATGCAACAAAAGAAACGCGGTATTGAATGGTTATTAGAAAAAAAGCAGCGTGAACGGCAGCTTTTTTTGAATAAACAAGAGCAAAAAATGATGGATGAATTTGTAACATTACAATTTGCACGGCGTCAACAACGCTAGAATTAAAAAACTGGTTTGCTTTTTGCATTAACATAGAACATCAGCTTGGAATCAAACGTTTTTTTGACGCTTTATTTCAAACAGTTATTCATTTATCTGTCGTTTGTAGCGACACGTATTAAAAGAGTTGCTATGAATCTATTTAATGTGTCATCACCGCAAACGCCAAAATCAGTGGTTTCATCAGCTGCAACTGCTGAATCTGAAACTATCACACTAAGTGATGATGATTTTTCACAACAATATCAGCAAGCACTTGATGCAAGCCAACCATTATTAACGAGTAATAATAGTGAGTTAGTTTCAACAGATGATATCAGTATTGATTCTAAAACCAGTGATACTGACGTTATTACTGCTCAAGAACAAAATATTGTTGCTCAAGATATTGTCACTCCAAATACCGTTGCTGTGTATAACGACATTAATGACGACACAGTAACGATTGATGACAATGGTAAGACATTAACTGATGCCTCAATGACGGACGTTGTTGTTACTGGTAATGCTGCCACTGATATTGTTACTAGCAATACTGCAACTGATGATAGAGCTGCAACTGATACAGTTACAAAGGATAGTAAAGCACTACCCGCTGCTGATGATATTAGTCAGTTAATGGCTGCTGGGAATGTGTTTTTACAACAGCTTACTCAGTCAAATCAGCAACTTAATGGTACTTTATCAGCAGAGGCTGGTATGGTTGATAATAGCGGCAAAAGCTTGCCACCTGCAACTACAGCTTTACAAACATCAATGGCTGCAGCAACTGCTATTGAGAGCCAAAAAGCTGACATCGACATTGATAGTGGTGTCAATAATTTGCCGCTACCAACAGTTGCGACGTCAGTGACAGCAACTGTCACTACGCCAACCTCAGACATGCTACAGAGCATGGAAAACCTCGAAGCTGGAGATTTATTAGCATCGAAGAGTCGTCTTTCTCAAGCTGCAACGATGAATTCTAATAGTGAGTCTTTAGCGCAACAACTGGCGGGATTAACAACACCTTCAGCGACAGCATTGAAACCAGAACTCACACCGCCAATGACACCGGCTCAATCACCGCTATTGCTCACCCGTGAACAGGCGGGTGAACAAGTGCATGAGCGGATTAATATAATGATGGCAAAAAACCTTAAACATGTTGATATTCGCTTAGATCCGCCAGAGCTCGGCAAAATTCAAATTAAATTGAATATCACTCAAGATCAGGCTTCAGTGCAATTTACTGTCAATAATCCTCAAACCCGTGACATGGTTGAACAAGCGATGCCAAGGCTACGAGAAATGCTGCAACAGCAGGGATTACAATTAGCACAAAGCTCAGTTCAACAAGAAACACCGCAGCAATTTTCAGGGCAGCAAAATAACCATGCTGCAAATTCACAATCAGGCCAGCAATCATCATCAATGATAATTGCGACTGAGGGGCAATCACAGCCTGAAGTTGATCAACCCCAACTACATAGTCAACTATTGGTAACAGATAATAAAGATCACGTTGATTACTACGCGTAGTGTGTTGATAAAAAATATTTAATCGGTAATAAAATAGCAACCAAGGATGAGTAATGTTTGGCGGAAAAAGAAAAAAAATAACCGTTATTAGTGTGGTAAGCATAATGGTTGCAGCAATGATAGCTGGAGCGGTGTGGCTTTATTCTTCAGTTTCAATTGCGTCTCAAACGACGGCTGAGCCATCAGTAGCATCAACGAATGCACCATTAGAAATGTCCGCCTATTACATCGTATTACCTGAGCCGTTCATTTTTAATGTTATGGGTAAAGAACGCGATAGATTGGTACAGATAAAAGTTCAGCTGATGGTGCGTGGTGAAACCAATGAAGCGTTAGCCAACAAGCACATACCATTAATAGAAAGTCGATTGTTGCAAACTTTTGCAGCGATGACCGTGGAACAATTACGTCAACCGCTAGGGCGAGAGCAATTACGTCAGCAAGCGTTGACCTCAGTACAAGCAACAATGAACAAGATGACTGACATGCCTGTAGTAGAACGGGTGTTATTTACTGGCTTTGTGATGCAATAGGTGCGCTGTGAGTGATTTATTAACCCAAGATGAAATCGATGCATTATTGCATGGGGTCGATGAACCTGAAGAGAGCAATGATAGCGAGCAAGGATCTGGCATAACCGCTTTTGATTTTTCATCGCAAGATCGCATTGTTCGTGGACGGATGCCAACCCTTGAATTGATCAATGAACGCTTTGCTCGTCATATGCGGATCAGCTTATTTAATATGCTGCGTAAAACCGCTGAAGTGTCGATTAATGGTGTCCAAATGATTAAATTTGGTGAATACCAGAACACACTTTATGTGCCAACCAGTTTAAATATGGTGCGCTTTAGGCCATTAAAAGGCACAGCCCTGATCACTATGGAAGCTCGATTAGTGTTTATTTTGGTTGAGAACTTTTTTGGCGGTGATGGTCGTTTTCACGCCAAGATTGAAGGGCGTGAATTTACCCCGACTGAGCGCCGAATTGTACAAATGCTACTTAAACTGGTGTTTGAAGATTATCGTGAAGCATGGTCGCCAGTGATGTCGGTTGAATTTGAATATATCGACTCCGAAGTTAACCCGACCATGGCTAATATTGTCAGCCCGACCGAAGTTATTGTGGTGAGTTCATTTCACATTGAAATTGATGGTGGCGGTGGTGATTTCCATGTGGTAATGCCTTATTCAATGGTTGAGCCGATTCGTGAATTACTCGATGCCGGTGTTCAAAGTGACAAGATGGACACCGATGTACGTTGGAGCCACGCATTACGTGATGAAATCATGGATGTGCCAGTGAATTTACGCGCAAAATTATTGGATATTGATATTTCATTACGCGACTTGATGGAGCTTCAAACGGGTGATGTTATTCCGATCACTATGCCAGAATCGGCGACGATTTTTGTTGAGGATTTGCCAACCTATCGCGCCAAGATGGGTCGCAGTGGTGATAATGTCGCCCTTAAAATCACCGATAAATTAAAACGTCCAGATATGGTGAAAACGGATTTAGCTTTCTTAGATCGTGAACTATTAAGCTCGACATTATTAGAGATGAATAGTGACGATGAAACGCATTGATAATAAATAAGCAGGAATAACAATGTCTCAAAATGATCAACAAATGGCAGATGACTGGGCTGCAGCATTAGCAGAGCAACAAGATACGGTTCAGACTGCACCATTAGAAGAATTAACCGATGATACCGCCCCGATCTCTGATGATGAGCGTCGTAAGCTTGATACCATCATGGATATTCCGGTGACGATTTCAATGGAAGTTGGACGGACGCAAATCAGCATTCGTAACTTGCTGCAACTTAACCAAGGTTCAGTGGTTGAGCTTGATCGTATTGCTGGCGAGTCGCTGGATGTGATGGTCAATGGTACCTTGATCGCTCACGGTGAAGTGGTAGTGGTGAATGATAAATTCGGTATTCGTTTAACCGATGTGATCAGTCAAACCGAACGCATTAAAAAGTTACGTTAAGAGTCAGTGATGGATCAATCAGTACCATTAGGGCAAGCGCCCGATTTGAATTTAGCCACCACGCTAGCGTCATTAGTGCTGGTGATTGTGATTATTCTATTTTTAGCGTGGCTGCTGAAAAAAATGCGTTTGGTTGGCGTGCACAGTAATGATCAACGTTTGACGATTGTGAAACAACTGACACTTGGTCAACGGGAACGGATTGCATTAATTCAAGTCGGTGACGAACAATTATTAGTTGGCATCACTCAGCATAATATTTCGTTACTTACCAAACTTGAACAGCCCTTAATCATGGAAGATGTGCCAGCGACAGATTTTGCTTCTCAGCTGAGCCGATTGATAACCACTAATGATAAAAAATAACTTGTTACCGTATCTAAACAGATTGTTGTTGATGGTGTTTATTGGTAGCTGGTTGATGGCTATGCCAGCGTCAGCAACCGAAAGCATTACTCAAGCAGCAATGGCAACAGAAAGTGCTGCAGGACATTTAACAGCGAGTAAGGGCAGTGGTGGTGGTATTCCTGCGTTATCAGTGACCATGAACCCTGATGGCAGCGAAGATTACTCAATCACGCTGCAAATATTAGCCCTGATGACTGCGCTGGGCTTTTTGCCTGCAGTGGTGATCCTAATGACATCGTTTACCCGCATAGTGGTGGTGATGTCGATTTTGCGCCAAGCAATGGGATTGCAACAAACGCCCTCTAATCAGGTGATTATTGGCATTGCGATGTTTTTAACTTTTTTTGTGATGTCACCTGTTATCGATAAAATTAATACTGATGCGGTGCAGCCTTATATTAATGAACAAATCAGTGCGCAGCAGGCATTAGCTAAAGCAGAAGATCCGATGCGACAATTTATGTTGAAGCAAACGCGAGTCAAAGATCTTGAAACCTTTGTCAATATGTCGGGATCTAACGCCACTGACCCTCAAACCGTACCGTTAACAGTATTAGTGCCAGCGTTTATTACCTCAGAACTTAAAACTGCGTTTCAAATTGGCTTTATGTTGTTTTTACCGTTTCTAATTATCGACTTAGTGGTAGCTTCGGTATTAATGGCAATGGGTATGATGATGCTATCACCGATGATTGTATCGCTGCCGTTTAAGTTGATGTTGTTTGTATTGGTTGACGGTTGGAATTTAATTCTGTCGACGTTAGCAGCCAGTTTTGGCACCTTATAAAATAGCGAAAATGGCAAGGATAAATAACAAATGACTCCAGAAGCGTTTGTCGATATTTTTCAAGAAGCGTTATACATGGTGTTAATCATGGTGTGCGCGATCGTCATTCCGGGACTATTAATTGGTCTGGTGGTGGCAGTATTTCAAGCAGCAACCTCAATTAACGAACAAACGTTAAGTTTTTTACCACGCTTAATCGTGACGTTATTAGCCTTGATGTTTTTTGGTCATATGATGACGCGAATGTTGATGGATTATTTTTTCCGTATTGTCGATCAAATACCGCAGTTGTTGTATTAGCACAATGACGACAATTGCTAATTCAGCGTCATTTGTGAGTTATGAGTAACCACAGTTTATGCACTATACCTCAAGCATATTATTAGACTGGATTGCCAATTATTTTTGGCCGTTCACGCGTATTTCTTCAATGATGATGGCGATGACTTTTTTTGGGGCCCGTTTTGTGTCGCCAAAGATTCGACTTTATCTCGCATTAACCATCACTTTTGCTGTGATGCCGATGTTACCTAAAGTGCCGACGGATATTGAACTGCTTTCGCTAGCAGGATTTATAGTGACGACCCAACAAATTATTATTGGGGTTGCGATGGGATTAGTAACCCAGTTTATTACTCAAACCTTTGTCTTGTTAGGACAGATATTAGGTATGCAATCGAGCTTAGGTTTTGCATCTATGGTCGATCCTGCCAATGGTCAAAATACGCCGGTGCTGGGGCAGTTTTATATGTTTCTAGCAATATTGCTGTTTTTAGCCACTGATGGGCATTTAACCATGCTTAATGTGGTAGTGCTGAGTTTTACCACTTTGCCTGTGGGAAGTAGCATGTTGGTTGGCGCAGATTATTATCAATTAGCCGGTTGGTTTGGACATATCTTTAAAGCTGGGGTTGATATGGCATTGGCCGGGGTGATTGCATTATTAACCGTTAATCTATCGTTTGGCGTTATGACGCGTGCTGCACCACAGTTAAATATTTTCTCGTTAGGTTTTTCATTTGCACTGTTACTTGGCTTGGCGATCAGTTGGTTTATTGTGCTTGGGATCGTGCCGCAATATGAGGCGATTTGGCAACTGGGTTTGGATCAGGTGTGTCGCTTAGCAAGGCTTGATTGTTAACTGTTGATTGTTATTTTATAGCGATGTATTTCGCAGATCATTCTTCTTCAAATTCACCATGGACGTACCATTATGTCGGATGCTGACGGTCAAGAACGTACCGAAGACGCCACCGCGCGAAAACGCGAGCAGGCGCGGGAAAAAGGTCAAGTACCGCGCTCAAGAGAATTAGCCTCCGTAGCAGTATTGGTTTCCGGTGCTGTTGGTTTAATGTGGTTTGGTGAAGGGCTAAGCAGTGCTTTAGGTCGCATAATGACGCGCATGTTTACCCTTAATCGTGAAGAAGTATTTGATGTGCATCTGTTATTAGCGGTGATTACGAATGCGATATGGGAAGTATTTTTACCGTTAGTGATTATTTTGGTGTTTTTATTTACAGCGGCGTTAATCGGCGCGGCAGGGTTAGGAGGGGTGCGTTTTTCTTCTGAAGCGGCGATGCCAAAATTATCTAAAATGAACCCTCTTAGTGGTCTTAAACGGATGTTTGGTAGCCAAAGTTGGGTCGAACTTATTAAATCAATCCTTAAAGTTGGCTTAGTGGCAAGTGTGGCGGGGTATCTGATTTATTCTAGTTTGGATGATTTTTTTCAACTCAGTATTGAAACCTTTCCTGCTAATTATTTTCATGCTTTGGATATATTGCTCAACTTTGTGCTATTGATCTGTTGTTCATTGCTGGTGGTAGTGGCAATTGATGTGCCTTACCAAATTTGGCATTTTAGTGATCAATTGAAAATGACCAAGCAAGAAATTAAAGATGAATATAAAGATTCTGAAGGTAAGCCTGAAGTAAAAGGCCGTATTCGTATGCTGCAACGTGAAATGGCGCAGCGACGAATGATGGCTGATGTACCACAAGCCGATGTAGTGATCACCAACCCTGAACACTACTCGGTGGCATTGCGTTATGATCCTAAACTAGATGCTGCACCGATAGTGATTGCCAAAGGTGGCGATCACTTAGCACTTAAAATTCGTGAAATTGCCAACAAACATAATATTGATATTGTGCCCGCAGCACCATTAGCACGTGCGATCTATTACACCACCGAATTAGAGCAGCAAGTACCCGATGGTTTATTTGTCGCAGTGGCGCAAGTATTAGCTTATGTTTTCCAATTAAAAGCTTATCGCCGGGGTAAAGGTCAAAAGCCGATATTATCCGCAGCAGCAACGGATATTCCTCAAGAATTACAACATTAATTATTTCATCATTATAACTGTGAAAGCATAAATTTACCGTCAAAATAATGGCAGAATTATGCGGCATGATACTTGCTTTAAGCGATTGTATCTGTGAAGAATTATGGCAAATTTTATAGTTTATAAAGCCGTCTTCATACCAATAAATCATGATTTGATGAAAATACAATGAAGCTTTCAATTCCTTTGGCTGCGCGTTTACCGTTAGCACGTTTACAAAATATGCCTGCAATCGGTGCGCCGATAATGGTATTGGCAACCTTGGCGATGATCATTCTGCCAATACCGCCATTAATGTTGGACATGGTCTTTACCTTTAATATTGCGTTGGCATTAGTGGTGTTGTTAGTCACTGTTTACACTCGCCGTCCTCTCGATTTTGCTGCTTTTCCAACCGTATTGCTTATCGCGACCTTATTACGTCTAGCGCTTAACGTTGCTTCAACGCGAATTGTATTACTTCATGGTCATGAAGGGCCAGAGGCTGCTGGTGAGGTTATTCATGCCTTTGGTGCGGTTGTTATTGGTGGTAATTACGCTGTTGGTTTAGTGGTGTTTATTATTCTGATGATTATTAACTTCATGGTAGTAACCAAAGGTGCAGGTCGTATCTCGGAAGTTAGTGCTCGCTTTACCCTTGATGCCTTGCCGGGTAAGCAAATGGCAATTGATGCCGATTTAAATGCAGGTCTAATTGATCAAGAGCAAGCTCGTACTCGCCGTTTTGAAGTAACCAAAGAAGCTGATTTTTATGGTTCGATGGATGGTGCGTCTAAGTTTGTAAAAGGAGATGCGATTGCCGGTATTTTAATTTTATTTCTTAATATTATTGGCGGCTTAATCATTGGTATGACCCAACATGGGTTAGCGTTTGTTGAAGCGCTGGAAATATATAGCCTACTTACCATTGGTGATGGACTGGTCGCACAGATACCGTCGTTATTATTGTCCATTGGTGCAGCAATGCTGGTAACTCGTCAAAATACTGACGAGGATATGGGCCAGCAAATGTACTTTCAAATGTTTAATAATCCGCAGGCGTTGATCATTACTGGCTCGATTTTATTTGTAATGGGTATTGTGCCGGGCATGCCCCATATACCGTTTTTATTACTAGCAGCACTGATTGGTGGCGTTGCTTATTGGCGTCACAAAAAAGATCGAACCGCGGCATTAGTTGAAAAAGAACCTTCTTCTCATGATTTAGCCCCGATTCAACCTATGAAAGAGCTGTCATGGGATGATGTGCAGCCGGTTGATACTATTGGTTTAGAAGTTGGTTATCGGCTTATTTCTATGGTCGATAAAGATCAAGGTGGAGAACTGTTAGAGCGCGTTAAAGGTGTACGTAAAAAACTTTCCCAAGATTTTGGTTTCCTTGTACCGCCAGTTCATATTCGTGACAATTTAGAATTACCACCAAATAGCTACCGCATTAGCCTCATGGGGGTGACCTGTGGTGAAGCGAATATTCATCCCAATATGGATTTAGCCATTAACCCAGGCCAAGTGTTTGGCAGTATTGATGGCGAACGCACTTTTGATCCTGCGTTTGGTTTAGAAGCGGTATGGATTCAAGTCTCTCAACGTGAACATGCTCAAGCATTAGGCTATACCGTGGTTGATTCAGCTACCGTATTAGCAACCCATCTAAGTCAACTATTAACCAATCATGCCGCACAATTATTAGGCCATGAAGAAGTTCAAAACTTACTTGAAATGTTAGGCCAATCGACACCTAAGTTAGTGGATGGTTTTGTACCTGATCAATTACCACTGGGTGTGGTAGTAAAAGTAATGCAGAACTTACTTAATGAAGCTATTCCATTACGGGATATTCGAACCATCGTTCAAACCTTGTCTGAGTACTCTAGCAAGAGTCAAGATCCTGACATTCTCACCGCCGCTGCGCGCATTGGCTTGAAACGATTAATTTGCCAGGAAATCAATGGTATAGAGTCTGAGCTGCCAGTGATAACCTTGGTTCCTGAGTTGGAACAAATATTGCATCAGACCATGCAATCTGCCGGTGGCGAGTCTTCAGGTATTGAACCAGGACTCGCTGAGCGTTTGCAACGTTCGCTTACTGAAGCGACTCAGCAACAAGAATTAAAAGGTGAGCCAGCAGTTTTACTTACATCCGGTGTTTTGCGTTCTACCTTGGCAAAATTTGTCAAAAATACTATTCCGACATTGAGAGTGTTGTCTTATCAAGAAGTACCGGATGAAAAGCAAATTCGCATTGTTAATGCGGTTGGTCATTAATAATGGTGAAACTCAATATTCATTTAAGCACGTGCTGATAGGGAATTAAGTTTGAAAATAAAACGATTTTTTGCCAAGGACATGAGAACAGCACTTAGCGAAGTCAAAGAAGAACTTGGCCCTGATGCAGTGATTATGTCAAATAAAAAAGTCTCTGGTGGCGTCGAAATTGTCGCTGCAGTTGATACTGATACTCAGCCTGTGGTGACGAAAGCCAATCATGATGTGCGTGATGAGTTAGCGCAAGGCTTAGGACAAGCACGACGTAAACTTGCTGATGATAAAGTCAATGTGACGCCATCAGCATCAAAGCAGTTTGCAAGTGTGCTCCAAAATTATGCTGCAGCTACAGAAACGGCAGACAATATGGCCTCTGTTGATTCATTAACGGCATTATTGCAGCGCCAATCAAAGCATCAAGATCAGCTCCAAGCACAGTCTAAGCATTCAAATGATGGCAGTCGAGATCAAGCGCGTCAGCACTATTATCACAGTGATAGCCATGAGCAGCATCGGCAGCAACATGGTGTAGATCGTCAACCTGCATCATCACGATCGCAACCTAAACGCCGTTACGATGAGCAATCTCATGATCTCAATGTGGGGGATTATAATCGCCCATCGTCAAAACAATTTGAACGTGAAGTAGCTGTTGGTCGTAATGATTATGGTACGTCATCACGTAAGCCACGATTAGATCCTAGTCGCTATGAAGTCAAAGGGGCACGTAAAGACGATGACTTAGAGGCAATGCGTGCTGAAATTATCTCCATTAGACGCTTATTAGAACATCAATTATCTGGGCTGATGTGGCAAGAAGTTGAACGCCAAGAGCCAATGCGAGCAATGATGATTAAGCGGCTAGAAAAAATGGGGTTATCGGATCAACTCGCTGATCAATTAGCTTGTTATATTCCCGAAGACTTACCGACCAATGAAGCGTGGCCAGCATTACTTGATTTATTAGCCGATCAAATTCTAACTACTGATGATTGTATTTTAGAAACAGGTGGTGTTGTAGCCTTACTTGGGCCGACTGGCGTTGGTAAAACAACCACCGTTGCCAAACTGGCAGCACGGGCTGCGATGGAGTTTGGTCCTAGTCAAATCGCATTAGTAACCACTGATAATTACCGTATTGGTGCTCATGAGCAGCTTGCTACTTATGGCCGAATTATGGGATGCCCTGTCAGAGTAGCTAAAGATGCACAGGAACTGGCCGATATATTACATCAGTTACGCCATCGACGATTAGTGTTACTTGATACTGCTGGAATGGGACAACGTGATATTCGTTTGTCTGAACAATTAGATACTTTAATGCAAAATAGCGGCGCTAAAATTCGCAGCTATTTGGTGATGCCAGCAACATCACAACGACGTGTGCTTGAGGAGACGATTGAGCATTTTCGTCGTATTCCATTATCAGGCTGTGTATTAACCAAACTTGATGAATCATTAAGTTTGGGTGAAATAATCTGTGTTGCTATTCAAAATGCCTTACCGATTGCATATTTAGCAGATGGTCAACGGGTCCCTGAGGATTTGAAAGTAGCAACGGGAAATTACCTAGTTTCGCGTGCCAATGAGTTGTTAGAACGAGAGTTGTCACAGCAATCTCATGTCTGGGCTAGTGATAGTTCAGATAACAAAACGGCCGATTTTTATGACTGAGAACATCATGTACGATCAAGCGAGTGGTTTACGTCGAATGACCCAATTAACGTCGACAAAAGTCATTACGGTTACTGGCGGTAAAGGTGGCGTAGGTAAAACTAATGTCACACTTAATATGGCAATTTCAATGGCACGCCAAGGCAAACGCGTCATGGTACTTGATGCTGATCTTGGGTTAGCCAATGTCGATGTGATGTTGGGACTACGTGCTGGGCGAAATCTTTCACATGTGCTGGCTGGGTTGTGCGAACTTAAAGATATTATTATCGAAGGCCCATATGGAGTGAAAATTATTCCATCGGCTTCGGGGACTCAGAATATGGCGGAATTAACCCCAGCGCAGCATGCAGGGTTAATTCGCGCGTTTGGTAATTTACAAGACGAACTCGATTTTTTTATTGTCGACACTGCTGCTGGTATTTCTGACATGGTGCTCAGTTTTGCTCGTGCAGCTCAAGATATTGTTATTGTGGTGTGCGATGAACCGACCTCGATCACAGATGCGTACGCATTAATGAAAATTTTGAGTCGTGAGTATGATATTCAACGATTTAAGATTGTTGCCAACATGGTTCGTAGTTATCGTGAAGGGCGCGATTTATTCATTAAATTAACCCGAGTAACGGAACGTTTTCTGGATGCCAACCTTGAACTTGCCGCATGTATTCCTCTTGATGATAACGTTCGCCAAGCGGTTAAACGTCAAAAATTAGTGGTCGAGGCATTTCCGCATACACCTGCAGCGTTAGCACTGAACTCATTGGCATCAAAAGCAATGACATGGCCGATTCCGCATCATCCAGGTGGGCATTTGGAGTTTTTTGTTGAACGATTGTTAGTGCATAAACCGCGAGCCATGGAGGCCCAAATTTGTGAATAAAACCTTAACCTATAGCCGTTATCAACAAAGCCCACAGGCGTTTATTGAGCGCTATTCGACCTTGGTAAAGCGGATTGCACATCATTTAATGGCCCGCTTACCACCAAGTGTATTAGTCGAAGACTTAATTCAATCGGGCATGATCGGGTTGTTAGAAGCACAACAAAATTACGATCCTAGCAAAGGGGCGAGTTTTGAAACTTTTGCTGGTATTCGTATTCGTGGTGCGATGTTAGATGATATTCGCCGTGGTGATTGGGTACCGCGCTCGGTGTATAAAAATAATCGGCTTATCAGTGATGCGATTTCACACCTTGAACATAGTCTTGGCCGCGATCCGACGGATAATGAAATATCGACGTATCTTGATATGCCATTAGAGCAATATCATCAAGCATTAAACGATGTCAATTGCGGTCGTATCGTTGGCATTGCAGATCTTGCTGGTGGTGAAGAAACAATGGTTAATGACGAAGATGTTAATCAAAATCTGCCATTCCAAGGCGTGGTTGATGATAGTTTTCGACAGAGTTTAGCCGCGGCGATTAAGACCCTGCCAGAGCGAGAAGCATTAGTGCTGTCATTGTATTACGACGAAGAAATGAATTTAAAAGAAATAGGTGCTGTTATTGGTGTGAGTGAATCGCGTATTTGTCAGATTCATAGCCAAGCAATGCAGCGATTACGGGCTAAATTACATGCTTGGGCTGCGTGATTTCAATAATAGTGCTGTCATTATTTATAACTTACAACACAGTTTACTGTGGAGGCAATTTTGAATACTAATATGAAAATTCTTATTGTTGATGACTTTTCAACAATGCGTCGTATCGTGAAAAATTTACTGCGTGATTTAGGATTTAACAATACTGTTGAAGCCGATGATGGTGTAACAGCATTGCCATTATTAAAACGTGGTGACTTTGATTTTGTGGTTACTGATTGGAATATGCCTGGAATGCAAGGTATTGATTTATTACGTCATATTCGTGCGGATGAGCAATTAAAACATCTACCTGTTTTGATGATCACTGCGGAAGCTAAGCGTGAACAAATCATTGAAGCCGCTCAAGCTGGTGTGAATGGTTATATTGTAAAACCATTTAATGCTGCAACATTGAAAGAAAAACTCGCGAAGATTTTTGAACGGTTACAGTAGTTATTGCGTTTAGGCATAGGGAAAGTTAACCATGATTTCATTAGAGCAAGCGCAGCAATTAGTGGTGTTGCTTGAGCAAGGACAGCAACAACAAGCTAATACGTTAGTGCAAACTTTAGTTGAACATCAGCGTTCGCCTGTGTACGAAGAAGTGGGAAAGATGACGCGTCAGCTGCATGACTCCTTAGTCAGTTTTCGGCTTGATCCGCGTTGGAATGATTTGGCTAAAACCGACATTCCAGATGCGCGCGATAGTTTATCTTATGTGATAGATAAAACTGAAGCCGCCGCTAACCGTACTATGGACGCGGTTGAAATAACCTTACCGATTGCAGAACAATTACAGCAAACGCTGCATCATCTTCAGCCGCAATGGCAGCAATTAATGGCTGGAAAAATTGCGTTGGCTGATTTTAAACAACTCTGCCACGATATTAATCGATTATTAATTCAAGTTAATCAAGATAGCTCTCTTTTACGTGAACATTTAACTGATATTTTAATGGCACAAGATTTTCAGGATCTAACCGGTCAAGTTATACGACGGGTGATCACCTTAGTTCACGAAATTGAACAGCGAATGCTTGATATTTTACAAGCGTTTGGTATCGAGCAAGCGCTACTAACTGAGGTTGAGGTTAAGCCATCAGCAGTGACTGCGGAAGGGCCAATTATTAACCCCCAGCAACGTAAAGATGCACTTTCATCACAGGATGATGTTGATGATTTACTTTCAAGTCTTGGATTTTAGAGGGAATTTATGAGTTTTGATTTAGATGAAGATATCCTACAAGACTTTTTAATTGAAGCTGGGGAAATTCTTGAATTATTGTCTGAGCAATTAGTTGAACTTGAACGTCGTCCTGACGATAGTGAATTATTAAACGCTATCTTTCGTGGTTTTCATACCGTTAAAGGTGGGGCTGGTTTTTTATCTTTGTCTGAGCTAGTTGATGCCTGTCACGGCGCTGAAAACGTGTTTGATTTACTACGCACAGGTAAGCGTAGTGTCACATCAGATCTAATGGATGTGATTTTGACAGCGTTAGATTGTATCAATGTGATGTTTACTCAAGTACAAGCGCACCAGCCACTGACTAAAGCTGATCAAACATTATTGGATCAATTACATCATTACAGTTTACCGCCTACTGCAGTTGAAACCACAGAGGTTGAGCCAGAGGCTGTTATTGTGCCGTCATTAACCAATGCAATTAATGCTGATAGTATCGATGATATTACTCAAGATGAATTTGATCGTTTATTAGATGAGTTACATGGTGTTGGTAATTCTCCCTCTTCAGTAGCAGTATCACCTTCAGCGGTAGCAGTAACGGCAACGGATAATATTGCTAGTGGTATTGAAAGTAGCGATATTACCGATGATGAGTTTGAACGGCTATTAGATGAGTTACATGGCAGTGGTAACGCGCCTGGTAGTGGGGTTGTATCTGTTACTGCTGAATCTGTCATAACCAATGACAATCTTGCGGTTGTTAATGATAATTTGATGACAGATGATGAGTTTGAAAATTTATTAGATGAATTGCATGGTGTGGGTCGTGGGCCTCAGGTTGATCCAATACCAGCAGTTATTGCGCCATTAGAGGCAGAGTCGGTTGCGGTTAACTCGCCTGTAAATCCGCCAGCGTCAGCAGTGACTAAAGATAAACCTAAGCCTCAAGCAGAAACTACAGTACGTGTTGATACTTCAACTCTTGATATCATCATGAACATGGTGGGTGAGTTAGTGTTAGTGCGCAATCGTTTGGTGAGTTTAGGGTTAAATACCACCGATGAAGAAATGTCTAAAGCGGTATCAACACTGGATGTTGTTACCGCTGATCTTCAAGGTGCGGTAATGAAAACTCGCATGCAGCCTATCAAAAAAGTTTTTGGTCGTTTTCCGAGAGTAGTACGTGATTTAGCCCGTAGTCTTAATAAAGAAATCGTGCTGGAAATGGTAGGGGAAGATACTGATCTTGATAAAAACTTAGTGGAAGCCTTAGCCGATCCTTTAGTGCACTTAGTACGTAACTCGGTTGATCATGGTATTGAAATGCCAGCAGTGCGCGAGCAAGCCGGTAAGTCGCCAACAGGTAAAGTGTTACTCTCCGCGTCACAAGAAGGGGATCATATTCGGTTAACCATTGAAGATGATGGTGGCGGTATGGATGCCAATAAATTACGTCAAATTGCAATTGATCGCGGCATGATGGATCACGATGCCGCTTCACGGTTAAGTGATAATGATGCTTATAATCTGATTTTTGCCCCTGGTTTTTCAACCAAAAAACAGATTTCAGATATTTCAGGGCGCGGTGTTGGTATGGATGTGGTTAAAACCAGCATCAACCAACTTAACGGTTCGATATCAATTAATTCGGTGTTAGGAAAAGGAACTCGAATTGATATTAAAGTGCCACTGACATTAGCGATTTTACCGACATTAATGGTTGGCGTGGCGCAGCAGCCATTCGCGTTACCTTTAGCGAGTGTGAATGAGATTTTCCATTTAGATTTAACCAAAACCCATACTGTTGATGGCCAATTAACGATTATTGTGCGTGAAAAAGCGATTCCGTTATTTTTTCTACAAGATTGGTTATCGAAAAAATCACCGAGCCGTAATCAACAACATAGTAGTTATGGTCATGTGGTGATTGTCCAAACCGGTCACCAACGGGTCGGTTTTGTGGTTGATAGCCTAATCGGCCAAGAAGAAGTGGTGATTAAACCGCTAGATAAACTTCTAAAAGGCACACCGGGTATGGCAGGAGCAACCATTACCAGTGATGGCCATATAGCCCTTATCCTAGATGTACCGAACCTATTAAACCATTATGTAACACGTTAATTACTAACAATAATAACCGATTGACCGCCAGTGATTAGGCTGACGGTATTGTTTAGGTAAAGGAATAAAAACAAATGGCAATAAAGGTGTTAGTGGTTGATGATTCAAGCTTTTTTCGTCGCCGTGTGAGTGAGATTATTAATGCTGATCCTCGACTAACCGTTGTTGGTAATGCCACTAATGGTAAAGAAGCATGTGAGCTGGTGAAAGTGTTACAGCCTGATGTTATTACCATGGATATTGAAATGCCGGTGATGGATGGTATTACTGCGGTACGTGAAATAATGAAAATAGCCCCGACGCCTATTTTGATGTTTTCTTCTTTAACTCAAGATGGTGCCAAGGCGACCTTAGATGCACTTGATGCGGGTGCCCTCGATTTTTTACCGAAAAAGTTTGAAGATATTGCCCGTAATCGTGATGAAGCGGTCGATCTATTACAAAAACGGGTCGCAGAATTAGCCGGAAAACGGTTTTATTTACGGCGTCATAATGTTTCATCGCCTGCGATAAAGACATTATCTACGCCACCTGGGCGTAATATGTCAGCGATGACATCTGAAGTTCGCCCCGCTGCTATTTCAGCAATAAACACGGGACGCACTGGTAGCGAACCTGCGCTGACGGCCAAAATACCATTACGTTTTCGCGCCTCAGGCAAAAAGTATCAGTTAGTTGCAATTGGAACCTCAACTGGCGGGCCGGTCGCATTACAAAAAATTCTGACCCAATTACCAGCGAATTTTCCATATCCGATTATTTTAGTGCAACATATGCCTGCAACGTTTACGGCAGCTTTTGCTGCTCGATTAAATAACCTCTGCCGTATTGAAGTAAAAGAAGCGCAAAATGGCGATATACTCCGCGCTGGCGTGGCGTATTTAGCCCCAGGCGGACAGCAGATGATGGTCGATGGACGGGCTGTTGGAGCTCGACTACGCATTATTGATGGTGGCGAGCGCATGAATTACAAGCCTTGTGTTGATGTCAGTTTTGGATCCGCGGCGAAAGTGTTTAATGATCGCGTATTATCGATAGTGCTAACAGGTATGGGGGCTGATGGTCGCGAAGGTGCGCGAATGTTAAAAGCCAATGGCTCCACTGTTTGGGCACAAGATGAAGATAGCTGTGTGGTATATGGTATGCCACAAGCAGTTGCTAAAGCGGGCATTTCTAGTCATGATCTTCCCCTTGACCGCATTGCGGAATATATTTTAATTGAATTGGGTTTGTCGTGAGGAGTTAAAGGTGGTTGTTTGGAGTATTGCAAACCAAAAAGGTGGAGTAGGGAAAACGACCACTACCATAGCATTAGCAGGATTACTAAGTGAACAAAACCAGCGGGTATTAGTGGTTGATACCGATCCCCATGGATCATTAACAACCTATTTGAATTTTGATGCTGATTATGTGCCCGCCAGTTTATTTGATTTATTTCAATTACCACACATTGATTATGATGGCGTAAGAGAATTAATTTTAAGCACCACATTTAGCCATATTGATATTATTCCCGCCCATATGTCATTAGCGACCTTAGATCGCTCTATGGGTAACCGCAGTGGTATGGGATTAGTATTGAAAAAAGCATTAACCGCGGTTGCCGCAGACTATGACTATGTATTGATTGATTGCCCACCGATTCTTGGGGTGATGATGGTCAACGCGCTGGCAGCCAGTGATCGGATTTTGATTCCAGTACAAACTGAGTTTTTAGCCATGAAAGGCCTCGAGCGCATGTTGCGTACCTTGCAGATTATGCAACGTTCTAAACCAGGTGGCTTTGATGTCACTATTGTGCCGACCATGTATGACAAGCGTACTCGAGCATCATTGCAAACTTTGCAAGATCTCAAAACCCGTTATCCTGATCAAGTGTGGGCATCAGCGATTCCGATTGATACTAAATTTCGAGATGCCAGTATTAAACATATGCCGCCATCATTGTATGCTCATAATTGTCGTGGAGTATTTGCTTACAAAACGTTACTTAGTCATTTAACAAGGCTTGCACACAATGAATAATAACCGCTTAACCAGTGAACAAGCATTGGATGATTATTTTGGTGACTTACTGTTAGATGCCGAGCCGGTTAAGAAGCCAGCAACGTTTTGTGAACCGTCATCGTCACAACAATTACAACAGTTATTGGCTCAAGTACCACTAGAGGTTGCAACCGAGCCACAAGTGGTTGTTATTGATGCAGAACCAGAACCAGAACCAGAACCAGAACCAGAACCAGAACCAGAACCAGAACCAGAACCAGAACCAGAATATGTTGCGTGGCAGCATCATGGTCAGCAGCAGCCGTTTCAAGCGTTGTTTTTTGAAGTCAATGGCATGATGTTTGCGGTGGCGTTAACAGAATTAGGATCGATTCATCGACTTGGAGAATTAAACCAGATTGTTGGTCGCCCAAGTTGGTATTTAGGCTTAGCGCCATTAGCCCAATATAATGTTGATGTTGTTGATACAGCATGCTGGGTGATGGCCGATAAATTAACTAATGATTGCTATCGTGCGAATTATCGTTACATGGTGATGTTAGGCAATAGTCAGTGGGGATTAGCGTGCGATATTTTGCATGGCACGCAAACATTATTGACGACAGATATTCGTTGGCGACAACAAGCAGGTAAGCGACCGTGGTTAGCGGGAATGGTCAAACAAAAAATGTGTGCACTGATCCATGTTGATGCATTAGTTCAAATGTTGAATAAAGGCTTAGATGTTAATAGTGACGCGAGTTGAGGCATTAAAGAGGAAATAATATGTCCCAAGTAAATATAACGGAAATTCAAAAAGATGGCGTTAATGATCAAGTACTACAGTGGGTTACATTTCAATTAGAAAATGAAACCTACGGTATTAATGTCATGCAAGTGCGTGAAGTATTACGTTATTCAGATATTGCACCTGTTCCAGGCGCACCTGATTACGTGATTGGTATTATTAATTTACGTGGTAATGTTGTTACCGTTATTGATACTCGTGCTCGTTTTGGCTTACAACATGGTGAAATTTCAGACAGTACCCGTATTGTTATTATTGAAGCTGAAACCCAAGTAATTGGTATTTTAGTCGATAGTGTTGCCGAAGTGGTGTATCTACGTAGCTCTGAAATTGATAGCACGCCTTGTGTTGGAACAGAAGAAAGTGCCAAGTTTATTCAAGGGGTAAGTAATCGCGATGGGCAGCTATTAATTTTAGTCGATTTAAATAAACTGCTGTCTGAAGACGAGTGGGATGAGATGGCGTATTTGTAATGGATATCTTACTTCAACAATGGTTACCGGTAGTTATCTCTGTACTTATAGCGCTAACCGCCACGGTGCTGATTCGCCGTGAGCGCCAAGCAAGGTTGGCATTAGAAGTCAAATTCGCAGCCATTGAAACCGTATTAAAAAATGCGCGGTTGCAAAATGAAAGCTTAACCAAACAATTTCACGAATTACGTACTGGCAGTATCGGTATGAGTGATAAATTAGTTGATTTGATCGAGCAAATTGACCGGGTTGAAGTGCGTCAAAATGAAGTCGCGATGAATGATTCTGGTGGGCGCTTATACAGTCGTGCCAGTAAAATGGTTGAACTTGGCGCTGATGTTGACGAATTAATGAAAGAATGTGATTTACCTAAAGCTGAGGCTGAATTACTGTTGAGTTTACAAAGAAGTATGCCACAGCATTATCGACGTTGATGGTTGCGATCATTCATTAATACTATTATGCCGTGATATCGATATTTTCAAACCCTTCCCAACCCGGAGGGGTTTTGCCGTTTAGGTACCATGAAAAAGCGATTAACTCGGCAATAATCTGATATAACTCCTCGGGAATATGATCGCCTAATTCAAAACTATTAAGGTACTGTGCTAGCACTGGATCTTGATGAATTAATCCACCTTGTTGTTTTACTTGTTCAATAATATGTTGCGCTAATTGGTCATACCCTTTAGCGGCAATATAGGGGCTTTTATTACCATCATAACGCAGTGCAATCGCTTGATTAGTGTTTAGCTTAGCTGTCATATTTAATTTATCCCTGTTATTAGACTTTGATTGATAGTCCAGATGTTGCTGGTGGCGTGTGCAGTGATTGCTCTGTAAGCCTTTTATATTGGGGCGGGGTGCTATTAATGCCTAATTGCTGCAGCCGTAAAATTAAATAGGGTGTTAGCCGTTCAATTCGTAGTAATAATTGCTGATTTACGCATTCAAAGCGAGTGCTTAATTGTTGTTGGTGCCAACAAGCAATAACATTCACTGTGTCTATTGCACCAATAGGTAAACTCAATTTGACCGTCCAACGGTTATTGTTATTCTTAGTAGTATTTTTTTTATTTTTTTGATGATTATTAATTTGTAGCTCAATAGTTTGGCCGTTTTCTTGTACCCATTGTAAGTGCAACTGGTGACTGTCAGGAGAACGCTGGCTTTCAGGACCACGCTGTTCACTTGCAAGACGCAGTAAAGCGCTAAATTCTTGCTGTTGCTCTGGATTTAGTTGGCTTAACCATAGTTTAAGTGGGCTTGATGGTTGCGATAATTGCAGTAATAACGTCGCTAATGTTTGGTGGCCGGTATTGTGCTGCAGCCAGTGAATTAATGCGGCTTGGTTATTGGGTAATAGTAATTGGCTAAACAATTGTTGCAGTGATGATGGCATCGAATGTGGCGATTTAGCTGTACCTAAGTTTAACGGAAACAATAAATTTGTAACTAATCGTTGCAAGCTATTCATAGATAATAATAATTGCGGCAGCTGAGAGATCAAATTTGATTGATTGTTAGCAGTGATTGTTGATGAGAGTAAATTGGAATACGTCGGTATTGTAGTAATCCTTTCTATTGTCGAAAGTTTTTCTATAAATGGTGATGAATTTGGCAATAGTTTAGTTTGCATTTATTTCACAATTACTTACGTTAGTTAACGACTAAGAAGCTGAGCAGTTTAGCCAATTTGTTAGCCATTGTGGTACTATGCGGCTATTTTGTGGCACCTAGGATATAGCATTTTATGTTGTCAGTAGCAAATTTGAGCTGTGTTCGTGATGAACGCGTCTTATTTGATGAATTAAACTTCACTATTTCAAGCGGTGAATTAGTTCAAATTGAAGGGCCAAACGGCGCTGGTAAAACGACTTTATTAAGAATCATAGCGGGCTTAGGCCATTCAGATAGTGGTGAGGTGCAGTGGTGTAATGAAAATATTACGACTGCGCGTGAAGATTATCACCAATCACTGTTATTTTTAGGTCACCAAACAGGCGTAAAGCGCGAGCTTACGGCCTTTGAGAACTTGGCTTTTTTTCAGGCAATGCATACTTGTCAACAAGGCTCCGATCTCAAAGGAACACCTAAAGTCAGTGGTGATGATGCATTGTGGCAAGCATTAGCCCATGTTGGTTTAGCTGGACGTGAAGATATTAGTGCAGGGCAGTTATCAGCAGGTCAGCAACGTCGAGTTGCGTTAGCGCGCTTATGGTTAAGTAATCATAAACTGTGGGTGCTTGATGAACCGCTAACCGCGATTGATAAGCAAGGTGTAAAGGTACTTGAAGCATTGTTTTTATCCCATGCTGAGCGTGGAGGAATGGTGTTACTGACCACTCACCAAGATATGTTTGTTAATAGTGATCGGTTACGAAAAATTAAGTTAGGGCATACTAACCATGCTTAACACCCTTGTTCAAATTATTCGGCGTGAGTTATTGATAGCTTATCGTCGCCAGGCGGATATTTTTAATCCGTTATGGTTTTTTATTATTGTGATCACGCTGTTCCCATTAGGGATTGGTCCTGAGCCTAATTTATTAGCACGTATTGCTCCAGGTATCATTTGGGTTGCGGCGCTATTAGCTGCGTTGTTATCGATGGAGCGTTTGTTCCGTGATGATTACCTTGATGGTTCACTTGAGCAAATGTTACTGATGCCAGTACCGTTATCGGTGGCTGCATTTGCTAAAATGATCTCGCATTGGTTACTGACTGGATTGCCATTGATTCTAATTAGCCCATTACTGGCTATTTTACTGTCATTAAATTGGCATACGTGGATTGCAGTGTTATTAACTTTGCTGATTGGCACACCAACATTAAGTTTTTTAGGTGCAATTGGCATGGCGTTAACGGTTGGATTACGAAAAGGTGGCGTTTTATTGAGCTTGCTCATATTGCCTTTGTATATTCCTGTGCTTATATTCGCGACCTCCGCCATTGAGGCGGCAAGTTTAGGCATGGCCTATGATGGTCAATTGGCCATTATGGGAGCAATGTTAGTCGGGTCATTGACTTTGGCACCGTTTGCAGTGGCTGCATCACTAAGGATCAGTGTTAATTAGCCGATGAATTTTTCTTTAGCGCTGACGCCTAGCTTAAACGGTGAAGTGGTAAAGAAAGTGAGAGTAACAACTTTACTCTCAGTGACGTATTTACTATCTATTATAAGTTGAGAGCATTATGTGGAAGTGGTTACATCCCTACGCTAAAGCAGAAAACACCTACCGATTATGCGGTAAGTTGTTGCCTTGGTTTTCTATTATCGCATTGATTTCCATTTTAGTGGGATCTGTATGGGGACTCTTATTTGTTCCTGCTGATTACCAACAAGGCGATAGCTTTAGAATCATTTATATTCATGTACCATCAGCAATTTGGTCGATGAGTATCTATGTGACTATGGCTATTTCTTCTTTCATTGGCCTAGTGTGGCAGATTCGTATGTCAGATATGGCAGCGGCTGCGATGGCACCTATCGGCGCTGTATTTACTTTTATCGCCCTTATTACAGGGGCTATTTGGGGTAAACCAATGTGGGGCGCTTGGTGGGTTTGGGATGCTCGCTTAACCTCTGAATTGATTCTATTATTCTTATACCTTGGTGTGATTGCCTTGTATAACGCGTTTGATGATCACAAAACAGCGGCTAAAGCAGCTGGTATTTTGTCAATTGTTGGCGTGATTAATATTCCGATTATTCACTACTCAGTGGAATGGTGGAATACCCTTCACCAAGGCGCAACAATTTCTAAATTTGGTAAGCCATCAATGTCTAACGATATGTTATGGCCGTTGTTAGTGATGCTACTTGGTTTTGGTTGTTTCTTTGCTGCTGTCACTTTGGTGCGGTTACGTAATGAGATTCTATCACGTGAGAGCCACCGCCCTTGGGTACAGAAGTTGGTGAAGTGAGATGGTTATGTATTTTGATTCTATAAAAGATTTTTTTGCGATGGGTGGGTATGCAGGTTACGTTTGGAGTGCCTATGCTATTTCTTTTCTATCGATGTTATGGATTTTATTTTCGAGCTTAACAACGAAACGTCGTTTGTTACGAGAAATAAAAAATAAAATGGCGCGTGAACAACGCATTAAAGAAGCAAAAACATTGGAGAACACGCTATGACCCCAAGACGTCAAAAACGTTTAGTAATAGTACTAGCGTTGGTGCTTGGACTTGGTGCAACAGTTGGTTTAATTCTGTATGCGTTAAACCAAAATATGAACCTTTTTTATACGCCTTCAGAGTTAATTAATGGTAAAGCCGATAGTGGTGCTAAACCAGAAGTAGGTCAACGGTTGCGTATTGGTGGCATGGTGGTAAAGGGTTCGGTTAAGCGCGATCCTAAATCGTTACGAATCACCTTTAAAGTGGCAGATGTTGGTCCATCAGTTACTGTTATTTATGATGGTATTTTGCCGGATCTATTCCGTGAAGGACAAGGCATTGTGGCGCAGGGTGTATTAATTAATCCAACCACAGTTAAAGCCAGTGAAGTGCTTGCAAAGCATGATGAAAAATATATGCCACCAGAAGTGGCAGATGCAATGAAGATAAACCATAAACGACTTCAATATACTGAAGAACAACTACAAGGTAAGTGATCAATGATCCCTGAATTAGGCCAATTCGCACTTATAGCCGCGCTTGCGCTATCGGTGCTGGCCAGCATTTACCCATTGTATGGTGCCACTGTTGGCAACCAAGCAATGATGCGTATGGCACGTCCACTGTCTTACGGAATATTCGGCATGCTTGCATTGTCGTTTGGTATTTTGAGCTGGTCGTTCTATAGCAATGATTTTACGGTAGCGTATGTTGCCAGTAACTCAACCAGTTTACTGCCATGGTATTACCGTTTAACCGCAGTATGGGGCGGCCATGAAGGTTCATTAATGCTATGGGTGCTTATCCAAGCTGGTTGGGCTGCAGCTGTTGCTCGATTAAGCCGTGGTATGCCTCTAGAAGCTGTGGCGCGTGTACTTTCCGTGATGGGCATGATAGCAGTGGGTTTCTTACTGTTTATTATCGTTACGTCTAATCCATTTTTACGCACATTGCCAGATTTTCCGGTACAAGGTCGTGATCTAAACCCATTATTACAAGATCCGGGTTTGATTGTACACCCACCAATGTTGTACATGGGTTATGTAGGTTTCTCGGTTGCATTCTCATTTGCTATTGCATCATTAATGACAGGCCGTTTAGATACGGCTTGGGCGCGTTGGTCGCGTCCTTGGACAATTGCAGCATGGTCATTCCTAACTTTAGGTATCGCACTAGGCTCATGGTGGGCTTACTACGAACTTGGCTGGGGTGGCTGGTGGTTCTGGGATCCAGTAGAAAATGCATCATTAATGCCATGGCTTGCGGGTACTGCATTAATGCACTCACTATCAGTAACTGAAAAACGCGGTACTTTTAAAGCGTGGACAGTATTACTGGCAATCTCTGCATTCTCATTAAGTTTATTAGGTACGTTCTTAGTACGTTCTGGTGTATTGGTTTCTGTGCACGCATTTGCATCAGATCCATCGCGCGGTATGTTTATTCTTGGCTTCTTAGTAGTAGTTATTGGTGGTTCATTACTACTTTATGCACTACGTGGCGGTCAAATTCGTTCTCGTGGTAACTACGCGCTGTTCTCGCGTGAGAACTTCTTACTAGCTAACAACTTGCTATTAGTCGCTGCATTGTTGGTCGTATTGATTGGTACGCTATTACCGTTAGTTCATAAACAATTAGGCTTGGGCTCGGTATCGATTGGCGAACCGTTCTTTAACACTTTGTTTACGTGGTTAATGGTGCCATTCTCATTCTTAATGGGTGTGGGTCCACTGGTTCGCTGGAAGCGTGATAACTTTGCATCAATTGCTAAACCAATGTTATGGAGCGCGCTATTTACGGTGCCATTCTCATTCTTGGCAATTTACTTAACAGCAAGCGTTGTTGAGCCATTAGCCGTTGTTGGTGTAATGATGGCGGTGTGGATCATTGTTCTTCACCTTGTTGAAATCTACCGTCGTGCAACGCATCGTCATCCTTTCCTTGAAGGCTTAGGAAAATTAGGACGAAGCCATTGGGCAATGATGCTAGGTCACCTTGGTTTAGCTGTAGCAATTATTGGTATGACATTAGTATCGAACTACGGTATTGAACGTGATTTACGTTTATCACCAGGGCAATCAGTGAACGTTAAAGGTTATGACTTCCACTTTGCAGGTTTACGCGATGCAGATGGTCCTAACTATGATGGCTACGTGGCTGACTTTGAAATCAGTCGTCGTGGTATCGATATTACTACTCTGCATGCTGAAAAGCGTTTCTATACTGTTGCTGGTTCAATGATGACTGAAGCGGCAATTGATAGCGGCTTTACTCGTGACCTTTATGTTGCGATGGGTGAGCGTTTAGGTAATAACGGCGCGTGGGCGGTACGTATTTACTACAAACCATTTGTTAATTGGATGTGGATGGGTGCGTTCTTAATGGCACTTGGTGGTGCTTTCTCTATCAGTGATAAGCGTTATCGGTTCCGTAAGCCTGCTAATATTGCCGCGAATGACAAAAAATCAGAGGCGAAGCTAACTAATGAATAAAAAGCTATTATTTATTCCTTTAGTGCTGTTTTTAGGGTTAGTTGTGATGTTTATGGTCCAACTAACTCGTAATGCAGCGGGTGACGATCCGACAAAACTTGAATCAGTATTGGTAGGTAAACCCGTACCTGCATTTAAGTTAGAAGATTTGTTTGAACCAGGTAAGGAATACCAGCAAACGATTTTTAAAGGTCAACCACTGTTGCTTAATGTATGGGCAACGTGGTGTCCAACCTGTCAAGCTGAACACCAATACCTTAATACGCTTGCCGATCAAGGAGTGAAGATCATTGGTCTAAACTATAAAGATCAACGACCTAAAGCGATTAGATGGCTTAAAGAGCTAGGTAATCCTTATATGATCTCTTTGTTTGATGGCAATGGTATGTTAGGGATGGATCTTGGCGTTTATGGCGCACCAGAAACATTCTTAATTGACGCTAATGGCATTATTCGTTATCGCCATGTGGGTGATGTTAATCCAGAAAATTGGAACAAAACTCTCAAGCCTTTGTATGAAAAAATGCTAGCAGAAGCGAAAGCAAACAAAACCAAAGCGGAGGTTAAAGCATAATGAAACGTTTTTTTGCTTTAGTATTTGCACTTGGACTGACGTTTTCGATGGTAGCACCTGCATTAGCTGCTATTGATGTGTACGATTTTAAAAATCCAGCACAAGAGAAAGAATTTCAAGAGCTAACCGAGACTTTACGTTGTCCTAAATGTCAAAATAACAGTATCGCCGATTCTAATGCGACCTTAGCAGAAGACATGCGTCTAAAAAGCTATGAGCTGTTAAAAGAAGGCAAAACCAAGCAGCAAGTCATTGATTATATGATTGCACGTTACGGGAATTTCGTAAATTACGATCCCGCAGTGACCGCATCAACAATGATCTTATGGGCAGGTCCTATTGGCTTTATTGTGATTGGTTTTACTGTCTTGGTTTATCGTTCACGTAAAAAAAGTGAGCTAACCAAAGATGAGCCACTTGATGAAGTTGAGTCAGAACGTTTACAGGGGTTGTTAGCTGAAATGGCGCAGCAAGATACTGAAACAACCAATAACACAAAGGTAACTAAATGACCCTGTTTTGGATTTTAACCGCTGTTTTAGTTTTAATTTCTATCGCTATCTTTGTGATCCCGATGTATGTCGGTAAAGAATATGACGATGAAGCTAGCCGAGATGAGCTGAATAAAGCCTTCTTTAAAGATCGAATTCATGAACTTGAAGAAGAATCGCAAGAAGGTTTAGTCGATAACCAACAAGAAATGGTGACAGACTTACAACAAACATTACTGGATGACTTGCCTGTTACTGAAAAGAAACAAGCAACATATGTTAGCCCTGCAATGGTTGTTCCTGGGCTGATTTTGATTGTTGGTATTTGTTACGGTGTTTATGGTGCAGTCGGTAGCAGTGCTAAAGTTGAAGCATGGCACCAAGCTGTGAATCGCTTACCAGAGCTAACGCAACGTTTAATGGGCGATAATGCGTCTAATGAACCGCTATCAGATCAAGATATGTCAGATCTTACTTTGGCATTAAGAACGAAATTGCACAAAGATGGTGATGATCCTATGGGATGGTTACTATTAGGTCGTATTGCTATTGCTAATCGCGATGGTGCCACGGCTGAAATGGCAATGAAACGTGCTTATGATCTGAATCCGGTTGATACTGACATTCGCTTAGGTTACGCACAAACATTAATGCTAAGCGGTAAGCCTGGTCAAAGTGAACTTGCTCGCCAGCTTTTACGTCAAGTTATCAAGAGTGATCACACTAACGTTCAAGCTTTATCATTATTAGCATTTGATGCGTTTGAGCAGAAAAACTACCAGCAAGCAGTTGATTATTGGACAATGATGAAAACACTTATCGGTCCTAATGATTCACGTACACCAATGCTTACTCGCAGTATCGAGCGTGCTAAATTGCGTATTGCAGATGGCGATGGTTCAAAGGTTGCACCCGATCCAACCGCAATTGATGAAACAACGACACAATCTGAAACGCAAAATGCCGATACAGCAAAGCAGGTTACTGCTACTATAGCGCTAGGTAAAAACGTAGTGTTGCCAAAGCAAGGTAATATTATAATTTCGGTGCATGATGCAGATGGTTCGCCAATGCCAATTGCAGCGGTAAAATTACCGTTGTCGACTAAGTTTCCATTAACGATTACGTTAACGGATAAAGACAGCATGATTCCACAGCGTCAGCTATCATCACTATCAGAGATGATCATTAAAGCGCGTGTGGATAGCGATGGTAACGTAATGACCAAACAAGGTGATTGGTACGGTCAAAGTAGCCAAACGCCTCTGGGTGGAGAAACAGCGTTTATCATTAATAAGCAATATTAACTAATTAATTGCTAAAATGAATAAAGCAGGCTGAATATCAATGTTCAGCCTGTTTTTTATTAGGTGTATGTTTTGAAGAAAAATCTATTACTGATAATTTTTTTAAGCCTTGGCATTGTTGGGTGCGCACAGTCTCCCGATAAAGCCAGTGAGCAAACAGTTTCAGCCAATGTGACTGATCATATTGATGGTGATAACGCGGCCACAACGGCAGTGTATGATCCATTTGAAGGCTTTAACCGAGCAATGTGGGATTTTAACTTTAATTATGTAGATCCATATGTTGCACGCCCAGTGTCACTTGCTTATGTGAACTATACGCCTTCTTTTGCGCGTACTGGTATTACTAATTTTTTATCAAATCTTGATGAGCCAGCAGGGATGGTGAATAGCCTGCTAACACTGCATGGCAAAGATGCGCTAACCCATTTTAACCGCTTTTGGATTAATACTGTTTTTGGTTTAGCGGGTCTGATTGATATTGCATCAGCAGCCGATATTAATAAAGTTCAAGATCGTGATTTTGGTGATACGCTAGGTTATTACGGTGTTGGTAACGGGCCATATTTAATGTTGCCTGTTTATGGACCAATTACATTTAGAGGTTTTACAGATTCAGTCGATGGTCTGTATTTCCCGTTAAATTTACTTAATTTCTGGGAAGGCTTAGGCAAGTGGGTCTTTGAGGGGATGGAAGATCGTGCAGCCTTAGTGAACCAAGAATCCATGCTAAATAACTCACCTGATCCTTATCTGTTTACTCGTGATGCGTATATTCAGTATAAGAACTTCACCGCCAGTGACGGTAAAGTGAGTGAGCAAGCGACAGGTGATACATTTGATGATAGTTATTTAGATGAAATTGATAGCGATTAATAATAAAAGCCCCCTATAAAGGGGGCTTTTTATTGGTGTTATATTTATTTACGACGTTTAAATGCAATGAGTGAGAGTAATGTAAATATAAAGATACCGATAGAGCCACCTCCACTTTTATTATTAGGGTTTATTATTGGTTGTTCTTTATCTTTATCTTTGTCTTCATCTTTATCTTTATTTATTGCTGTATTATTCACAATAATACTTTCTGTTGGTGATAAGTTTAATGTCCCACGTTGTCCATGGCTTGTTATAACATAAGTACAGGTATCATAAGGTGATATTAAATCATTACTACTACAGCTTGAGTTATTAAAATCGATATTAACATCACCAGTGGTTGTTGCCTGATCTTGTATTACATCATTATGTAAACTTTGTACGGTAATTGTTTTACTACCAATGACATTATTAATATTAGTAGGGTAATTCCAGCCATTAATAGTATCAAGAATAAAATTTTTAAATGCTGATACTTTAGTTCCAATCGCAAAGTTAGATTGTAAGTTAGGTTGAAATTGAACACCTTTATGAATAGCGACTAAATGATTATTTTTATCAAAATAAGGCGCACCTGAATCACCACCAACAGTTTGACCTTGATAATTATTATTTAGCGATATTGCGTATTTTTGAGAATCTGATCGAGCAATGATGCGATGTGTGGTTTTATTTAATTGATTTTCTGTACCACCATATCCAAAAATAGTAACGTCTTGTCCTGCTTTAACTGGGCTTGGTGTAATGATCGTAATATGATTTATCGCGATGTTATACGGTAATTGCCATAGCGCTGCATCGATATCCACTCCATTATTATTCCAGTCTCTGTAGTTTATTTGTTGGCTAACATTCGTTGTTTTTTTATCATGACTGGTTATGACTTGAGTGTAGGTGTTATTTGTTGTACTGCAATGTTGTGCGGTTAATACCCATTTACCACCAATAATAGTACCAGTACAATGTTGAGAGTGAATAATAGATTGATAATTATTATTGTTAACCGCTTGACCGTTTGTTATTGCTAATGCATTAGTTGAAAATAATAGAGCAAGACTTAATATGTATTTTTTGTTGGGCATTATATTTATTCACTGACAAAGTAAGTTCACTTCAAAAAGAAGAAACTTTAATAAGTTAATTGGTTATCGTGTTTTTTAATTAATGACAGTGAGCGGTGTATATTATATTAGGCATTTTAATAATGCGGCCAGATATAATGTTAATATTTAACATGCGTTGTATTTTTTATTAGTAGTTAAAGTATAATTTTAAATACAAACAAAGAAGAGTAACAAATATATATATTAAATAAGCTGTATGATTAATTAGAGCGGCATAATAATTGATATTTATTTAATTTTCCAGTGTGTTGTTTGTGATTTATTGTCGCTTTCTAGTTAATAATGTTATACGAGCGATTTTTTATAGAATAAACAAAGGCCTCTATATAGAGGCCTTATTAAAATAAATTAATTAGTAATGATTATTTAGAAACGGTAACTAGCTTGAACACCCGCTAACCAAATGTGGCCTGACGTTTGACCTTCAAACTTACCTAATACTGGCATATCTTTTTCTTGCTCAAGCATGTGAGCTTTTTTAGCAAAAATATAAGTAAAACCAGCATCTAAGGTTAGGTTTTCAGACCATGCGTAGCCAGCGCCAACACTTAACCACGTACGATCAGTTTCAGGAATAGTTTGGGTACGATTAGCTTCATCAACTGCTGAAGTGTCATAGGCAATACCAGAACGTAAAACTAGCTTATTGGTTGCTTGGTAAGTGGTACCAACAGCAAAGCGGTAGTTGTCTTTCCAATTTTCTGGTTTGATATCTACAGGGCCATTAAGATCTGGAATATTGGCTTCGAGTTTTTCAAATGCACTCCAATCAGTCCAGTTAACACTTGCATGCACAGCCCACTGATCATTTAATTGGTGGAAGCTAGCAATTTCAGCTGATGCGGGTAACTCAATCGGTAATGAGCCGGCATATTGTGTTTTAGGCAGTTTATGTTGAGCTAATGATTTTAAATCAAAACCAAGACCATTAGCGTGGCCTTCAAGGTTGAGTTTAACCGCCGACTGGTAACTAATACCGATACGGTTATTGGCATCTATTTGCCATGCTGCACCTGCTTGCCAGCCCCAAGCGTTATCTTCACCTTCCATGTATTTAAGGTGCTGACCTTTATTGAGCATATTTGGTATAGTAATTGGGCTTGCTGCACCAAAGTGACCTGTTGCCATGACATAACGCACACCAGCGCCGACGCTGAATTGCTCGTTAATTTTGTAACCAAGGTTAGGGTTGATCTCAACCGTATGTACATCCGCTTGATTACCAAACATCGATGCTTTGAAATCAGTACCAAGATCGGTACGCATGCCAAAGTGAGTACCAACGGCTAAACCAATGGTGGCTTTATCGGTTAATGGACGAGAGAAATAAAAATTAGGAATAACCGCACTGTTAGCAAAGTCAGCTGAATTGGTTTTACCCAGAGTTGAGTGTGAACCTGCAATATCAATATTAGGATCAACATAAATCGCACCTGCAGAAATTTGAGTGCCTTTTAAATACGTTAGCATTGCAGGGTTACGGAATTGGGCACTAGCATTATCTGCCATTGCTGCTTCACCCGCAAAAGCACGCCCTAGACCAGTCGCTGAATATTCAGCTAACTGAAAACCTGCGGCAGAAGCTTGGTTGCTGATGCCGACAGTTGCGGTAATGGCTAAAGCTAGAGTGATTTTATTTTTATGCATGGTATAAAAAACTTATTGTTGATCGAAATAATGAGCTAGATGATACCCGCAGCAATAAAGTGCGTTAAAAATTATCTTATAAAAGTGATTCATTAAGTGTTTTATGCTTTAAATATTTAACATTGAAGTTTTTTATCGGGTGTTGTTTGTTCGATAAATGACAGGTGCTGAAATTTGAGCGTACACTTGTACGAAAAATAAAATAAATAAATTTGTTATAACTATGACTGATTGCTATTTATTATGCGATTTTTTAGGGTGTTAGTGAGTGGAAATGCATTGATTAATGTTTTTTCGACATAAAAAAAGAAGCCATAACGGCTTCTTTTTTAGAATTGGTAATTAGTGTACGCTCAAATTAGAATGAACGGCTATATTGAATACCGTATAACCAAGCATTAGCACGAGTAGTTGCTTGTACTGACAGACCTAGAGGATTACTTTCTTCCGCACTAACATCTTTACCGATTAAGTAGGTTAAACCAAAGTCGATAGTTGATTTGCTGTCAAGGTGGTAGCTAAAGCCGCCAGATAGCCAGTTACGAGCGGAATCTGGTACAGATATTGAAGTATTGTTTTTTTGCTGTGCGCTAGTGTCATGCATGTAACCCGCACGTAAGGTCCAGTCGTTGTTGAGGTAGTAAGTACCACCTAATGAATAGTGCCAGCCATCTTGCCATTGGTAATTATTAAGTTTTACATTACCTGTTGTTTCTAAAACGTCAAATTCACTCCAACGGATCCATTGAATACTGTAGTGAACTGCAAATTTATCACTTAGTTTGTTATAACCTGAAAATTCTGCCATATCTGGTAATGGCATTTTTAATTTTTGACCGTCAATATTAGCGCCCGCATAATGCATATCGCCTTTAGCTTTTAGTGTTGGGCTGTAACGGTATGATAAACCAAAACGGTTATTGTCATTGAGTTCGTAGATTGTACCAAGATTAAAGCCAAGTGCTAGACCATCTGCATCAATATCAAGTAGGTTTACTTTGGGGGTATTTATATTTCCGATAGGTGTTGAAATTGTACCTGCTGGAATATAGCGCTGTAATTTACCACTACCGTGAATAATGTCTAAACCACCACCAATACTAACGTGTTGGTTGATGCGGTAAGCAGCACTTAGCCCTAAGTTAACGCTTTTAACGTCAGTTAAGCCACCAAATGCATTTGCCGCATAGTTACTATCAAACTCAGTTTTAGTACCAAAGTTTGAATACAGCGAAGCACCTACAGAAAATTTATCGTTAATTGGTTGAATATAGTAGATGTTTGGTGCATAGCTAGTGCCGCCAATTGATGTGTCACCAATTGGACGCTTATTATATTGTGCATTTTTTACTTGCACATCAGTATTGATAGCAATCACACCTAGCGATAATGCAGGGGCATCAAACAGTGCCATTGACGCAGGGTTTTTAGCCATAGTTGACGCGTTATCTGCAATAACACCATCACCTGAGAATGCGCGACCAAGTCCGGTAGCTGATTGGGCATTTAGTTGAAAACCAGCGGCCATTGTTTGTGACGATGCAACAGCGATAGCAACAGTAATAACTGAACGCGTGAATATCTGCTTCTTATTCATTTATGATTCCTGATCATGTATTTATATTTATTATTCCAGTCTATATATGACTGATTGGCGACGATTGTAGGGGGGGAAACGGTACTATCAAAGCTGACCAGTCCTCTAGACAGTAAAAAATACGGTATAGCGAACATTTGAGTTCATTTGGTATCATTTTACGCTGATTTATTGCTGTTTTCGTTACAATTGATACTATAAATCGCAGCTAAAAATCGATACTTAATTATCAATATCGAATTTTTAGCTGGGTAGGGAAGGGATTTATTGAGCTAGATTTGCCAATAGAGTTCAGATTTGAGTTTTTCGGCGATTGGCATTAGCTTTTCACCTTTGTCACCCACCACAATTAAGCTAGCATCTTGCAGGGGTAATAATAAACTTTGATTAGTACTGTCGCTATCTGTCGCCATTTGTGAACTTGTCTGCGGTACGATAAAGACCGTCATTTTTCCTTTATCAGTACCTACAACCATATGCAAAGCTCGGTTGCCATCAAAACCACAATAATTAAGATAATAAATATGGCCAGGTAATTGATTCATACTGGTACCAAAAGGTTTCAATTTGGCATTAACTTGCTGCAAAGTGACCGCTTCATCGGTGTGGTTAACAAATTGCGCTTCAGCGTTTACGTGCTGTAAAGCGATACTAGACATTGATGCTGGAGTATAGACGTGCTGCGTAGGGGACACCGAAGAAAAAGGGTGTTGTTGCCCCACCATTACTCCGACCATAAACATCACTGATGCTGCTAATCCGTAAGAAATATAGCGCTTATAATGAGATTTTTTTGGTGGCAGTGCCTGACTGGATTGATGAAATAGAATTCTATCAGCAAGGTTATTGGGTATCTCAACCTTCAAGGCTTGTTTTAATTGTTGATCTAGCTGTTGCAATTCATTAGCGAAATGACGATTAGCGGTGGACTGATTTTTGGTTTTAATCAGCTCTGGATCATTATCATTAGGATCAGCCAGTAAGCGGCGACGAAATTCTAGATCATCCATTATGATTCCCCCGTTGAGTCGATGTTTTTTCAAGTTGTTCTTTTAATTGATTACGAGCACGAAATAGCCGTGTCATTACCGTATTGCGATTAAGATTTAGAATCTCTGCTATTTCATCACCGTTAAACCCTGCCATTACTTGCAAAATTAGAGGCTCTCGATATTCAGGTGTCAGCTTCATGATTAACCGCTGTAATAAATATTGTTCGGCGTCCATTTCAACGCTGGGATTAGTGTCTGCAATATGATGATCATCTATATCAACTAAATCAAATTGTTTACGTTCAAATCGACGTGCATTCTCACGCCGTAGAATTGTGATTAACCATGCTTTGGCTGCGTTATCATCTTGTAAGTTATCAAGTGATTTCCAGGCGCGCAGACATGTTTCTTGCACTAAATCTTCGGCAATATGAGGATCGTGGCATAGCCAATAAGCGTAGCGATATAAGTCTTGATGCCAAGCTCTAACAAGTGCTTCATAACGTTTTTGTTTGTTCATATTTAAACAGACCGAGGCAGAAGACTTTTTGTTTCTAAAAATATTTTTTATCATTGATGTGCCTGTTTAGCGTTATTGCATCAATAAACGATGCCATCTGATAACTTTTGAGTAATGTCGGTGGTTTTTTGTGTTTTAGGTTCTATAAACCGCACTAAAATTGATCTGGTTCAAATTCTGTTTTTAGCGGTAGGTTATAGTTGTCGCGTCATCTGATGGTTGAAATTATGATTAGGTCGTATGACTTAATAATAGTTAACACCGTCTGTTGAGCAAGATGACAACTTCCTTTTGAAGGCTGACTTTACTTTCTCCTATCAGGTTTTCCTGATTTGCAATTGGCTTTATGTTAATTGATTATTTTATTACGTTGATTTGATTATTTTCGGCGTGAATTCTAACCATACCTACGGGTGTGGTTTTTTTTTGCCTAAATATTAAGTGGCGATTATTCTCTTATGCTCAATTATTTTTATTATCAATCCTACATAGAAATATCATTGATCGTTTTTATACTATAACTGCTGTTAATGTCGATATTTTTTACTTTAAAAACCATTTAATAATCATATTTAAACAAATGTTTTATTTTTATAACTTTGTAGTTACAATTGTGTGGTCTGACCTTGATTTAAAGGTTAATTATAATTGTGACAAGGAGTTGCGATGTCGGGTCTTCAAAATATCACCACACGTAACGGTGAACGTATTGCTATTGTTAGTGGATTACGGACACCATTCGCACGTCAATCAACAGCCTTTGAGCGTTTATCTGCCCTTGATTTAGGCAAAATAGCCGTTAATGAAATGCTGCAAGTTGCTGATTTTGATCCGCAGTTAATTGAACAAGTTGTATTTGGTCAGGTTGTACAAACACCTGAAGTCCCGAATATTGCTCGTGAAATTGTACTGGGTACCGGTATGAACGTTCATACCGATGCTTATAGTGTAACCCGTGCTTGCGCAACCAGTTTTCAGGCGGCAGTTAATGTCACTGAAAGTATCATGGCAGGGACGATTGATATTGGTATCGCAGGTGGTGCTGATTCAACATCATTGTTACCGATTGGCGTTAGCAAAAAAATGGCAGCGACATTACTTGCACTAAGTAAAGCCAAAACCATGCCTGCACGATTGAAGCTAATTAGTGCATTAGGGGTGAAAGATTTAATGCCCGTTCCTCCTGCTGTTGCCGAATATTCGACCGGTTTAAGTATGGGACAAACCGCAGAGCAAATGGCAAAAAGTCACGCCATAAGTCGCGAAGAACAAGATGCCTTTGCTCACCGCTCACATATGTTAGCAGCGCAAGCATGGCGTGATGGTTTACTGACTAATGAAGTTATGACCGCATTTCCAGCCCCTTATCAACAATGGCTTGCTCAAGATAATAACATTCGTCAAGACTCCACATTGGCAGCATACGCCAAACTTAATCCAGCTTTTGATCATTTGTATGGCACTGTTACTGCTGCAAATTCGACCCCATTAACTGATGGTGCAGCGGCGATATTGTTGATGCGTGAAGGGCGAGCTAAAGCATTAGGCTTAACTCCGCTGGGCTATATTCGTTCTTATGCTTTTGCTGCGATTGATGTTGTTGAAGATATGCTAATGGGTCCGGCTTATGCGAGCCCACTGGCACTTGAACGGGCAGGGTTAACTCTGAGTGATTTAACTCTAATTGATATGCATGAGGCTTTTGCAGCGCAAACGTTAGCTAACGTTAAAATGTTTGGCTCTAATCGCTTTGCCAAGCAAAAATTGGGTCGGGATCATGCCATTGGTGACATTGATATGGATAAATTTAATGTGCTTGGTGGTTCGATTGCTTATGGGCACCCATTTGCGGCAACTGGCGCGAGAATGATCACTCAAACATTACATGAATTAAAACGTCGTGGTGGTGGTTTTGCATTAAATACCGCCTGTGCAGCAGGTGGTCTTGGTGCAGCAATGATTTTGGAGGCAGAATAATGACCCAATCAGCATTTAGTTTATCGTTTGGTGAGAATGGTATTGGCTGGCTTAAAATTGATGTTGCCAATGAAAAAATGAATACGCTGCAAGCCGCTTTTGCTGATCAAATCAGTGCAGTGTTAACACAATTAAGTACTCACACTGATCTTAAAGGGTTAGTGGTGTATTCCGGTAAAGCCGACAATTTCATTGCAGGTGCAGATATTAAAATGTTGGCTAACTGCGAAACTGCCGCAGAAGCCGAGGCTTTAGCTATTAAGGGCCAACAGCTGTTTTCTGCATTAGAAGATTTACCAATTCACGTTGTGGCAGCTATTCACGGACCGTGTTTAGGTGGTGGGTTAGAGCTTGCTTTAGCATGTCATAGCCGTATTTGTAGCGATGATGCTATTACCCGCCTTGGTTTGCCTGAGGTGCAATTAGGTTTATTGCCAGGTTCTGGTGGTACTCAACGTTTACCGCGCCTGATTGGTGTCGCACATAGTTTAGAGTTGATCCTAACCGGTAAACAACTTCGCGCTAAACAAGCATTGAAAAAAGGTTTGGTTGATCAAATGGTTCCGCAAAGTATTTTATTATACGCCGCGGAGCAAGTAGCGTTAACGCCAAAACCGATACGTTCCCATTCATTTCAAGATTGGGCTATGGCGGGTAATGCTTTTGGCCGCAGTGTTGTGTTTGAGCAAGCCACTAAAAAAGCCCAACAAAAAGCGCGCGGTTGTTATCCTGCCATTGATGCGATTTTAGATACGGTAAAATACGGTTTAGAAAAAGGTATTGAGCAAGGGTTAGAGCAAGAAGCCAAGGTATTTGGTGAGTTAGTGATGACCGCTGAATCGCGTGCATTACGGAATATCTTTTTTGCAACTACCGCAATGAAAAAAGAACTGGGCGCAGCGGCTAAGCCCAACCCAATTAATCGAATAGCGGTACTTGGTGGCGGCTTAATGGGCGGAGGTATTGCGCATGTATCAGCAATTAAAGCCGGTTATGCGGTGCGAATTAAAGATATTACTAATGACGGTATTCAACATGCATTAGCGTACAACTACGCTATTTTAAATAAGCAACGTCAGCGGAGAATTATAAGTAAGCCCCAACTACAACAGCAAATGTTACGTATTACAGGTAGTAGCGATTATCGTGGCGTGAAGCATGCTGACGTGGTGATTGAAGCAGTGTTTGAAGATATTGCACTTAAGCAGCAGATGGTTCAAGAAATCGAAGCCAATACTTCAGAAACAACCATTTTTGCCACTAACACATCGTCGATTCCGATTCATAAAATTGCTGAAAAGGCACAACGTCCTGAAAATGTTATTGGTTTACATTATTTCAGTCCAGTTGAAAAAATGCCGTTAGTTGAAGTTATTCCTCATGCAACAACGTCAGATTCAACGATTGCTACTGTGGTTGCATTAGCCAAAAAACAAGGTAAAACGCCGATTGTAGTTGCAGATAAAGCCGGTTTTTATGTTAACCGTATTCTTGCGCCTTATATGAACGAAGCCGCGCAGCTATTATTGGCTGGTGAGCCGATCGAACATATTGATAACGCGTTACTTAACTTTGGTTTTCCTGTCGGACCCATTACCTTACTTGATGAAGTTGGGGTCGATATCGGTGCTAAAATTAGTCCAATTTTAGCCGCTGAACTAGGCGAACGTTTTGCTACACCAGCCATGTTTGAATGGTTACAGCAAGATGGCCGTAAGGGGCGTAAAAGCGGTAAAGGCTTCTATTTGTATAACACCAAAAACAAAGAAGTCGATAAGTCGGTGTATACCTTATTAGGGGTTGAGCCGCAGCAACAATTAACCGAAGTTGATATTGCAGTTCGTTGTACTCTAATGATGTTGAACGAAGCTGCACGCTGTTTAAATGAAGGGGTGATCAAATCAGCGCGAGATGGTGATATTGGCGCGATATTTGGTATCGGTTTTCCTCCCTTTCTTGGCGGGCCATTTAGTTATATGGATCATTTAGGTATCGATTTAGTGGTTGATATGATGCGTGAATACAGTGATCTTTATGGTGAGCGTTTTGCTCCTTGTGATTATTTGGTAGAGATGGCGCAAGCTCAGCAACGGTTTTATTAAGCTGTTATAATCAACATTAACCATAAAAGCCTGCTTTGATGCAGGCTTTTTGTTGGATACCGTTTAGCTGTCATAGGAAGGGTTAAAAGGTACAGCGAATTAAACGGAAGCGAGACTCAAATAATTTACCGCGACAGAAGCGATAGCTCACCGCTGCGATCACCAATGCTATAAAGGTGTTAATGTGGCCAATAGTAATAAGTAACAATGAGACTAATGCAATAAAGCAAAAGGCATAAAAAAAGATATCGATCTGGCTATGAGATAACGTAGCAGCGCAATGAGGACAAACAAAACTATCTTCGTATGCATTTAACGTTGGTGCATCTATTTCAATTTGGCAGTGCGGACATCGTTGAGTCACGGCGATCCTCTTCTAATCAATTTAATGCTATTTGCAATTAATGCCGTATGTCTCTGCAATAATGGCAATATATTTATAATGATTATTATGCTTATGAGGACAGTTACTTAGCTACTGAAATGTTATGAAAGTGTTTTTTATCATAATAAAACTACTTAAATGTTAGCTGTTAAAATAAAACCCCATTTATTCAATATAAATAGGGTTTTTTATTTAGTAAGCGTTCTTCTGGAAATCTTCTATAGATTCAATTGGTTGACCTATGGTTAACGGCTCTGCACCTTGATGTGTTTTACCGGTGTAATACATTACCAATCGATTAGCAGTACGCGGCTTAACCGTATCGACAATGAATTTAATCATATCGGCGCGGCTTAATTTTTTAAGTTGTTCAATCACTAATTGGCGTTGATTAAAGTGTTCATCTTTATTACCAATGCTAACCCAGAATCGCTGTGCTCGCGCTCGAAGGTTAGTATCAGGCTCTGAGATTTGTGCAATTAAGCCTGTTTTACTGGCTTGCCATTGGGCTTCATTAAGCTCTAAAAGCACCAATGCAAAAGCATTAGTAAAGTCATCAATGGCATCTGATAAATAACTTGGCTCAGCCACGGGTGATTGAATATATAAGATCAACCCTGGGTGGCGATTTAACGGTAAATTCCCCGTCCCTACCATGTAACCGAGTTGTTGCTTAGTACGTAATTCATGGAAAAACGTGGTCGACATTAAATGGTTTGCGAGGGTATAAATCGCAATTTTTTTCGGTGTCGTTTGGCGTGATTGGTAATACATTAAGATGGCCGAATCTTCATGATTACAATCTAACTCATAGGTCAATGTGCCACTGTTTTCTATATGCACTAACGGCCGTTGTGATTCACCGTACAGTTGGTCGGTAACACGAAATGCATCTTTGAGGGTTTCAGCCAGTGCTAATGCATCTTTTTTGATCCAGTTACCATACACAAACGTATCAATATGCAGTTCTGCAAACATCGCTTCAACAAATGGTGGCAATTGATCGATAGTAATGGTTTCTAGCGCTGCAATTAAGTGCGGATAAGGCGGGTTATTAGGTTGTAATAAACCGGTTAATTGATTAAACAGCTGTGAGATAGGTTTATCTTCTGCGGCATTGCGCCAATTACGCAACATTTGCGCTTTGATATTATCAAACCGTTGTTGGGTAAAGTTACGCTGTTTAAAACGTTCTAAAATCAGTTGCATTAATTGTGGCTGTTTTTCACTAAACCCTGAAAGCTGCAGCGTTACGCCACCTTGATGGGCATAAAGATTGTAAGACATACCGGCAATTTCAGCAGGGTAAGCAGATTCATTGATAGCTTCTAACAGTAGCTCGACGCATAACCGTGTTTTGACAATATTAGTCGTTGAACTGACGGCATGCGGGCTATCAATCGCAACATAAACAATGCCTTTGGGTACGCGAAAATCATGTTCTTGTTTATGCCATAGTCTAAACCCTGGCAGATCTTGAATTAATTGTGGTGGTAATTCTGATCCAGCCTCAAGCGCTAATGGCTCAAATTTTTCGCACAAATAAATATTTGGCTCAGGCAATAATAGCTCTGCATCAAGGCTAACATTGGTCCACATTTCCACTTGTTGTGCTGTGAATGGTGTTACTGAGTAAGGGGTATCATACCAAGCAGCTATGCGGTCGTAATGACCACCCTGTGCCACTAATGTAAGTCGCATATTACTGACGCTAAAATAGGCTAATAGTTGCTCAAGTAAATCTTGATCGTAGCCTTCCATCATATAGTCGCCATAGATAATATCTTCGGCGTTGTAATGCAGTAGATTCATGACTAAATAACTGACGGTATCAAGTGGACGGCTTTTCTCTTGATAACGAAATGCCATCTCTAGCACCGATTTCTTTTCTTGATAACGCCAACTGTTTAACCCTTGTTGCTTTATTAACGCAATGAAGGCAAATACACACTGCACGATTTCATCGGTGTGTTGCTGGCCTTTAGGCGTTAAATTTAAGCCAATGGTAAATTCACGGAAATTATTACCACTCACGCCACCGCCAGCGGTTAGGGTATTGATCAAGCCGCGCTGTTTCAAAATCGCCATTAAACTGCCGCTACCTTCATTACCCAGTAAATGGGCAAGGTAAGATAACGGCTTGATTTGATAGTGCTCGTCAACCGAAGGCATTGCAAACGATAATGTTAACTTACGCAATTCTTTAATAGGTTCAATTTGAATGAACTTCTGACACTCGTTTTCAGTAACAAATGGCACGTCGATTGCTACTTTTTTAGTGGTAGCATTAGGGATTTTACTAAAGAAATCTTGAGTGTAGTGCTCTAACTCATCCAGCGATTGTGGGCCTAATAGTACTAGTCCCATCACATCAGCAGAATAATGTTGATGATAGAAAGCCAATAAATCGTCACGCACTGATTGGCCATTGCGGTCGTCAAGGGTGGTAAGGTCACCGACCGAGAACTTGGCAAAAGGGTGGGCTTGATTGATGGTTTCTTTTTGAACTTGATATAAACGACGTACATCGTCTTTTATTTTTAATTTGTATTCAGAATCAACAGCTTGACGTTCTTTATCAACCGCATCTTCATTAAATAATGGCGCGGTAAAAAATTGACCGAAACGATCTAAGCCCTCTTCAAAACCATGAGGACTGATTTCAAAGAAAAAGGTGGTGTTTTCAGTGCCAGTCCAAGCATTATTACTACCGCCATTGCGGTTAATGAAAGTTTGGAATTCACCGACACGAGGGTATTTTTCAGTGCCAAGAAAGAGCATATGCTCAAGAAAATGCGCCATGCCTTGACGGTCGATGGGATCATCAAAGTGACCAATCTCGACTGACAATGCAGCAGCAGAGCGAGGCGCTTCAGCATCATGAACGAGCAGTACTCGAAGTTCGTTCGCTAAAGTAAGGTAGCGATACTGCTTATGATCGTTAGGGCTAGTATGCACAGGAAGAGCCTATTTTAGAGGGAATTAGAGTAAGTATGACGTTCAATATTAAGGCTGGCAAATTGAAGATGCGATTAGATGAAGTATAAGTCGCATTTTTGTTAACAAATTGATGAATTAGTCATTACTTAATCAATTAAGTCGTTAAATAGTAGGCTTAGCCACAGAATTAAAACTCTTTGGTTATACCAATAATCAAACCATGTAATAATGATCGACCCACTCCAACAAATAACAGAGTGGCTATGGCGATTGTTTAACTGAGGTTATCGGAATATCTATGCAAATATATATTATGCGTCACGGCGAAGCCGAAAATTTTGCAGCCAGTGATGCTGAGCGCCCATTAACCGCGCGCGGTATTGCTCAATCACAGCAAATGGCGACATTACTCGCATCACATTTGAATGGCGAGTTGGATCATGTTTGGGTTAGTCCGTATTTACGTGCACAACAAACGTGGCAAGCAATGGCAAATACCTTACCGTCACCAATGCGAGTCGACAGTGTTGAGGATATTACGCCCTACGGTGATGCTGAAACAGTGGCTGAATATATTCAGGCCACCATTGAAACTGAGCAACCACAATCGCTACTATTGATTTCACATTTGCCATTAGTCGGCTATCTAACCGCAGAATTGGTCGCGGGTTTACAACCGCCAATGTTTTTAACGTCTGCGATTGCCGCGATTGACTATGATCCACAAACAGGAACCAGCACCTTGTTATGGCAACATCAACCACATAAATAATGGATAATCACCATGACTAAATTAGGAATAGTTACCGCAATAAGCGTCTTGCTTGCGGCTGGCTGCAGTGTTGGTGAGCCAGTTCGAATTGCTGCTAACGGTATGGTGAAGTGGTCTGATGGACGTACTGAGGGGATGCATGTCTCACAAACGGGTAGTAGCTTAACTTTTGCTAACTATTCCAATGAGGTCGGTGCGCCGCGCTCGGTTATTTTTGCGCGAATTGATAGTGCCCGTAATGATAATTGTGAATATTTTTACGTTGAAACCGCGGTTAAAAAACGCCTAAAAATCTGTGAGACAGGAGAAGTGACGTTATTTAACCATGGTAAAGTAGTGAACGTGGGTCATATGGTAAAACCAAAATACTAGCGTTCAGGAATATCAATTAACACCAATAATGATCCTGCGCCACCAAATTCTAGTGGAGCTTGGTGAAATGCCATCACATCTGGATGCTGAGCTAACCACATTGGTGCTTTTTGTTTGAGTATATGTTTGCCGATACCATGCATAACACAAGCACATGACACATGTTCTTTGATACAAGCTGCAATCATTGCCGCTAACTCTCGCTTTGCTTCTTGCTGCGTCATTCCATGCATATCTAAGTAAATATCAGGAACATACACTCCGCGACGAAGCTTTTTTACTTCATATTTAGACACACCTGTGCGCGCATATTGCGTTGGACCGGTGTCACTAAGATGCGGCTCAAACTCATCCGAGAAATAAAACTCATGATTTTGGGTCTCTTTGCCCATCACTTTTGCTTTATCCGCTTTAGAGTTCTGTTGACGTGGCGTGATTATGGTATCATGCGTGAACTTTTTTACGCCTTTTACCTCTGCCTTGAAGAGATTGAAATCATCTTCAAGCTGTGAATCTTTGTTACTCATAATGAAATTCCAACAATTATATAGTGGTATTGTAGCGTTTATCGGAGGCTATTTTGGATAAGATTTTTGTCGACGAAGCTGTCAGCGAACTTCACACATTGCAGGACATGCTACGTTGGACGGTAAGCCGTTTTAATGCTGCTGGCCTATTTTACGGTCATGGTACAGACAATGCATGGGATGAAGCTGTGCAACTGGTACTACCGACAGTTTACTTACCGTTGGATGTTCCACCGGAAGTGCGTAATTCTCGTTTAACAAGCAGTGAGCGTCATCGCATTGTTGAACGTGTTATGCGTCGAATCAATGAACGTACACCTGTTTCATACTTAACGAATGTTGCCTACTTTTGCGGTATGGAGTTCTTTGTTGATGAGCGTGTACTTGTACCACGTTCACCAATTGGCGAGCTCATTGAAAACCGTTTTGAACCTTTTTTACAACAAGAGCCAACACGGATCATGGATCTGTGTACAGGAAGTGGTTGCATCGGTATCGCTTGTGCGCACATGTTCCCTGAAGCAGAAGTAGATATTGTTGATATTTCGACAGATGCACTTGCTGTAGCTGAACAGAATATAACGGATCATGGTCTTGAGCAGCAAGTGATTCCGCTTCGTTCTGATCTTTTACGAGATATACCAAAAGATAAATACGATCTTATTGTAACCAATCCGCCGTATGTTGACCAAGAAGATATGGACAGCTTACCAGAAGAATTCCGTCATGAGCCAGAGCTAGGTTTAGCAGCGGGTAGTGATGGTCTAAAATTGGTACGTCGTATTCTTGCTAATGCGCCAGATTACCTGAAAGATAATGGTATTTTGATTTGTGAAGTTGGCAACTCAATGATCCACATGGAAGAGCAATACCCGCATATTCCATTCTTGTGGTTAGAGTTTGCTAATGGTGGTCACGGTGTGTTTATGTTGACCCGTGAACAGCTAGTTGATTGTGCTGAAGATTTTGCTCTTTACCGCGATTAATTAACACCAAGCTTAATCAATATTGGTAACAACAATAAAAAATCAGCCATAATTTATGGCTGATTTTTTTTATGTTAGTGAGTTTAGAATTATTTTATTAACTCATCATCACTGCTGTCTTGTTCAAGCCATAAGGCATTAATTATCGCAAATGAACATGCGAGCAAAATACCTAAAAACCACGCTAAATACCACATTGTGTGTTTATTCCTTAGTACAGTGACGTCTTATTGTCTTCGATATATTTGGTATCAAGACGACCAAACATTTTGTAATAACACCATGAGGTGTATGCCAAGATCACCGGTACCATTACAAACGCAACAATAGTCATGATATGTAATGTGTATTCTGATGAAGTTGCGTCCCAAAGAGTCAAACTAACATTAGGATCTAGGCTTGACGGCATAATGAATGGGAAGGTTGCAAACCCAAACGTTAACACTACGCCGACAGCTGTTAGACTTGAACATAAGAAAGCAAAGCCACCACGATCAGCACGTGAACATACTGCGGTTAATAATGGCATTACTACAGCAAGTATTGGCGCGATCCACAATATAGGATGGTTATGGTAATTAGAGAATAACCCACCTAGTTGACGAACAACTTCTTTGGTTAAAGGATCGGATGCGGCATTAGGTAATACTTGAGATGTGATTACATAACCATTAATACCTTGAGCAACAAAACCCGCAATAACAAATAATATTGCCATTAAGATCGCCGAAATAACGGCAATTTTACGTGCGCGGCTATGAATAGCTGCTGTGGTTTTCAATTGCAGGAATGTAGCACCTTGAGTGATGATCATTAGTAAACTAACACCACCACACAATAACGCAAATGGGTTTAATAATTGATAAAACGACCCATGATAAGTCGAAATCATAAATTTATTAAGCTCAAATGGTACACCTTGCATTAGGTTTCCAAACACGATACCAAAAACAATCGGTGGCACAATACTACCGACAAAGATCGCTTTATCCCACAGATTACGCCATTGGCTACTTGGTAGTTTAGAGCGGTAATCAAACCCTAATGGGCGTAACCACAATGATGCTAATGCCAAGATAAGCACCACATAAAAACCAGAGAATACTGTTGCGTAAACTAATGGCCATGCCGCAAATAAGCCACCACCGGCGGTGATAAGCCACACTTGGTTACCGTCCCAGTGTGGTGCAATGGCATTAATCATTACGCGGCGTTCGCTATCAGTCTTACCAATAAAGGGTGACAGCATACCAACGCCCATATCAAAGCCATCGGTGATCGCAAAACCGATGCACAACACACCGATTAACACCCACCAGATAACTCGCAAGCTTTCATAATCAAACATTACTTTGTTTCTCCCTGCTTATGCTTCAACCTGATGTGTTAGCGCATCTTTGGCATTATCTTGTTGTTCAAAATGATAACGACCTGTCTTTAAACTGCTTGGACCTAAACGGGCGAATTTCACCATTAAGTAGGCTTCTGCAATAAAGAACAAAGAATAAAGCACAATAATTAACGACAGTGAGAACCATAGCTGTGATGGTACTAAGTGAGATGCCGCCATATTTACTGGCAAAATATCACCAATAGCCCATGGTTGACGGCCATATTCCGCCACAAACCAACCTGCTTCAATCGCAATCCACGGTAAAGGTATGCCATAAAGAGCCGCTTTAAGAATCCACTTATTAGAAGTGATCTTATGTCGACATGATTGGAAAAATGCTGCTGCAACGATGGCAAACATTAAGAAGCCAGCCCCAACCATAATTCTAAAGCTAAAGAATAACGGCCATACACGCGGTATAGAATCATTCGTCGCTTGTTGAATTTGCTCTGGTGTCGCATCAACAACGTTCTTAGTGTAAGGCTTCAATAACAGCCCATAACCTAAGTCACCTTTTACTTCATTAAAGGCGGCGATATCGGTTGGGTTTTTATCACCTGAACGTAATTTTTGCAGTAAACCATAAGCAACCATACCGTTACGAATACGCGCTTCATGTTGCTTTTTGAGATCATTAATGCCCGTCACTTGAGTATCTAGTGAGCGTGTTGCGATAATCCCCATTAAATACGGGATCTTAATCGCGTATTCGGTTTTCATCTTATCTTGGTTAGGGAAACCAAAAGCAGTGAACGCAGCAGGAGCAGGTTCAGTATGCCATTCTGCTTCAATCGCAGCGAGTTTGGTTTTTTGAACTGAGCCTAATTCATAACCTGATTCATCACCTAATATCATTACCGCAATAATTGCCATTAATCCAAAAGAGGCAGCAATGGTAAATGAGCGACGCGCAAAGCCAAGATCTCGGCCTTTAAGCATGTAAAACGCACTCACACCAAGTACGAACATTGAGCCACATACATAACCTGATGCGACGGTGTGAACGAATTTAACTTGTGCTACAGGGTTAAAGATAACTTCAGAGAAGCTGATCATTTCCATGCGCATGGTTTGATAGTCAAAATGTGCACCAACAGGGTTTTGCATCCAACCATTGGCAACAAGAATCAACAATGCAGATAAGTTAGAACCTAAAGCGACTAACCATGTAACAGTTAGATGTTGACGCTTTGAAAGTCGATCCCAACCAAAAAAGAACATACCGATCATGGTTGATTCTAAGAAGAACGCCATCAAAGCTTCAATTGCTAATGGCACTCCAAAAATATCACCCACATAATGAGAATAATAAGCCCAGTTAGTACCAAACTGAAATTCAAAGGTTAAACCTGTCGCCACACCAAGTGCAAAGTTGATGGCAAAGAGTTTTCCCCAAAATTTAGTCATATCTTTGTAAACTTGTTTACCCGTTATGACATAAATTGACTCCATTATTGCTAATAAGAACGTCATCCCTAGCGTTAATGGTACGAATATAAAGTGGTACATTGCAGTAAATGCAAACTGAAATCGCGATAAATCAACGACATCGTGTAACATAATAATAAAGCCTTATTTATAATATTAATTTATAAAACTTTAAAAATTAATATTATATTACGAGGTGTTAGATTTATGTCTAATCATTATTTGTGAATAATAATTGTGATAAATATAACAGCCGTTATTAAATGGAAATCTATTATAAACAACAATTTTTCACTATTTAATTTTATTAAGTCGTGTATTTTGCAATCTAAAAATCGTGTTTTATAGGTTATGTAATATATTATTATTAATAGTGGCTGGTTGTGTTATCAAATAGAGCGATAAATGTAAATTAGCAACAATATATATTAAGGCCGGCGTTTTTTACTATTTGAATTTTATTTATTAGAGGTTAAGAAATACTGAAGGGTTATTAAATAAGTGGGTAGAGGAGTCATATTTAATACTCACCCCATACAACAAATATGGAGTGAGCTAATAATCAATTATATTTTACGCTTTATGCTGTGCTTGTTTCTCTTTTAATGCTGCCATCACTGTTGATTGGTGTTGTAAGTAATCTTCTAAACCAGCACGACGTAAATCACACGATGGACAATCACCACAACCATCACCCACGATACCATTATAACAAGTTAGAGTTTGCTCACGAACATAGTCTAATTTGCCATATTGATCAGCTAGCGCCCATGTTTCAGCTTTATTCAGCCACATTAACGGCGTAGCAATAGTAAATGGACGATCCATACCTAGCACTAACGATTGATTAAGTGAACGCACAAATTCATCGCGGCAATCTGGGTAGCCAGAAAAATCGGTTTCGCAGACACCAGTGATCACCGTTTCAGCTCCGATTTGATACGCATAAATACCGGCTAAGGTTAAAAATAAAATGTTGCGCCCGGGTACAAAAGAGTTCGGTAAGCCATTTGCTTGTAGTTCATGCGAAACAGGAATGCTATCACGGGTTAGTGAACTAATTGCAAGCTCGCCTAATAAACTTACATCCATGACTTTATGGGCCGTCACTCCAAGATCTTTGGCGATATGTTCAGCAATTTCGATCTCTAATTTATGGCGTTGACCGTAATCAAACGTAATACAGTGTACTTCATCGTAGTGTGCTAACGCTTGAATTAGGCAAGTGGTTGAATCTTGACCACCACTGAAAACAACAACGGCTTTTGTCATTATGAATATCCTTTATAAGTGATTACCGATAAACAGTCGGTATAGCAACATACTAATAATGGTGCAATTAGTATGAGGGGCTATGCTAACCCAGCTGTTGACGATAGAAAAGTAGCGATCACAAATAGCGTAGATAAAAAAAAGCCGCACTTGAAAGTGCGGCATAAAAATAAACAAAATATGGTATCCATGTACAGTTAAGTAACCGAAGTGCAGAGGGTGCTTAACGTGTACTCATATTTGTTTAAAGACACAAAATACTAAATAAGGGGGGAGCTGGCGCTGTAGCTAACCAGCTCAAGGGGTTGTTTGTTGGTTATGCTTGCCATTTACCCGTTTGTTGTAGCTGTTGTAATTGGGCAAGGTAAGCACTGGTATCACCGATATTAGCTGCGATCCATTCGTCATTATAATAAGTATCTAAATAACGCTCACCGCTATCACACAATAAAGTCACAATCGAACCAGTTTCACCACGTTGTTTCATTTCAGCCGCTAATTGCAATACGCCATACAGGTTTGTCCCTGTTGATGCGCCCGCTTTACGACCAATAATATGTTGTAGCCAATGTACTGTTGCCACACTTGCAGCATCAGGAATTTTGCGCATTTCACTGATTACATTAGGAATAAAACTTGGTTCAACCCGTGGTCGACCAATACCTTCGATACGGCTACCACTGTCTAAAGTAATCGTTGCATCTCGATTCATGAAATAGTCATAGAACACGGAGTTTTCAGGATCAACCACACATAATTGAGTTGGATGCATTTGGTAACGAATATAGCGCCCAATTGTTGCTGATGTACCGCCAGTTCCTGGGCTCATCACAATCCATGTAGGAATGGGAAAGCGCTCAAATTTCATTTGGTTAAAAATGCTATTGGCAATATTGTTGTTGCCACGCCAGTCTGTAGCGCGTTCAGCATAAGTAAATTGATCCATATAATGACCATTTAGCTCTGTTGCTAGACGACGCGATTCATCATAAATAGCTGCAGAAGAATCAACAAAGTGAGCTTTACCGCCATAAAATTCAATTTGCTCAATTTTTTTACTGGCTGTTTTACGTGGAACAACAGCAATAAAAGGTAGTCCGAGTAAACGTGCAAAGTAGGCTTCTGAGACAGCTGTGCTACCAGATGATGATTCAATCACTGTGGTATTTTGATTGATCCAACCATTACATAAGGCATATAAAAACAGTGAACGTGCTAAACGATGCTTTAAACTCCCGGTTGGGTGAGTGCTTTCATCTTTTAGATAAAGATCGATACCTTCAAGGCTTGGAATATCTAGTTTAATTAAATGGGTATCAGCAGAACGTTGATAGTCAGCCTCAATCACTTTTATCGCATTACTGATCCAAGCATTTTGATCTTGTACGGTATTTGCTTTCATAGTCATAGTATTACCTCTTTGCCTAATTCGAATCCATCGAGTGTTTACTTAATCAACTCCCTTGAAGCAACTGGGTATATAGTAAACATAAATACGGGGGAAAACTTTGCCTTGTTTGCTATTTTTTGGCTGTTAAGTGGGAAAATTTGCTATTTTTATGCTTTTTGTTGAAATCAAGTGCTATTTATTGTTCACTTTGTGGAATGTAAATGTCGTTGTTTCTGTTGTGTATGGTTAAATGTTACCATTTTATAGCGTAAATCAAAGCTCGTTTACTGTTAATTAGCACCAATAAACGGACACTAATCGTCATAATGGATGATTTTTTTTGCCTCTCAGCGTAATAAAAGGTATTTTTTAGTAAGTATTTACCCTTTTGTTGTAATTGGTGGAATGAATGGCAGTTTTAGATAGTGTTGATAGAACGTTATTACGTTTGTTACAAGATGATGCGACCATGCCGTTGGCTGAACTTGCAGAAGCTGTGAATTTAACAACCACACCCTGTTGGAAGCGCCTAAAACGTCTTGAAGAAGATGGTATTTTGCGTCAACGGGTTGCTTTGCTTGATCCGGTAAAATTAGGTATCGCATTTACTGCTTTCGTACAAATAAAAACCAGCAATCACTCGCAAGATTGGTTTAATCATTTTGTATCGACTGTTACAGAATTTCCTGAAGTGATGGAGTTTTATCGTATGGCGGGAGAGTATGACTATATGATGAAAGTACAAGTCGCTGATATGCAGGCTTTTGATAATTTATATAAAAAGTTAGTAGCTTCTGTTTCTGACCTGACCAATGTGACTTCCACCTTTGCAATGGAACCGCTTAAATATACCACTGCTTTACCTGTTTAAATGCGGTATTTATAATGCAAATAACCCCGAGACATTCATACAATGGCTCGGGGTTATTGTTTGTACATAACTTAAATCAATTAACGCTGACGAATTAATCCTTCCTGTACCGCTGTTGCGACTAATTGCCCTTGTTGGTTATAAATCTCACCACGAACAATACCGCGCGAACCACTGGCTGATGGACTATCAATCACATATAGTAGCCACTCATCGACTTTAAATGGGCGGTGGAACCACATTGAATGGTCAATGGTTGCAACCTGCATATGAGGGCTAAACAACGTCACGCCATGTGGGTGTAAAGAGGTGGTTAAAAATCCCCAATCAGAGGCATAAGCCAGCATATATTGGTGAATACTTAATTCATTTGGCATTTCACCATTAGTTTTGATCCATAAATATTGCTTCGGATCTTCAATAGTCGGTTTTAATGGATTAACCACCGTCACTGGACGTACTTCAATTGGGCGTTTGTGACCAAAGGTTTCAACAATCTTTGGTGGTAGATATTGAGCTACCGATTCAACCAATTCACTCTCAGAGGCTAAACCTTCAGGCCCTGCAACTGTTGGCATTACCGATTGGTGTTCAAACCCAGATTCATCAATTTGGTACGATGCAGTTAAGTAAAAAATAGGGCGACCATTTTGAATCGCTTTAACACGACGGGTGCTAAAACTTCTGCCATCGCGTAGGGTTTCTACATCATAAATAATCGGTTTCTCGGGGTTGCCGGGTAACAGAAAGTAGCTATGAAAAGAGTGTAAGTGTCGCTCTGGATCTACCGTTTGCTGTGCTGCAGACAATGACTGACCAATAACTTGACCGCCATAGACTTGCGGCAAACCTAAATTTTCACTTTGGCCTCGAAAGAGTTCCTGTTCAATTTGCTCTAATTGCAGCAGAGTGAGTAGTTCATCTAATTGTTTGCTCATGGTATATCCTGAAAAATAAAAACTGAAACAATGGTAAGCTTATTTAACTCTAGTGCCAATATGCCTACGAGTGCCCTTGCCAACGATAATAGCGCAGTACTAGCCGTCCGTTATCTGATACTTCAATATCTTCTGCTCGTAATGCCGCGATTTGTCTTAATAGTGCATCATCTGTTAATGAAATTCTGCCTTGACTGTTAATAACACGGTGCCAAGGGATTGTTGAACCTTCGGGTAAGGTTGCCATTAAGCGTCCGACATGGCGTGCGTAACCGGGATAACCGGCAAATTTTGCTATATCGCCATAGGTTGAAACTCGTCCAAATGGAATTTGATGGACTTGGCTATAGATTTGATTGGAAAAGTCGTCCATATTTATAAGTAGCCGTTAACAAATATGCTCGGTAAATAGTAAATAAAATGTTTGATATATAATAGCGGCTCTATCTTTTTAGACAACAGGATAACGCAAGGAGGTGTTGCCATGTTGTATGCTGCTTCATTGGTTACCGTTAGCTTAATTTTAACGGTGTTAGGTGTTAGTGCTCTTGGCCCAACGTCAGGAGAACTGCCTGTGTTAGCACTTGCTATCCCTGCTTTATGGTTATTACCGCAAAGTGGTGTCGCAGGGTGGTTATTACTCTGTGGGCTCGGAGCGTATGGTGCCGTGCTTCCAGAGCAACCACTAGCATTGTCTATTAGCTTATTTATGATGTTACCGATTCTGATGATCTGCACATCGGCTAAAGGCTGCTGGCAACTCGGCGCTCTAATGGTGTCGATTGTGCTGTCTATGAACGTCGGTCTAATGGCATTACAAGGCGAGGGTAAACTTGAAGGTAGTATCAGTGCTACCGTGATCCAAATTATCGCGATTGGTGTAATTTGGTATGCCGCCCGTAGTTGGCGTCCGATCACTGGTAATACGTGGTGGCCATTGTTTGCTGTATTTCCACTGTGGCTTGGCGGCATGGAAGCGGCAGCGTTAGTTGGATTATGTGTCACTGGCTTAATTGCCGCGCTACAAAGCCTAGTTAAAATGCATCATCAAGATTGGATTCCGCGTTTAGCTTGTGTGTTACCTGCAATAGGGTTTACAACCTTAGTGGTATTGCCACAGTTCAGTGTTGCCAATCCTATTTTAGTATCATGGTTGTTAGTGTTAGGCGGCGGCTTATTAGGGGAATCATTACTAGATGAACCTGAAGAGGAAGATGAATAACATCATAGCTAATAGTGACCAATAGGCTGACTTTATTACAATTTTGTTTTATTTTGCATAAATAATCAGCAGTTAAACAAAAGCGTAAGATAACGGCTTGCATTGTGGGCGAGGTTAATAGATAATCCTTCCCGTTCTCGAAAGAGACAAAGAATCTATGGAGGCCCCCATTGGTCCTCCCGCAACACTAACCTGTGAACTCGGCCAGGCCCGGAAGGGAGCAACCGCAGCAGGCGTCGTGTGTGCCGGGATGTGGCTGGTGGGGGCTTCCACCCATCTAAAATTCAGAAATCCCCATTCTATCAAATAGTTAATTTAATTATAACTTTCTATAGTGTAGTTCAATATTAGCTTGTCGCTGTTGTTTTTTAATATCTCTTTGTTGTAATCTTCAAACTCTCAAACTCTCAAACTCTCAAACTCTCAAACTCTCAAACTCTCAAACTCTCAAACTCTCAAACTCTCAAACTCTCAAACTCTCAAACTCTCAAACTCTCAAACTCTCAGCGCTGTAGCATGAAAACATTTAGGTTAAAAAAAACCGACATGGTATTAGCATATCGGCTTTTTTAATTTGAGCTTACTGGTTGCGGTGGTGCTAGTGAATGCGACCAATACGGTGGAAGCGAACTCCATCAGGTAACCAGTGTGGCCACATTGAATTTGGATTATGGTTGAACGTAAAGCTGATCCAAATAAAGGTCGCTTTGCCGACTAAGTTTTGCTCTGGCATAAAGCCCCAGTAACGGCTATCTAAACTATTATCTCGATTATCACCCATCGCAAAGTAATGGCCTTTTGGTACAACCCATTCGCCCATTGGTGAACCTGGCTGCTGGTAATAACGGTAAAGTTGTTCAGGCAATGCAGGATCACGCAAAATGTGATGATTAACTTTGCCTAGTTGCTCGTTGTATTCATCTAACCGCACCCCTTGCTCAGTAAAGTTAGTTAAGCCCACATATTGTTTAGGCACTTCTTGCGCGACAGGGCAGACTTTTTGACCATTACAAGCAGGTTTAATATACAGAGTTTTGTTTTGGTAAATAACGGTATCACCCGGTAAACCAACAATACGTTTGATTAAATCGATCTTTGGGTTAGATGGATCAATAAATACGGTAATGTCACCACGTTGCGGCTTGCCTGTGGGAATTAAGGTTTTGTGGAAAATAGGATCACGGAGTCCGTAAGCAAATTTTTCTACCCCAATAAAATCACCCGGCAGCAAGGTTGGTTGCATTGAGCCACTTGGAATTTGAAAAGGTTCGATAATAAAAGATCGAATAATCAAAATGGCAAACAACACCGGAAACAGTGAGCGTGCTTGATCAACCCAACCAGCTCGACTTTGCTGTGGCTGCTCTTTACGTTTTGGTTGCCAAACGAACTTATCTAACGCGAACACAATACCTGTTATTAAGGTCGCGAGAGTAAGAATGAGTGAGAACAATTCTGCGGCGTTGAATACTGAAAGCATGTGCAATCTCAAAAATGTGTAAATAGAATAATCTATAAATAATAGTACTGCTTATTGAACATGATTCAGCGGCTAAATAAAATGGTCAGATTTTGTAAACTATGATCTCACTAAACTCTTAAGTTAGTCCGATAGTGTTATTTTTGGCTGTGAGGTTTGAGTGGGATAGGGGCTTGGCATGCACTCAGCCCATTATTCGTCATCTCGAAAGTTGAGGAACGAAGCTATCCGTGATCTACTCAAGGCGTGCTTGAGCCTTAAAGAAGCCAATGAATTTAATTGATGGGGTGACACCAAGGATAACTCTCGATTTATTTTGAGAATCACCCTTGATGATATTGGCAATATTTATATAAGGTGGATTTGGCTACCTGATATTTCAAATAGGTGTCGTCTGCGCGGTGCATATCCTTATTTGTTATATCAATTACTTCGATGCGCTAAGGTTTTGATATTCCTCTAGAGCAAAACCATCAGTCATTCCACTAATATAGTCAATTACCAATCTCGAACGATGGTAGATCTCTGTTAACCTCTGAGCATTTGAGGGACTCTCGACGTCATAAAGATCAGACACTACAGAAAAGTAAGTATTCTTATGTTTACTTGATAGCTTATGAAATAAACGTGTTTCAATCGGATGGCTTTTTAATCTGTTACTTTGTGCTAAAGTCTTAAACTCCGAAAATGGTAGTTTAATCAGTGGAGAGTATATTCTCAATAAACCATAGATGACTGCATATCCTTTTAATTCCAAGTTTTCTACTTCAGCGTGATTAAATACATTATCTACTGATAGAAGCCTTAAAGTCTCAGTTGCTAGGTTATACTTATCGCACCCATCGAGTAGAGACTCGTCAAAAGCTCCCGAAAAAACCAAATCATGGTTTTCTACATAACGACTAGCTGCATAGTGCGCAAGATCATTAACTAATGTTGTACGAAGGGTCAAAATATAAGCATGGTTACTATTGAATTTCTGCTCTTTAGCTTTTTCCATTGCTTTTTCAGAAATTTTTAGCAAGTACCCGTCATCTACAACAGTATCATCAATATCCTCTTTACCGCGAAAAGATTCCCATATTCTTGCTATTTCAGAATGAAGTTTACCTATTGAAAGAATACCTTTATCGATTGCATCGTCAACGTCTGCTATGCAGTAAGATATATCATCCGCTGCTTCCATAATATAGGTTAAAGGAAATCTAGCACCATCTTCAATAGCAAGATTTTCTTGTATAGATTTATACAAGTCTTCTTCCGTTAGGTAAAAGCCTGGCTTTTTTTTCCTGTAGGAGAATTTATCATTCGATGACGGCTTATCTTCGTAAGCAGCTCTAGTATATTTTATCAAACAAGCCAATTGCGTATATGTAAGATTCAAAGCTTGTATTTGATGTAGTAGCCTGATCCCCTGCGCATTACCTTCAAAATTACAAAGATCCTTAATAAATTTCTGGCAATTTGGTTCCTTATCAAAAGCATCATTTATTAAGTCAGCAAGAAAGGTCTTTGTCCATAAATTAATAGCTTCTTCGCCAAAATGACCAAATGGTGGATTACCGATATCATGCAGCAAACATGATACTTCGACTGCACTAACAAAACCCTCCGAATACTCTGAGAGATCAATCCCCTGCTTACCCAACTCTTTGAGAATAATTTTACTTATGTAGCGACCGACCTGCTGAACTTCTAGAGAGTGCGTTAAACGACTTCGTACAGCTGCATTAGATTCTAATGGAAAAACTTGTGTTTTCTGTTGTAAGCGCCTTACAGCGGCAGAGTTCACTGCTCTACCACGATCACTTTCCATTTCTTCGTTGAAATTTCGACCTTCAATAGTGGAAGAACGAAATCTATCAGATTTTAACTTTTCTTTATAATTCATATTATTTCCAGCTGATTGATATAACAACATGCCCCAATGTGCCCTTTGAACATGCACGCGTATTTATCTCTTCATAATATAAAAACCATTATAAATCAGATACATTTTTAGTTATTAATCCCGAGAGTAATCACAAAATAGGGCAGTAATATATTTAGTTTGAAAACCCAACGCGCTGTGAGTAGATTCCCTATCTCGTTCGTAACCTCACTGTAGGGAATGACGGGATTTGGTTTGGCATTCACTGTTGGCAATGGCAATGGCAATGGCAATGGCAATGGCAAATTGGTATCTATGGTGGCTATAATGGGAGAATTGAATTTCCTGACAGTAATGACGATAGTTGCTTGAAAGGGATTGTTAATGCTGTTGAGTGATGATATCAATACTCGATGTTAATTAAGGTGAGTGAAAAAGGCGATGGCGCAGGATACTGAGTTAATGCATAAAGTGAATACGGTGTTGTTATTGCATTCTGAATCTTTAACCCATTGGGAGCGTGATTATTTAAGTAACTTAAATCAAACGTTAATTCATCACGGTCAATTATCGGAAAAACAATTAACACTATTTAAGCAAATCGTAACACGCCGAAAAATAACTATTTAATTTAAAGCTTATTTGCAACTTCAATTAAATTACCATCGGGATCGCGAAAATAAAGCGAGATGATTTTTCCCGTTGCGCCAGTGCGTTCAACTGGGCCTTCGATAATAATGACATCTTGCGTTTGCAGATGTTGTTGAACCTTATCGAGAGCAGTAGTCGCAATAAAACATAAATCAGCACTGCCAACTTGCACCGTGGCGGCCTTAGGCTCAAATTCTGCGCCATGCTGGTGGAGGTTGATCTTTTGATTACCAAACCGAAGTGCAAACCGATTATCGCCAAAGGTGATTAACTCCATGCCAAGCACCCGTTGATAAAAGTTAGCACTCACATTTATATTAGCGACTGTTAATACTAAATGATCAAGATGACTAAGCTTCATTGAGTAACTCCTTATCTCTCAATAATTTGCTATCGACGATATCATATTCAACCGAGTGTGGTGATACTTGATTTAATATAGGTTGATAAAATAGATTACTGAAAAAATTGTTGCAGCTTTGGTGATTAATATTATGGTTAATTAAATCTTTTTATAGGCTGCTTGTTATGAACACCACAATTGAAACAATACTCAATCATCGCTCGATCCGCAGTTTTACTGACGCTGCTATTTCTGATGAGCAATTAAATGCGATCATTGCGGCAGGTATTGCGGCTTCTAGCTCAAGTATGATCCAAGCGACCTCTATTATTCGTATCACTGATCCAAATAAGCGAGCAGCATTGGCGCACCTTGCTGGTGCTCAACCTTATGTTGCTCAAGCGGCCGAGTTTTTGGTGTTTTGTATTGATTATCAACGTCATTATTCAATTAGCACTGAGATCAAACCTGAATATACTGAGTTAGCCTTAATTGGTGCAATTGATAGCGGCATTATGGCGCAAAACTGTTTAGTCGCTGCGGAATCAATGGGTCTTGGTGGCGTGTATATTGGTGGGCTGCGTAATCATCCGCATGAGGTTGATGCACTACTTAACTTACCGCCGTATTGTGCGGTTTTATTTGGTATGTGTTTAGGTGTACCAGCGCAAGATCCACAATTAAAACCGCGTTTACCAATGGCTATGATTTTACATCAAAATGAGTATCAGCCATTAAATAAACCACTGTTAGCACAATATGATCAACAAACGATGGCATATTACCAGCAGCGTTCAAGCCATAATAAACACCAAGATTGGTCTAACACCGTTACTAAAACCCTTTCAAAAGAGTCGCGTCCATTTATGGCGGAATATTTTCACAGTAAAGGGCTGATGGAAAAATAACTCTTGTTGAGCATCGATGAGGTTAGTAACTATCAATATCGAGTAGCGAATAGGTTATTATCGCTACTCGATATTGATGAAGATTACATATAAATAAACTGCCGATATAGTTTATCAAGCTCGGCTCTTATTGATTGTATTTGGGTATCATTATTATTATCACAAGCGGTTAATAATCCTTTCTCAGTGGCAGTGATCTGCTGGCACAAATCTGCAATATTGGCACAAAACTCAGCTGAGTGGATGCCTTCATCTGTGGCTGTGATGGCACTACGCTGCGATGAGGTTGGCGTAATCTGATGCGCTTGATTATAGAACTGTTGGCGCTGACGACGCTGCTGTGATTCATCAATCGCGTTTTTCATCGCAGGGGTGATTTTATCGGCATATAAAATGGCTTTACCGTTGGCATTACGGGCGGCTCGACCAATGATTTGAATTAAGGCTTGGGTAGAACGTAAGAAACCTGCATGATCCGCATCCAGAATCGCTACCAACGACGCTTCTGGAATATCTAGCCCTTCGCGTAATAAGTTGATACCGATTAACACATCATACTGACCTTGGCGAAGCGCATCGATGATCTCTACCCGTTGTTGGGTTTTGACATCGGCATGAATATAGCTGACTTTAATATCGTGTTGCTGCATTAATTCATATAAAGACTCGGCACTTTTTCTGGTCAGGGTGGTGACTAATACCCGTTCATCTTTTATGACGCGTTGCGCTATTTGTTCTAGTAAATCATCAATTTGAGTAGCGAGCGGCCGCACTTCAACAATCGGATCGAGTAAACCTGTTGGGCGAATAATTTGTTCGACAACATGGCCTTGAGATTGCTTAAGCTCATAGTCGCCAGGTGTTGCTGATACAAAGATCGTTTGTGGTTTTATTTTTTCAAATTCACTGAATGTGAGCGGGCGGTTATTTTTGGCTGACGGTAAGCGAAAACCATAATCAATTAGCGTTTCTTTGCGGCTTTGATCACTGCGTTGCATTGCCGATATTTGCGGCACCATCACATGTGATTCATCAATAAATAATAACCCGTCTTTAGGTAAATAATCTAATAAGGTAATCGGTGGTAACGTCGCATCACGCTCATTGATATAACTGGCATAATTTTCAAGTCCAGAGCAGTAGCCTAGTTGCTGCATCATTTCGATATCATGCATGGTACGTTCATATAACCGAGCTGCTTCAATAATTCGATTATCCTGATTAAGTTCAGTAACGCGTAATGCTAAGTCTTGCTGTATCTTAACCGCTGCTTGAGTGAGCTTTTCTTTGGAGGCCGCATACAAGGTTTTTGGGGATACAAAGTAGTGCTCAATATCGCCTTCTACTTTGCCTGTTAATGGATCTAGCCATTGCAGAGTTTCAACCTGATCATCAAATAATACTGCTCGTACTGCTTTGGATTCAGAGTCGGCAGGATAAATATCAAATACATCACCATGAACTCGAAACGTGGCGCGTTCAATGGTGCGATCACAGCGGTTATATTGAAGTGCGGTTAAACGTTGAATAAAGTCTTGGCGAGTAATTGTTGCGCCAACAAATAGCGGAATTTGTACGGCGCGGTATTGGTCGGGATCGCCTAAGCCATAAATAGCCGAAACCGATGCCACTACAATCACATCTTTACGCTCGATTAAGGATTTAGTGGTCGATAATCGTAACCGTTCAAGTTGCTCATTAATGGCAGAGTCTTTACGAATAAAGCGATCACTACCGGGAATATAAACTTCAGGTTGGTAGTAATCATAATAAGATACAAAATATTCGACCGCGTTTTCAGGAAAGAAGCGTTTCATTTCGCTATAAAGTTGCGCGGCGAGGGTTTTGTTATGTGCCAAAATCAGTGTTGGGCGTTGTAAGCGATGGATCATATTCGCCATCGTGAAGGTTTTGCCTGATCCTGTTACCCCTTTTAGAGTCTGGTGAGTAACGCCTTGCTCAACGCCATCAATCAGTTTAGCTAACGCCTGTGGTTGGTCACCAGAAGGTGGGTATTTTGAATGTAGAATAAAAACATTATGCGGCATAGCGAGTCGCCTTTAGCTATTCATTATTAGTATATAACTTCAACATACGCTTATTTGAATCGAATCTCTAACTCAATAAGCGACCATGTTGATTAAAATATACTAGATGGATTGATGTTAGCCTTGATTAGCTGCGACTTTTTTTATTGAACGATAATTAGAGTAGGTAATTAGCAGGCCTGCGATCACAATAAATAGTCCGCCACCAAGGGTGTTATAGGTTGGCAATTCATCAAATAACCAGTAGCCAAAGATGCAAGAAAATACAATTTGAAAGTAAAAAAACGGTGCCACATGGGATGCTTCGGCAATGTTCATCGCTTTAATTAAACACAGCTGCGACACAATGGTGACGATAGGAATAGTGATAAAGTAGGGTAATGCTGTCAGGGTTGGAGTTTTCCACATCTGCGGCTGAATGATGAGCAGCAAGCTTGCAATTGTACCAAGAATAAAAAACGAATTAATCAGCACCGACAGTAGCGAGATCTTAGAATCAATGGTTTTAGTGATCAGGTTGTAACCAGAGTTTGTTACCGCAATCAATAAAGGCAATAAATACACCCACTGTAAGCCTGTTATATTGGTCGGGTTAATCACCACCACCACGCCAATAAAGCCCAATAAGGTTGCGATGATTTTTATTGGGGTCAGGGTTTCTTTGAAAAATAATGTACCACCGAGCATATAGGCGATACTGCCCATTTGCACAATGATGATATACATTTCCAGCGGTATATATTTTAACGCAATCACTGACGTCACCGCACAAACTAAAAACAACACTGCCCGTAAGATTAACTTAGCGTTAGTAGCAAAAATGGCGGTTTTAGTTTGTTTAGGCATAAAGATAAGCATGCATAAAAAGGGGATCGCAAACCTAAAAAATACCATTTGAATTGGATGATAACCGTGTTGTATCAGATATTTATCAGCACTGTCTTTAAGGGTTAATGACAAGGTCGCAACGATAATTAACATCGCACCGAGCATATTATGATTTTTTGTCTGCATGGTATTTTTATCGTTTTGTTAATTAGATGTCACTAAAGAATCATTAATTTCTCATTAGCATAAAGTGTCTATTTCTAATCTACCATGATTTTCAACAAACTATTTTGGCAACAATAAAATAATAGCCAACCGTTAAAGGTTGGCTATTTGGATTAACAAAGAGGATTTAAAGTAGGTTAAATATAATCGCTGAAATGGCAATTAAACCAATCACAGTCACAAAAGCATTACTTATTTTACCGCGGTACTTTTTTAGTGATTCAATATTTCTAATTGCATACATTGGCATGATAAACAAAATCATAGCAATTACCGGACCGGAAAAGGTTTCCATAATGCTGAGTACACTAGGGTTAATGACTGCGGCATACCATACTGATATAAATAATATCGCGATGGTGAGTTTGTTGGCGAGTTTAGGCGTGATATTGGTGTGTTTAGTGATAATGCCGTTTAGACTTTCACGGCCACCGAGAAAATGACCAAAGAAAGAAGAGGTGATGGCAATACATGCAATAAAAGGCCCTAATGATTCAATCACGCTGCTATTCATCTCATTGGCAAGGTACGACAAAATTGAAATGTTTTGTACTTTCGCTTCCGCTAATTGAGCAGGAGAAAGACTCAGTACACATGAAAACACAAACAACAATACGAAGGTGATAAGCATCATCGAAGTGTGTTTTAAAATGTAATCGACCTTAGTACTAGCCTGAGCGCCGTAATGACGTTTTTGAGCGACAGAAAAACTGGAAATAGCAGCAGTATGACTAAACGCAAAAATAGTGGTTGGAATAGCAAGCCAAAGGGTTTTACCAAAATCGGAGGCGCTAGGTACGGTTGCAAAATCAGGCATTTGCCAGTGTGGGATTAGATAAATAGACAATCCAAATAAAATAAATACTAACGGATAAACAATAATCTCAAACGCGCGTAATACCATTTTTTCATTAGTTAGCATAACGCCGATCATTAAGGTGACTAATATCCCTGAAAGTAATATTCGTGGTGGAGGGGTCATCTGTAACTGGTGGACAATAAAGCTTTCAACAGTATTGGTTAAGCCAACGCCATAAATCATCAAAATGGGGAAAATAGACAGAAAATATAATACTGAAATCATCAAGCCAAATTTATGGCCAAAGTGTTCTTCAACCACATCGGTAAATTCGGCTTGAGGTTGTTGAGACGATAAAATAAACCGTGCTAAGCCGCGATGGGCAAGAAATGTCATAGGGCCTGCCAGCAATGCCATGACAATTAATGGCCAGAGTCCACTGACACCAATATTAATCGGTAAAAATAAGATCCCCGCCCCGACGGCGGTGCCGAACAGGCTAATGATCCACGTTTTATCGTGTTTAGTTAGGTTTTGCTTATTATGATTAGAAAGTGTTTCTGCATTAGGGTAAGGCATATAACTGACCTTTATATTAGTATTTTATTATAGGTATGTTGGTATCGGTATTGATGTTCGCATGAGCGTAGTTATCGGTGTGATGTTGAGCTTAGAGAAATAAAAAAGCTTCTATTTTGCAATAGAAGCCTTATTGAAGAATTATAAATTAGGCGAGAACGCTTTCTGCCGAGACATAAGGTAAATCAAGAGCTTGAGCTACGCTTTGACAGGTAATGTGGCCACGATAAACATTTAACCCATTTAATAAATGCGGGTTGTTTTGAAGGGCTTGTTGATAGCCATTATTAGCAAGTTCAACAATGTAAGGCAAAGTTGCGTTATTAAGTGCAACTGTTGAAGTACGCGCAACTGCCCCTGGCATATTTGCCACACAATAATGCACGACATCATCAACAATATAAGTAGGATCATCATGAGTAGTGGCATGTGATGTCGCAACACAACCGCCTTGGTCTATCGCAACATCAACGATAGCTGCACCAGGTTTCATTTTTTTGATCATCTCAGCGGTGACAAGTTTAGGTGCAGCAGCACCGACAACCAGCACTCCACCAATCACTAAATCAGCCTCTAAGACATGGCGCTCAATAGCATCATTGGTTGAATAAACGGTTTTTAGTTTGCCATTAAATTGCACATCAAGCTGACGTAGCACGTCAATATTGCGGTCTAAAATTACTACATCGGCTTGCAACCCTAGTGCCATTTGAGCAGCATTATTACCCACTACACCGCCACCAATGATAACGACTTTTGCGGGCTCAACCCCTGGAACGCCACCTAATAACATGCCGCGTCCACCACGTGATTTTTCAAGTGCAAATGCACCCGCTTGAATCGACATTCGTCCTGCAACTTCAGACATCGGTGCGAGTAAAGGTAAGCGTCCATGTTTATCTGTTACTGTTTCGTAGGCAATACAAATTGCTTTACTGCGAATAAGATCTTCTGTTTGAGCTGGATCGGGGGCAAGGTGGAGGTAAGTAAATAGAATTTGGCCTTCACGTAGCATAGCGCGCTCAATCGCTTGCGGTTCTTTAACCTTAACAATCATTTCTGACTCGAAAAATACCTCGGCCGCTGTTGGTAAAATTTGCGCGCCTGCGTCGATATAATCTTGATCGCTAAAACCGATTCCCGAGCCTGCTTGAGTTTCGATATATACGCTATGTCCATGAGAAACAACTTCTTTTACTGCTGCTGGAACCATGCCAACACGGTATTCATGAGTTTTAATTTCTTTTGGTACACCTAGGATCATAATAATCAACCTTGATTTTGTGTTATTGGAATGTGGGTATTTGTTATTGGTATGTTTATAGGTTAGGTCAACTTTGTTGGAATGTGCAACTATTTTTGTGGTTAATTAAAGCGGTATCAACTACTTTTATTGTTGATGGTGGTGATTAAATCTAAGTTTGATCGGTATCACAGTCTAAATGATTGTTTTTTGTTCGAGTTTTATGGGGGGAACTTTTTAAAAAGTTGTAGAGTGAGGTTGATTAGCATTGATAGCTGTTGCTATAGATACAAATTAAAACTATATTTCTAGTATTGTGGAATTAATGGTGACGACACTTAACCTTGATTGAAATAGCGTTATTGTTTGAAGCCATAGATAACTTTCAGCTGTATTTAAGAGCGATTAAACTATGAATAGCAATAATAAAGCTGTGATTGCACAACAGACCATTGAAGATATTTGTGAGTGGGCAATTATGCATGGTGTCGCTTTTCGCCAAGCGGATAATAGCGCCAGACATTGTCCCTTTAGTATTGCACCAATGACGATTGAGCGTGAGGTGTATCGTCATTTATGCCAAGTCGTACCACTATTGACGAAATTGATCAGTAATGTCTCTGAAGATCATGATTTTTTGCAGTCAGCATTGGGGGATATGGCGCAAGCGGATCCTTTCTTTGGGCGCTTAATGGCATTGCATCAGCAAATTCATGGCAATGCTAGTCAGTGTATTGAACCTGCGCGTCAGCCGTTGTTACTGATGCGAACCGATTTTATGGATGATCGTCAATATGGTGCAAAAGTTATTGAATTTAATGGTATTGCTGCCGGTATGGCACCGTTTGGTCAACGTGCAACTGAACTGCATCAATTTGTGCAACATCAATGGCCTGAAATTTATCAAGCATGGCTAGAAAACCGTTCAGCTACACCGTTAGTAAACCAAGGGCTGACTCAATTAGCGTTAGGAATTGAGACTGCTGCTCGCAATATAAAAGCGGATTTTAATGAGCAAGGTGCACCAGTGTTTTTGATGGTGGTGCAGCCAAATGAAGATAATGTTTATGATCAACACCTTTTAGAGGCTGCGTTACAACAACAAGGAATACGCACGGTCAGACGTACTTTTGAACAATTAAGTGCGCAGTTATCAACAGGAGTTGGTCAACGGTTACTGCTTGAAGGTGTTGGTGCGATTGATGTGGTGTATTTACGTGCAGGTTATCAATATTCAGATTATTGTGCGCCAGCACTGCATGAGGCGGTTTGCTGTTATACCTTGAGTCAAATGCGAGTGTTTATTGAGCAACATCACGTCGCTTTAAATGCTACCGTAGGTCAACAACTTGCAACCAGTAAAACCATGCAAATGTTATTAACCACGATGCCAGCTCAACAGTATTTGCGTTGGGGGTTAACCATTGCAGAAGCCGAGTTAGTAAAAAGTGTCTTAGCTGAAATGAAGCCAATTACAGCCACAACCATTGCTTGGTTTAATACGCAAGCAATCAAGGCTGAATGGGTACTAAAAAATCAGGGTGAAGGTGGCGGTCATTGTGTATTTGGTGACGATATTAGTGCAACGCTAGCAACATTAACTGCGGCAGAATATGATGCATGGGCATTGATGCAGCGTTTATATCCCCACGAACGTGAGATGCCAACTGTGGCTATTCGCGATGCACAGGCAACAGTAGTGACGGACTTAGTCAGTGAAATCGGGCTATTTAGTGCCTATTTCAATGGTAAGCCTGTCACCGACTTTGATGGTTATGCTGGGTATTTAATTCGTAGTAAGCCTGCGACTGAAAACGAAGGTGGTATTCACAGCGGTAAAGGGATTTTGGATTCATTAGTGTTGATAGATTAATGTAATCGCTTTAAATATGTATAAATACGGTGGTTAACCATAAAATTGACGTAAAAACTATTGTGTTATTATCGCTAATGGGCATATTAGATGACTGTTAGCGACATTTGCCATTGGAGTCTACTGCTGTGCTTAACCGAACCACCGTTATTTCTACATTATTGCTTTCTTTATCTTTCGTGGCTCCCGCTGCATTTGCTGGTACAACCCAGCATAATAGCTATCAAGTTCTTCCTGCTAAAAATGAAATTGTGACTAAAACTGATTTTGGTAATCAGACCTATATTTTCCATTTTACAGGCAATGGTCAGCGGTTATCACGTATTGATTTTCTTGATCATATGGAAACGCAAGCTACAGCATGCAAAAATTGGTTATATGTTCCAGCATTTAGCAATCTTAATGTTGCTGACGAAGTCGTATTACGGGTAAGTACCAATTACAATCCAAGCACCCATAATTGCACTGCGCATGCTTATGCAGGTAATAATGGCGGTAATATGGATCGAGTATTGACCTTATTTCAAAAGAAAGAGTATGTCGATATTGCAGGGTTTAACTTATCAGCTCATGGCTTTACTTCTGCAGTTGAGGAATTGTAAACCATCATTGTTGTGACTCAATAAACGCCAGCATTTTTCGAACTTAGAGATTAAAAGCGTTCCAATGCTGGCATTATTGTTATGATGTAGTGCTATGATTTAATCGTGCATAAATAATAAAGCTTATAACCGCTAATCCTCCCATGATCATATAGCCGTAGCTTAATCCCAAGAACTTAACGCTCATTCCCGCCACTAAATAGGTAATTAACCACCAAAAATGGGTTAATGAAAAATGGGCAGCAAAATACGGTCCAGTATCTTCATTGTTGCTATCGCAAGCTTTGGTAATAATCAGCCCTGCCGACGTTTGAATAAACGACATTCCCATCCCCATGGCAAAACAGACACAGCTAAAGCCTATCCAGCCAGGAGTCAGTGCTCCGATTAAAAAAGTGCCACAAATAATGGTTAATCCTAACCAATGAAAATGTTGCGGAGTATATTTATCCAGTAATTTAGGTAATCGCAGCGCGACAATCATCGAACCTAAACCTGTCACCATTAATGCTAACGCTGTTTGAGTTTGGTTGCCTTGGAGAATGTCATGTACATAAACCACAGTGTTAACCAATACCATTGCTGAGGCACTGGCTGCGGCTAAATAAGCAAACCATAATGCTTTAAGTGATGGTTTACCTAAATAGTTGCTGATGCCTTGAGTTAAGCTATTTAAAGTGATTTTTGTTGCAATGGCAGGTGTACGCTTAGGCAAACTACAGCATAAAATTAGTCCTGCAGAAATAATAAAAGTGGCAGCATCAAGGGTGAATAACAGTTTAAATTGAATAACCGTTAGCAGTAGCGCAACTAAGATGGGACTGATTATCTGCTCTAAATCATACGCCATTCGACTTAAAGAAAGTGCCGTAGCGTATTGATGCTTATTGGGTAGTACTGTGGGTAATATTGATTGGAACAGCGGCGAAAACCCAGCTGAACAAGCATTGATCGCAAACATTAATCCATAAACTTGCCATACATGGGTTACAAACGGCAGGCATAAAAACATCAGTGCACGTGCAATGTCTAATATAATCAGGGTTGGTTGTTTGGGTAAGCGGTGAGCAATAGCGCCAAAGATAGGTGCTAGGCCAATATAAGCCACCATTTTAATGGCAAACGCAATGCTTAACACCAGTCCGGCATTATTCCCTGCCAAATTATAGGCAAGCAAAGCAAGGCAAACTGAGCTGACACCGGTACCGATAAGAGAGGTAATTTGTGCAGCAAGCAGGCGTATATAATTTCGATTATGCCACATTGAGTCGGTATTCGTTATTGCAGTCATGTTGTAAGTCCAATTTATTAAACCAAAGCTTATCCCACAACCGAGCAACCTCAGTCAGTGATCTTATTGCCGCGAGATGACATAAAACAGTCTTGGGAATAGCGAGCAGTATATTTGTTTTATAGTTATCATTTAAATTGAACGTTTTTATAATTACTATTAGTGAATTCGATAACCTTTGGCGACTTAAATCACGATGAAAGAAATTAATTGGCGCGGCGTAGATCTCAATTTATTACTGACATTTGATGCGCTATATCACTTTAAAAGTGTATCAGCTGCGTCGAAAAAGCTGCATTTAGGCCAACCTGCAACCAGCTATAATCTGAAACGACTACGAGAGTTATTACAAGATCCGTTGTTTGAGCGGGTGGGTAATCAAATGTCACCGACAACCAGAGCCCAAGAAGTAGCGCCTAAAGTAGCGATGATTCTCGCTATTTTCAGTCAAGATATTTTGCCGTCAGCAGTGTTTGAGCCGCAAGGCTATGAAGGGAAGTTTATTATTGGTGTCAGTGATTACGCCGAGCAAATATTTGGCCCTGATATCTTTGATACATTGCAGCAGCTAGCACCACATGCCAAAGTGATTTTTAAACCTGTTGATAGTGAAAATTGCGTTAATTTATTAACTGCACACAACACGGATGTCTGTATTGGAGTATTTAATGATTTACCCGATCATGTATTAACGACTTTTTTATACCGTGAGAAGCACCTGTGTACTTTTGATAATAGTGTGATGCAAACTCAAATCCCGATTGATCTATCAACCTATTTAAATACTCCTCAAATCATTGTGACCGCTAATGAATGCTTAACCACTCAAGTGGATAAAACCTTGGCGGATTCAGGATTAAAACGCAATGTGGTTTTAGGTACAACCCGTTTTTTAACCGTTAGACGGATGTTAGTCGGCAGAAAAATGGTGGCGGTGATGGCTGAAATGGTGGGGCGTTCTGATCTGATTGATGACAGTTTAACTCTGTGCACGCCACCGATCGATATTCCCGATTTTAATATCGATATGGTGACTTTACAGCGTGATAGTCACCATCCGCGTATTATGTGGTTATCTGAATTAATAAAGCAGTTAATTCAAACGAAAGTGGATACATTACGCAATATCAAATAAAACATCGCCAAATAAAGTATCACATGTAGTGGTTAACTAATTCGCGCCGGTGGTGTTGAGCAAGGTGTTTATTTCATGGCAACAACCACCACAGCCAGTACCTGCGGTTGTAATACGGCTTAACGTCGATAGATCCTGTATTTTATGATTGGTGATCGTATCAATAAGTTGTTGTTTAGTTATTTGTTTACACACACAAACAATGTCAGAGGCACTAAGCTTATCTTCACCGTTAAGGAATTTATGGACGTTAATATCGTTAACGTCATTGCCAATAATATTTGCCGATATGGTGTTGTAATAGTGGCTATTATGGGGATGAATAACCACTGAAGCTAGGCAGCGATTATTGTTAAATATCACAGCACGACGGCTATTGTGAGTAATGGCTCGTAAGTCGTGTTGCGTCGAGTGCATGAAGTGGGCCATTAATATTTTCTCTAAAGCGCTTGAGGTCAGATTTGAGCTGATAAAATATTGATAACCTGCTGCTACTTTTTTACATACCCAATAGAGTGCTGTTGATGCACTCAGCTCAGTCAATGCAATTGTGGTGGTGGTCGTTAAGATAGCATCGGTAGTATAGGTGAGTGGTGATAGTTGAACAGCGGTCGCTTTATATTGTGGCTGTCCTGAAATCGGATCGCGTTGTTCACCAATGAGCGCGCAAACACTGCCTGCAGATGACGTATGTTGAGTCCAATGAATGGCGATAAATACCTGCTGGGGTTTAACAGCGGTGGTAATCCGCACTCGAAAAATAGCTTCGCCGTAGTGGCTGGTTACCGTTACTAATTGATTATCTATAACTTGGTAGTGATTGGCATCTGTTGGGTGTATTGATATTAATGGTTGTTGAATATGATCAGCCAGCGAAGCCGCAAGTCCTGTGCGTGTCATGGTATGCCATTGATCTCGAATTCTGCCGGTATTGAGTAATAAGGGATAAACCGCTGAAGCTTGAGTTATCACTGGACGATAAGGGGTTGCAATAAAACACGCTCGTCCATCTTGAGTGGGAAAAATACCGTCACTAAATAATCGCTGGTGGCTAATGCCATCGCTGTTAATTGGCCATTGCTGAGGCAATAAATGGTCATAATCGTTAGCAGTTAAGTTGCTTAATCCGCTAAGGTTAAGTAAACGTGGGCTTTGAGTTGGGTGATTATTGGTTGCTGTTAATGCAACATGTTCGGCAAAGATTTGAGCTTCATTGATGTAATTAAACTGGCGTTCAAATCCCATTCTTTGTGCGACTTGAGTGATTATCCACCAATCGGGTTTAGCTTCGCCTTGAGTTGGAACTAAACGTCGTTGACGGGAAATACAACGCTCAGAATTGGTGACAGTGCCTGATTTCTCACTCCAACCTTGAGCTGGAAGTTTGATTGTAGCATGGCGTAGCGTATCGTTATTATCGACACAATCTGAGACGATCACACACGGACATTGAGCTAATGCCTGATTGATCTTATTGCTGTTAGGTAAACTTGCGGCGGGATTAGTAGCGATGATCCATACTGCTTTTATTGATCCATTGGCAATCGCATCAAACATATCAACTGCTTTAAGCCCCGGCTTAGTCACCAGTTTATCGGTTTGCCAAAAATCACTCAGTAATTGCCAATGATCGTGTTGATCAAAACTAAGGTGTGCCGCTAAGGTGGTTGCTAAGCCACCAACCTCACGTCCGCCCATCGCATTAGGTTGACCTGTAATAGAAAAAGCGCTCGCGCCGAGTTTACCAATTCTTCCTGTCGCTAAATGACAGTTGATGATCGCATTGACTTTATCTGTGCCTGATACCGATTGATTTACGCCTTGAGAATATAGCGTCACAGTGCGTGCATGGGTGGCAAACAGCTGATAGAAACTGTGCAGTTGCTGCTCATTAATGCCGGTTAATTGGCTTACCTGTTGTTGATCTATAGCGGTTGCTGTCACTAATGCGGCCGTAATATTGTTGGTATGGATATCGATATAGTGTTGATCAACATAGTCATTGCGATGTAAGTAACTGAGCAAACCATTAAATAGCGCCACATCACTGCCAGGGGTAATTGAAAGGTGTAAATCAGCAATTTCACAACTGGCGGTATGACGCGGATCAATTACCACAATTTTAGTATTATGCTGTTGCTGTGCTTGTTTAAGGCGTTGAAAAAGTACGGGATGACACCACGCAAGGTTTGATCCTGTTAAAATCACTACTTCAGCAGCTTCTAAATCATCGTAACAGCCAGCAACACAATCTTCACCAAATGCTCGTTGATGGCCTGCGACAGCTGATGACATGCACAACCGTGAATTGGTATCAATATTCGCTGTGCCAATAAAGCCTTTTGCTAGTTTATTAATTACATAATAATCTTCGGTGAGTAATTGTCCGGAAACATAAAACGCAACCGCATCAGGACCATAGTTATCAATAATATTCTGAAGCTGATTTGCTGTTTCATTTAAAGCTTGGTTCCAGCTAACAGGTTTATTTAATATTTGTGGCGTTAGCATACGATTATTTGTGGTGAGTGTTTCTGATAACGTTAATGCTTTTGCACACAGTTTACCTTTATTAGCAGGGTGTTGTTCGTCACCTTTTATTTCTAGTTGACCATCATGATTAAACCGTGACTTTATTCCACAACCAACACCACAATAAGCACAGGTTGATTTTTTCCATGAGCTTTTCTTATTCATTGATGACGGCTCCTTTTATTAATGTAGCCATAATAGATGGTCATTAATAAATACAGGCAACATATGTACCAATAGCCATTAAATATTTTACGTGTTCGTTTTTTATTAATTAAGTATTTGATTTTATTTGTTATTGTTTTTTTTGTTTATTAATTTGTTTTAGCGCTATTATGGTTGGTTAATATTTATTATTAATCATTTTGGTGCAACAGTAGATTAATCCTGCACCATAACGGTGTTTATTGTTTTTAATATATCTTAAATAAGTTTTTCTTTGTTGGTAATTAATTAATATTTACTTTTTTAATTCAGGTGCTTGATGGTTTTATTTGTTTTTTAAATACAGGCTGGCATTAACATTGCTGAATAAATAACAGTATCAAATAACAACATGAAATAAAAAATAAAAGTAATGATGATTTTAAAATAAGAGGTGAACAATGAAACCATTGCAGCCGCAACAATATTCGTTAGTGACTAATGACGCTGAGATTCAATGGTGTCAGGTAATACAATCGGCGAATAACCAGTCTCAATCAGGAACAGTGACGTTAGTTGGTGCTGGGCCTGGGGATCCTGATTTATTAACATTAAAAGCCTTAAAAACCCTTGAGCAAGCAGATGTGGTGGTTTACGACCGTTTAGTCAGTGCAGCTATTATGGCGTTGATTCCAGCTTACTGCCAAACCTTATGTGTCGGAAAAGCCAAAGCCCAACAAAGCATGACTCAGGCTGGAATTAATCAGTTGTTAGTGCGCTTAGCCCAACAAGGAAAACATGTGTGTCGCCTTAAAGGTGGCGATGCGTTTGTGTTTGGTCGCGGTGGTGAAGAAATACATTATTTACGCCAGCATAGTATCAAGGTTGATGTTGTACCGGGTATTACAGCTGCGAGTGGTTGCAGCGCTTATGCAGGAATTCCGTTAACTCATCGTGGTGTGTCTCAAGGATGCACGTTAGTCACGGTCCACGCCGAAAAAGATCTTGATATTCAATGGCAAGCATTAGCCAAGCTCAACCATACCTTAGTGTTTTATATGGGATTATCCAAAGTTGATCTGATCTGTCAGCAACTCGCACGAGCAGGATTAAAAGCGGCAACACCTGCTGCAATAATAGAAAAAGGCTGCACTGCTGAACAGCGACTCATTAGCGCCACATTAGCGACTCTAACCGAACAAGTTAACCGTCATCAAATTTGCTCTCCAGCATTAATTATTATTGGTGAGGTGGTGAGTTTAAGTGACAGCTTAGCGTGGTATCAACCTCAAATGGATGCGCTGATGTCGATGAATAAACATCGCAAGTTGGCATAAAAACAGGGAGAGTAACATGAATAAAAAGCAAGTGGTTATTGTTGGTAATGGCATGGTTGGGCATCATTTTATTGAGCAGGTATTAGCCCTTGATAGTACTAATGACATCAGATTGGTGACTTTCTCTGAAGAAGATCGTTTAGCTTATGATCGAGTGCAACTGAGTCATTATTTCAGCGGTAAAACGGCGGCAGATTTAGCCCTTGTCGATGAAGTTGATTATCAACAAGCAGGGGTTGGTTACCATGTTAATCAACAAGTAACAGCCATTAATCGAGAGCATAAATACGTTGTTACCGCGCAGGGGAAAAAGATTGATTATGATCAGTTGATTTTGGCAACTGGATCATACCCCTTTGTACCACCGATTACGGGTAATGATGGTCAACATTGTCATGTCTATCGCACCATTAATGATTTAAAGGCCATTGCGGCATCAGGTAACAGCAGTCGAGTTGGGGTGGTGATTGGTGGTGGTTTACTTGGACTCGAAGCGGCAAATGCGCTGCAAAATATGGCTTTGGAAACTCATGTGGTTGAGTTTGCATCGCAGTTAATGGCGGTGCAGTTGGATGAAGGCGGCGGTGCGGTATTACGGCAAAAAATTGAAGCATTAGGCGTACATGTCCATACCAGTAAAGCAACCGAGAAAATCGTCACTGGCGATCGTTGCCGCTATAAACTTATTTTTGCCGATGACACCGAATTAGAAACAGATATGGTGGTTTTCTCAGCAGGTATTCGCCCGCAAGACACGCTAGCAAAACAAGCGGGGCTGACAGTAGGTGAGTGTGGTGGGGTTGTGATTAATGATCAATGCCAAACCAGTGATGCTGATATTTATGCCGTTGGTGAGTGTGCGTTATGGAATAACCGTATTTTTGGGTTGGTGGCGCCGGGCTATAAAATGGCACGGGTGGCAGCGTCGACGGTATGTGGTATTGAGGCGGCATTTACGGGTGCAGATATGAGCACCAAATTGAAATTGTTAGGAGTTGATGTCGCCAGTATCGGCGACGTTCATCATGATGTTGATGCCGCTCAAGTGTTTACGTTATCTCATGATATTGAGCAGAGTTACCAACGGATCATTGTTTCCAAGCAAGGTGATAAATTACTTGGAGCAGTATTAGTTGGTAATGTTGAACAGTATTCGCAGTTATTACAATTAACACTCAATCAGCAGCCATTACCCACTCCACCGTCGTTATTATTAATGCCGAAGGCGTTAGCAGCGAGTTCTCAACTGACAGCGAGTGATGATCTCCTTGGTGATGAGGCGCAAGTATGCTCATGTTTTGATGTTACGAAAGGTCATATTCGTCAAGCGGTTGCTAATGGTTGTAGCGATATGGCTGAGCTTAAAACGATTACTAAGGCCAGTACCGGCTGCGGCGGCTGTGCTAGTTTTGCTAAACAAATTATGCAAACCGAATTAGCAGCGTTAGGCCATCAAGTGAATCACCATTTATGTGAGCATTTTAGCTATAGCCGCCAGCAGTTAGCCGACATTATTCGAGTTAAGAAAATTAAAACCTTTAGTGCTCTATTAACTGAATATGGATCAGGATTAGGTTGTGATATTTGTAAGCCTGCTGTTAGTTCAATTTTAGCTTCATTTTGGAATGATTATATTTTGGAGCCACAGCATGTCGGCCTGCAAGATACTAATGATATTTACCTTGGCAATATGCAAAAAGACGGTACTTATTCGGTTGTGCCGCGTATTCCTGCAGGTGAAATTACCCCTGAAAAATTAATTATATTAGGCCAAGTCGCACAGCAATTTAAACTTTATACCAAAATAACCGGTGGTCAGCGAATTGATTTATTTGGCGCCCAGTTACATCAATTGCCTCAAATATGGCAGTTACTGGTGGATGCGGGTTTTGAAACTGGACACGCCTATGGTAAATCGGTACGAACCGTAAAATCTTGTGTCGGATCAACATGGTGTCGTTATGGCATGGCAGATAGCATGGCGTTTGCGATCGATCTTGAAAATCGTTACAAGGGCTTACGTTCGCCGCATAAGCTTAAGTTTGCTGTTTCTGGCTGTACTCGTGAGTGTGCAGAAGCGCAATCAAAAGATATTGGCGTAATTGCTACTGAGAATGGCTGGAATTTATATGTTGCGGGTAATGGCGGCATGCGTCCACGTCATGGGGATCTGTTTGCCTCAAACATTGATAGCGATACTTTGATTCGATATATCGACCGAATTTTGATGTTTTATATTCGTACCGCCGATAGGTTGCAACGCACCTCTGTCTGGTTAGAAAACCTTGACGGTGGCATTGATTATTTACGCCAAGTGGTGATTGATGATGCGTTAACGATTAATGCTGAACTGGAGCAAGAGATGGCAACCAGTTTGAGTAATTATCAATGTGAATGGAAAACCACCCTTGAGTCACCACAAGAACTGCGTCGGTTTCAACATTTCATTAATAGTCGTCAACCTGATTTGGGGTTAGCTTATCACACTGTTCGTCAGCAACGTACGCCAATGACATGGCCTAAAAGCGCAGATTCGATTGCAATTGTTAATATTACTGAATAAGGATAAATAATGATTAATCAATGGATTACTGTGTGTAATGAAAATGATTTATTCCTTGATGCGGGAGTTTGTGCGTTGGTGAATGGGCATCAGATAGCGCTGTTTCTATGTGGTCATAATAATAGTCTCTATGCGATCAATAATTACGATCCTATCGGTAAAGCAAATGTGCTGTCACGGGGTATTGTTGGCTCATTAAACGGTACAGTAGTGGTGGCGTCACCATTATATAAACAGCATTTTTGTCTTGAAAGTGGTCAATGTGTCGAGCGAGCTGAAACCTTAGTACCGACATACCCTGTGCGCCGTTATAACGGTAATGTTCAGGTGCAATTGGTCGTTTCTTTACTGGGTAAATAGGGATCAATAATGTCGAATTATCATAAGTTTAATTTGTTCTCTTTTCACGGAAAGATGAAAATACTTCATATAAGTTGGCTGGCTTTTTTTATCACATTTATGGTGTGGTTTAATTTCGCTCCCTTGTTGCAAGCCGTAAAAACCTCGTTAGGGTTAACCACAGAGCAGATAAAAACCTTATTAATATTAAATGTCGCATTAACTATTCCAGCGCGAGTCGTGGTTGGCATGCTTACTGATAGATATGGCCCACGGCTTGTGTACAGTTTGTTATTAGTACTGTGTGCGATCCCTTGTTTTGTATTTGCTTTTTCAACCACGTTTATGCAAGCCGCCATTGCCCGTTTTGCGCTCGGTTTTATAGGCGCAGGGTTTGTGATTGGGATTCGATTAGTGTCGGAATGGTTTCCCCATCATGAATTAGGCACTGCAGAAGGTATTTATGGTGGCTGGGGCAATTTTGGCTCTGCTGCGGCGGCATTTACATTACCGACGTTAGCATTATGGTTCGGTGGTGATGATGGTTGGCGTTATGCGATGGCGGTAACTGGCGGGTTAAGCGTTATTTTTGGGGTGATATTTTATTGGACGGTGACGGATACTCCCAAAGGTGCAACCTATTATAAATCCCATCATGTTGGTGCCATGGAAGTGACATCGCGTGGTGATTTATGGCTATTAACTATCATGAAAATACCCATGTATGCCGCAATGGGGTTATTGGTGTGGAAGCTGTCATCGCCAGCGATTGGTATGTTAAGTACTGATATTAGCTATGGTATTTATATCGCCTTAGTTGGGTTGTATTTATTTGATATTAAACAACTGTGGCGAGCTAATCAGCAAATGTTAATCAAACCTGTGCCAGCTATCCACCGCTATTCTTTTCGGCAAGTTGCGGTGCTTAATGTGCTGTATTTTACTACCTTTGGTTCGGAGTTAGCAGTGGTATCGATGCTGCCATTATTTTTTGCGGATATCTTTACCTTAACCCCTGTGATGGCGGGTGTGGTTGCATCTTCCTATGCGTTTATGAATTTGGTCTCTCGCCCTGGTGGCGGCTGGTTGTCGGATAGATTTGGCCGTAAATCAACTTTACTGATTTTAACTGCAGGCTTGGCTATCGGATATTTGTTGATGGCTAATATTAACGCCAGTTGGCCACTATGGAGTGCGGTATTAGCAGCAATGATATGTTCGTTCTTTGTTCAGTCAGGAGAAGGGGCTGTGTTTGCTGTGGTGCCATTAATTAAACGCCGCATGACAGGTCAAATTGCAGGCATGACAGGGGCGTACGGTAATGTTGGTGCGGTGTGTTATCTGACTATTTTATCGGTGGTTGAATACAGTACTTTTTTTGTCATTATTGCGTTAACCGCTATTTTAGGTTTTGTGGCGTTATTGGCGTTGCAAGAGCCATCAGGCACAATGGCTGAGATCAATGATGATGGCAGCGTAACCTTAATTGATGTTAGTTAGTGGCATAACAGAGCAATTCAATAAGGAATATCATGACGGTAACTAATTTGACGGTGGGTTATGGTGGCTATTCTGATGCAGGAAAAAAGCAAAAAAATCAGGATGCTTTTGCAGTACTATCACCCTCAAAAGCGCTAGAGTTACAACATAAAGGGGTGGTGGCATGTATTGCCGATGGTGTCAGTTGTAGTCATCGAAGTTATATCGCCAGTCAATTGAGTGTGATTCATTTTATTGAAGATTATTTAGCAACCGCCACCACATTATCGGTCAAGCAAGCTGCTTCTTCGATATTAAATACGCTTAATTCATGGCTATTTAATGATGCTCAGCAAGGCGGTTTACCACAAGATGCGGCTGTGAGTTCATTGTCAGTGGTGATCATTAAATCCAATACCGCGCATATCTTTCATATTGGTGATTGCCGAGTGTATTTATGGCGTGATAATGATTGCAGCTGTTTAACCCAAGATCACCGTCGCAGCTATCATGATGGTCAACATTACCTTACTCGTGCACTAGGAATGGATTCTCACCTACAAGTGGATTATCAAACCATTGCGTTAAATGTCGGTGATAAGCTCGTGATGACCACTGACGGTGTGCATGATGTCGATAATATTGAACAATCAATTGCAGCAACTATGTCTATTGAGCCGTTGTTATCTGACTTACAGCAACAGTGTTTAGAGCAGCAAGCGCGTCAGTTAGTCACTGCAGCTCAGCAACAAGGATCACCAGATAATGCCAGTTGTGTGGTACTGGAGATTGCAGCATTGCCTTTGCTTGCTACTGATGAAATTTTAACAGCGTGTCGTCATAAAACCATTCCTGCTGCACTTAATGTTGGGCAACGAATCGATCAATTTGTTATTTGCCGTATTCTTGATGCTGGCTGTAGAAGCCATATTTACTTGGCCAAGTCGAATGATGATAACAATTATTATGTATTGAAAATACCCTCGCCTAATATGGTTGATGACCTCCAATACCTTGATTGTTTTGTGCGTGAAGGCTGGTTAGGGCAACAATGTCAGTTTGATGGAATAATGACAATATTTAATCATAATGCCCAATCAGCGTTTCTATATCATGTGTGTGAATTTATTGAAGGCTCTACGCTACGGCAATGGATGATAGATAATCCCAACCCTCCATTGGCAACGGTGCGAGTGATTGTTGCTGAAATCGTGGCAGTGATACGAACCTTACAACGACAAGGTATTTATCATGCTGATATCAAGCCTGAAAATATTATATTAGGCCTTGATTTAAGGGTGACTCTGATTGATTTTGGCAGCGCGTGGATCAATGGTTATCAAGAATTAGACATAGCACAGACTCACGATAACCCTCGAGGAGATTTAAATTATCTTGCCCCTGAGTGTCATGCAGGAGGCAAACCATCATTGTTAAGTGAGCAGTTTTCACTTGCTGTTGTTATCTATGAAATGCTAACAGGCTCATTGCCTTATCCACGTCTAACGCCTCATAGTAACGTGCCTATCGCCATTAAGATGAACTATACCGCGCTTAACCATTATCGTGCAGATTTACCATTATGGTTAGATGTGAGCCTCAAGAAAAGTTGTCATCCGTATGCTCAATATCGTTATCAAGCGCTTTCTGAATTAGTCATAGCATTAACCACACCTGCACCATTACCCACAATGATGCAACAGCCATTAATTGAACGTAATCCTTTGTTATTGTGGCAATCTATTAGCTTAATATTATTAGTAATTATCGTGCTGCAAAGTTTGTGGGCAACATAAATGTAAAACAGCGTAAAGGTGAGTGATAGCCGTATATTCGAAAAAATAGCTTTGCTAGTATTGTATGTCTTATAGGTATATATGGTGCTGGTTGGTCCTAGCGCATGTTGTTTAATGTTCTAGGAAGTAGATCATGATAAAACGAACAGTCATTTCAATGGTGGTGATTACTACCTTAACATCCGTTATTACAGGTTGTGATAGTGGTTCTAATATAGCCGCTCACAAAGCTATTGCAGCTGCTGCACAAGTTGAAACCCAAACCATTAACGCACGTACATTGGTTAAGCAAGTAACAGGCTATGGCGTGATTAATAGCCATAATATTGTGACTTTAAAAAGCCTGCAAACCAATAAAATAACTGCCATTTTGTTCACTGAAGGGCAGACAGTTGTCAAAGGACAACGATTAGTGCAGTTAGATCCCCGTGTAGCCACAGCAAAAGTGGCCCATGACCAGGCATTATTGGCGGCAGCAAAATCTACCTGGCAACGCCAAACGCAATTAAGTGCTAAAGGCGTTATTTCTCGTAGTAGTTATGATGACAGTGAAAGTAGTTATAAACAGGCATTAGCCCAGTTAGCGCAAGATAAAACCTTATTAACCGAACTGACCATAAAAGCGCCGTTTGATGGCGTGATCAGCCAAACTGATTTCCATGTTGGTGATGTGGTCACCGTCGGTAATAGCATCGCTACTTTATATTCTCCCCATCAACTCACGGTAGAATATCAATTACCGGCACAACAACGGCCAGAATATAAATTAGGCCAGCAAGTATTGGTGCAATCGGAATTAGATCCTGCGACTAAGGTTACAGCTACGGTAGACTATATTGCGCCTAATACGGTGACGGGACTGGTGACATTAAAAGCGCAGTTACCGCCTGATGCGCCATTCTCTCCTGGGCAAAACATCAAGGTTGTTCAAAAAACACAGCTATTACCTCATCAAGTGACGATTCCAACATCTGCGTTAATGACTAATATTCAAGGCGCACAGGCATTTATCGTGGTGGATAATAAAGCGCGTTTACGGGATGTTAAAGTCGGTGAATATTACGATGGTTATGTACAAATAGTTTCGGGTTTAACAGCAGGAGAACAACTGGTTGTTAATGGACAAAACTATTTACGGACGGATCAAAAGGTCGAAATTGTTGATCCTAAACAGTCTCAACCACTATCGTCTTCACAACCACATTCAAAAGCAGGTAAAGCATGAAGTTAACTGAGCTTTGCCTACGTCGTCCAGTGCTATGTACTGTGTTGTGGCTGATTCCTGTATTTATTGGGTTACTGTTTTGTCAAAAACTACCATGGCGTTATACACCACAAATTAGCCAATCTAAAATTCAAGTCTCAGTCCATGATAGTGCGCTTGCTGCACAAAATATGATGACTGAAGTGTTGATCCCGATTCAAAATGCCATTGCTGGTACGGAAGGGATCAGTCATTTATCGGCAACGGCGCGCCAAGGACGAGGCAATATTATTATTGACGTTGCTGCCAGCGTTGATGACCGAGAAATTGATACCTTGGTAAGCGAGATCCATAATGATATCGGTAATATAGAAAGCCAGTTACCGGATGATATTTCGCCACGAGTGTCTAAATCGGATGATCAGGGCATGCCTGCAATGTTGATTGGCTTAACTCCTGGGCCGCATCAAGCAGAATATGAATTTCATCAATATGGTATTGATACATTGCTGCCGCAGTTAGAACAGCTACCTGCAGCTGGATCGGTAAGTGTTGCGCCTAGTTCTGGCCAATCTGTGCTGATCACGCTAAATCCAGATAAAGTGCAGCATTACGGGTTAACCTTAAATAACGTGATCAACAAAATCGCCGATGTTGACAGTATAACGGCGCTAAGTGGCCAAACATCGGGGTCTCAAAGTCAATATCAATTGGTATCGACCGGAGCGATATCCAATCTTAATGATATTAAAAATACCATTGTGGCGATGTATCAACAGCAGCCAGTACGGTTATCCCAAGTTGCGACGGTGGAAATTGGTACGCCAAGTAGCCAGTTGGAATTAAAGCCGATGGTGGATTTTTCTAAGCAAAGTGCGATGTTATTTGTACTTAATCCACAATATACCGCCACAGCTAATCCATTGATATTGTCACAACAAGTACATCAATTGTTGAATTCGACCACGTTGCCTAGTGGTATGAAAGCCACAGTATTATTGGATAAATCAACTTTTATTATTACCTCACTTAACGATGTTTATGTTGCGATTGGATTAGCAGTATTGCTGGTGGCTGGAGTGATTTGGTTGTTTTTAGGTAATTTACGCATTGCGCTAATTCCAATCGTGACCATTCCAGTGTGTTTATCGTGCTCGTTTATTATTCTTAAACTGGCCGGGTTTAGCATTAATTCATTAACGTTATTAGCAATGTTATTAGCTGTTGGGCTAGTGGTTGATGATGCGATAGTGGTGGTTGAGAACGTGCATCGTCAACTGCGGTATCATTCATCAGTGCGTAAAGCGACTGTAATTGCGTGTCGTCAAATTGGATTTGCAATTATTGCAACCACACTGACATTGGCTGCCGTGTATATTCCGGTCGGGTTAGTCGATGGTATTACAGGACAGTTATTTCAACAATTTGCATTTACCTTAGCGGGTACGGTGATTATCTCTGGGGTAGTGGCATTAACCTTATCACCGATGATGTGCAGTAAAATGATGAATCATCAACCGCCGGCTCGGTTTGAAATATGGATCAACGATCAATTGACTCAACTGGCTCATGCTTATCAACGGCTATTAGCTGCGACCATTGATTACCGTAAAACAACGCTAGTGGTGATGGTGGTGATTTTAGCCAGTAGCTATTGGCCATTTATGCAAACCCCTTCAGAAATGTTGCCGACGGAAGATTCAGGACAAATATTTTTATTTCAACCGTTAGTAGGTAGTAGTGATGACACTAGCGAACAAAAAATGATTGATAATATGAATCAGCAGTTACGCCAGATCCCTGATATTGCGCATGTGGCTATTCTAGCGAGCAGTGATTTTATTCGTGGCTTTGTGACTTTAAAACCTTGGGAACAGCGTAAGTTATCCGCGCTGAAAATCAGTGAAATGATCAATACTCGCTTAAAAGTTGGCGGTAATATTGTCTTTACTGGCGTCATTCCTGCGATTGAAACCGGCGGTGGTCGCCGCGGTAACAGTAATGGTATTGATATAAATGTCAGCAGCAATGTTAATGAGCAAACATTGGCGCAAGAAATGCGTGAGGTCACACATAAGATTCAGCAATCACCGTTGTTTGATCATGCAAGAAGCGCATTAAAGTTCGATCAAAATCAATTTAGCATTGATATTAATCGCGTGTTAGCGTCGCAATATGGCGTCCCACTGCATAATATTCAGCAAGTATTGAAATTAGCCATGAGTGGTAAATCATTCAGTAATGATATGAGCTACCAAGGGACTAATTATCCACTACATTTACAATTGGACTCTGCCTATACCTTAACGCCTGATGCGATAAAACAACTGATGATCAGTAATAAGAAAGGTACATTAGTGCCGTTATCTGAGCTTATTTCGATAAAAAATCAACTCGGGCCGCGCTCACTTGAACAATATGATCGCGCTACATCAGCTTCATTATCGATTCGATTAGCAGATGGTGTCAGCATGGGAGAGGGGATTAACGCTTTAAATCAATTATTGCCTAAGGTGTTGCCTGCTAATGCGCGTTATAACTATGTTGATAGTGCCAAACAATATTTAGATTCTAATCAACAAATGCTGTTCGTGTTTGTGGCTGCGTTGGTATTTATTTATATGGTGTTAAGTGCACAATTTGAGAGCATGGTTGATGCACTGGTGGTGATGTTGTCATTACCCATTACGTTATCAGTCGCGTTGTGGGCATTATATAGCAGTGACTACAGCTTAAATGTGTATTCACAAATAGGGTTAGTCACTTTAATTGGTTTGATTTGTAAACACGGCATATTAATTACTGAATTTGCCAATGAATTACAGGCACAAGGATTTTCACCGCGAGAGGCTATTTTAGAAGCGACTAAAACCCGTTTAAGACCAATATTAATGACCTCATTGACAATGATTTTAGGGACGTTACCGTTATTATGCGAAACGGGGCCTGGTGCTAATGCTATGGGATCGTTAGGGATCATTATTATTGCTGGAATGGCGTTAGGTATTGTTGATCCATTATTTGTGGTGCCAAGTGTATACTTGATGGTGCAAAAACTAAAACGAACTAAGACTTCAGTCACGATCTCTAATATCGATTAAAACAGAGTTGCCACTGCGGTTGATTATAGCCGCGGTTTGGTGTTGTTAGCCGTTATTAGTGGTAGAAAGCTCGATACTGTCATTGTAGCTAAAACCAACTAGACTTTAAGCATTAGTACGATTGTTTAAAGTCGATGTATTGGCACTGACACGAGTTCGTGAAATAGGGCTCTGACAACTGATTAATTTGTATAACTGCTAGCTGGTTTGTGCTTTACCAGAAAATAAACTTTGAATTGAATCAAGGTTTTTACATTGTTAGACAAACAGTTACCATTGGTTGGTTGCAAATCAACCAAACGGTGCTTTATTTTTGTTGGTGAAAACGGCAGAATGAGCATAGATTTGAGCTCTGTCGCCTATTTGAACTAATTTTTGATAAAAGATATAGCAGTTTATCGAGTAGGTGGTAAGGTCTCACCGCATTCCGAATTCTTAAAGTAAAAGGTTACAAATATGTCTGATGTACCAGAGTCTGTTGCAAACGTTGCCGCTGTCGCTCAGCCTGTTGCTGAATCTTCAGGTTCTATCTGGGGTTATGTTGCAGCAGGTAGTGTAGCGTTATTGGTGCTAGCGGGTATCTTCGCTTACCGTAAAATAAATCAACCAGCATTTGTTATTAATCAGGTTCGTAAGAAAAACCTTAAAGAAATGAAAAAGCAGGGTACTGAAAACTCTGAATTTATGGTTGATATGGATCGCTTACTTGATTCTATTTTGCGCTATACAACTGAAAATAAAAAGAAAGGCTCTGATGTAGTGACCTTGCTGAAGCCATTGAATGATAAAGAGCGTATCAAAACGCCACGTGATATGTATCAATCAATGATCTTTATTGCTAATGACATTAATGATGCAGCACTGGCTAAAGATTTGAAAAACAAATCAAAGCAAGTGAAATCAAGCTCAGCATTGATGGCTGGTCTATTAAAGCGTGCAGGCATTAACTAATTTATTTTTAAGAAATACCACTATTTTAAAGGGCTGATTAATTCAGCCTTTTTTTATGGCTAGTTGTTATAACTATGCCGATTGTGGTTGCAGTTTTTTTTCAAAATCACGACGCACAATATCTAATGCTAATAATACTGTATGCGGATCAATCGCGTTATCTTCTAATAGGCAAATAAGATCAACCGCTAGTTTAATTTCAGCGGGGGCATTCTCTAAAGGTGATGCAGGGGTGTTACTCATCAATCAATCTCTGGTTTAGTGTTATTTAAGTGTCGTGTGTTCAAACTATATCATGGCGATTAGCCTTTTCTTTCACGGCGGTTAATTTCATCTTCAAGCTTGATTAATGCGGCTTGGCAACGATTGATCCGTCCTTCTAATGCTAGAACTTCTTTTTGTAATTGTTGTTGTTCAAATTGAGAACCGCAACGATTAACTAATGACTCTTTATCGCGAAGCATCGATTTTAAACGGCGCTCCCAATCACGATGCTGATTCAAATCTTGGTATAGTTGATTGATTGAACGTTGCTTACGTATTGCCTGTTTAGGCTCATTTTTACGAATGTGTTGCGTGGCAAATTCACGTTGTACAGCATGGATTTGGGCAACTAACTTTTCACAGACATGTTGCGTTCGTTCTGGTAATAACTTTCCCGTTTGTTGTTCTTTTTGAAGTATTGCTAATTCTTGAGCAATTTCTGCAACACAAGGTGCAAGCAACTTACTGCGGTAACGAAATAATTGTTGATCAAATAATGGACGCGATGCTTCACCACGAATACGATCTGTTTCTGCTGCTTGATGTTGTAATTGTTCAACCAGCGAATGAAGTCGAGAAAGATCTATCATTACAATACCTATCAATAGCGAAGGTTAAAACCACGCCTGCCAAGCTAATTTAGCCGCAAGAATAAAGACCACACTAATAAATACGGGACGAATAAATTTAGCACCAAAATGAATAGCTGAGTGTGCACCGAGGTAAGCGCCAATCATTAAGCATACCCCCATTGTTAAACCTAATGCGATATTAACATGGCCTAAAATAATAAAGGTCACCAATGAGGTTATATTACTGGTGAAATTCATCGCTTTAGCAAGTCCGCAAGCCCGCAGCATATCTAAGCGATATAATACTAAGCTCGATACTGTCCAAAATGCGCCTGTGCCTGGCCCCGCTATACCATCATAAAAGCCTAAGCTGGAACCTTGCAGCCATTGTTGATATTTAAACTTGCGAGTTACTGCTGGCAGTTGGGTTTGATCAGGATTAGGGTGCGGATGCCACAAACTATAAATTGCTACCGCAAAAATGATCAAAGGCAGGGCTTTTTCTAACCAAGCACCACTAATCAGGTTAACGATGATAGTACCTGCAACGGCACCAATAAATGTTGCCGCAAAAGATGCCCGCCAAAATTTAGGGTTGAACAACTGCTTTTTATAATAAGTCCATGCAGCTGTTGATGACGCAAATGTTGCCGCCAATTTGTTAGTACCAAGCGCAATGTGAGGCGGTAACCCAAGAGAAAGCAGGGCGGGAACAGTCAGCATACCCCCACCGCCTGCCACTGCATCTATAAAACCTGCAGCTAATGCAACAATACCAAGAATCAACAGCGTACTTGGTTCAATCATATCAATCATTTAAATGCTTTGTATTATGGTTAAGATGATTAGTTGTACTCAATAACGCGTTTAAATGGAGGCAAAGAATCAAGTAATGCTTTTCCATAGCGACGATTGATAATACGACGATCTAAAATAACCACTCTACCAGAATCGAGTTCTTTTCGCAGCAATCGGCCCACGGATTGAATCAGTTTTTTACTGGCTTCTGGAACCGAAATTTGTAAGAAAGGATTACCTCCGCGGCTTTCTATATATTCGGCATGTGCTTCTTCAACGGGGGAGGTTGGCACCGCAAATGGAATTTTTGTAATAATTAAATTTGTTAATAAATCACCAGGTAAATCAAGACCTTCAGAAAAGCTCCCAGTGCCAAATAAAATGCTTGGCAGGCCGTTTTTACAATTTTCTTTATGTTTTTTTAGAGTTTCATTTCGTGATTCTTCCCCTTGAACCAGCAATTGCCATTTGTTTTTCTTTGCCAGTGGGCGCAGTGCATCGGCGACTTTGTTCATCTGCCAATAAGAAGAAAATAAGACTAAGCTTGCGGTTTCACCTTCAAGGTATTCGGGTAATACATCGATCAATAAATCGGTAAATTGTTCTGCTTGAGGCTCAAGTTTTAATGCAGGAATCACTAAGCGAGCATTGTTTTGATAATCAAATGGTGACGCTAATGCTAGAAAACGTGTTCCTTCAGCTTCTGTATCTGATATACCTGCTTGACGACAGAAGAAACTAAATTGATTTAATGCACGCAATGTCGCCGAGACTAAAATCGCGCCAGCAGCCCGACTCCATAATAATTGATCAAGACGATAACCGACTTCTAATGGTGATACTTCAATGATGTAGTCATTTTCACGATCAGGGCTTTTTTCTATCCAGCGCGCAAGTGGCGCCCCTTTTTTATGGTTTGGCTGTGCCATTAATGACCAAACTTTTTCTAAATTTTCAAGACGTTGCAAGTAAAAACCAATTTCAGTAAGTGCTTGCTCACCTAAACGCGGAATAATGATGTTTTCTTTGGTGCGCTCAGCGATAAGATCTTGAATTTTACCCAGTGACTGTAGCGCTTTTTTGCTGGCTTCTTTACAGCCTTTGGCTTCTTCTTCAAGCCATTGAGGCAGTTCGCCATGTTCAAAGCGGTAGACACCATCTTTGTTAAATGTGCTGGCATCAATATTATTGGCAATTTGATTTAAGGTTGGTACTAAATGTTGAATGTTGTCTTGAATCGCGTTTTGAAAACGATTTGATTTTTGATAATCAGCTAATTCTGCAAATTTAGACACAATTTGATTAAGCTTTTCAAGCCAAGCAGCAGCGCCTTTTAAACTTGAAGCTGCAGATGAAAAGTCACGCGCAACTTGAGGTAAATGATGGGCTTCATCAATCACATAAATGGTTTGTTCTGGTTCTGGCAGAATGACACCACCACCTAATTCAATATCTGCCATTAGTAGTGCATGGTTAGCAACAATGACATCTGCTTTATCGAGATGTTCACGTGCTTTAGCAAATGGACAGCTACGGTGCTTGGGCATACCCGCATGACAACTGTGTTTATCTGCCATGATTTGTTGCCACACTTTATCTGGAATCGTGGTTGGCCAACTATCGCGATCACCATCCCATTTATTTTGTTCGATGGCTTTGAGCATTCGCTTGAGTAAATCGAGATCAGATTTTTTTGGCTTTTCTTCCCACATACCCAATTGCAACTCTTTATCGGTTGAACAACTGGCTTCTAATTTATGGTTACAACAATAGCGTTGGCGGCCTTTAGCAAGAATAAAACTAAACTCGCGCGGAAAAATTTGATTAAACAGTGGTAAATCTTTGGTAATCAGCTGCTCTTGAAGTGCCACTGTTGCAGTTGAAATCAATAATTTCTTATTGTTGAACAAAGCAAAAGGGATTCCACCAATTAAATAGGCCAGTGATTTACCGATACCTGTTCCTGCTTCAGCCACCAGAATACGATTTTTTTTGTGGTATTCACCCGCCAGTGTTTTGGCAATTTCTGCGACTAAATAGTTTTGTGCGCGGCGTGGAATAAAATTATCAAGTTGATGACCGAGGTTGGTGTAACACTGTTTAATGTCGCTTTTAATGGTGTTATGCAGCATGACTGAAACTTCATAAATATCGGGAAATACATTATAGCATGAAGCGCTAAATGTGAGCGGTAACAATATTTACGCTATTTATGTTTTAAAGTGAGGTGTTGCTCACGATTTTTTACTTTCGTTACATTGAGTTTGTATTTGTTTCGCTTATGCCAATTTTAAATTCATAACTTAGCGGTATGAATGGTTTTTTATGCTGTTCTTTTTGATTTATCCAGTTTGTTAGCAATGTAATTAACAGTTATTTACAGCTATTAAAGAATTGTTAATTGCATATTTTTACTTATTTTAGTGTGATTAATATCTGATTGTTTTTATATAAGCCATTGTTTTTGTGATGTGTTTTATGTTTTTTTATGTTTAATTTAGATTATTTGACAAAAATATTGAACTTCTGTCAGGATGTGAGCCATAAATTACTTTCCTTTGTATTTTAGTGTTTTGTTTTCTAATCAATACACATAGCAGGGGAATATAGGGACAGGGAACCTCAGGATTGAGGTTTACAACAATAAGAAAGGCAGTGGACATATCATGAAAAAAACTCTATTAGCGCTAGCAGTTCTAACTGCAGCTGGTTCTGCAAATGCTGGCATCAACCTTTACGACGCAAATGGCGTTAAAGTTGATCTTTCTGGTGCAGTTGAAGTGCAGCTTTACGACAACTTTGAAAAGCACGGCGATTCAACTATCCGTCTAGATGATGGTGATCTAGCACTTAATGCAACCGTTGCTGTGTCTGAGAACCTAAACGTTGTTTCTGGTACTGCATTCAAATATGAAAACCGTGATCTACAGAACTACGAGCTATGGGCTGGTTTTTCTGGTGACTTCGGTACACTAACTTTTGGTCGTCAACTGCTAATTACTGATGATTCAGGTATCGGTAAAGATTACGAGTTAGGCGCAGGTCAACTTGACTGGGTACAGACTGATGGTGACCGTGTTGCTAAGTACATTTACGATAACGGTACTTTCTACACTGGTGTTTCTCATGAAATGGACACTAACCACAGCACTACAATCACTGATGGTCGCGTTGGTTTCCGTACTGGCGGTCTAGATATTCGTGCATACGGTTATGACGGTAAGCGTATCAGTGCAGAAGGTTTCACTCTAGGTAATGATAACGGTACGCCAGTTATTATTCCTGGTAAAGCTGGTGAGAACGTTCGTGGTTACAACCTTGAAGCACAATATGCAATGGGTGCAATTAACCTAGCGGCATCTTTTGGCCAAGTTGAATACAAAGCAGCTAATACTAAGATCACTGATAAGAAAATTGATCTTTACGAAATCAATGGTTCATACAAAATCGACAACACAACTATGGCACTTGGCTATGTTCGTGGCGAAGATAAAATTTCTGGCGGTAACGAAATCAACAACGTATACGCAAACGTAACGCAACAGCTGCACAGCAATGTACGTGCATATGTTGAAGTTGGTTATGCTGACGATAAGAAAGATTCACTAGAAGATTTCGGTTACGTTGCTGGTCTAGAAGTTAAATTCTAATCAAGCGTTAACGTAATGATTGATGAAGCCGCCTTTATTGGCGGCTTTTTGCTAAGGTGAATTTTTTTGGATGAATATTGCTATCACGCATTAGTTTAATAGCGCTAGTGATAGCAATGAGCAGCCGATAAAACAAAAAATATATTAAGGATTAATAATGAAAAACACATTGTGGCTATTAGTAGCATTGTTTTCAGCGACGACCCAAGCGGCAACGTTATCAGTCGCGGATAAAATTGAGTTATTAGCGGTTGATGGTAAAGAAGTTAAAGCGCAAGGCTGGAACGCAGTTGATAGTGTTGAATTATCACCAGGTAAACACCAAGTGGTGGTGCGTTTTGATGGTGAGGTTAAGCGCGGTTCAAAATCGACTATTTTTACTACTCGTCCGTATTTATTTGAGATTGATTTGGCCCAAAAAAATGCTGAAATCACGCTGCCACGTTTAACTACTGAATCACAAGCGAAAGCCTTTTTTGAACGGGGTGCTAAGTGGCAATTAGCGGTTGAGGGCGGAGCACTACAAGCTCTTGACGGTGTTGAATTACAAGGTGAAGGTTTCGCAGCTTACAGCGATATTGAAGCGCTTGTTGCGGCTTATAATAGTGATAATGGCATTGTGATTGAACAAGGTAACGCGATAGATTTACAACAAGTAGCAGTGAATGTTGATAATAAAACCGGCAAGGTAGAAATTACGGGTGATGCATTAACGCAATTAAAAATGTGGTATACCAAAGCGTCAAATAACGATAAAAAAGCCTTTAAAATCTGGATGGCAGAAAAAGATTTTAATTAACTAACTAGGTTAACTGCTTGCTGGTTATTATTGTGGTTATTTTGTAATAAAAAAGTAAAAGGCAACCAAGGTTGCCTTTTGTTTGTTTGCTGGCTAAATATAGCCTTTAGCGATAATTAATCGTGGTGATAACGGCTATGTTCGCGACAAGCTTTGCATCGAGGTTGAGCCGGATCTTGTTCAAGATCGCTATACTCAATTTCCTCTTCGCAATCGGCGCATAAGCCATACATACCTAACTTAAATGAGCATACCGCAGCATCTACTTTTTCTAATCGTATTGCCATATCAAAAAGGTTCGGTATAAAAGACGATTTAGCCATTACGATCAGATCATTAAGATCAGTGTTATTGTCTGCAATAGCACTGTCATTTAAATGATTGATTAACATTTCATTTTTTAATTTTTCAGCTAAAGATAAATATTCGGTCTCTAGCGGATACTGAAAATTTTTATAATTCATATCGGTCATAGCCATAGTGGTGATATTCAATAATAAGGTCAGGGTAATAATGTAATTACCCATGCTTTGATTGAGTGTTGTTATACTGCGGCTAAATAAAAATCTAATGCAGTACCTCTAAGTGTTATTAGTCTAATCGAGATTCTGTATGCTGTTGTGATTTGAATCAATTCTTTAAGCGAATTTAATAAATATTGGTTAATTTTTGCTGTGATATAGCCAACGTCAATGAATAATGATAAATGTTAACAATTGCTGGTAGTTGTTGTTACAAAGAACGAGTTTCGCAATAGAAAAGGTATGTAAGTTGTTAAATTTGCGAATTGAGGTAGTAAACGCTTGAATAAAGACATTATGGTTCAGAGTCGAATGATACGTTATGTTTTAGTTGCCTTGGGTTGGCTTGCTGTCGCTTTGGGTGTATTAGGGATCTTTTTACCTTTATTGCCAACCACCCCTTTTTTATTATTGGCAAGTGCTTGCTTTATGCGAGGCTCACCGAAATTAAATCAGTGGTTACATCAACATCCTCAGCTTGGACCTATTTTAGTTAATTGGCACCAACATGGCGCAGTAACATCTGTTGTAAAGCGACGTGGAAGGGTAATGATAGTGCTCAGTTTTACCTTCTCAATAGTGATGGTGCCTTTATGGTGGCATAAAGGCATGTTGTTGCTGGGAATGATGGTTTTATTATACTGTTTTAATCGATTGCCAGTGGTTGAACTTCAAGCTGATGTTACGTCAGTTGCCGAAGTTGACGAAAACCCATAAAATGCGTACTTATCACATAAAAATACAGCTGTTGTGAACGGCTTTATTTTTATGCTTTCGTCTGCAATCTGCAGGCTTTAACTTGAAATTACTCTGTTTGCAGTAAGAGTAAGTACGGAAAGAATGATGAACCAAGAAACATTAGATCTAATTACTAACAGCATTAAATCAATTCAAGATTACCCTAAGCCAGGTATTCTTTTTCGTGATGTCACTAGCCTAATGGAAGTGCCTGAAGCGTATCGTGCTACGATCGCTATTTTGGCTGAAAAATATCAAGATCAAGGTATCACTAAGATCATTGGTACAGAAGCGCGCGGTTTCTTGTTTGGTGCACCATTAGCATTAGCGTTAGGAGTTGCATTCGTACCTGTGCGTAAACCTGGTAAATTGCCACGTGAAGTGATTGCTGAGAGTTATGAACTTGAATATGGTAAAGATACCTTAGAAATTCATAAAGATGCGATTGTTGCTGGTGATAAAGTGTTGTTAGTTGATGATTTGCTGGCTACAGGTGGCACCATTGAAGCAACCACTAACTTAGTGCGTCGTTTAGGCGGTGATGTTGCTGACGCTGCATTTGTGATCAATCTACCTGATATTGGTGGTGAAGCACGTCTACAAGGCTTAGGGCTGAACGTTTACTCTATTTGTGATTTCCCAGGACATTAAGATGTCTTTAACAACTATGGCTGATTATATTCTGTAATAAAGTGATAGTTGGTTAATCATTGGGCGCTTACTCTAGCGCCCTCTCGCTCACAAATGGGCACTATGCTAGCATTAATGTTGAATTTAATGTTTTACCTATCTCGTTACTATTTCGTTTATTTTCTTTGTTTTATAATGATCACTAGCAGTTGTTAGCATTATAGTTATGATGGCGAGAATAAAAGAAAGAGTGGCGAATTTCGTTGCACCAGATGCAGTCCAGATTGATTAAGGTTATTTATAAATGAGTTATCAGGTTCTGGCCCGAAAATGGCGTCCTTATCAGTTTGCAGATGTGGTTGGACAATCACATGTGTTAACAGCATTAGGGAATGCTTTAGAACAAAATCGGCTTCACCATGCTTATCTTTTTAGTGGTACTCGTGGCGTTGGTAAAACGACTATCGCACGTATTTTTGCGAAAGGACTAAATTGTGAGCAAGGCATTACGTCTACACCTTGTGGTAAATGTACAACCTGTCGTGAAATCGATGAGGGGCGTTTTGTTGATCTGCTAGAAATTGATGCTGCATCACGCACTAAAGTTGAAGATACCCGTGAATTATTAGATAACGTGCAATATAAGCCTGCACGTGGGCGCTTTAAAGTTTATCTTATTGATGAAGTTCATATGCTCTCGCGTCACAGTTTTAATGCGTTATTAAAGACGCTTGAAGAGCCGCCTGAGTATGTGAAATTTATTCTGGCAACCACTGATCCTCAAAAACTGCCGGTAACGATTTTATCTCGTTGTTTACAGTTTCATTTAAAGCATCTAGACCATCAACAAATTCATGCGCAACTAGATAAAATATTAACTGAAGAAAAAGTTGAATATGAAGCGCGTGCATTAGCGTTATTAGCCCGTGCTGCTGAAGGCAGTATGCGTGATGCATTAAGTTTAACCGATCAAGCGATAGCATTAGGCAATGGCCATGTTAGCGCTGAAACGGTTGCAACTATGCTGGGTACGCTAGATACAGATCAAGCGTTGTGTTTATTAGAGGCTGTTGCTAGCGCTAATGCAAATACCGCAATGGCTAGTTTGCAGCAACTCGCAGCTATTGGCATTGAGTGGGACAGTTTATTACGTGAGTTGTCAGCACAATTACATCGAGTGGCAATGTTTCAAGCTTTACCTGCAAGCCTTGATGAAAGTTTACCCGATGCCGAGCGTGTGAATTTACTTAGCCAGCTAATGACACCACAAGATGTACAATTGTGTTATCAGATTTGTTTACAAGGGCGTCAAGATTTGTCGTTTGCACCAGATGGCCGCACAGGGTTAGAAATGGTGTTATTACGCATGCTTGCTTTTCGTCCGGTGAGCGGTGGAAGTATTACACCACAGCCAATTGTCGTGCCAAGTACTCAGCCAGTAGCGGTTAATACTGCTGTAAGTGGTGTGTCACGGGTGCAAGCATTAAAAGCACAAATGCAGCCACCAGTAACCGATAATGTCGCGCCAACGGCGATGCCACCATCGCAACCGCCGTTGTCAGCATCGATACCACCACAGCAACAGCAGCAATCGGTACCGACAGCGCCAGTAGCGCCGCTGCAATCACAGCAGCAATCTACGCCCGTTGCGCCAACACAACCTCAACCTGCTGCAGCTCGACCATCGGCTGCATCAGGGCTATTAGCTGCCCGTAATCAGTTACGTAGCCAAACTAAACGTGGTCAAGATGAACAATCGGTAGCGGTATCGCCAAAAAAGGCCCTAACGGCGCCAGCTAAAAAAGTCGCAACCTCAGTGATGGATCGCATAGCCAATAAGCAAACGGCGATGCCATCATTGAATTCTCATGCGATGCCGGCGTCGACTGCTGCTAATGTGGCAGAAAAAGATGAATATCGCTGGAAGCCAATGGCAAAAGCTGAGGCTGATAAGGTAATTAAGCCTGAGTTAACGCCGCGAGTTTTAAAGCGCGCTTTAGAACATGAAAAAACCCCTGAGATGGCGAAATTGCTTGTCAATGAAGCGGCAAATCAGGATAGTTGGTCACAGTTAGTTACTCAGCTTGATGTACCTAAATTAATTCAGCAATTAGCACTTAACTCTGCTTTTGAGCGTACTGATGATCATATTACCTTGTACTTGCGTTCTGCTCAGAAACATTTACAAGCAGAGCGAGCGACAGCGCAATTAAATAGTGCTTTAAATGATGTGTTACAAACATCTGTACAATTATCAATTGTGTTGGGCGAACAGGGCCAAACACCATTGGAATTACGTGAACACTTGTACCAACAAAAATTGTTACAAGCACGAGAAAGTTTAGCGAACGATCCTAATGTGAATTTCATTTGTCAGCGTTTTGCTGCACAACTGGATGAAGAAAGTATTAGACCAGTTTAAAGATTTTTAACCAGACCAGATAGAGAGAGAAGAGTTATGTTTGGTAAAGGCGGTATGGGTAACATGATGAAGCAAGCGCAGCAAATGCAAGAGCGCATGCAAAAGATGCAAGAAGAAGTTGCAAACATGGAAGTGACCGGTGAATCTGGTGCGGGCCTTGTTAAAGTAACGATCACTGGTAGCCATAGCGTACGTCGTGTAGAAATTGACGAAAGCCTAATGGAAGACGACAAAGATATGCTTGAAGATTTGATTGCTGCGGCATTCAATGATGCAGCACGTCGTATCGAAGAAACACAAAAAGAGAAAATGGCAGGTGTTACCGGCGGTATGAACTTACCTGCTGGCTTTAAGCTGCCTTTCTAATCAATGCGAACCAGTCACTTACTGGAGCATTTGATGGAAGCCTTACGTTGTCTGCCTGGGGTCGGTCCTAAGTCGGCACAACGTATGGCTTTTAATTTGCTACAACGAAATCGTCAGGGCGGTTTACAGCTGGCTGATGCGCTAAATCAAGCCATGACTGAGATTGGTCATTGTCGTGATTGTCGTACGTTTACCGAAGATGATGTTTGCGCGATTTGCGACAATCCTCGTCGAAAAGAAAACGGCATTATTTGTGTGGTTGAAAGCCCCGCAGATATTGTAGCAGTCGAAGCAACGGGACAATTTTCAGGGCGTTACTTTGTATTAATGGGCCATTTATCACCACTTGATGGTATTGGTCCTGCAGATATTGGCCTTGATACACTAGAGTTTCGATTGCAAAAAGAAGCCATTAGTGAATTGATCCTAGCCACCAACCCAACCGTTGAGGGTGAAGCAACAGCACATTATATTGCGGAACTTTGCCATGAATATGGTGTACCAGCGAGCAGAATTGCTCATGGTGTCCCTGTTGGTGGTGAGCTAGAGTTAGTTGATGGTACCACGTTGTCGCATTCTCTTGCTGGACGACAGCGATTATAACTATGGTTATTATTGCTAGAAAAAAACCGCGTTCTTTGGACGCGGTTTTTTATTGGCTGTTATTTAATAAGATATTATTAATAATGGCTTATTTATTAAAATTTATTTGGTCGAGAACAATACTTTTGAGCCATGAGTAAGACTGGTAAGCAGTAATGTATGCTCATTAATAACGTCAATACGGCGGCTTTCTTGCGCATTCATTCTAAAGATATCTTTAATGATATTGAGTTGCTTACTATCAAAATCATGGTTTGAACCAGAAGTGATATCTTTAAATTCTAATGGTTCAGTCAGTAAATAGCCGCCACTGACATCCCAACGTCCCGATTCTGAAATATGAATCGTTAATGGTCGAGGTTCATCACTATGAAGCTCAAGTATGGTGATCCGTGAGTAAGTATGATTGGGTAAAAACACCATATTACTGCTTTGTTTTACTTTACGTAGTGCTTGCAAAGAATCTTGTGGTAATGATTCTATCTGACTAATGGTGGTACTTTGCCATTCTCGTGACATCAATAACTGCTGTTGCTTATAGTCTGTTGAAAAGTAGACCCATGAGCAAATCACCATCGAACTAATCAAAATCAGTAATGGCCAATATTGGCGTAATAAGCGCGTTATTGGGGTAGAGGCGGTTAGCGACATAAGCTCGAGTTATCCTTATCACTTGTGAGTAAACGCACTGTAACGTTTTCTGCTGGTACCTTACTGTTATGCAAGTAATTTAAATACAGTTGGTTGTTTTGACCGCCAGTAACGATAATTTCAAATGGCTTTTGATTGGGACTCTTATGGTATTGAAGATAATTACTGACACACGTTTTTATCATACTATGCCATTGTTTTATATCAGGATTATTATTTGGGGTATAAAGCGTTACCCCGTCAACATCAAATAAAGGAGTAAACGCCGCAGATTTGGGTGGCATACTGATGTTAACAATAATCGGTAATATAAAAGCAATGATCAGCGCTAGCCAACCTTTCCAAGAAATCAAGGTTGCTTTGGTTGCTGTTTGTTCTTGGGGCTGTTGGTAATATTCCGCTGTTGAAAGGTTAAGGTATGCCTCTTTACGTGGTGAAGAGAGCACTGGCTCAAACTCTGGTGGCATCGAAATAACTGCTGGCTCATTGATATCAACCGTCGTGTCTAGTGGTGGTTTTTGACAGATGTAGTTTTCCACGCTGGCAATCATTTGATAGCCACGTTTAGGCACAGTTTTAACAAACTCTGGTGATTTAGTTGAATCTTTTAATGCTTTGCGCAACGTTGAAATTGCTTGCGTAAGACTAGAATCATCGACTTCAAAACCTTGTTCACGCCATACATAATCATGAATACGCTGGCGAGTAATAATTAGGCTAGGATCTTCAATGAGCAGACTTAACGCTCGACTTTCATTACTACCAAGTCGAGTTAATTCATTATTATCACATTTATCTATTAAGCTGTTGTCATTAGGATCGAAAATAAAACGATTTCCAATCAAATACTTAGTTGCATTTGTTGTCATTGGTTTAGCCTTACCAAGGGTTTTATATGAACAATATTATTATATGTTTGCTCTGAATGTTGTCTGAATATAAAAATATAAAACCACTACTCAAAAAATATAAAAATAAAAAACATGTTATTTTAGGTTGAAATCATACAGTTTGACCATATTTATCTTTATATACTACTCATAATTTTTTTTGGAGTCGAAATGAGCGAGCAAACAGTTGATAATAAAAAGGAAACGCGCGGTTTCCAATCAGAAGTAAAACAACTACTGCATTTAATGATTCATTCACTTTACTCTAATAAAGAGATTTTTTTACGTGAATTGATTTCTAACGCATCGGATGCTGCAGATAAATTGCGTTTTAAAGCATTATCAAAAACTGATTTATACGGCAATGACGCTGATTTATGTGTAAAGCTATCAATTAACAAGGAAGCAGGTACTTTAACCATTAGTGATAATGGTATTGGTATGACACGTGAACAAGCGATTGAACATTTAGGTACCATTGCGAAATCAGGCACCAAAGAGTTTTTTGCACAGTTAAATGAAGATGAAACCAAAGACTCGCAACTGATTGGTCAATTTGGTGTTGGTTTCTACTCAGCATTTATTGTTGCTGATAGTGTAACCGTTAATACTCGTAGTGCAGATGTTGCTGCGGATGAAGGTGTATGTTGGACCTCAGCCGGTGAGGGTGATTACAGCATCGAGACCATCACTAAAGCAACCCGTGGCACTGAGATTATTTTACACCTACGTGCTGATGAGCAAGAGTTCTTAGATGAACATCGCTTGCGTGAAATTGTAGGTAAATATTCTGATCACATTGGTATTCCGGTTTTCATTCAAGCTGAAGAAAAAAATGAAGAAGGCGAGGTTACTGGTACTAAATGGGATCAAATTAACAAAGCGCAAGCACTATGGACTCGCAATAAATCTGACATTAGTGATGAAGAATATAAAGAATTTTATACTCACGTTGCCCATGATTACGCTGAGCCACTAACATGGAGTCATAACCGTGTTGAAGGTAAGCAAGATTATACTAGCTTGTTATACATTCCATCAAAAGCACCGTGGGATTTAAATAATCGCGATGGTCAACATGGACTTAAATTGTATGTTCAGCGTGTATTCGTTATGGATGATGCGCAGCAGTTCATGCCAACTTACCTGCGCTTTGTACGCGGTCTGATTGACTCAAATGATTTACCACTAAACGTATCTCGTGAAATTCTACAAGATAACAAAATTACTCAAGCACTACGTAAAGCATGTACTAAACGTGTACTACAAATGCTTGAGCGCATGGCTAAAAATGAGCCAGAGCAATACCAGTCATTTTGGAAAGAGTTTGGTCAGGTATTAAAAGAAGGTCTAGCGGAAGACTTTAGCAACCGTGAAAAAATTGCATCACTGCTACGTTTCTCATCAACAGAAAACGAGTCGTTAGAACAAACGGTTTCTTTAGCTGACTATGTTAGCCGTATGCAAGAAGGCCAAGATAAGATTTATTACTTAACAGCTGATAACTTTAATGCGGCAAAACACAGCCCGCACTTAGAGCAATTCCGTGCTAAAGGCTTAGAAGTTATTTTGATGTACGATCGTATTGATGAATACCTAATGGGTCACTTACCTGAATTTGATGGTAAGAAGTTCCAAGCAATCACCAAAGCGGATCTTGATCTGTCTTCATTTGATAATGCAGAAGAAAAAGAAAAGCAGAAAGAAACTGAAAAAGAATTCACTTCAGTAACAGAGCGCACAAAAGCTTACCTTGGTGAGCGCGTTAAAGAAGTACGTCCAACGTTTAAGTTGCATGATACGCCAGCTGTAATGGTGACAGACGAAAACGAAATGGGTACTCAAATGGCGAAATTGCTTGCAGCTGCAGGCCATGAAGCGCCAGAAGTGCAGTATATCTTTGAGTTAAACCCAGAGCATAGCCTAGTGAAACAAATGGCTGATGAAGCCGATGAAGAAATCTTCGGCCGTTGGGTTGAGCTTCTATTTGGTGAAGCAATGCTGGCTGAACGCGGCACTATGGATGATCCTTCACAGTTCTTAGCAGCAGTAAACAAGTTGTTGGTTAAATAACCAATTAAACCATCAAAGTCACAGACTATTCTGATAAATCATTCAATCGCGGCTTGGTCATAGTGCCAAGCTTGCGACTGAGCGCTAATCAGTGTATTTTCAGTTTTTTGCAAATTTCCACTCTATTTTAAAGGGGAACACAATGCGCATTATCCTTCTGGGCGCTCCAGGTGCAGGTAAAGGTACTCAAGCTCAATTCATCATGGAAAAATTTGGTATTCCTCAAATTTCTACTGGTGACATGTTACGTGCTGCTATCAAAGCAGGCACTGAACTAGGTAAGCAAGCAAAATCAGTGATCGATGCAGGTCAACTTGTATCTGACGATATCATCCTTGGTCTTGTTAAAGAGCGTATCACTGCAGAAGATTGTGCAAAAGGTTTCCTACTTGACGGTTTCCCTCGCACAATTCCTCAAGCTGATGGTCTTAAAGAAAATGGCGTTGTTGTTGATTACGTTATTGAATTTGATGTTGCTGATGATGTGATTGTAGAGCGTATGGCGGGACGTCGTGCTCACCTTGCGTCTGGTCGTACTTACCACGCTGTTTACAACCCACCAAAGGTTGAAGGTAAAGATGACGTAACAGGTGAAGATCTTGTTATTCGTGAAGATGACAAAGAAGAAACTGTTCGCGCACGTCTAAACGTATACCACACGCAAACTGCACCTCTTATCGAATATTACGGTAAAGAAGCTGCGGCTGGTAACACTAAGTACCTTAAGTTTGATGGTACTTTACCTGTTGCTGAAGTAAGTGCTCAGCTTGAGAAAGCATTAGCATAAATAACATTGCCTATTAGCTAATTATTTATCATAGCTAATAACGATGTAAATGAACGGGCTTACCAATTGGTAATGCTCGTTTTTTTTGGTTTTAATACTAGAACAATATTACTATCGTTGTTCAATTGAGTGATTTTGGTTACGAGATTGTATGATCACATTGCTGAAGATAATATAATGTTCAGCCGCGAACGAATGATAAAAAGGACATATACCGATGACAATAAATAATAACTATGGGGTATTGCTAGTAAACCTTGGAACACCTGCAGAGCCAACAACTGCGGGTGTAAAGCAGTTTCTTGGTGATTTCTTACATGATAAGCGCGTAGTTGATATGACACGTTGGTTATGGTGTCCAATCCTGCATGGTGTCATTTTACCTATTCGCTCGCCTAAGGTGGCTAAGTTATATCAATCAGTGTGGATGGATGATGGCTCACCACTAATGGTTTATTCTCGTCGTCAGCAACAAACACTTCAACAAACACTTAATGTTCCCGTTGTATTAGGTATGACCTATGGTGAGCCGAGTATTCAATCAGGTCTACAGCAATTGCAACAACAAGGGTGTAAACGCATCGTTGTTTTACCGCTATATCCACAGTATTCAGCAACAACCACTGCGGCTGTTTTTGATCGTATCGCTAAAGATTTAAAAAAGACTCCCGAGTTACCAGAATTGCGCTTTATTAATCATTATTACGATCATCCAGATTATATTGCTGCCTTAGCACAGTCTGTTGACACATTTTGGGCACAGAAAGGCCAACCTGATTATCTACTTTGCTCTTATCATGGTATTCCGCAACGCTATGCTGATAATGGTGATCCGTACCCTGAGCATTGTCATCAAACGACGGCACTATTAGCTCAATCACTTAATATGGCCCGTGAAAAAATGAGTATGAGTTATCAATCTATTTTTGGCCGCGAAGAATGGTTGAAACCTTATACTGAAGCCACCATCAAATCATTGGCAGAAAAAGGCATCAAACGTTTAGATGTTATGTGCCCGGCTTTTTCGGTTGATTGTCTTGAAACACTTGAAGAGATTGCGGAGCAGTGTAAAGAAGTTTTTCTTGAAGCAGGTGGCAAAGAATTTAATTTGATCCCATGCTTAAATGACAGCCCTGCACATATTTTGATGATGGAAAGTTTGATTAAGCAACATACACAAGGGTGGTAAATTTCAGCTTGTAGTAACAGCTATACCCTTTACGATAACGTTTGCGTGGTTATTTTTGGTTGTTATTCGCAAAACCGATGATAGCTTTTGCTTTTATGTGTCAAATTCTGTGATAGAATTCGCAAAATTTACAACTTGATAGCCCATTGACATGAAATTTCCAGGACAACGAAAATCTAAGCATTATTTTCCCGTACATGCTCGCGATCCACTTTTAAGTCAAACTAAGGTAGAGAAGCGTTTAACACGTACTCATGTGGTGGGTATTGATCAGACATTGGTTGATATTGAAGCCTATGTCGATGACGAATTCCTGGAACGCTATGAGTTAAGTAAAGGCCATTCATTGGTAATTACTGATGAAAAAGCAGAAGCGCTTTATAATGAACTAAAAGAAAACAATCTAGTGACGCATGAGTTTGCTGGCGGCACTATCGGTAATACGTTACATAACTACTCAGTATTGGCTGATGATAAATCAGTACTATTGGGTGTGATGAGTAAAGATATTGAAATTGGTAGCTATGCTTACCGTTATCTTTGTAATACCTCAAGCCGTATGGATATGAACTATCTTCAGCCTGTTAATGGTCCGATTGGCCGTTGTTTTGCGCTGATTTCTAAAGATGGTGAGCGTACCTTTGCAATTAACGAAGGTAACATGAACCAACTTAAGCCAGAGAGTATCCCCGAGTGTGTGTTTGAAAATGCATCAGCACTTGTTTTAACGGCATACCTTGTTCGTTGTAAGCCTGGCGATCCAATGCCTGCTGCAACAATGAAAGCGATTGAGTTCGCTAAAAAATATGATGTACCAGTAGTATTAACCCTCGGTACTAAATTCGTTATTCAAGACGATCCACAATGGTGGCGTGATTTCCTACGTGATCATGTTACTGTGGTTGCGATGAATGAAGACGAAGGTGAAGCGTTAACGGGTGAGTCTGATCCGTTAGTTGCAGCAGATAAAACTCTAGAATGGGTTGATCTTGTATTGTGTACTGCAGGTCCTGTCGGTTTATACACCGCAGGTTACACTGAAGATAATGCAAAGCGTGAAACCAGTTTACCATTACTTCCTGGTGATATTGCTGAATTTAACCGTTATGAATTTAGCCGACCAATGCTAAAAGCTGCATGTGAGAATCCAATTAAGGCATATTCACACATTGCACCTTATATGGGCGGTCCTGAGCGTATTAAAAATACTAACGGAGCAGGTGATGGTGCACTTTCAGCATTACTGCATGATATGTCTGCTAACCGTTACCATAAAGAAAACGTGCCAAATTCAAGTAAGCACCAATATTCTTTCCTAACTTATTCATCATTTTCACAAGTTTGTTTATATTCAAACCGTGTAAGTTATGAAGTATTAGCCCAATATTCTCCTCGTCTTTCTCGCGGTCTACCTGAGCGTGAAGATAGCTTAGAAGAAGCTTACTGGGAGCGTTAATGGCGTATTGTCATTAACAAAAAAACCGCCATCATTCGTGGCGGTTTTTTTATGACTGCAGTTTATCTATTTTGTATAAGCTTGGTTGTGAACCGCAGCAATTGCACGACCTGATGGGTCGGCTGCATTTTTAAAACTCTCATCCCACTCAATCGCTTTAGCACTAGAACATGCAATCGATGGACCACCTGGAACACATTTTGCTGCACTTTCTAGTGGGAAGAGCTCTTCAAAAATCTCACGGTAGACATAACCCTCTTTAGTTGTTGGAGTATTGTAAGGGAAACGGAATGCTGCGGTTGCTAACTGCTGATCGGTCACTTTCGCTGCAGCAACTTCTTTTAAACTATCGATCCAGCTATAGCCAACGCCATCTGAGAATTGTTCTTTTTGACGCCATGCAACCGATTCTGGAAGGTAATGTTCAAAACACTCACGAACAATGTGCTTTTCCATTTTACCGTTGCCGCACATTTTATCTTCTGGATTAATGCGCATCGCGACATCTAAAAATTCTTTATCCAAGAACGGTACGCGTGCTTCAATACCCCATGCTGCCATCGATTTGTTAGCGCGAGCACAATCAAACATGTTAAGCGCTAACAGTTTGCGAACTGTTTCTTCATGGAATTCTTTAGCGTTAGGCGCTTTGTGGAAGTATAAGTAACCGCCAAAGATTTCATCAGCACCTTCACCTGATAACACCATTTTAATACCCATCGCACGGATTTTACGCGACATTAAGTACATCGGTGTTGAAGCTCTAATGGTCGTTACATCATAGGTTTCAATGTGGTAAATCACATCGCGAATAGCATCTAACCCTTCTTGGACGGTATAGGTTAATTCATGGTGAACGGTACCAATCGCGTCTGCAACAATTTTAGCAGCCTTTAAATCAGGTGCATTTTCAAGACCAATCGCAAATGAGTGTAATGTTGGCCACCATGCTTGTGATTGCTCATCGTCTTCAATACGTTTCGCGGCAAACTTCTTGGTGATAGCCGAGATAACCGATGAATCAAGACCGCCTGAAAGTAATACCCCATAAGGTACATCGGTCATTAGTTGACGTTTAACGGCACTTTCAAGTGCTTCTGTTAATGCAACTTTGTCGGTTTTCGCTTGGCTAACAGCATCAAATTCCATCCAATCACGTTTGTAATAACGAACTGGCTCACCTTTTTTACTCCAAAGATAAGTACCTGGAGGAAATTCACTGATTGTTTTACATACAGGAACCAGTGCTTTCATTTCAGAAGCGACATAAAAGTTACCGTGCTCATCATAACCTTGATAAAGCGGAATGATACCAATGTGGTCGCGACCAATAAGGTAAGCGTCTTCTTGCTCATCATAAAGGATAAAAGCAAAGATACCGTTAAGGTAGTCGAGTAGCTCAGGTCCCTTTTCTTTGTAAAGCGCTAAAATAATTTCGCAATCAGATTCAGTTTGGAAAGGGTAGTTAGGTGCAAATTCAGCGCGTAGTTCCTTGTGATTATAAATCTCACCATTGACGGCTAATACATGACTTTTATCTGCGTTATATAGTGGTTGTTCACCACTATTAAGATCAACAATCGCTAAACGTTCATGGACTAAGATTGCGTTGTCTGAAGCATAGATGCCAGACCAATCTGGACCGCGATGACGCATTTTTTTTGATAATTCAAGCGCCGTTGCACGAAGTGCTGAAGAGTCACTCTTGATGTCTAGAATACCGAATACTGAACACATAATAATACCGCTCCAAATGTTATCTTTTTAATTATCCATAATTAATGGAAATGTATCATGTAGCAGGAAAGTTATCATTATGATAATTGATGTTGCTGCCACTTATATTTCGCTTCTATTTGTTAAAATTACGTATTCACTAATCAATTGCAATCATTTATTTTAATTCAATTTAAATAAAGCCTGCTTGGTGAATATTATTCATTTAAATCGCCTTTAAATGAATTTTATTTATTTTGTAACAGTTTTTTAATTAAAAAAATAAACAGTAGGAGAGCTACTGTTTATTTTTCACTGCGAAATATCTAACTTTTGAAGTGTAATTTAATCGGTTTTAATTGTGGCTATTTGGAGGTGTAAATGCTCACAGACATCACGTGCAAAACCGCTGCCTGCCTCGTTATAAATATTAAAGGCAGCATCAACACCTTGTTGATGTAATTGGGTTTCTTCATCATCATATTTAGCTATAGCTGCTATTTTTCCATGAAAATGGCGGCTTTTTAGTTGCTCAAGGGCATAAATATTTGCAGTTCCATTGGGCATCGCTAATAGAATAAGCTCAATGTTATTATTATTAATCGTCCGTTCCCAAAAATCAGGATCGGTTGCATCGCCATGAATCACATTGCGTTGTTGTTTACAATGTAGTTCTACCGAGTCTGTGCGGGTTTCAATGCCAAGTACTTGTTTGCCATAACGGCTTTCTAGTTCGTCATAAGCGCCTGAGCCAATGCGACCCATGCCTAAAATAACTATTTTGGCATGATCAAAATCAATCAATTTATCATTACTATTAAGCCGCTCAGGGTCGAATTCTTTTAAGCGTTTAGCCGCTTCAGTATAGAGTTTATTACTCATACTATTCAGTGGTGCCGCCAATAAAAATGATAATGAGACCGCCATTGCCATCGCTACTAAAAAAGTGCCGGGTAATAAGCCCATTTTATAAGCAACGCCACCAACAATTAATCCAAACTCGCTGTAATTAAATAAGGTTAAGGTGGCTAGCATTGAGGTGCGAACCCGATAACGACATAAGTGGAAAACTGCGTAATAAAGGATCCCTTTAAGTGGTAGTAATAGCATTAATACCAGTGCCATTAAAAAGCCATTAAGGGTTGGTGACTCAGCAAGGCCAATATTTAGAAAGAAACAGACTAATAATAACTCTTTGAAATTAAATAGTGACTTAGCCATTTCAGAGGCTTTAGGGTGGCCAGCCATTAACATTCCTAATAGCAAAGCGCCTAAATCCGGTTTCATGCCGACTATTTCAAATAATCCAGCTCCTGCGACCAGCGCTAATATAACGCCATAAAGTACTAGTATTTCACCGTGACCGGCCTTATCAAGAATTTTATATAATAATGGGCGTAATAAAGGCAGAGCAAACAAACCAAGAGCGGTGATATCTGGAATCTTTCCTGTTGATATCGTTAGAAATAAAACGGCAAAAATATCCTGCATAACCAGAATACCTATCGCGACGGTGCCGTATTTAGCATTTAACTCGCCTTTTTCTTGCAGTAATTTGATCGCAAATACAGTACTAGAAAATGATAGGGCAAAACCAATAAGTACCAGTTGATTGAATGCCATTTCGGCAAACATCGTTAAGCCTAATTGTTTAAGTATGACTAAAAATAATGTAAATAATGCAGTCGATAATAAATTGTGTAAGGTTGCGCCTCCCCATACTTCTTTATTGAGTAGCGTTTTTACATCAAGTTTTAAACCAATGGTGAACAATAACAACGTAACGCCAAGATCGGCTAACGTGGTTAGCGCTGGCGTTGAATGGAAGCCAAAACTATTTAATCCAAAGCCGGCAACTAAAAATCCAACCAGCGGCGGTAATTTACAACGGAGAGCGATGAAACCGGCCAGAAATGCCGCGCTAATATACAGTAACTCCATACCTTGAACTACATCCTTGCAAGATAGTGTATAAAAATAATACCGATAATAGCACAAAGGGGATTAATCGAATGTGATTAATCCCCTTTGAATGTGATGATTTTATTACCTAATTTAGGCTTGGTTGATGATTAATCTTCCAATAAACGTTGCAATAATACGCCGTTTAACATCGCGCGTTTGATCATTGAAAACGCACCTATGGTTGGCTGATTAAATAACTCTGACGCGACAATCGGTAAATCATGATTAAACGCAGCTAAAGATTGATTTTCAACACAGCGTTGTATTGCCGGTAACACAATTGCTTGGGCTTGAGTAATATTACCCGCTAGAATGATTTTTTGAGGGTTGAATAAATTAATTGTCATCGCTAACGCTTTACCAAGGTGATGGCCGACGTTAAGTAGTGCTTGAATTGCAAGCTCATCTCCGTCATTAGCGGCATCACAAATAGCCAGCATTGTCAGTTCTTCAAGTGCTTGTAAGCTACTTGGGTAATCTTGATCTAGCAATTGCTGTACATGTTTGATTACCGCAGGATCTGAGGCGACGGTTTCTAAACAACCAAAATTACCGCATTGACATTTATCACCGAGGGGATCTATTTGAATATGTCCAATTTCACCAACATTACGATTTTGCCCAAGGAATACTTGACCATTAACAATAATGCCTGCACCTGTACCATTATGCATACTGACTAAAATTGAATCTTTACAGTCGCGGCTAGCACCAAAAAAGTGTTCTGCCAATGCGAGGCCTCGAATATCATTACCAACAAAAGTAATAATATCAAAGGTGTCTTGAATAATATGAGCAAGCTCAAAATCATGCACGTCAATATTGGGCATATAAGTGACGGTGCCAGTTTCGGGGTTAACTAGTCCTGGAAGGATAATGCCAAATGCCACCAGTTCTTTCATTACATTCTGGTTATTATCAATAAATTCTTGAATATATTTGATAAGACCTTCAGCTAATACATATTGATCAGAATATAAGAATGGATAAGCCGCACCAGTAATATGTTTACCACTGAGGTCATAAAGGGTTATTTCAATATAATTTCGGCCAATGCGTACTGCGATAGAGTGAAAATCGACTGACTCTGTTGTCAGAGATATTGCTCTTCTTCCACCGGTTGAAGCTTGTTGCGCGACCTCTTTTATCAGGCCGCGCTCCAATAATTGGCGGGTAATCTTAGTGACGCTTGCAGGGGCTAGGTGGCTAATATCAGCAACCTGTATGCGAGAAATAGGGCCTTGCAAGTCGATGAGTCGGTATACAGCAGCACTATTTAGCTGCTTGACCAGATCAACGTTACCAATTTGTCCGCCTGTCATAGTTTAGTTCTGCTCGTATTTACCGTTAACGATTGTCGCCTTAACGTTAAAGTCACGATCAAAAATAGCCAGGTTCGCAACCATACCATTTTTAATAGCACCCAATTTCTTATCAACACCAATGGCGCGCGCAGGATAAAGGGTAGCCATGCGAATCGCTTCGTCTAAGGCGATGCCTATGTGTTCGACACTATTTTGTACAGCTTCAATCATTGTCAGTGCCGAACCACCAAGTGTGCCATTTTCATCAACACACTTACCATTCCGGTAATATACTTTTTTCCCTGTAAAAAGAAAGCTATCGATGTTAGCGCCTGCTGGAGCTGTGGCATCGCTCACTAAAACAAGGTGACTTTGCTTCATTTTATGCGCCATTCGAATATTGGCATAGTCGACATGGTAGCCATCAGCAATAACACCAGTATATATTTCGCTACTATCATAAATTGCGCCAACAAGACCTGGCTGACGATTTTCGATAGATGTCATGGCATTGAACAAATGGGTTGTGAATGTGATACCGGCATCAAACCCTTGACGAGCCTGAGCATAGGTTGCATCACTGTGTCCAGCTGATACGACAATGCCAGCATCTACCAATTGTTTAATATGCTCAACGTTATTCACTTCGGGCGCTAAGGTGACTTTGGTTATGACATCTGCGTTTTCACACAGAATAGCGATCATCTCATCTGTTGCGGGGCGAATAAAGTCTGGGCGATGAATACCTTTTTTCAATACATTGATGTAAGGGCCTTCAAAGTGAATGCCAAGTGATTGATGTTGGTATTGTTGTTGGTAAGTGCGTTGGGCTTGAATGGCTTGCTTCATGTCTTCATCAGCAGAAGTGATGAGTGTTGGCAGAAAGCTGGTACAACCGAATTTGAGGTTGGTGCGGTGCATGGTATCAATAGTGGCAGGGGTTATGTCGTTGTTGAACATCACGCCACCACAGCCATTGAGTTGTAAATCAATAAAGCCGGGGCTTAGGTTTGCACCTTGTAAATCAATTGTTTCTATATCATTTTTTATGTCGTTTTCAGGAATTACTGCGTGAATATTCACGCCGTCAATAATGACGGCGTGGTTATTCAGCACATCGCTACCTGTGAATACTCGACAGTTTACTAGCGCGTACATGAATTATCCTTTATGGAGATTAGATGTGTGTAATGTTCTCTGCTTCTAACTCTTGGAAGTACTTAACTGTTTTCACTTTAAGTTCTTGAGTTGATGGTTCATCACAGATAATCATTGATTTTGGATGAAGCTGAAGTGCAGAAACTGTCCATAGGTGATTAACACAGCCTTCAACAGCAGCTTGTAGTGCCTGTGCTTTGTTGTGACCTGTGATCAGAATCATCACTTCTTCAGAATCTAATAACGTACCAACACCAATTGTTAATGAGTACTTAGGTACTTGGTTGATGTCGCCGTCAAAGAAACGTGAATTTGCAATACGTGTTTCATGAGTTAGCGTCTTGATACGAGTACGAGAAGCTAATGATGATGCTGGCTCGTTGAATGCGATATGACCATCGTTACCCACACCGCCCATAAACAAGTTAATGCGGCCATAGGTTTTGATTTTATCTTCATAACGTTGACATTCTGCTTGGTGATCAGTTGTATTACCGTCAAGCAGGTTAATGTTTTGTTCTTGCATATCAACATGATTGAAGAAGTTGTTATACATGAAGTTACGGTATGACTCTGGATGATCAGCTGCCATGCCAACATATTCATCCATGTTGAAAGTAACAACATGTTTGAAACTTACTTCACCGGCTTGGTATAGCTCGATAAGACGCTTGTAAGTTGCTAGAGGTGTACCACCAGTCGGTAGACCTAATACAAATGGACGTTCTGCTGTCGGTTGGAACTTATTGATGCAATCTGCAATGTAGCGAGCAGACCATAGACCAACATCTTGAGCGTTATTAAGCGGGATTAGTCTCACGTTGACACCTCTTTGAAGATAGTTAAAACAGGAAAAATCTGAGCGGCATAGCGCCTTTGTTTCGAATGATAAAATAAGTTTTATGATCGAGCTAGCAAAATCACTCAGTTCTAACCTCGGTCGGTGATTAAGATCACAAATGATGATGTTTTAATTTGCGGAGCGAAATAAAATTCATAAACTGCAAAGGACAAAAAGGGATGGCAAAAAAAAGCTATCACCATTACATCTAAGAAAACCATAGGGGGAACTAAGGGTGAATATTCTTGGATATTTTCAAAAAGTAGGTAAAGCACTAATGGTGCCAGTTGCAGTACTTCCTGCAGCGGCGATTTTAATGGGTATCGGCTATTGGGTTGATCCGTCAGGTTGGGGTGCTAACTCTGCAATTGCAGCATTCTTAATTAAAGCGGGCTCTTCAATTATCGACAACATGTCAGTATTGTTTGCAATTGGTGTTGCATACGGCATGTCTAAAGATAAAGACGGTGCAGCTGCACTGGCAGGTTTTGTTGGTTACACAGTAGTAACAACATTGCTATCGCCAGCAACAGTAGCAATGATTCAAGGTATCGACGCAAGTGCTGTTCCAGTTGCTTTTGCGAAGATTAATAACCAGTTTGTTGGTATCTTGGTTGGTATCGTATCTGCTGAAATCTACAACCGCTTCTCAAATGTTGAATTGCATAAGACATTAGCATTCTTCAGTGGTAAGCGTTTGATTCCAATTCTAACCTCTGTTGCAGGTATTGCGATTGCGGCAGTATTACTGTTCGTATGGCCACTTGTTTACAACGGTCTAGTTAGCTTTGGTGAAAGTATTCAAGGTCTAGGTGCTGCAGGTGCTGGTATCTATGCATTCTTTAACCGTCTATTGATTCCTGTTGGTCTACACCACGCACTGAACTCAGTGTTCTGGTTTGACGTTGCAGGTATCAACGACATTCCTAACTTCCTAAGTGGTCAAGGTGTTCCTGGCGTAACAGGTATGTACCAAGCTGGTTTCTACCCTGTAATGATGTTTGGTCTACCAGGTGCAGCGTTAGCGATGTACCACACTGCTAAACTTAAGAATAAAGAGCGTACAGCGTCATTATTAATTGCTGCTGGTTTTGCATCATTCTTCACCGGTGTTACTGAGCCGCTAGAATTTGCATTCATGTTCCTAGCTCCGCCACTATATGTTATCCACGCAGCATTAGCAGGTATCTCAGTATACATTGCAGCTTCAATGCACTGGATGTCAGGCTTCGGCTTCTCTGCAGGTCTTGTAGACATGGTATTGTCTGCACGTAACCCATTAGCAGTGAACTGGTACATGCTGATTCTTCAAGGTATCGTATTCTTTGGCATCTACTACGGAATCTTCCGCTTTGCGATTGTTAAGTTCAATCTTAAAACGCCTGGCCGTGAAGACGACGAAGAAGATGATACATCATCAGCGAAAGGTTCTGCTGAAACTGGTGAGCTAGCGAAGCAATACTTAAAAGCGCTTGGTGGTCACGGTAACCTAGAAAACATTGATGCTTGTATTACGCGTCTACGTCTTACTCTAAAAGACAGTAGCCTTGCGAATGAGAAAACATTAAAAGCACTAGGTGCAATGGGTGTGGTTAAATTAGGTACAAATAACCTACAAGTTATCCTTGGCCCTCTAGCTGAAATCGTTGCTGGCGAAATGAAAAAAATCCCAGCCTCAGAAGACCTATCAGCAGTAAAACTTCCATAATTATTTAAATTCTTAAGTAATTAAGCGATACACGAAATACCGCAACACTTTTAATTAGACCGGTCCTGATATTTTAGTTGTAAGATATCAAGACCGGCATTTTGAGTACCCAACTTTTGGGCTCTATATAGATTTTCCCTTAATTTAAAGGGATATCGGGAGAAAGGAATATTTCATGACTATTAAACTTACGGCGTTAGCATCTTTCATTGCACTAGCAGTAACTGGTTGTGCAACACAAGGAAATGATGATGAGAAGGTTGTTAAAAAATTAGCTAATAACCTTGATGTTACTTATGAAATTGTTACTCAGCACGGTGCAGAAGAAGGCCTACAGTGTAAGACGCTAGGCGCAGAATGGGCATCTTGTGATCTAATTAATTTGACGCTGGAAAATAATGGTCCGGCAGTGACAGGTACTGACTGGAAAATTTACTTCAGCAGCATTCGTCAAATTCTTGAAGTACAAAACGACCAATTTAAAGTTACACACGTAACAGGTGACCTTCATACGCTAGAGCCAACTGAAAAGTTTGATGGTTTTGCAGAAGGTGAGAAGGTTGTTATTCCTTACATCGGTGAGTACTGGACGCTATTTGAAAACGATTATATGCCACGTGCATATGTAACGTCTGGTGATGCTGCACCACAAACTATTAAGAGCACTGATTCAGCAAACCCTGCTGATTACTTAGTGCCGCTTAAAGGTGATCAATTCAAGCGTGTTAAAGCCGATAATAACGTGCTTGCAACTGCAGAAACGCGTTTTGAAAAGAACCAAGATATCAATGTGTTAGCAACAGAAGAAGTGGCAGCAACAATTGTTCCTACGCCATTAAGCACTAAGCTAACAGGTAATACTGTTTCACTAGCAAACGGTATTAAAATCAGTAACTTCACATTGCCTGCCGATATGATGGCAGCAGTGAATGAGCGTCTTGATGTATTAGGTGTTAATACTAAAGGTCAATACCCAGTAAAAGTGAGCCTACTACCAGGTTCGTTTGCTAAAGATCAACAAATTGCTGGCGCTTACAAGTTAGATGTAACACCAGCAGGTGCAACGGTTATTGGTTTTGATGACCAAGGTGCATTCTATGGTATGCAGTCACTTATCTCGCTAATGAGCACTGGTGCTAAAAACAGCATTCCGACACTAGAAGTAACGGATGCGCCACGTTTTGATTACCGTGGTGTAATGGTTGATGTAGGTCGTAACTTCCACTCAAAAGAAGTAATTCTACGTACGCTAGATCAAATGGCAGCGTACAAGATGAACAAATTCCACTTCCACTTATCTGATGATGAAGGTTGGCGTGTAGAGATCCCTGGTTTACCAGAGCTAACAGATATTGGCGGCAAGCGTTGTCACGATCTGTCTGAGACATCATGTCTACTACCACAACTAGGTTCAGGTCCAACATCTGATAACGATGGTTCTGGTTACTACAGCAAGCAAGATTACTTAGATATTCTTAAGTACGCTAAAGCACGTGGTATTGAAGTTATTCCTGAAATCGATATGCCAGCTCACGCACGTGCAGCAGTAGTAGCAATGGAAGCGCGTTACAAGCGTCTAGCTGCTGAAGGCAAAATGGATGAAGCGAATGAGTACCGTTTGATGGATCCACAAGATACATCAAACGTAACCACTGTACAGTTCTACGATAAGCGTAGCTTCATTAACCCATGTATGGATTCTTCTGCAAAGTTTGTTGATAAAGTTATCACTGAAATGCAAGCAATGCACAAAGAAGCGGGTATGCCGCTAAATACATGGCACTTCGGTGGTGATGAAGCGAAAAATATCAAACTAAATGCTGGGTTCCAAGATATTAATGCTGCTGATCAAACTGCTTGGACAGGTTCTATTGACCAATCTAAGCAAGATAAGCCATACCAGAAATCACCAATGTGTCAGAAATTGATCGCAGAAGGTGTGGTAAGTGATTACGACCGTCTACCAAGCTACTTTGCAGAGCGTGTAAGTGAAGTGGTTAACGGTAAAGGTATTGAGAACTTCCAAGCATGGCAAGATGGCTTGAAGTACTCTAAAGATTCAACAGCGTTTAAAACTGATAATGTGCGTGTAAACTTCTGGGACGTTCTATACTGGGGCGGCGGTGCATCTGCATACGAGTGGGCTGATAAAGGCTACGATGTAGTCGTTTCTAACCCTGATTATGTTTACATGGATATGCCATACGAAGTAGACCCATCAGAGCGTGGCTACTACTGGGCAACACGTGCAACAGATACCCGTAAGATGTTTGGTTTTGCACCAGAGAACTTACCGCAAAATGCGGAAACATCACTTGATCGTGATGGTAACGGTTTTGCAAGTAAAGGTACGGTGAAGTCAAAAGGTTTCCACGGTCTATCAGCTCAACTTTGGAGTGAGACTGTTGGTAATGACGAGCAGTACGAATACATGGTATTCCCACGTGTTCTAGCAGCAGCAGAGCGTGCATGGCATAAAGGTGAGTGGGAAAATGAATACCAAGTAGGTGTTGAATATTCTCAAGACTCTAAGCTAGTAAACAAAAAAGCACTTCATGATGAATGGCAGCGTTTTGCTAACGTATTAGGTCAACGTGAGCTAGCTAAATTAGATGCGGCTGGTATTCAGTACCGTGTACCAGTACCTGGTGCTAAGATTGAAAACGGTAAGCTTGCGATGAACGTAAGCATGCCAGGTCTTACACTACAGTACTCTACAGATGCTGGTAAAACATGGAACACTTATGATGCAAAAGCACAACCAACAGTAACGGGTAAAGTTGAAATCCGTGCTGTAAGTGGTGACGGTAAGCGTTTCAGTCGTGTTACATCACTGTAATCTAGTGACGATAGTATAAGGTCAGATTGCTGTCTGATCTGGCTAATTGCCGACGATGGGATAACCATCGTCGGCTTTTTATTGCGCGTTATTTATGAAATCAACAACTATTGTCTACGATAACGGTGTTTTTGATTTTTTGCATAGCAGCATTAAGGTATAGTGTGCAGTCATAGTTCATATTGATGGACTGTACATAATTCTCAATCCTGTAAGTACACGAGGTGTAATAGATGAGTGAATCTGAAGCTCGTCCATCTAACTTTATTCGCCAAATTATTGATGCGGATTTAGCCAGTGGCAAACATACAAGCATACATACCCGATTCCCGCCAGAACCAAATGGTTATCTGCATATCGGCCATGCGAAATCTATTTGTTTGAACTTCGGTATTGCTCAGGACTATCAGGGTCAATGTAACTTACGTTTCGATGACACTAACCCTGAGAAAGAAGACATTGAATACGTTGAGTCGATTAAAAATGATGTTAACTGGTTAGGCTTTGAGTGGAGTGGTGAGATTTGTTACTCATCAAACTACTTTGATCAGCTTCACGGGTTTGCCATTGAATTAATTAATAAAGGCTTAGCGTATGTTGATGAGCTAAGTCCTGAGCAAATGCGCGAATACCGCGGTACGTTAACGCAAGCGGGTAAGCACAGCCCTTACCGTGATCGTAGCGTTGAAGAAAACTTAGCCTTATTTGAAAAAATGAAGAATGGCGAAGTTGAAGAAGGCAAGATGTGCCTACGTGCAAAAATCGACATGGCATCACCGTTTATGGTTATGCGTGATCCGGTTATTTATCGCGTACGTTTTGCGACTCACCACCAAACTGGTGATAAGTGGTGCATTTACCCAATGTACGACTTTACGCATTGTATTTCTGATGCGTTAGAAGGTATTACGCATTCTATCTGTACGCTTGAATTCATGGATAACCGTCGTCTATACGATTGGGTTCTTGAAAATATCACCATTGATTGCATTCCACACCAGTATGAGTTTAGTCGTCTAAACCTTGAGTATACTGTGATGTCTAAGCGTAAACTAAACCAATTAGTGACTGATAAGTTAGTAAATGGTTGGGATGACCCACGTATGCCAACCATTTCTGGCTTACGTCGTCGTGGCTTTACACCGGGCTCTATGCGTGAATTCTGTAAGCGTATTGGTGTAACTAAGCAAGACAACACCATTGAAATTAGCTCACTAGAATCTTGTATTCGTGATGATCTTAACGAAAATGCACCACGTGCAATGGCAGTTTTAGATCCTGTTAAAGTTGTCATTGAAAACTTTGACGGTGAAACTGAAGTACTGACTGTCGCTAATCACCCGAACAAGCCAGAAATGGGTACGCGTGAAGTGCCATTTAGCCGTGAACTTTACATCGAACGTGAAGACTTCCGCGAAGAAGCGAACAAGAAGTACAAGCGTTTAGTATTAGGTAAAGAAGTACGTTTACGTGGTGCATACGTGATCCAAGCTGATCGTATTGAAAAAGATGCGGAAGGTAATATCACAACAATCTTCTGTTCTTACGATAAAGACACGCTAGGTAAAAACCCAGCAGATGGTCGTAAAGTAAAAGGTGTTATTCACTGGGTATCAGCACAAGCGGGTATTCCAGCAGAAATTCGTTTATACGATCGCCTATTTACTGTGCCAAACCCTGGCGCTGCAGAAGATTTCGTATCAGTGATTAACCCTGAATCTCTAACGGTATTAAATGGTTTTGTTGAGCCGGCATTGGCAGCAGCAGAAGCAGAAAAAGCTTACCAGTTTGAGCGTATGGGTTACTTCTGTGCTGACAATAAAGATTCAACCGCAGACCACCTAGTGTTTAACCGCACAGTGGGCTTACGTGATACTTGGGCAAAGATTGGTGACTAATTAGTTATTAATGTTTGTTAAAAAGCGCCTATTTCAGTGATGGAATAGGCGCTTTTTTTATGCAGCTTAGTTGTGATTTACTTTCCTGAAATGATGATTTTTTGAGTAATATCACCAGCTAAGTCATTATTAACAATATTAAAGTCGATCAATTTTTGTGATTGTTGAATTGCTTTAACGTCATAGTTAAATTGGGTGTAAGTATCGCCCCATTGGTAACGAATAAAGGTTTGACCTGATTGTAAATGGGTATTGACGGAATATTCCGTTGCATAGCCAGCCATTTTGCCATTGATAGGGCGGTTGGGAGCATCATGGGGAATACGGAACATGGTCGAATCTAGTTTTAGAATACCGTTAATGACACTGGTTGGCTGTTGTAAGTGTTTTGAAAAATAAGTGGTGTGAATAAAGCGATCTTCAGGGTTGGTATTACCACCAGTACCAAGGTTCGTTTGGCTCCATTGCTGAGCTTGTTCACCCCAGCCTCGCTGTGAACGTTTTACATTTGCAAGATGTTGATCATACCCTGGTTGATTAGTGAGTACGGTATATTGCTTACCATGCCAAATTTGTGGTTTACCATCGCGCCATTCAATAATAGCACTGTCACCGCTTGGATCTTGAAATGAGATATGGAGTGCAATACGTACTGGAATGCCATTAATTAACTCTTCAATTGGAGCGCTATCTTTAATTGCAGCAACCAGTTGATTGACGTTTTTATACTGTGACAGTAAATGGCGTAAGTAAGTTATAGCACCTACTTTTTGTTGTGGATCGGCTGTTCCTAAATCCATACCGCCATCATAAAGCACGTTACCGCTTAAACCTTGTGAGTTTATGCCGTCAAGCAAAATACCGTAGGCGGTAATACCAGTAACAGCATATTTAGCATTAATATTGTTGAGTTTACTGAGGTGAGTAGAGTATTCACTGTTTTTAGGGTAGTTAACCAATGTTGGTTGGGTTGATTCCGACCAATCCATGGTACGGGCGACAAAGGTACCTTGATCTTGGGTTTGCCATAAAACACGAGTGCAAGCATTAGCAACAGAAGAGATAGAGCCTAACGATAGGGCTGAAATTAAAGCGATAGTCAGTGAATGCGGTTTCATGATTAATTCTCAATATAATTAAATAATTGATATATATGTAATTAATCATTGGTTGTCACGAGGTCAATTGTAACGTTATTTGAATAGTGAGCTGGGTCTCTATTTTTGCTGAATATAAAAAAACCAGTGATATTGCTCACTGGTTCTTAGCGTGAAAATAACTAATCATTGTTATTTTTCATCGTGCAACGTTTCATCAGCATTGCAGTCGCCATCTAAACAATGACCATAGAGGTATAAGCTATGGTTTGTTAGACGAACATTAAAGCGTGCCGCGATGTCTTTTTGGCGTTGCTCAATCATTTCGTCTGAAAATTCAATTACTTTTCCACAATCAAGACAAACGAGGTGATCATGATGATGTTGAGTGGCTAATTCAAATACTGATTTACCACCTTCAAAATGGTGACGCGTTACAATGCCTGCATCATCAAATTGGTTAAGGACACGGTAAACCGTCGCAAGGCCAATTTCTTCACCGATATCGATGAGTTTTTTATACAGGTCTTCAGCACTGATATGTTGGCAATCAGGTTGTTGAAGCACTTCTAAAATCTTAAGACGAGGAAGTGTTACTTTAAGACCTGCTTGCTTGAGCGCGTGATTATTATCTGACATCCGATTTTCCTGTTGGCTAGCTGCAAAATGTAGCAGTAGTCTTTCTCATTTAGATTCATTATAAGTGACGTAACAATAACAATAAACCTTAAAAGGTCAGTTATCTAGCAGAAGTGTCACTTTTCTTTAGTTTGCAATATTGTAAAGATTATGTGATAAATTAACTCATCATACCAGCTTGTATGGAGTATTGCCTTGTTTGATTACTATAAGCCAAGTTTGGTTAAGCTAGCGTTAAACTTATGGCCTCCATTTTGGGGCGCAGGTATTAAAATATTGTTTATTAGCGATGATTTTCGTTATGTACGTTTACAATTAAAATTGCGCTGGTGGAATAAAAATGCCAATCGAACCCAGTATGGCGGCAGTATTTTCTCGTTAACCGATCCTGTTTATTCGCTGATGTTGATGGGAATTTTAGGTAAGCGCTATTTCGTGTGGGATAAACAAGCCCATATCGAGTTTATACGCCCTGGTGATGGCGATTTATTTGCTGAGTTTGTTATTTCACAAGCTTGTATTGCTGAGATTATTGCAGCAACAGCTGAAGGACGTAAGTATTTACCAGAGTTTCGCGTTAGCGTGACTAAAGCAAATAATGAGGTTGTGGCACAAGTTACACGAATATTATATGTTAGAAAAAAGCCCCAATATCGTTCACAAGAGCTTGAACCATCAGCAGATATTGAAATCAAGTCGGCTAATTAACGATTATAAGGCAATAAAAAACGCGCTATCAAAGCGCGTTTTTATTGGTGTATTGGAACGATGCTTAGTCAGCAAGTTCAGCAAGACACATTTCATCAAAGATTTGGTTAACCCATTGCTCAACACGAGCAGCCGTTAGCTCAGGTTGACGGTCTTCATCGATACATAAACCAACGAAGTTTGCATCGTCAACTAATGCTTTTGATGCTTCAAACTCATAGCCAGCTGTTGCAAAATTACCAACAATTGTGCCACCTTTGCTTTCAACGATGTCACGTACTGTACCCATAGCATCACAGAAGTACTCTGCGTAATCTTCTTGGTCACCACAACCAAAAATAGCCACAAGCTTGGTTGAGAAATCAACTTGCTCAAGCTCAGGGAAGAAATCATCCCAATCGCACTGTGGTTCACCGTAGTACCAAGTAGGAATACCTAGTAGTATCAGATCAAAGTTGTCGATATCTTCTTTGCTGCTTTTTGCGATATCTTTTACTTCAACTAGTTTGCTACCTAGTTGCTTCTGAATCATTTTAGCGACAGCTTCGGTGTTACCGGTGTCGCTACCAAAGAAGAGTCCAACGCTCGCCATAGTAGATATTACCCATATTAAATTGTTAACTGCTGCTGGCAGTTTACAGAAATCAGTATAAATGACGCAATGATAATTAATGTTTGATGACGATTTGGTGTTTTTTCGCCCAAATATTATCACTGGTTATTGTTGCCCTTGATTAAGTAGGGCGCGATAGCATCTCGTTAATAGCGTCAGCTTACTTATAGGCTGTTTAAATCGCATTACAGATTAGTGAAAGCTATCAAACTTAACGCACTATATCACAGTAGAGTACGGGATTTAATAATTACTCTTGTACTCTACTATAGTTAATGGCTGATTTTAATGAGTGTTTATTGCTCTAAAAACTGACTAATAATTCGATTAACTGTGGTTGGCTTCTCGGCATGAAGCCAATGGCCGCTATTAGCAACCACATGTGCTTTAGCGTGTGGAAATTGCGCCATAATCTCGCTGCGGTATTGAGGCTCAATGTAATCAGACAATTGACCTTTAATAAATAACGTTTGACCTGTAAAAGGTTGTGATGCTGGTTGCCAGCCCATAATGGTGGCGTAGTTGGCTATTAACCCTTTGACATTAAATCGCCATTGATAACCAGTGTCGGTTTTTGCTAATGATTTTAATAAAAACTGACGTACACCAGCATCATCAACATAACGTGCTAAATAGTCTTCAGCTTGTGAACGTTTGGTTATTGAGTGAAGATTGACTTCACGTAAACCATTAAAGACATTTTGATGGCGATGTTCCGTGTAAGTAACGGGGGCGATGTCGATAACAATAAGGTGGTTAATTCGTGCTGGCACTCGTGATGCTAATGTCATTGCGACTTTCCCTCCCATAGAATGACCAATAACATCAAATTGATCAATGGCTAAATGATCGAGGGTTTCAATAATATCTTGTGCAAGATCGGCATAGCTAAATTGATCACTGTGAGGAGATAATCCATGGTTGCGAAGATCGACACTGATCACTTGGTAATGGTGTTTTAATTCTCGGGCTAAAAGACCAAGATTATCTGCGCTGCCAAACAAACCATGGATCAAAACGATCGTTTTACCCTTGCCTTCAGCACGAAAATGAAGATTCACTGGCTATTTTCTCTAGTTAGGTGTGGTATTTACCATAGAGTATAACCTCGGATCAGGCTATAATCGTACCCAGAATTTTAAACGGAATGATAATGAATAATACCATGAAGACTATTGAGGTAGACGAAGAGCTATATCGTTTTATTGCTAGCCAAACTCAACACATTGGTGAAAGCGCTTCTGATATTTTACGTCGCTTGCTTATGGTGCCAGAAGAACAATTGCAGCCAGAGGTTGCTGTTGTGATGCCTGTTCGTCCTAAAGGCATCGTTGTGAGTCGAGACGCTGGTAATGAACCAACCATGGATCGCGTTAAAGAAATGCGTACTGTGCTAATTTCTGATGAATTTGCGGCGCAAGAAAAAGCAATTGGTCGTTTTATGCTGATCTTATCTTCTCTTTATCGCATTGATGCTGACGGCTTTGCTGAAGCGGCAGCCATTAAAGGGCGTACACGCGTTTATTTTGCTCATGATGAAGAAACGTTGCTTGCAAGTGGTAAAACAACCAAGCCTAAATCAATCCCAACAACGCCATTTTGGGTGATCACTAATACTAATACTGACCGAAAGCGTCAAATGATTGACCAATTAATGACGAAGATGGGCTTCAGTTCTGATATTATTGATAAAGTTTGTGGTGAAATATAATCACTATTGAGTTTTTACAAGGATAAGACAATGGCAATCCATCCTCGTGCGGGTCAACGCGCTCAGCAAGAAGATATGCATAATATTCCAGCACTTGTTGCTAATTATTTTCTGATTGAGCCAAATATTACCGATCCGCTACAAAAAGTAGCATTTGGTACATCTGGGCATCGCGGTACAGCTGATAAAGGTACCTTTAATCAGCACCACATTTGGGCTATTGCTCAAGCGATTGCTGAAGTTCGTCTAGCAAATGGTTTAACTGGTCCGCTATTTTTAGGTAAGGATACCCATGCTTTATCTGAACCAGCATTCACTTCAACATTAGAAGTGTTAGTGGCGAACAATGTTAAAGTTGTGGTTCAAGAAGGGTTAGGTTACACACCAACACCGGGCATTTCACATGCGATTCTTTGCCATAATAAAGCACATGCTGATAAAGCTGATGGTATTGTCATTACTCCATCGCATAATCCACCGCAAGATGGTGGCATTAAATATAATCCAGTTCATGGCGGTCCAGCTGAAAGTGAATTAACCACTGCGATTGAACAGCGTGCAAACGACATTATTGCTAACGGCATGGTTGACGTAAAGCGTGTTTCAATTACAGATGCTTTTGCGTCAGATCTTGTTGTAGAGCAAGACCTTGTTGCACCATATGTTGCTGATTTAGTAAATGTTATTGATATTGAAGCAATTCAAAAAGCAAACTTAAAGTTAGGTGTTGATCCTCTTGGTGGCTCAGGTATTGAGTACTGGCGTCAAATTGCACAGCACTATGCACTAGACTTAACTCTAGTTAATGAGTCTATCGATCCATCATTCCGTTTCATGTCATTAGATAAAGACGGTGTTGTGCGTATGGACTGTTCATCACCTTACGCGATGGCAGGTTTACTGGCTTATAAAGATAACTACGATCTTGCTTTTGGTAATGATCCTGATTATGACCGCCACGGCATTGTAACGCCGGCAGGTTTGATGAATCCGAATCATTATCTTGCAGTATGTATTGATTACTTATTCCGCCATCGTAGTGGCTGGAGTGATCAAGTTGCTGTTGGTAAAACATTGGTATCAAGCGCTATTATTGACCGCGTTGTGGCAGCATTAGGCCGTGAACTTGTTGAAGTGCCTGTTGGCTTTAAATGGTTTGTTGATGGTCTATACGATGGCAGTTTAGGTTTTGGCGGTGAAGAAAGCGCAGGTGCTTCTTTCTTACGTCAAGATGGCACGCCTTGGTCAACAGATAAAGATGGTATTCTTTTATGTTTATTAGCAGCAGAAATCACTGCGGTAACTGGTAAGAATCCACAACAATATTATGATGAGCTTGCTGCTAAATTTGGTAGTTCAGAATATGCACGTCTACAAGCTGTTGCTAATAAAGAACAAAAAGCTGTATTGAGCAAGTTGTCACCTGAAATGGTTGCAGCAACAACACTTGCTGGTGAGCCTATTCTTGCTCGACTAACGCATGCGCCAGGTAATGGTGCAGCAATTGGTGGCTTGAAAGTAACCACTGAAAACGGTTGGTTTGCGGCACGTCCATCAGGTACTGAAGATATCTACAAAATTTATTGTGAAAGCTTTAAAGGTAAAGAGCATTTAGCCCTTATCGAGCAAGAAGCACAAGATATCGTTAGCAAAGTATTCAGTGATGCTGGTTTATAATTTAGCATTATAGCAATACCAAAGACGAAAAAACGCCCATAGTTCACTTGGTTATTAAAGTGAACTCGGGCGTTTTTTTATAGCTGGCGATTATGCTGTGGCCAATGATTTGGCACAATAAACCATAGTTTATTATTTGCGTCTACGGCTTGGGTGGGAACATCTATTGTTGCCACATTAAGCTGAGTGGTTAATTGAGAAAATAGCGGCGGTGCTATCCATTGGCGTTTTTTAAGTATTTTTAAATCTAATGCAGTTGCTTGTGAGCAATAGCACCAACGGCCTTTAAGGCTGGTCGGATTTATGGGCATATCTGAGCCTGAGTGTGAATCGGGCCAAGCAGTAAATAATCGTCCCTGCATAATTAATCGACGTTGGGCAGGGTAGGGGTAATTGAGACATTGAAAGGCAGCATGGTCGGTAAGTTGAAGTTGATGATCAATCATTCGATTTACTTTTTTATCTAAATTATCCTTGGCATTGGGACCAGGCCATTGATGCTCAAAACTGAGATAAAATTTAATCGCCACTTCCCAATGTTCGATTTCATCGCTGCAATGATTATGCACTAAAAAATCAATGGCACCGACAGTTTGCTGTGATTGTAATTGAATCTCTTCATCAACAAGACTGTAATCGGGGTGATGGATAATTAATTGTTGCCATAACCACTGATAATAAAAACCTAACCGAGTGTTACCGTGATAACTGACATTGGTTGGAATAACGGCTCGTTTGGCAAAATTCTGCAACCAGTGGTCACTGATACTATAATGACAGCTTGTGACAATATTGGGCATTATTAGTAGCGCATTAAAATCGGCATTGGTTTGATAATTAACACCATGTTTTTGTAACATATTGACACACCTCTCAAGGTAAACGTTTTCTTTGCTGTTTTTGACTAATGATTGACCTGATTTCTGTAGTATTCTTTCATTTATTGGATTAAAGTATCACTAGGTTTATCGGGTCAGGAGTTAGCAATGTACACGCAGTTTTCAGTAGCGAATATTATTTCTCGTCGTATTTATACGGTTTTATTAGGATTAGTGTGTTTGCCTGTCCTGCTTTGTCTGCCAGTGAATAAACGTACACGGTTAACTAGTTATATGTATCGTTGTTGGTCACAGACTAGCACTAAACCATTATGGCTATCACGACTTGATTGTGGTACTCAGCGCCGCTAGTGATTTGACTCAGTATGACAATATCTTGTTGAAAAAGCTGCCGATGGCGGCTTTTTTTGTATTCAATATCATGCATGAGTTAGTACTTGATTGGTTTTGTTGATTGAGATTGTCATTAAAGGCTGATATTTTTTGAATATAGAGTGTTGTTGAATCAATAACATGACGTTATTTAAAAAGGATGCACAATGAATAACCTGGCATTAGAAGCTTTGTTGAATGATTTTCTATCACCACAGCTGATTAAAGATTATTGTCCTAATGGGTTACAAGTAGAAGGTAAGACTGAGATAACTAAGGTTATTACGGGTGTGACAGCTTGCCAAGCTCTGATTGATCGTGCTGTTGCTGAAGGTGTTGATGCAATTTTAGTTCACCATGGCTTTTTCTGGAAAGGTGAACCCGCTGAAATTCGAGGTATGAAATATCGTCGCATTAAGGCGTTAATTGAAAATGGTATTAATCTCTATGCTTACCATTTGCCGCTTGATGTTCACTCACAGGTAGGTAATAACGTTCAATTAGCGCAGCATTTAGGTTTGAGTGTTAGCGGTGGGTTAGAAGTTGGTAATCCGCGCTCAATTGCGATTTATGGTGATCTTGATACTCCATTAACTGGCGAAGAATTTGCAGCTCGGATTGCAATAGCTTTACAACGTGAACCACTACATATTGGCGATAATGCACCAGCGTTAATCAAAAAAGTAGGTTGGTGTACTGGTGGCGGTCAAGATTATATTGAACTTGCAGTACAGCAAGGTTGCGATGCATTTATTTCAGGTGAAGTATCAGAGCGTACAACCCATATTGCGCGTGAATTAGGTATTCATTATTTTGCAGCAGGGCATCATGCAACAGAGCGTTATGGTGTGAAAGCACTCGGTGAGTGGTTAGCACAAGAGCATGGTATAACGGTTGAGTTTATTGATATCAATAATCCAGTATAACTAAATTATTCTGATAAGATTGATAACTATATTGTTGTTTTTAAAAATAAAAAAGGTTGAGCTTTCGTCTCAACCTTTTTATTTTCACGAACCTCGAACTTCAGTTACTCACGTTCGTGAAGTGGCTTAAACTCACGTTGTGAATAACCCGTATAAAGCTGACGTGGACGACCAATTCGGTTGGTTGGATCACTGTGCATTTCATTCCAATGTGCAATCCAGCCGATCACACGTGACATTGCAAAAATCACCGTAAACATTGATACCGGAATACCAATTGCTTTAAGAATAATACCTGAATAGAAATCAACATTTGGGTAAAGTTTCTTACTGACAAAGTATTCATCTGACAGTGCAATACGTTCAAGTTCCATAGCAACATCAAGCAATGGATCATCAATTTTAAGCTCTTCAAGCACTTCGTGGCAGGCTTCACGCATAACTGTTGCACGTGGATCGTAGTTTTTATATACCCGATGACCAAAGCCCATTAGGCGGAATGGGTCATCTTTATCTTTGGCACGTTCAATAAACTCTGGAATATTTTCTACGCTACCAATTTCTTCAAGCATTTTGAGGCAAGCTTCATTAGCACCACCGTGTGCAGGACCCCACAGTGAAGCAATACCTGCCGCAATACAAGCAAATGGGTTGGCGCCAGAAGAGCCCGCTAAACGTACCGTTGAGGTGGATGCATTTTGCTCGTGATCAGCATGAAGAGTAAAAATTTTGTCCATTGCACGTGATACTACCGGACTAACTTCATACTCTTCACATGGTGTCGCAAACATCATATGCAAGAAATTCTCTGCATAATCAAGGTCATTTCGCGGGTAAATAAATGGCTGACCAGTGGTGTATTTATGACACATTGATGCCAAGGTTGGCATTTTTGATAGTAGTCTAAAAGCCGTTATTTCACGGTGAAGATCATTATTAATATCTAATGAATCATGATAGAACGCTGATAATGCACCGACCACGCCACACATAATTGCCATCGGGTGAGCATCACGGCGAAAGCCATGGAAGAAACTGGCAATTTGCTCATGAACCATAGTATGACGAGTAACTGTGGTACGAAATTTTTCGTATTCAGCACGTGTTGGTACTTCACCATAAAGGAGAACGTAACAAACTTCTAAGTAATCAGCATTGTTGGCTAATTGATCGATAGGAAAACCACGATGTAGCAGAATTCCTTTATCGCCATCAATATACGTGATTTGAGATTCACATGAGGCAGTTGCTAGAAAACCTGGATCAAATGTAAAAAAACCGTTTGCGCCTAGTTTTCGCACATCGATTACATCTTGGCCCTCTGAGCCCTCGATAATCGGCAGTTCGATAGGTGCTTTCCCTTCTATATGAAGAGTAGCTTTCTTATCTGCCATAACAATCTCCTTTGTTATTTGTATAATCCTGAATCCGAAGCGGATGTATATTTGTTGTACCGCTAGGTGAGCCAATTGTCAATTTTTGTGTTCATCAATGTGCGCTTGTTAATAACTTTTCTATGTTTGTGTTATTTTTGTGAAGTTTGTGTTTAATGTCATGTAAGTAAGTTTGTTTTTGAATGTTACGCTATGTATAGTGGAATTGACATTTGGTTATGATATAGATGACATGTTGTTAATAAACTGCGATGGGAATGCGGTTGAAAGACAAAGCGATTATATTGCTCAACACTTTGCTTTTAATGATAGCGCAGCATTTTTAAAACGGTTTCTTGATGGCTCACTATAGAAACAATCAAAGAGTTTAATAAAAAAATAAAATGCTTCAATGAAGCTGAGTGAGCAAAATGTGAAAGTAAAGAAGCCTAGACCCGTCAACCTCGACCTACAAACAATACGCTTTCCTTTAACAGCGATAGCGTCAATTCTCCACCGAATCTCTGGCGTGATTACGTTCGTCTCTATTGCCATTTTATTGTGGCTATTGAACTTATCATTGTCTTCCCCTGAAGGTTTCGCTACTGCTGCCAGTATTACCAATAGTTGGTTAGTGAAATTTGTGCTGTGGGGGATCTTAACCGCTCTGTTTTATCATATCGTGCTTGGTATTCGTCATTTATTGATGGATCTTGGCTATTTTGAAGAAATGGAAACGGGCCTTGCTAGTACTAAGGTAAGTTTTGTCGTTGTGGCAATATTATCGGTATTTTCAGGAGTATTAGTATGGTAGCCAATGTTTCTTCTGTTGGACGTAATGGTGTACATGATTTTATTTTAATTCGTGCAACAGCCATTATTCTGACTTTGTACACCATTTATCTAGTGGGTTTTTTTGCTTTTGGCCCAGAAATAACTTTCGCATCGTGGCAAGACTTTTTTGGACAGCTAACGACCCAAGTTTTTACTCTGCTAGCTTTAGGATCGATTTTAATTCATGCATGGATTGGCTTATGGCAAGTATTGACTGACTATATAAAACACGCCGCATTAAGAGCGTGCTTTCAGTTTGTAATTGTCGCGATTTTATTTATTTACCTATTTTCAGGTTTCTTGATTGTGTGGGGTGTGTAGTGAGCATTGCTGTTCGTGAATTTGACGCTGTTGTTATTGGCGCTGGTGGTGCAGGGATGCGTGCTGCACTCCAAATATCAGAGCAGGGCTTAAAATGTGCCTTGCTATCAAAAGTATTCCCAACCCGTTCTCACACGGTATCTGCACAAGGGGGGATCACTGTTGCATTAGGTAATTCACATCCTGATAACTGGCAGTGGCATATGTATGACACCGTCAAAGGTTCTGATTATATTGGTGATCAGAATGCGATTGAATACATGTGTGAAAATGGTCCTAAGTCTGTGATTGAACTTGAAAAAATGGGATTACCTTTTTCTCGATTTGATGACGGTAGTATTTACCAACGTCCATTTGGTGGCCAGTCAAAAGAGTTTGGTGGTGAGCAAGCCGCGCGTACTGCGGCAGCAGCAGACCGAACCGGTCATGCACTATTACATACTCTTTATCAGCAGAATATTAAACATCAAACCACTATTTTTTCTGAGTGGTATGCACTTGATTTAGTCAAAAACCAAGACGGCGTTATTTTAGGTTGTACTGCTTTGTGCATGGAAACAGGTGAAGTGTGTTACTTCAAAGCTAAAGCGACGATTTTAGCAACCGGCGGTGCTGGTCGTATTTATGCATCAACCACTAATGCCCATATTAATACTGGTGATGGTGTCGGAATGGCATTGCGTGCTGGTGTACCAATGCAAGATATGGAAATGTGGCAATTCCACCCGACAGGTATTGCAGGTGCTGGTGTACTAGTTACCGAAGGTTGTCGTGGTGAAGGTGGTTATTTATTAAATAACGATGGTGAGCGCTTTATGGAGCGCTACGCACCTAACGCGAAAGATTTAGCTGGACGTGATGTGGTGGCGCGCTCAATGATGGTTGAGATCCGTGAAGGACGCGGTTGTGATGGACCATGGGGTCCACACTTGAAGTTAAAACTTGATCATTTAGGTAAAGACGTACTTGAATCGCGTCTACCAGGAATTTGTGAGCTTTCGCGCACGTTTGCTCATATCGATCCTGTTAAAGAGCCAATTCCAGTTATTCCTACGTGTCACTACATGATGGGCGGCGTACCGACTCAAGTGTCAGGCCAAGCATTAAAACAAAATGCAGCTGGTGTAGATGAAGAAATTCAAGGTCTATTTGCTTGCGGTGAAATCGCTTCGGTATCTGTGCATGGAGCCAACCGCTTAGGGGGTAACTCGCTACTTGATTTGGTGGTGTTTGGTCGTGCAACAGGCTTACACCTTGGCGAAACCTTAGCTGCTCAAGCAGAAGCTACGCCAGCAACTGAAGCTGATATTGAAGCATCTCTTGCGCGTCTTAATCGTTGGAATAATACCCAAGAAGGTGAAGACCCAGTTCAAATACGTAAAGATCTGCAAACCTGCATGCAAAATAACTTCTCGGTATTTAGAGAGGGTGAGGCAATGGCGGCTGGGTTAGAAGAGCTTAAAGCGATTCGTGAACGTTTGCAGCATGCGCGATTAGATGACACCTCTACGGAGTTTAATACTCAGCGAATTGAGTGTTTAGAATTAGATAACTTAATGGAAACGGCAATGGCAACCGCTATTGCTGCTAATTACCGTACAGAAAGCCGTGGTGCACATGCTCGGTTTGATTTCCCTGAACGCGATGATGCTAATTGGTTATGTCATTCGATTTATAACCCTGAAACGGAAGCGATGACAAAACGAGCTGTCAATATGACGCCGATTCATCGTGAAGCATTTCCGCCTAAAGCGCGTGTTTATTAACTAACGGGAGACAACAGCGATGAAACTGAATTTTTCAATTTACCGTTATAACCCAGATGTTGATGATGCTCCGCACATGAAAGGCTACCAGCTTGATGTGCCCGATGGCTCAGATATGATGGTGTTAGATGCGTTAATTTTGCTTAAAGAACAAGATGCTAGTTTGTCTTTCCGTCGTTCTTGCCGTGAGGGTGTATGTGGCTCTGATGGTATTAATATGAACGGTAAAAACGGCTTAGCATGTATTACGCCGTTATCTGCGCTAATGACCAGCGATACCATTGTGATTCGTCCATTACCTGGGTTGCCGGTGATTCGTGATTTGATCATTGATATGGAGCAGTTTTATAGTAACTACGCTAAAGTAAAACCTTTTTTAATTGATGATGCGACGTTGCCACCTGCAAGAGAGAATTTGCAAGCGCCTGAAGATCGTGCGCAGTTAGATGGGCTATACGAATGTATTATGTGTGCCTGTTGTTCAACAGCATGCCCATCATTTTGGTGGAATCCAGATAAATTTATTGGTCCAGCTGGCTTATTGGCGGCTTACCGATGGTTAATTGATAGCCGTGATACTGCAACCGACGAACGATTATCTGATCTTGATGATGCATTTAGTGTTTTTCGTTGCCATGGCATAATGAACTGTGTAAATGTCTGTCCTAAGGGATTAAATCCGACCAAAGCGATTGGACATATCAAATCTATGCTGCTTAAACGAGCAGTTTAAAAATATCGATATGTTAGTGAGTCAATGCAATATGCAGGCTCGCTAACGGGAATGCTCGGTATTAGACCGATGCCAATGGCGATAAATTAGTAGTTAAGGGAAAATAATGCAGAATAGCGTTATGAAGGCATGGCTTGAGTCTTCACATTTAGCTGGCGCCAACGCAACTTATATAGAAGATCTTTACGAGTTGTATCTTAGCGATCCAGAGTTAGTTGATACCCAATGGCGAGAGGTTTTTGTCGATTTACCAGTTGTTAATGACGTAGTTATTGAGCAACCTCATTCTCGTGTGCGTGATTACTTTCGACGTTTAGCAAAAGAAACCAATTTTTTAAGTGCTGTTGTTAACGACCCTGATGTTGATGCAAAGCAGGTTAAAGTATTACAGCTGATTAATGCTTATCGTTTTCGTGGTCATCAAAATGCCAACCTTGATCCGTTAGGGTTATGGCAACGTGATCATGTTGCCGATCTCGATCCTGAATTTCACTCGTTAACCACTGATGATTTTAATGAAACATTTAATGTCGGTTCATTTGCGATTGGTCAAGAGACCATGAAACTCAGTGAAATATATGCAGCACTTAAAAAGACCTACTGTGGGTCAATTGGTGCTGAATATATGCATATTACCGACACCGAAGAAAAACGTTGGATTCAGCAACGGCTTGAATCGGTCATGGGCACTGGTTCGTTTACTGCCGATGAACAATTGTGTTTTCTTGATGAATTAACCGCAGCAGAAGGTCTTGAACGTTATTTAGGGGCGAAATTCCCAGGCGCAAAACGTTTCTCATTAGAAGGTGGCGATGCCATGATTCCAATGATGAAAGAGTTAATTCGTCATGCGGGCTCACAAGGTGTACGTGAAGTCGTGGTTGGCATGGCTCACCGTGGCCGCCTAAATATGTTAGTCAACGTGTTGGGTAAAAAGCCGCAAGATTTATTTGATGAGTTTGCAGGCAAACACGGTGAAAGTTGGGGTACGGGTGATGTGAAATATCACCAAGGTTTCTCAGCCGATTTTGCAACCCCTGGTGGTGATGTTCATTTAGCCTTAGCTTTTAACCCATCACACCTTGAAATTGTGAATCCGGTAGTGGTTGGCTCTGTACGCGCTCGTCAAGATCGTTTAGGTGATGATACTGGTGATAAAGTATTACCCATTACTATTCATGGTGACTCAGCAATAGCTGGACAAGGTGTTGTTGCTGAAACTTTTAATATGTCGCAAGCACGAGGTTATAGCGTTGGCGGTACAGTACGTATTGTTATCAATAACCAAGTTGGCTTCACCACTTCAAATCCTCAAGATACTCGCTCAACAGAATACTGTACTGATATCGCTAAAATGGTACAGGCACCTATTTTTCACGTAAATGCTGATGATCCACAAGCGGTTGCGTTTGTAACTCGACTTGCATTTGATTATCGCCATGAGTTTAAGCGTGATGTGGTGATTGATTTAGTGTGTTATCGCCGTCATGGACACAACGAAGCTGATGAGCCTAATGCGACTCAGCCGTTGATGTATCAAAAAATCAAAAAACATCCAACGCCACGTAAATTATATGCTGATTATTTAACTGAAATCGGTGCATTTGGGTTAGATGTCGCAACCGGTTTGGTTAATGAATACCGTGATGCATTAGATCGTGGTGAGTGTGTAGTTAAAGAGTGGCGACCAATGAAACTGCATTCGGTTGATTGGGCACCATACTTAGGCCACGATTGGACTGTTGATTGGAATAGTAAGGTTGACGAGCAGCGTCTACAAGAGTTAGGCACGCGTTTATGTCAATATCCAACCAGTCATCAGTTGCAAAGCCGAGTTCAAAAAATCTATACCGATCGTTTAGCGATGATTGCTGGTGACAAAGCCCTTGATTGGGGGATGGCTGAGAATTTAGCTTATGCAACATTGGTTGATGATGGTCATCGTATTCGTATTACAGGTCAAGATTCAGGTCGAGGAACATTTTTCCATCGCCATGCCGTGTTACATAACCAACAAGATGCCAGTACCTATATTCCGTTAACTCATATTCATAATGGTCAAGGTCCATTTGAAGTGATTGATTCAGTATTATCTGAAGAAGCGGTATTAGCGTTTGAATATGGTTATGCAACCGCAGAGCCAAGTGGATTAACGATTTGGGAAGCGCAATTTGGTGATTTTGCCAATGGCGCGCAAGTGGTGGTCGACCAATTTATTAGTTCTGGTGAGCAAAAGTGGGGTCGTATGTGTGGTTTAACCATGTTATTGCCACATGGTTATGAAGGCCAAGGCCCAGAGCACTCATCTGCACGTCTTGAGCGTTACTTACAATTATGTGCAGAACAAAACATGCAAGTGGTGGTGCCATCAACGCCAGCGCAAGTTTACCATATGATTCGTCGTCAAGTTGTACGCCCAATGCGTCGTCCATTAATTGTGATGTCGCCAAAGTCGTTATTGCGTCATCCGCTATGTACATCGACATTGGATGAGCTTGCTAATGGCACTTTCTTGGCTGCAATTGGTGAGGTTGATGAACTGCCAGCACAGCAGGTGAAGCGAGTGGTATTCTGCTCAGGTAAAGTGTATTACGACTTATTAGAACAACGTCGTAAAAATGAACAAACTGATGTCGCTATTGTGCGTATTGAGCAGCTATATCCATTTCCAAAAGAAGATGTTGAAGCTGCGATCGCTGATTATAGCCATGTTACTGATTTTGTATGGTGTCAAGAAGAGCCTCAAAATCAAGGTGCATGGTATTCTAGCCAGCATAACTTCTATTCTGCATTACCAGCAGGATCGCTTTTACGTTATGCCGGACGACCAGCATCAGCATCACCCGCTGTAGGCTATATGTCTGTACATTTGAAACAACAAAAAGCGTTAGTTGAAGACGCATTAACTATTGAATCTCAAGACCATTCTAATAATTAGAACGAGAACAAAAGGACAATACCGATATGACAATCGAAATTCTGGTTCCAGATCTTCCGGAATCTGTTGCCGATGCAACTGTAGCCACATGGCATAAACAACCAGGCGATACTGTTTCTCGTGATGAGGTCTTGGTTGATATTGAAACGGATAAAGTTGTGCTTGAAGTACCGGCACCTGAAGATGGCGTCTTAGAAGCTATCTTTGAAATTGAAGGTACAACGGTATTAACTAAGCAATTGATTGGTAAAATCAAAGTTAATGCTGTTGCTGGTGAGCCAACCTCTGCGGTATTGGCTGATGCTGAATCGTCACCCAACAAACGTAATACAGCTTCGTTAAATGAAGAAAATAGTGAAGCGTTAAGTCCAGCTGTTCGCCGTTTATTAAGTGAGCATGGCGTAGCCGCTGAGAAAGTGAAAGGCACAGGTGTTGGTGGTCGAATCACTCGTGAAGATGTTGATAGCTACTTGAAACAAGCGATTGAAGCGCCAGCTGTCACCAAGAGTGTTGATACTCAAATTGAGCCACCGTTAGCGCATCGCAGTGAAAAACGAGTACCGATGACACGCTTACGTAAACGTGTTGCTGAGCGTTTACTTGAAGCGAAAAACAGCACTGCGATGTTAACGACATTTAATGAAGTTAACATGAAACCAATCATGGATCTGCGTAAACAATATAAAGATGTGTTTGAGCAGCGCCATGGTATTCGTCTTGGCTTTATGTCGTTTTATGTTAAGGCTGTTGTAGAAGCTTTGAAGCGTTACCCAGAAGTTAATGCTTCAATTGATGGTGATGATATTGTTTATCATAACTTTTTTGATATCAGTATTGCTGTCTCAACACCACGAGGTTTAGTTACCCCTGTGTTACGAGATTGTGATAAGTTAAGTTTGGCTGAAATTGAAAAAGGCATTCGTGACTTGGCAATTAAAGGTCGTGATGGCAAGTTAACTGTTGATGATCTTATTGGCGGTAACTTTACTATCACCAATGGTGGTGTTTTTGGATCGTTAATGTCGACGCCGATTATTAACCCACCACAAGCTGCAATTTTAGGTATGCATAAAATTCAAGACCGCCCAATGGCAGTTAATGGTCAAGTTGAAATTCTACCTATGATGTATTTGGCACTTTCTTATGATCATCGTTTAGTTGATGGTCGTGAGTCTGTTGGTTATTTAGTGACAATTAAAGAGCTACTTGAAGATCCAACACGTCTATTACTGGACGTATAAGTACCAAAAGAGTTAGCCGAGTAAGTGCTCATTATTCGGTTAACTTTCTTCTCTGCAAAGGGAACAGTAAACACGGACAATGATGAAGAGATATCGAAGAATATCTCAAATGGATTTAACAAGTCCCAAAGGGATAAAAACGGATAGAACATTATGAATTTGCACGAGTATCAAGCAAAACAACTATTCGCTGAATATGGTTTACCTGTGCCTGAAGGCTATGCTTGTGACACTCCACAAGAAGCGGCAGAAGCGGCAGGTAAAATTGGCGGTGAAAAATGGGTTGTAAAATGTCAGGTTCATGCTGGTGGTCGAGGAAAGGCTGGCGGTGTTGAATTACATGACAATAAAGAAGGCATTAAACAATTTGCGCAACATTGGTTGGGTAAGAATTTAGTGACTTATCAGACGGATGCTGCAGGTCAACCTGTGACTAAGGTATTGGTAGAAGCGGCTTCTAGTATTGCTAATGAATTATATCTTGGTGCAGTTGTGGATCGTAGTTCACAACGTATTGTTTTCATGGCATCGACTGAAGGTGGCGTGGAAATTGAAAAAGTTGCACAAGAGACACCGCATCTTATTCATAAAGCAGCCATTGATCCGTTAGTTGGCCCGCAACCTTATCAAGGACGTGAATTAGCCTTTAAACTGGGTTTGCAAGGCGATCAAGTTAAGCAATTTACTAAAATATTCCTCGGGCTTGGCAATATGTTTGCTGAGTGTGATTTAGCGTTGCTTGAAGTTAACCCATTAATTATTACTCAAGCAGGCACCTTAGTGTGTCTGGACGGTAAAATTAATATTGATGCCAATGCATTATATCGTCAGCCTAAATTGCGCCAAATGCATGATCCATCTCAAGAAGATGAGCGTGAAGCCCATGCTGCGCAATGGGAACTCAATTATGTTGCTCTTGACGGTAATATTGGCTGTATGGTCAATGGCGCAGGTTTGGCAATGGGTACCATGGATATTGTTAACCTTCATGGTGGACAACCAGCAAACTTCCTTGATGTTGGTGGCGGTGCGACCAAAGAGCGAGTGACAGAAGCCTTCAAAATTATTCTTTCAGATAGCAACGTTAAAGCCGTTTTAGTGAATATTTTTGGTGGCATTGTTCGCTGTGATCTTATCGCTGAAGGTATTATAGGTGCGATTGCTGAAGTGGGTGTGAAAGTACCTGTAGTGGTACGCCTTGAAGGTAATAATGCTGAAGTCGGTGCTGCAAAACTGGCTGATAGTGGTCTCAATATTATTGCTGCAACGTCGCTAACAGAAGCCGCAGAGAAAGTCGTTGCTGCTGCGGAGGGTAAATAATGTCAGTACTTATTAATCAACAGACTAAAGTCATTTGCCAAGGTTTTACCGGTGGACAAGGTACATTTCATTCAGAGCAAGCGCTTGCTTATGGCACTCAATTAGTTGGTGGTGTTTCTCCAGGTAAAGGCGGAACAACACACTTAGGTTTACCTGTATTTAATACGGTACGTGAAGCGGTTGAAGTGACTGGTGCTACTGCTACTGTCATTTATGTGCCAGCACCATTTTGTAAAGATGCAATTCTAGAAGCGATTGATGCTGGTATCGAGCTGATTGTCACTATTACTGAAGGTATACCAACCTTAGATATGTTGGATGTTAAAGTACGTTTAGATGCAAGCGGCGTACGAATGATTGGCCCTAACTGTCCCGGAATTATTACTCCTGATGAATGTAAAATTGGCATTATGCCAGGTCATATTCATAGAGCGGGTAAAGTCGGTATTGTTTCACGATCAGGCACATTGACTTATGAAGCTGTAAAACAAACGACCGATGAAGGTTTCGGTCAATCAACGTGTGTGGGTATCGGTGGCGATCCCATTCCGGGTTCAAACTTCATTGATATTCTAGAAATGTTTGAAAAAGATCCAGCGACAGAAGCGATTGTAATGATCGGTGAAATCGGTGGTACCGCCGAAGAAGAAGCGGCTGCTTACATTAAAGACAATGTCACTAAGCCAGTTGTATCTTATATCGCAGGTGTGACAGCACCTCCGGGTAAACGCATGGGTCACGCTGGTGCCATTATCTCTGGTGGTAAAGGTACTGCTGATGAAAAATTTGCAGCACTGGAAGCGGCAGGGGTTAAAACAGTTCAAAGCTTAGCTGATATTGGTAAAGCTTTACGCGAAGTGACAGGTTGGTAAAGTTAATCAGCCTTTAGTGACTAGGATATATCGATAAAAAACCCGCACTCCAATATGGCTGCGGGTTTTTTTATTAAGGGGAATTATATTAGCGCTGAGTTCGTTTTAGCTGGCTAAGCATAAATAATGCTGCTGCTGATACGACTACAGAAGGACCTGCTGGTGTGTCATAGTGCCATGACATCGCTAAGCCGAGCACTACTGAAATCGATCCAATGATAGAGGCAATAACGGCCATTGATTCTGGACTATTGGCAAAACGGCGTGCGGTTGCTGCTGGAATAATTAACAATGACGTAATAATTAATGCGCCAACAAATTTCATCGCAACGGCAATTACCATACCAACCATCAGCATTAACAATAATCGCATTAAATCGACGTTTACGCCTTCGACTTGTGCCATTTCTTCACTGATTGTCATTGATAGCAGTGGTCGCCATAGATAAATAAGTAGTGCTAACACGATAGCGCCACCACCGTAAATCCACATTAAATCATTGGTGGTTACTGCTAGTAAATCACCAAATAAATAAGACATTAAATCGATCCGAACATTATCTAAAAAGCTAACTGCCACTAAACCAAGAGATAATGCACTATGGGCTAAGATGCCAAGCAGAGTATCGGTCGCAACATAGCGTTGTTTTTGTAAGGTCACTAAAATAACCGCAAGCACTAAACAACAAATAACTAACGCTAGATTTAAATTAATATTAAATAAAAATCCTAAGGCAATACCTAGTAATGACGCATGTGAAAGGGTATCACCAAAATACGCCATTTTGCGCCATACGACAAAAGACCCTAAGGGGCCTGCTAATAGGGCAATCCCAATGCCAGCAATTAATGCAGGAAGTAAAAACTCAATCATTATTTTTTATTATCCTGATGATTATTACAGCATGTTGATGGTGTGATTGAATCATCATGTTGGTGGTTGTGTTGATGTTGATATAATGCGAGTTGGTCACTGGCTTGACGACCAAATAATGCAATATATTTAGGGTGGTTAGTCACACTAAATGGGCTACCAGAACAACAAATATGATGTTGTAAGCAGATCACTTTATCCGTTTTAGCCATTACAAGATGAAGATCGTGCGAAACCATTAAAATAGCACAGTTAAGTAAATCACGTAATTGCTGAATTAAGCGGTAAAGTTCTAATTGACCTGTAACATCGACCCCTTGTACTGGCTCATCTAACACTAATAAATCGGGTTTTTGTAATAATGCACGCGCTAATAATACGCGTTGCATTTCACCACCAGATAATCGGTGCATGTCGCTATCGATTAAGTGAGCACCATTGACCATAGTTAGTGCTTCACGTCGCTGATCAATAGAATAGCGTCCCGCTAATCGCATAAATCGGTCAACAGAAAGTGGCAAAGTATCATTGAGATGAAGCTTTTGTGGCACATAACCAATGCGCATTCCCTTTTGACGCACAACGTTACCTAAAGTTGGTTTTTGTAAACCTGTTATCACTTTAACAAGTGTTGATTTGCCAGCACCATTAGGACCAATAAGCGTTGTAATTTCACCACGTTCTAATTTGAGCGCAATATTATCTAGAACGTTACGGCCAGAAAAGGCGACGGTTAATGATTGTAATTCTACTAATGTTGTCATAAAGCGTGCTTAAAATAAGAATTTGCATAATTGTGATGTTATATTATAACATCGCTAAGATAGTTGTGTTACTGTTAATACGCGCTGATTATAGCCAATTGAGAAAAATTTCTTTGCTGATAATCAATAATTTTTTACCGTTCACATTTTATGGGGAAATCATGCACCGTCTAACTTCTTTATGTTGCGCTACTGCTATTGTTGTTTCTAGTTCAGCGTTTGCTGATGATACTTTTAACGTGGTTACAACGGTTAAGCCACTGAATTTGATTGTTAGTGAATTAACTCAAGGCGCAGCAACCAGTGAGTTTGTTATTCCTGCAGGCTCATCTCCCCATGATTATGCCTTACGTCCTTCAGATGTGAAAAAATTAAAGCAGGCCGACTTGGTTGTGTGGATCGGTCCAGAGTTAGAATCCTTTTTAACCAAAACCATGGATTCAAAACCTGAAAATATTGCGCTCAGTAAACAGCAGGGAATTAATTTCCGTTATTATGCCGAAGATGAGTCACATGCAGAGCATGAGCATGAGCATGAGCATGAGCATGAGCATGAGCATGAGCATGAGCATGAGCATGAGCATGAGCATGAGCATGGCGATCATAGTGCGGCAGCTGAACATGAAGGCCACCATCACCACCAACATAATGGCATCGATCCTCACTTATGGTTAGGACCAGATCAAGCAATACAAGCAGCAAATGTCATAACTAAGGCATTGATCAAGTATGACCCGTTGCATAAAAATACATATACAGCTAATCTTTCTACATTCACTACAGATGTTCAACAAGCGGTTATTAAGCTTAATAAACAATTACAGCCTTTAAATAATAAAGGTTACTACGTGTTCCATGATGGCTATGGCTATTTTGAACAACAGTTTAAGCTTGATAATCTTGGCCACTTTACGGTCGAACCGGATCGTCGTCCGGGTGCAAAAACACTGTTATCTATTCGTCAGGCGTTAACGAATAATCAGGCACAATGTGTCTTTAGTGAGCCACAGTTTTCACCCGCTGTTGTGAAATCTGTGATCAAAGGAACGAATGTTAAAATAGGGACTCTTGACCCAATGGCAACTGATATCGTTGAGGGCAAGGGAGGATATGTCCGTTTTCTTAATGAACTTGGACAACGATTTAGTAAGTGTCTTAATTAATCATGAAATATTATATCGCTGCGGTGGCATCATTAAAGATGTTACCGCTGCAACATAAAATAGCGTTATTCTCAACCACAGTTTTAATGATGGCAGCTATTGCATGGCAACCATCGAAACATACAATACATATTCCCTCATTTAAAAAACCTGCGCCAATTGCTGTGCCTATTAATATCACTCCCTCTGAGGTTTTAGAGTCTGATAGTGAACCAATGGGTGCGTCTTTAGATCAAAATGATCCTGAATTTCAAGCACCAAAAGATGAAATTGAGCGGCAATTAGTACAGGCTCATGCTGAAACTGAATCGAAACACCGTGTTGCATCAGGCGAAACCTTAGGCGTTATATTTTCTCAATATGGTTTACCAATCTCAGATATGTATCGTTTAATTGATGCTAATAAATCAGTACAACAGTTGCGTGTTGGTCAAACATTAGAATGGGAAGTTGATAACAATGGTAAGTTGATATCATTGAGTATTATTCGTAGTAAAAAAGTAACCGACACTTATACGCTCGGCAAAAAAGGCTACAGCTATAAAGAAGTTGTACAGAAAGGCGTTATTAAGCCAGTTGTACTTACAGGGCAAGTATCAGGCAGTTTCTACAATTCAGCACGTGATGCTGGGTTAACACCAACACAAATAGGTAATGTGGTTAAAGCATTACAATGGAAGATGAACCTTGGCCGTGATGCTCAAAAAGGGGATTCATTTGGAGTGGTGTTAGATCGTGAATTTATTGATGGTAAAGCGGTTGGTAAAGGCAAAATGAATGCCTTTTATTATAAAAGCCAACGTCGTGGACATTCTATCTTTATTGCTCGTGGTGCTGATGATCAATTTTATGATCAAGGTGGGCGCAGTTTAAATCGCGGCTTTAAACGTATACCAATGCTTAAGTCATACCGCATCAGTTCGTCATTTAATCCAAATCGTTTGCACCCAATAACCAAACGTCGTTCACCACACAATGGCACTGACTTTGCTGTTCCTGTCGGCACAACAATTCTTGCCGCTGGTGATGGCGTAGTGGTTAAGTCACGTTATCATCCGCTTGCGGGTAATTATATTGTGATCAAACATGGTCGCGAATATATGACGCGTTATTTGCATCTTAGCAAACGCCAAGTCAAAGTCGGCGATAAAGTTAAAATGGGGCAACGTATTGCAAAAAGTGGTAATACGGGGCGTTCAACCGGACCTCATTTACATTTTGAGCTAATAAAGAACGGGCGACCAGTTAATGCGATGAAAGTACCATTACCGCAAGCTGAACCGTTAAGAGGTAGCACTCGAACTCAATTTATGCGTAATGTTAAAGCATACAAAAAACAATTAACCGAACAAATGTCGAGTTAAAATCAACATAACTATTTGTTCTTAAAGCGTACCGAAAGGTACGCTTTTTTTTGTGTGTAAAAAAGAGCGCCAAAAGAGTAATAATGCCATTTTATTGGTTGATTATATTAAACATTGATTATCAATAAGTGAAAACTATTGTTTTAAATCAGTCATAGAATAATTGATTTAAGACAAGACTAATTTCGTATCAAAGTGTAAACTTCGCTACATCGTAATGAAAATAATTCTTATTAAGGTAGGCATTTGGTTATGAAACTGTCAGATATGTCGTGTGGTCACAGCGGAACAGTGATTAATATGTCTGCGTTGCCAGCTGTAACGCGAAAAAAATTAATGGTGATGGGTCTTTTACCACATACCGAAATTACTGTTGTTCGTTTAGCTCCTTTGGGCGATCCGCTTCAGGTTCGAGTTCGAGGTGTTGATATTGCACTTCGTAAAAAAATTGCTGAAGACATTGAAGTTGAGGTTAAGTAATGCAATATGACATCCTTACCGTGGGTAATCCAAATAGCGGTAAAACAACGTTATTTAATGGATTAACGGGAGCAAAACAGCAAGTAGGTAACTGGGCAGGGGTGACGGTTGAAAAGAAGACAGGCCGTTATCAGCATAATGGTGATGATTTTTCTCTGACAGATCTGCCTGGTATTTATAACCTTGACAGTGCGAACGATGCTAACAGCCTTGATGAAGCTATCGCGTCACGCGCAATTTTAACAACGCCTGCTGACGTTATTATCAACGTTGTTGATGCATCATCACTTGAACGCAGTTTATACATGACGTTACAACTGCGTGAATTAGGTCGACCGATGGTGGTTGTACTTAATAAGATGGATGTATTGAAACGTCAGCAACAAGTGCTAGATCTTAAAGCATTAGAAAAAGCTTTGGGTTGTCCTGTTGTTGCATTGTCTGCCAATAATATGGAACGTATTGGCGAGTTTAAATCAAAGCTACATAAAATGCTGATTCAAGGCGTTGTTGTTTCAGATTTTTCTCTCGATTATGGTAATGATTTTGAAGCGGCTGTTGAACAGTTAAAGCCATTATTTATTCAAAATGAAAAGTTAAATGCGCGTGCGCAATCGATTCGTGTTTTAGAAAATGACACCTTAGTGATCCACACGTTATCAGAAGAACATAAACAAAAAGCATGTGCTATTCGTAGCCAAATGCTTGAATTAGTTGATGCTGATATTCAAGTGGCTGATGTACGTTATACGTTTTTACATCAATTATGTCAGAAAGTACGTCGTCAAGAAGGCCGTTTAAGCCACAGTCTAACCGATAAGATTGACCGCGTATTATTACACCGTGCTATTGGTATCCCATTTTTCTTCTTAGTAATGTACGTAATGTTTATGTTTGCCATAAACATTGGTAGTGCATTTATCGACTTTTTTGATATTAGTTTCGGTGCAGTATTGGTTGATGGCGGTCATTATCTATTAGATAACCATTTACCTGTTTGGTTAGTGACAATTATTGCTAATGGTATTGGCGGTGGTATTCAAACCGTTGCAACCTTTATTCCTGTGATTGCCTGTTTATATTTGTTCCTTGCCGTTCTGGAAAGTTCTGGTTATATGGCACGTGCCGCTTTTGTACTTGATAAAGTGATGCAAAAAGTGGGTTTGCCGGGTAAAGCATTTGTTCCACTAGTGCTTGGTTTTGGTTGTAATGTACCCGCTATTATGGCAACTCGTACGTTAGAACAAGAGCGTGAACGTAAACTTGCAGCTGCAATGGCACCGTTTATGTCATGTGGTGCACGTTTACCTGTGTATGCATTATTTGCAGCAGCTTTTTTTCCTGATAATGGTCAGAATGTTGTTTTCACTCTGTATATCTTAGGTATTGTTGCAGCTGTAATGACAGGCCTTATTCTGCGTAACACACTTTACCCTGGCGCAAGTGATAGTTTTATCATGGAGATGCCAAATTATGAGTTACCCACAATACGTAACGTGGTCATTAAAACATGGCAGAAGTTGAAGCGTTTTGTATTTGGTGCCGGTAAAACGATTGTTGTTGTGGTAACGATTTTAAGTTTCTTTAACTCACTGGGCACTGATGGTTCATTTGGTAATGAAGATACGTCAAAATCTGTATTGTCACATGCAGCACAAGTAGTGACTCCTGTTCTAGAGCCGATTGGTGTTAAAGCAGATAACTGGCCTGCAACGGTGGGTATTATTACAGGTATCTTTGCTAAAGAAGCTGTTGTTGGTACGTTAAATAGTTTGTACGCACCTACTCTTGATGGCAGTAACGAAGAATATGATCTTGTTAGTAGCTTAAAAGAAGCCGTTGCTTCTATTGGCGATAATTTAGCCGCGTTAAGCTTCAGTGATCCTTTAGGTATTGAAGTTGGCGATCTTGAAAACAAAACTGCGGTTGCGGAAGAGCAAGGCGTTGATCAATCTGTCTACGGTAATATTCAATCACGCTTTGTAAGCGGTGCTGCAGCAATGTCGTATCTTATCTTTATTCTACTTTATACTCCATGTGCTGCGGCAATGGGTGCATATGTACGTGAATTTGGTAAGAAGTTTGCTGGCTTTATTGCCGGTTGGACAATGTTATTGGCATATACATTTGCATCATTGTTCTATCAGATTGCAGACTTTGCTTTGCATCCCGGTAGTAGTTCGTTCTGGATAGCATTCTTCATTGTGATTAATGTCGGCATATACTGGTTGATGAAACGCCAAGGTAAAAAGCAGTCGCATCTAGAAGGATTATTGCTTGAATGATTTTACAACAATTAAAACAGTATATTGCAGATCATGGTCGAGTGAGTCGTAACCAGCTTGCTATCCATTTTGGTATGTCAGAAGATGGTGTAGATGCCATGCTTGCGGTGTGGGTAAAAAAAGGCGCTATTGGCAAAGAGTTAGTAGGCTGTGATAGTACCCAATGTTGTCAGACAGCTAAAGATGTGTGGTATCGATGCTTAGCCGCGAATGAGTTATCAGTCACGGTTATGCGTTAAATAGTGTTTTTTCAATAAATAAGCAGCCTACGGGCTGCTTTTTTTAGCGCTATATTTACAGCAATAATCATCAGCGTAACCGTGACAGTTACGCTAATTTAATACTGTGATTAAACGTTGAGGGTGCTAAAACCTGCGATATTACTCAGTTCTTGACGTAATTCTTCAGCAAGCGCTTGCTGTACTTCTTCACTACGTTGAATACCTTGGGTATTGCCCCAAACAGGTCCGGGCCATGCGATATCATTGCTAAAACGGGCGATATGGTGAATATGAAGTTGAGGTACAAGATTACCAAGTGCACCAATATTTATTTTTTCAGCTTGATAGTCTTGCTCTAATAAAGCCGCGACCGCTGATGATTCACGCATAAGTTGTTGCTGATCTTGCTCTGATAAATGATGGATTTCACGCAGCGCATCATAACGAGGTACTAAGATAAGCCATGGACCAAGGGCTTCTTTTACTAGTAATACGCGTGATAAAGGTAAATCACCAAGTACCGTTGTATCTGCCATTAATCGAGGATGAAGAGTGAAACTCATGTAATTATTCCTTAACAGTACATTCTAGCTCACAAGCTTGAGCAATATTTATTATAGTAAGCTTAATTTGGCGCAATTGGTATTATCCTTGAGGGTATGCATAATCATCGCTTAATTGGTGATGATTATCCTATAAAAATGTAGTTAAAGTGTATTAATGGGGGCTTAAATGGTAACTGAGTATCAATTTATTCTTGATTACTGGTTTGGTGAGCTTAATGGCGAAGTGACCCGTGAAAATAAAAATGCACTATGGTTTTTAGGGGGAGTTGAGGTTGATGTTGAAATCACGTCTAAGTTTCAACACTGGGTAAGTATGGCGGGCAATGGGGAGCTTAATCATTGGAGTGATACTGCGCAGGGACGTCTGGCGTTAATTATTCTATTAGATCAATTTCCACGTAATATTTATCGCGGACTTAATGCTGCCTTTAGATATGATTTGCTAGCACTTGCTATTTGTAAGCGTGGTTTAGCCCTTAATCAAGACACCGAACTTGCAGCTATTGAACGGGTATTCTTTTATTTGCCCTTAGAGCATTCTGAAGATTTAGAAGATCAAGAAGAAAGTGTGTTTCGATTTGATTTATTACGTAAAAATGTACAACTTGAGAATATTGCGGTGTTTGATAGTTTTTATGACTTTGCTAATAGCCATTTTGAAGTAATTAAAGAATTTGGGCGTTTTCCTCATCGAAATGCAGTCAAAGGACGGCTATCAACCAAGAAAGAGTTAACTTGGCTACATGATGGTGGTTTACGTTTTGGTCAATAATCAGTGATGTTAGTGCTATTAAAAAAGCCTTCAAGAATGAAGGCTTTTTATTATCTAGCTATCATTATAAACAGCTATCACACTATCCGCTAATTACATACGCTCTAGTGTTTCGATACCAAGTAGATCCAAGCCTTTCTTAATAGTGTTAGCCGTTAATAGTGCTAACTTCAAACGGCTTTGCTTAACAGCTTCTTCTGCGTTAAGAATTGGGCATGCTTCGTAGAAGCTAGAGAACAGGCCTGCAAGTTCAAATAGGTAAGTACACATTAGGTGTGGTTGACCTTCACGTGCTACAGACTGAACTGCTTCTTCAAACTGAAGTAACTTAGACAGTAGTGCTTGCTCTTTTTCGTCATTAATAACGATAGGAGCGGTTAGATCTTTTAGTTCAACATTTGCACGCTTGAAGATAGATGCTACACGAGTGTATGCATATTGCATGTACGGTGCAGTGTTACCTTCAAATGCAAGCATGTTGTCCCAATCAAAGATGTAGTCTGTGGTACGGTGCTTAGAAAGATCTGAGTATTTAACCGCAGCCATTGCAACTGTTGTCGCAATTTTTGCTTTTTCTTCAGCACTTAGTTCAGGGTTCTTTGCTTCGATTAGTTGGTTAGCACGCTCTTCTGCTTCATCAAGAAGATCAGCAAGACGTACAGTACCGCCAGCACGGGTCTTAAATGGACGACCATCTTTACCAAGCATCATACCAAATGCGTGGTGCTCTAGAGATACTTCCTCAGGAACATAACCTGCTTTACGAACGATAGACCAAGCCATCATTAGGTGCTGGTGCTGACGTGAGTCAATGAAGTAAAGTACACGATCGGCATGAAGTTGCTCGTAACGGTATTTAGCACAAGCAATATCAGTAGTGGTATATAGGTAGCCGCCATCACGTTTTTGGATGATAACACCCATTGGCTCGCCATCTTTATTCTTGTATTCGTCAAGGAAAACAACCGTTGCGCCATCACTCTCAACGGCTAGACCTTTTTGTTTTAGATCTGCAACAACAGGTGCAAGCATGTCGTTATACATTGACTCACCCATTACGTTATCATCAGTTAATGACACGCTTAGACGGTCGTAGTTGCGTTGGTTTTGCTTAAGTGTGATTGCAACAAGTTGACGCCATTTCTCTAGGCAATACTCGTCACCACTTTGTAGACGAACAACGAAGTTACGTGCAGTTACACCAAACTCTTCATCTTCATCATAAAGTACTTTTGATTCACGGTAGAAGCCTTCAAGATCGCTGATGTTCATTGAAACATCGCTACCTTCTTTCTCTTTACGTTCCATGTTAGCGATAAGCATACCAAATTGGGTACCCCAGTCGCCAAGGTGGTTAGCACGAATAACATTGTGACCTAAAAATTCTAGGGTACGTACAACGGCATCGCCAATGATTGTTGAACGTAAGTGACCAACGTGCATTTCTTTTGCAACGTTAGGTGCTGAATAGTCAACAACAATCGTTTGTGCTTCATCAGTATCAACAGCTAGACGATCGCTTGCTAGTGCTTCTTCACCGCGCGCTGCTAGCCATGCTTTATCAAGGAAGATATTGATAAAACCAGGACCTGCAATTTCAACTTTCTCAGCAATACCGTCTAGTTGTAGACAATCGATAACTTTTTGAGCGAATTCACGTGGATTCATGCCCAATTTTTTAGCAACGCCCATAACACCGTTTGCTTGGTAATCACCAAATTGTGCTTTTGCTGACTGACGAACTGCTGCTGGACTACCGGCAGGTGCGCCTGCAGCTTCTAATGCTTGTGATACTTTATCATTAATAAGTGCTTGAATATTCACTCGCTGTTCCTTAATCGTTTGTAACGCCAATCATATATATGTGGCAAAAACGTCTGCGTATAGCAAAATATGCCGCCAAAAATACTCACGGAGCTAAAGTGTTTTTTGCTTAACTAAAAAGCGGCCAAAGCTACGTGAGTATTTTTTGATGGTAGTGCTAATTTAGTTTAAACACCAATATCTTGAATAGGCAGCGTGCGTTACCCTAATAATACCCACATAGTTAGGTACTTTGGCAACTGGAAAAAGAGATTGTAAGCAATTTTTTTTAAAGTTTTCCAAATAGACTAAAATAAAGCCAAAATTCAGCACTGATAAGGGCTACCTCGTGCTAGTTTAATTATTGGTAATGCGAAAAGTCTGAGTAATTATGCGCTTGTTTGTTAAATGTTACGTAGTTGGAGAGACAAAATGCAAAATTTGAAACAACTAGGCTTAGATCCTGAGCAAATGCTAGCTGATTTACCCGTGTTTATGAATCGCATTATTCAGTTAGCTGATGGGATCGGAATTTCGCTTTCAGAATACACAGCAGATCATATTGCATTAAGAGTTAATTCACAGGATATTGCTCTGGAGCTGCATCAGGCGTGGTTAGCTTATGGTTCTGAATGGTCAAAGACGATCATTAATGGACGTCCGATTGTAGTTATTGGTTTTGATAAGCCGCTTCAAGTTGGAGATTGGACTATTGCGGCGTTAGAGTTACCTTATCCAAGTGATAAGGTCTATCCACAGCAGGGGTGGGAGCACGTTGAGTTTGTTATTCCTGGTAATGCAATGTCGATAGAACAATTACAACAGACTATCAATACCGCTTTTCCAACATTAGATTGGCAGCAGTTAGCGAGTAAAGGTATTAAGGTTAAAGCCAGTTCTCCTGCAGGAGAGCATGAACGTTTGCCAAATCCGACTTATGCTTTTAAAAAAGATAATATCTGCATTAAATTACATTCACATTCTTTAGCGGCAGTGATTGCGAGTGAGCAACAGTAACCTAGTCGGTTGCTGTAAATTAAACAAAAAAATGCCACCGTTAAAGAAAACAGTGGCATTTATTTCTAGATTGTTTATTTAAAGAATAACAGTCCGATTGCCATGCACGAAGACACGATCATCAACGACTAACCCCAATGCTTTACTGAGTACTGATTTTTCTACATCACGTCCAGATTTAGCCATTTCTTCAGCACTAAACGTGTGATCAACTGGAATCACGTTCTGAGTAATGATAGGCCCTTCATCAAGATCATTAGTGACAAAGTGGGCGGTAGCACCAATAATTTTCACACCACGCTCAAAAGCTTGCTGATAAGGTTTAGCACCAATAAATGCAGGTAGAAAGCTATGATGGATATTAATGATTTTATGTGGGAATTGAGCAACAAAATTAGGCGTAAGAATCCGCATATATTTTGCGAGCACGACATAATTGGGTGAGTATTGTTGTATGGCTGCCAGTAATTGGGTTTCATGCTGCTCACGCGTTAGTCCCTCATGACAGACATGATGAAATGGCACATTAAATTTTTCAGTTAAATCTTGTAACTTATCGTAGTTACCGACTACTGCCGCAATCTCAATATCTAATGAACCATCAAAGGTTTTTACCAAAATATCCCCTAAACAATGGGCTTCTTTGGTCACCATAATGACAATTTTCTTACGCTCAGAGCTAATTAAGCGACGTTTGCTTCCTGCTGGTAAGGCACGATCAAGATCTGCTAATAAGGTCTCATCATTGAAATAGCCTTCAAGATCAGTACGCATAAAAAAGTGGTTTTTAGCGTTATCAACGTATTCTTTATTATTAATAATATTGAGCTGATGTTTATGACAGATATTGGTAATTTTAGCGATAAGACCCATATTATCAGGGCATTCCGTTAATAGTGTTTTCTTTTCCATATGTGTTCCTGATGGCGGCAACGCAGTGCAGAGCCTAAAAATCATAATTTATCACTATTACGCTTATTCTATGTTAGGGTCAAATAGTTTATTGAATGTGCTGTTTCATTGATGCGAAATAGCATTTTAGATAACTGGTCGCGAGGTAATAAAATAGGCATAATAGAGCTATTGATACTGTATAAATAACCAATAGTGCGAAGTGAATGATAGCTAAGTTTTTTGCCGCTGGTGGTGCGTTAGATAAGGCCATTCCCGGATTTCAAGCTCGACAATCTCAAATTGATATGGCCAAAGCCGTGGCTGATGCTATCAAGCAGCAATCACAATTAGTGGTTGAAGCCGGTACTGGTACAGGTAAGACATTTGCCTACCTTGTACCTGCATTAGTTAGCGCTAAAAAAACCATTATTAGTACCGGTTCAAAAAACCTTCAAGAGCAATTATTTCATCGTGACTTGCCATTAATGGCAAGCGCATTGGGGTTTACTGGACGAGTGGCGTTATTAAAAGGCCGTTCAAACTATTTATGTGTTGATCGCCTTAGCCGTCAAATAACGGAAAGTCATGGCGAACATTCTGATCCGGTGATGCTAAGTTTATTAATTAAGACTCGGCAGTGGTCATCATCGTCTAAAACTGGTGATCTTGGTGAGTGTGAAGATATCGCCGAAGATAGTCCGGTGATCCCGATGATCACTTCAAGCAATGACAATTGTCTAGGTCGTGAATGCCCGTCTTTTGATGATTGCTTTGTGGTTAAAGCACGCCGTAAAGCGATGGAAGCTGATGTGGTTGTGGTTAACCACCATTTATTTCTGGCTGACTTAGCGATGAAAGACAATGGTTTTGGCGAATTGATTCCTGAAGCTGAGGTGTTTATTTTTGATGAAGCCCATCAAATGCCTGATATTGCTAGCCAATATTTTGGTCAAAATTTATCGAGTCGCCAATTAATAGAACTGGCTAAAGACATCGAAATTGGTTATCGCACTGAAGCGAAAGATATGCGTCAACTGCAAAAAGCCGCAGCACGGTTACAGCAAGCTGCGTTTGAGATGCGAATTATTTTAGGCGATCCTGGATTTCGTGGTAACTGGCGTGAAGCATCACAAACACCTGCGGTACAACGTGAATTAGTACGCCTAAATGATGCGCTTGATTTAATTTATGATGTGCTGAAATTAGCCTTAGGACGTAGCCAGTTATTAGACGCAGCCTTTGAGCGCGCAACCTTGTTAAAGGCACGTTTAAAACGGGTGGCTGATACCAGTATTATTGGCTATTCATATTGGTATGAATGTACACCTCGCCAATTTAGTTTAAATATTACCCCGCTTTCAGTTGCTGATAAATTCAGTGAACGCATGGCAGAGCAAAAGGGGGCTTGGATTTTTACCTCGGCAACATTGGCCGTTGATGATGATTTTAGCCATTTTAGTCACCGTTTAGGGCTGCAACCAAAGCAGCAATTCTCGCTTGAAAGTCCGTTTGATTATGCCTCTCAAGCTTTATTGTGTGTGCCACGACATTTGCCTGAGCCAAATAGCTATGGCTTAGCTGATAAACTGGTTGAGATGCTAGCACCAATCATTGCAGCCAATGAAGGGCGATGTTTCTTCCTTTGTACTTCGCATCAGATGGTGCGCGATCTTGCTGAAGGTTTTCGAGCTCGACTTGATCTGCCAGTACTAGCCCAAGGCGAAACCAGTAAACAAAAGTTATTAGCTGAGTATCTTGAGCGTGGTAACGCATTATTAGTAGCAACAGGGGCTTTTTGGGAAGGGATTGATGTTAGAGGCCAAGCCCTTAGCTGTGTTATCATAGATAAATTACCGTTTACGGCGCCAGATGACCCATTATTAAAAGCACGAATTGAAGATTGTCGCTTGCGAGGAGGAGATCCTTTTGCGGAGGTACAAGTACCAGATGCAGTGATTACCTTAAAGCAAGGCGTGGGTCGATTGATTCGTGATACTAAAGATAAAGGGGTATTAGTAATTTGCGATAATCGTATAGTTACTCGTGCTTATGGCGCAGTATTTTTGAGAAGTTTACCGCCAATTCCACGCACGCGTAGTGTTGCAGGGGTTAGCGAATTTTTGTCGAGCTTAACCGATACTCAAGTATCTGTAAGTGACGATATCTAACATTCAGAGGCTTGAATGAGCACCAAAATTCTGGCAGTAGATACTGCAACTGAAAACTGTTCTGTCGCGCTAATGATCGGCGATGATGTTATTTCTCGTTGTGAATATGCACCTCGCGAGCACACCACGAAAATTTTACCAATGATTGATGCCGTAATGGCTGAAGCTGGGATTAAATTAAAGCAACTTGATGCCCTTGCTTATGGTCGTGGTCCTGGTAGCTTTACCGGCGTTCGTATTGGTATTGGTATTGCACAAGGGTTAGCCTTTGGTGCTAACTTACCTATGATTGGGGTCTCTACTTTAGCGGCTATGGCGCAAGGTTCATTCCGTTTACATCAATCAGAGCATGTGCTGACGGCGATTGATGCGCGTATGGGTGAACTTTATTGGGGACAGTACCAACGTAAAACTGATGGTGATTGGCTATTAATGGGTAATGAGCAAGTGATTGCCCCTGATGTGTTATTAGCAAATGTACAAGCTGATCCTAATTTATGGTTAACAGCAGGTACTGGATGGGAAGCTTACCCAGAATTGCTAAGCCAACTTCCTTTAACAGCTCAAGTAGGCTCTGTGCTATATCCTGATTCACAAGATATGGTGCATTTAGCTAAATACGCTTTTGCCCGTGGTGACATGGTTGCAGCAGAAGCGGCGAGTCCTGTTTACTTACGTGATACTGTGACTTGGAAAAAACTGCCAGGTCGTGAGTGATCTAACAATATAAATTAAGATAAAAGAGTGCTGCGTATATAGCACCACTCTTTTATCTTTGATTAGGTGTAATGGTGATGATGAGTTTGTCTTCAATAATGCCAATAGCAACGCCTATCTCCTCACGTGTTACAGTTGCATCTTCAACTGCAATAGCTACTTCTGCTTATTCTCAAATTTCATTAACGCCTACCGAAACGACACTACACAATCAAATAGCATCAAGGTTATTATCAATACCTACTGCTGTCATTCATTATGATGCGCCATCAGCGACGCATAAATCGGCTATAAATTGTTATTTAGACGTTCTTTGTTATCAGCAACAACAAGCGCTCTCTGCGCAGTTTGGCGTTGATATTTTGGTATAAAATACCTTAATGGTAATGTTGCTTAGAGTGCTATCGTTAATGGAGCTGAGTTAATAAAGTATCAGTAGAGCGTATTTTTTGGTGAGTTATTAAACAAATATGTCGAGGTTTTAGATGTTTAGTAAGCTATTTCTTGGGGTGATATTAGTGTTTATGGTAGGCTGCGCGAGCTTACCTACAACGTTAGTGACGAAATCGAAAGACCCAATTACAGATTTAACCGTTATTCAACAGCACCCACAAGCGAGCCAAAATAAAGAGGTTCGACTAGGTGGAGTTATTGCTTCTATTCGTAATGAACAGCAACAAACACGCATTGAAATAGTTGCTATGCCTTTAACAAGTGATGGTCGTCCAATATTGAATGCACAATCTCAAGGACGGTTTATTGCCTATATTAACGGTTTTTTAGAGCCGCTCGAATATGCTAAAGGACGTTTATTGACTGTAGTTGGAAGATTTACTGGTGATGAGCAAGGAAAAATAGGTAAATACCCATATACTTTCCCTGTAGTACAAGTATTCGGTCAACAGTTGTGGCGAGTGCAACAACAGATACAACTAGATGACCCATTTTGGACGCGTCAGCCGTGTTATTCATTTAATTGCGACCCGTGGGATAATGACTTAATGATGCCTAATTTTGGTATTAATGGTCGTATTGTTGAGCGAGTAGTACCTTAATTATAATGAAAGAAATAACGCTGACTGTAGCTGAATATAATCTTGCTGGTTGTAGCAACATTGATATAAATACGCTAACACTGACATCAAAACCGTTATTAGTGTTACTTCATGGCTGGCAAGATAACGCCGCGACCTTTGCATCTTTGTGGCCGTTGTTAACGCAACACTATAATGTGATTGCATTTGATTGGCCAGGACACGGTAAATCTGATCATAAAAATGGCGATAACTATTATCATTTTGTTGATTATATTGATGATTTACACCAAGTTATTACACAGTTAAAGCATGAAAAAGTATACCTTATTGGCCACTCGCTAGGGGCGATTGTTGCAGGTTGTTATGCGGCAGTTTTTCCTGAATATGTTGACAAAATTGTATTAATTGAAGGTTTATCACCGTTAACAGAAAACCCTGACATGATTGTTGAGCGGTTACGTGTTGGTATCGTCAGTCGTCAGCGCTATCGCCAACGGCAGCAGCGTTTAAAACAACGCTCAATGGCTTCTTTTACTGAAGCTTTACACCTACGTGCGAGTGCTAACCAGTTACCACTATCCTTATTGGACGCGGTAGTAAAAAGAGCAACAGTAGAGCGTGACGGGCGCTGGTATTGGCGTCATGATCCTCGTCTGCGTTGTGATTCGCTATATCGTATGGCACAGCAACACGCGCAGGCGTTATTAAGCAGTATTAATGCGCCGGTATTATCTATTATTGGTGATAGTGGTTATGCTTCTGTTTATAAAAGTGATGTCAGTGAATGGGGTATACAAGATTTTACCCAAGTAATGGTGTCAGGGGGACATCATTGCCATTTACAAAGTTCAAGTGATGTTTATCGTCATATTCGAACATTTATCCCCACAGAATTCGATTAATAATGGTGTTTTTTGTTGAGTGTCAAAATTTGAAACCATGATGCAATGACTAAATACTAATTAAAAGTTAAATATGCTGTAATGATAGAGTAAATATTTACATTGTTTATATCAATTGCAGTTTTGTTAGTTTATAAACGCACACCGCAGTCTAATTATAAGGAGAGTGCACGTGGATAAGGTTTGGCTTAGCCGCTATCCGGACGATGTACCGGCAGAAATTAACTCAGATGAATATTCATCTTTGGTCGATATGTTTGAACAATCTGTACGTAAATACGCAGATCAAACGGCTTTTATTAACATGGGACAGGTAATGACCTTCCGTAAGTTGGAAGAGCGTAGCCGTGCATTTGCTGCATATTTACAAAATGAGCTGAAACTTCAAAAAGGTGATCGTGTTGCTGTTATGATGCCAAACTTGCTGCAATATCCAATTGCATTGTTTGGTATTTTGCGTGCAGGTTGTGTGGTGGTCAATGTTAATCCACTTTATACACCGCGAGAATTAGAGCATCAGCTTAATGATTCAGGCGCAAAAGCTATTGTTATCGTGTCTAATTTCGCCCATACATTAGAAGCGGTGGTAAAAAACACCTGTGTTAAGCATGTTATTTTAACCAGCCTTGGTGACCAATTATCACGTCCGAAGGGAACATTGGTTAACTTCGTGGTGAAATATATTAAAAAAATGGTGCCGTCATACCATTTGCCACATGCAACATCGATGCGTATCGCATTGCGAAAAGGGCGTCGAATGCAATATGTTAAGCCATTTATTACTGGTGATGACATGGCATTTTTACAATATACCGGTGGTACTACCGGTGTTGCGAAAGGTGCGATTCTGACTCACCATAATATGGTGTCTAACGTGATGCAGGCAAAAGGTGCTTATGGGCCGGTATTAACGGAAGGACGCGAATTAATCGTAACCGCATTGCCGTTGTATCATGTGTTTGCTCTAACTGTTAACTGTTTATTATTGTTGGAAATGGGTGGCCAAAACTTATTGATCACCAACCCTCGTGATATTCCAACCTTTATTAAAGAATTACAACGCTATCCGTTCTCGGCCATTACTGGTGTTAATACCTTATTCAATGCGTTAGTAAATCATCCAGACTTTGAGAGCTTAGATTTTAGTAAGCTTCACCTTTCTGTGGGTGGTGGTATGGCTGTACAACGTGCTGTTGCCGAAAAGTGGCAAAAAATCACAGGTAATTACTTACTTGAAGGTTATGGCTTAACTGAGTGTTCACCATTAGTTGCCGCTTACCCTTATAATTTGACTTACTATAACGGTTCTATTGGTTTACCTGTTCCATCAACCGAGGTACGTATGGTTGATGATGAAGGTAACGTGGTTGGTATTGACCAAATAGGTGAGCTGCAAGTCCGTGGTCCTCAAGTAATGAAAGGCTATTGGCAGCATCCAGAAGCGACCAAAGAAGTGCTAACAGAAGATGGTTGGCTATCTACGGGTGATATCGTTAAATTTGATGACGAAGGCTTTTTACATATCGTTGATCGTAAAAAAGATATGATTCTTGTGTCTGGATTTAACGTTTATCCGAATGAAATTGAAGATGTAGTAGCATTGCACGATAAAGTGCTAGAAGTTGCTGCGATTGGTCAAGCACATGAAGTGTCTGGTGAAGTGGTTAAACTTTGTGTGGTTAAACGTGACGATAGTTTAACTCGCGATGAATTAATTGCTCATTGTCGACAACACTTAACTGGCTATAAAATTCCTAAAATCGTTGAGTTTATGGATGAACTACCTAAGACCAATGTGGGTAAAATTTTGCGTCGTGTGTTACGTGAACAATCAGATCAAAAAGCACAGCAATCTGAAAAATAATATCATTACTGACATTAACTGATGTTGTTTTGATAAAATAATCGCAATTGATTGTGCTAGCACGTATCTAATGCCGGCTTTCATGCCGGCATTGTTCTATAAAATATTTAATAGGCTCTCATACGGGGTCGTTCTGTCATCAAAAAGGTACATTGTGAATTTCGAGATTGTTACAACAACTGAGCAGCTTCGCCTACGGTGTGAGTCAGCGCGTCAGCATACAGCTGTTATGCTTGATACTGAATTTGTACGTACGCGAACGCTTTACCCTCGTTTAGGGCTGATCCAAATGTTTGATGGTGAACATCTGTCATTGGTTGATCCACTTGACGTTGAAGATATGACACCGTTATGGGATTTATTACGTGATCCAAGCGTGATTAAAGTTTTGCATGCGTGCGGTGAAGATCTTGAAGTTTTTCAGCATCATGCTGGCTGTTTACCCGTTCCTATGCTTGATACTCAGATTATGGCTGCTTTTCTTGGGCATGGCATTTCAACAGGTTTTGGCGCGTTAGTGAAAGAATATGTTGGTGTCGAGCTTGATAAAGGTGAAGCGCGCACTAATTGGCTTGCTCGTCCGTTAACGGATAAACAACTAGATTATGCAGCAGCTGATGTACACTACCTCAAGCCGTTATATGAAACATTATTAGCGAAAGTAGAAGCGGCTGGTTACATGGAAGCGTTACAACAAGAATGTAATGCGATTATGTTGCGTAGAACTAAGACGCTTGATCCTAATAAAGCCTATCTTGATATCAAAAATGCATGGCAGCTAACACCCAAACAGTTAGCAATATTACAACAAGCAGCGGCTTGGCGAGTACGTGAAGCAAGAAAGCGCGATATCGCACTTAACTTTATTGTTAAAGAATTGCATTTGTGGAAACTGGCACGTTTAGAAATTAAATCACGTTCAACGCTTGAAAAAGAAGGCTTTGAGCCAATGGAAATTCAACGCCATGGCAACCGTTTATTAAAAATGGTACATGACAATGAGACTATTGATAGCACAGAGTACCCACCAAAAATTGAGCGTTTGGTTGATTTTGCTGGTTATAAGCAGATGGTAAAACGTTTAAAGGATGTCGTTAGTGATGTCGAGTTAGCAACCGGACTGGCTCCTGAATTTTTAGCATCCAAAAAACAGATCCATCAGTTGTTATCATGGGCATGGAAACATCAGCGAGCTGATGAAAAGCGTCCCGAAATGCTTAAAAATTGGCGTCAACCTTTATTTGAAGTAAGCGTGCTTGCTATTCTTGACGAAAAATAAGCATGAGCGTCATATATAGATAATAAAAATCCCCGCTAAGTATGACTTAGCGGGGATTTTTTACTTTTCTTCGTCAGGTAAAGTGACGTTAAGTTCTAGTACCGATAACTCATCACCGTTATGGTCTAGGTTTACCGAAACATGTTCAGGGTTAATTTGAACATATTTACTAATAACCGCTAAAATATCGCGCTTTAGCTGTGGTAAGTAGGCTGGAGATGCTTGTCCTGCGCTACGTCTTTCAGCAACAATAATTTGTAACCGTTCTTTTGCTACATTTGCAGTTTTCGCTCTACGTGGGCGAAAGAACTCAAGCAGTGCCATAGTCAATTAGCCTCCAAATAGACGTTTTAGGAAGCCTTTCTTTTCTTCTTCTAAGAAGCGGAAAGGACGTTCTTCACCAAGTAGACGCGCAACAGTGTCTTCATAGGCTAGTCCTGCATCAGAACCCTTATCAAAGATAACAGGTTCACCTTTGTTAGAGGCATTCAGTACAGCTTGGCTTTCAGGAATAACACCAAGTAGTGGAATGTGAAGGATCTCTTCGACATCTTGTACACTTAGCATTTCACCTTGATTAACGCGAGTAGGGTTGTAACGTGTAAGTAAAAGGTGTTGTTTAACTGGCTCGCGACCTTTTTCTGCGCGGCGAGACTTTGAATCTAAAATGCCTAGAATACGGTCTGAGTCACGAACTGAAGAAACTTCAGGGTTCGTGGTTACAATCGCTTCATCTGCAAAATACAGCGCCATAAGAGCACCGGTTTCAATACCAGCAGGTGAGTCACAGATAATAAAATCAAAACCCATTTTCGCTAGTTCTTTAAATACTTTCTCGACACCATTGCGAGACAATGCATCTTTATCGCGAGTTTGGGATGCTGGAAGTACAAATAAATTATCAACGCGCTTATCTTTAATTAGCGCTTGACTTAGATTTGCTTCGCCATTAATAACATTAACAAAGTCATAAACGACACGGCGTTCACAACCCATAATGAGATCGAGGTTACGCAGGCCGATATCAAAATCGATGACTGCAGTTTTTTTACCGCTCAGTGCTAGGCCAGATGCAAGAGCAGCACTAGAGGTTGTTTTACCAACGCCGCCTTTACCTGAGGTAACAACGATAATTCGTGCCATTTACTCTATTCCTTCTTAAAACTTTTTATAAAGCGAGGTGTTCTATACTGAGATTATTGTCTTCAAGAGATATGACAACACCTTTGCCCCAAAACTCTTCCTGAATGTTATCACTCAGCCAGTAGTTTCCTGCAACAGAAATTAGTTCAGATTGTAAGTTTTGACAGAAAATTGTCGCACTTTGTTCACCGCTTGCACCCGCAATAGCGCGACCACGTAGCGTGCCATAAATATGGATACAACCATCAGAAAGAATTTCTGCACCTGCACTGACATTACTGAGAATAACGAGATCACGATTGCGAGCATAAATTTGTTGTCCGGAGCGAACCGGCGTACGAATAATTAATGTTGGCTCTTTATCGGTACTTATTGGGGCATCTAATGTTTCAGCTACACATTCAGATGACTCGTCTTTCACAGGTCTTGCTGCGTTCATAATAGCAAAACCCGCGTTTTTTGCTTGGGTTTGCTGGGTTTTATTTTTGCAGCCACCAATACCAACAGGAATCATTCCTGCATCAATAATACCCGCTTTAAGCTCTTCAAAGTTAATATCAGTATCAACTTGTGATATATCAATAACAACAGGTGCCGAAGCAAAAAAATTTGGTGCAAGTTCAACTTTATCTTTTAGCTGATTAGTTACTTTACTAATGTCATTATCAACTAAATGAAGTGCAGAGAGCGTGAACGAGCTCCCTTTTAGTTCAGCTATCTTGGTCATAGGTTTATTATGGATAAGATTTTAAATTAACCATTTAGTTCATTATCACAAAGGTACTAGCATGGTATATTCACTCGCCGTTAGGGGCAAGCTATCCTTGCGTTGACGTTGGTTTTTCAGACAAACTTCTCACACTATTTACTTAAAACTGAGTCAATAGTGAATGATTGCTTGTAATCGAGCTCTCAAATGTATGGCGCATAAATGAAATAGGCTATTTATATGTTGTGTTCAATCTACAAAAGTTTAAAAAAAGACAATACTTATTTGTACATTAATAAAAAAGATGATTTTGCAGATGTTCCTGCAGAATTAATGACTACATTTGGTAAACCTCAATTTGTGATGGTGATCAAACTTGAGGGAAGAACATTAGCACTGGCTGATGTGGAAAAAGTAAAACACGCATTAGCGACTGTCGGTTTTTATTTACAAGTACCACCACCAGTGACTAATTTATTAGATCAATATAAGGCTGATAAAGCCACTAAATAATATAATAAGGTTACTATGCATAAGCGTTTGATATCAATTTTTGTTGCTATAGGAATGGGACTGTCCTCTTCTGCATTTGCTTCTGAAGAAGGATTCGATGCCTACGTAGATAAATTAAAAGTAGAAGCGCGTGGGAATGGTATTTCAGAGCCGATAATTGATGCAGCATTTGCGGGCATCAAATATACCGCTCGTGCTGTGAAAGCCGATAATAATCAACCAGAGAAAAAACTGTCGTTAGAGCAATATATTACTCGTGCAGTACCTGATTGGAAAGTAAAACAGGCTAACCGTCTTTATCAACAAAATAAAACAGCACTTGAACGTATTGGTAAACAATATGGTGTGCAACCACGGTTCATTGTTGCTCTGTGGGGTATTGAAAGTAATTTTGGTAAAATTCAAGGTAATTACCATGTTGTCGAAGCATTAGCGACATTAGCTTATGATGGTCGTCGTGAAGCATTGTTTCGTAAGCAAGTGATGGCAGCATTAGAAATATTACAAAATGGTAATATTGATATCGATGATATGAAAGGTTCGTGGGCTGGTGCAATGGGACAATGTCAGTTTATGCCGACGTCTTATCTGACTTATGCTGTAGATGGTAACGGTGATGGAAAAGCTGATATTTGGAATACCAAGGCTGATGTTTTTGCTTCTGCTGCTAATTACCTTAAATTATCTGGCTGGAACAATGAATATACTTGGGGACGTCCAGTTAAGTTATCAGCATCTTTAGCTGATAGTTATGAAGGAACCGAAACTGAAAAAGGAAAAACATTAGCTCAATGGCAGCAATTAGGTGTGATGAGTAATAGTCACGGCGCGTTACCTAATGCTGATATTCAGGCGTGGCTAATTCAACCTGATGGCGGTGAAGGTAAATCATATCTAATATATGAAAACTATCGAACATTACTAAAATGGAATCGCTCACATTATTTTGCTTTAGCTGTAAGTGCATTAGCTGATCGTATTCAATAGACTAATTATTATTAGCTGCAATATGCAAATATAGATAACAACTAAAAAGTCAGGCGTAGGTGTCTGGCTTTTTTTGATTATATTAATAAACAATTATAAATGTTGATTTATTCTTATTGGGGATATGTGAAACTAAGATAGATGTCGTATTAGTAACAGTTGAAATAAAAAAAGCCTAAATAATTTAGGCTTTTTTATTTATTCATTTATATTAGATTTCAAACTCTTCAAGAGCTTGACCATCATCTAATGCTTTCTTTAGGGCGCTAGGTGTACGACCTTGGCCTGTCCATGTTTTTTCATCGCCATTTTCATCAATGAATTTATATTTAGCAGGACGACTAGCACGTTTTGTTTTTGGTGCTTTAGCTAAGCTTGCTAGTAATTCTTCAGGGTCAATACCATCAGCTAAAAGCATTTCACGATATTGAGCTAACTTTTCATTACGCTCATTTTCTTTTGCTTGCTCTTCTGCTTCTGCTTCAGAACGTTCAGTCACAACGGTTGTTAGTTTATCTAACGCTTCTTCAAGTTGTTCTAGTGTATATTCACGAGAGAGTGCGCGTAAGCTTCGCAGATTTAAAAGCGCTTTCATTGCATCAGACATTTTATATTTCCTGTTATTTTTAATTAACTGTAAATAATAATAGCAGCGTTAAAACATTTTTTGCAATAGTAATACTTTTATACATTCTGTGTAAAACATTTTAATCATTTCTTTATTTAAAAAGCTTTTATATTCGTTATATGCCGATATTTATAAAATCTATCTTCGCTAATAGTATAAATACAAGCGAAATAGTTTTAGTTATTGTCGCACCATTTTATATGGTGAATGATAATAAACTTTAAATGTTATGCTACTTCATTGTTATTGAATGTTTATGATTATAAAGACGCTATTCATGTGTGCTATTGTTAAGTTTTGTTGTTCAAGGTGTTGCAAAATTGCGCTATTTACGTAGAATGATTTATTCCTTAACGATAAGGGTAGAGGCGCATTGTTTATCAGTAATTAATACGAGGGTGATACCGATGACTATTAGTGAAAGGGAGTAATGCCGAAGTAAGAAACTATGATCAAATATTCTTACTGGGGTTGCATTGAAGAAGTGTAACACTGCCATAGTAAATACATCACTATGGAGCGCTACTGTGGAGGCAGGGAAGACAAACCTTCTTTCCTTATACTCAAATTAATATGCCATGTGGCTATATCAAGCAGTAGATCTTCTAACCAAAATTGGTTGTCGTAGAGATCATAACTTTGATAGATTATTCCCATTCTTTAACATCCATTATTCCGCCGTTAGTTGCACTTGGCTTGGCGATTTTAACCCGTAGAGTATTATTGTCTTTGGGTACCGGTGTGGTACTTGGGGCTCTATTCCTTAACGATTTTTCTTTCACAAATACAGGTGATTACCTTGCAACATCAGTAAAAGGACTGTTCATTACTGATGGTGGTATTAATACTTGGAATATGAGTATTGTACTATTTTTAATATTGTTAGGAATGACCACTGCATTATTAACCCTTTCTGGAGGGACGCGCGCTTTTGCTGAGTGGGCTCAAACGAAAATTAAAACTAAACGTGGAGCAAAATTATTGGCTGCCTTCTTAGGGGTATTCATTTTTGTTGACGATTATTTTAATAGTCTCGCAGTCGGTTCTATTGCTCGTCCTGTAACTGACCGTTTTCAGGTTTCACGTTCAAAATTAGCTTATATTCTTGATTCAACGGCGGCACCTATGTGTGTATTAATGCCTGCATCAAGTTGGGGCGCATATATTATTACTTTGATAGGCGGTATTTTAGTGACTCATGGTGTTACAGAATATACACCACTGAGTGCTTTTATGACTCTAGCCCCGATGAACTTTTATGCGATTTTCGCTTTAGCTATGGTATTTGTCGTGGCATGGTTCCAATGGGATATAGGACCGATGCGCAAGCATGAACTTGCTGCGAGCCGTGGTTGTGGTACTGATGAAGGTGGAGATGTTGACGAGCAAGCTAAAGATTTAACTGAAGAGCTCGATATTAAAGAAAGTCAGCATGGACGAGTCGGTGATTTAGTGTGGCCAATTATTATCCTTATTATTGCGACGTTCTTTTTTATGGTGTTTACCGGCTATCAGGTACTCGCAGCAGAAGGAAAGCCATTTGCACTATTAGGGGCTTTTGAAAATACCAATGTTGGCGAAGCGCTATGTTTAGGCGGTGCATTTGGCTTAGTTGCCGCTATTATTCCGGTGTTTCGTCAACGTATTGCTTATTCTGATATTGGGCACACGTTATGGATTGGCGCTAAATCTATGTTTGGTGCGATTTTAATTCTCTTGTTTGCATGGAGCATTGGCAGTGTTATCGGTGATATGAAAACAGGTCAATATTTATCAACTCTTGTTCAAGGAAATATTAACCCTGCATTATTGCCAATGATCCTGTTTTTATTATCTGGCATTATGGCTTTTTCTACCGGAACGTCATGGGGCACCTTTGGTATTATGTTACCAATAGCAGGTGATCTTGCGGGCGCAACTGAAATTAGTTTAATGTTACCAATGCTTGCTAGTGTGCTTGCGGGCTCAGTATTTGGTGATCATTGTTCACCTATCTCTGATACAACTATTTTGTCATCGACAGGTGCTCGTTGTCATCATATTGATCACGTTGCCACACAACTACCTTATGCGTTATCTGTGGCGGTTATTTCAGCGATTGGATTTTTAGTTTTGGGTATAACTGACTCATTAGCTATGGCATTTTTAGCAGCGGCAACTGCCTTTACACTTATGTGCTTTTTCTTAGCTTGGCTATCACGTCAACCCAAGAAAGTGCTGGTGTAGAATTTGGCGATATTAAAATAACCCAATGGGTGTAAATTGAGCCAGTTGATGATCTCAGCTGGCTTTTTTTATAACAACAATAGCAGTTGTTGATATCGGCACTTTTAATTGGTAGTTATTTTATGTAGCATCGGCGCGATTTTTTAATGCAATCAATATTACTAGGAAAGCCTAATGGCCCAGATGTATTTCTATTACTCAGCAATGAATGCTGGGAAATCGACCACATTATTACAATCGTCATTTAACTACCGTGAACGAGGTATGACGCCCATTATTTTTACGGCCGCAATTGATGATCGTTTTGGTAAAGGTAAAGTTAGCTCTCGAATTGGTTTGCAGGAAGATGCAGAATTATTTAATTCAACAGATGATCTTTATCAGAAGCTAATTCAGATTTCAGCAGCAGGTAAAATTGATTGTGTATTAATTGATGAAAGTCAGTTTTTAACCAAAGAGCAAGTTTACCAATTAACTGAAGTGGTCGATAAATTAGATATTCCAGTTTTATGTTATGGCCTACGAACAGATTTCCTTGGTGAATTATTTGAAGGTAGCCGTTATTTATTATCATGGGCTGATAAATTAGTTGAACTCAAAACAATTTGTCATTGTGGTCGTAAAGCTAATATGGTTATTCGCCAAGATGCTGCGGGCAATGCGATTGCTGGTGGTAACCAAGTTGAAATTGGTGGAAATGACCTTTATGTGTCGGTATGCCGTGCTCATTATAAAGAAGCGCTAGGGCTATAATACGCATTTATATGAATAAAAAAAGGAAGCTTAGCTTCCTTTTTTTATTCGTGGCAACAATTAAAAGTAATAATTGGTAATAACTACCTTATATTTAGTTATCATTATTTTTGATGACGTTGTTTCAGTTTATTAATAACGTCTTCAAGGTTGAGGTTCTGATCTTGTAATAATACTAATAAATGATAAATAAGATCTGCTGACTCACAGACTAATTCCGCTTTATCGCCCGACGTTGCCGCAAGCGCAACTTCAACCCCTTCTTCGCCCACTTTCTGCGATATACGCTTGGTGCCGCGAGCATAGAGGCTGGCGGTGTAAGAGCTGTCGGGATCGGCACCTTTACGAGCAGCCAAGATTTGCTCAAGTTGATGAAGGAACACCAAAGCTGGTTGCTCGTTAGTATCATTATCGCAATCAAAACAGCTAGTGGTATTTAAATGGCAGGTTGGGCCAATAGGATTAACTTGAATTAATAATGTATCTTGATCGCAATCAAGCTTAATATTTTTAAGTTGCAATACATTGCCAGATGTTTCGCCTTTGGTCCATAAGCGGTTTTTAGTGCGAGACCAAAAAGTCACTTGCTTGGTATCTAGCGTTTTAGCTAGCGCTTCATCATTCATATAGCCCAGCATTAATACTTGGCCACTAATGTTATCTTGAATTATGGCAGGGATCAGTCCGGCTACTTTTTCCCAATCAATTGTTGTTGTTAAACTCATAGTCGAATCTCCACCTGTTGTTGTTTAAGATATTGCTTTAACTCACCAATATTAATAATTTGCTTGTGAAATACTGATGCAGCAAGAGCACCGTCAGCATTTGCTTGTTGAAATGCATCTCGAAAATGGAACATTTCACCTGCGCCACCAGAGGCAATTAAAGGCACGTTACAGACACTGCGTACCATGTTGAGTTGCTTTAAGTCGTAACCATTACGCACGCCATCTTGGTTCATCATATTAAGTACGATTTCACCGGCACCACGACGTTGTACTTCTTGCACCCAATCACAGGTTTGCCATTGAGTGGCTTTGGTGCGACTTTCGTCACCAGTAAATTGGTACACCTGATATTGACCTGTTTCAGCATCAAAATAGGAATCAATACCAACCACAATACATTGCACGCCGAACTTATTTGCCAGTGTGGTAATTAATGTTGGATCAGCCAGCGCTGGTGAATTGATAGAAACCTTATCGGCTCCAAATTGTAGAATACGACTTGCATCGTCAGCGGATTTAATACCACCAGCAACACAAAATGGAATATCAATCACTTCTGCAACGCGAGATACCCAGCTTTTATCAACCACGCGACCATCGCTTGATGCCGTAATATCATAGAAAACCAGTTCATCTGCACCTTCTTCAGCGTAGCGTTTAGCGAGAGGGACAATATCGCCAATGATTTCATGGTTACGAAATTGAACCCCTTTAACCACTTGACCATCACGCACATCTAAACAAGGAATAATACGTTTAGCTAACATTGGCTCTCCTTAACTATTCCAACAAGCAAATGCCTGCTCTGCGGTAAATTTACCGTCTAATAATGCGCGACCAACAATGACACCAGCAACGCCTGAACCTTTTAGTGCTGCAATATCTTCCAGTGAGCCAATGCCACCTGAAGATTGAAACTGTACTTGTGGGTATTGGCGACATAAGTCGATATATAGTTCGACATTAGAGCCTGCCAATGTGCCATCACGAGAAATATCAGTACACAGCACGTGTTTTAAGCCTACTTTTAAGAAATCTTCTAATAGTGCTTCAATGGTGACACCTGAATCTTCTTGCCAACCAGAAACCGCTACAATGCGGTTACCGTTATCATCAATATTGATATCGAGAGCTAATACAATGTGCTCAGCACCGTATTTTTCCATCCAGCCTTTTACCATCTCTGGTTGTTTAACCGCGGTAGAGCCAATCACTACTCGTTTAGCGCCTGCGCTCAGCAGATCTGCAACGTCTTTTTCTGTGCGTACGCCACCACCAATCTGGACATTAGCTGGTGTGCTTTTAAGGAGTTTTTCAATGAGGAATAACTGACGCGCTTGGGTATCTTTAGCGCCAGTTAGATCGACCAAGTGGAGCCAATCAGCACCAGCTTGGTGGTAAAGATTAAATTGCGCTGCGGGATCGACTTTGTACTCTGTTACTTGACCATAGTCACCTTGAAACAGGCGAACTACTTGGCCTTCAATCAGATCTAATGCAGGAATGATCATAACAAGTCCTTTTGTTACCGTTATAGTTCGAGGAAGTTTTGAATCAGCTTCGCGCCAGCTTTACTTGAACGTTCTGGGTGAAATTGTACCCCATAGTAATTGCCGCTCTGCATGGCAGCAGTAAAGCTTTGCCCATATTGCGCGGTAGCGATGGTTTTGCCACCTTGGTGCGCAGTATTATCAAAAACAGGCATGGCGTAACTATGAACAAAATAAAAATAGCTTCCCGCAGTAATGTCTTTAAATAGCGGATGATTATCTTCCGGTGTAATGGTGTTCCAACCCATATGTGGCAGTGGTAAACCTTCTGCTTGGATTTTCTCAACCGATGCATCACATAAATCTAGACAAGGAATAATCTCATTGCCATTTTGACCGTGCTCTTGCGACTCTTTACCAAGCAGCTGCATACCTAAACAGATCCCTAATAACGGTTTGGTCACTTGTTTTACTAAGCTGACTAAATCACGTTGTTGTAGGTTCTGCATCGCTTCACTGGCTGTGCCGACTCCAGGAAGAAACAGTTTATCGGCAGCAAGTACAACAGCTGGATCTTTGCTTACTTCGACTTGATAACCTAAGCGCTCAATAGCAAATCGAACTGATGCCACATTGGCACAGCCGGTATCAATAATAACCACGCGTTGCTCAATGTTTACCGTTGATGGTGCTGTCATTACAACACTCCTTTACTGCTTGGCAGCTCGTTACCTTCAACTTTGATTGCTTGACGTAGCGTCCGCCCAAAGGCTTTAAATAAACTTTCAACAATGTGGTGATCGTTATTGCCTGTTGATGAAAGGTGCAGGGTACAAGCGAGCGTATCAGTTAAAGAGCGGAAGAAGTGTGGCACCATTTCCGTTGATAAATCACCTACTTGATCACGACTAAATTGTGCATCAAATTTCAAATACGGACGACCAGATAAATCTAACGCACATTGGGCTAAACACTCATCCATTGGCAGGCTGAAACCAAAGCGGCCAATACCACGTTTATCGCCGAGTGCTTGCCGTAATGCTTCACCTAAAGCAAGCGCGGCATCTTCAACGCTGTGGTGATCATCAATGTGTAAATCACCATCGACGGTTAACGTCATTTGAAAGCCGCCGTGCGTGGCGATTTGATCAAGCATATGATCAAAAAAGCCTAATCCGGTTGAGATAGTATTGCCGCCAGTTTGATCAAGATTCACTTTAACGCGAATATCGGTTTCCTTGGTAGTACGGATCACTTCAGCGATCCGTGGTTGGGTGGTGAGATCGGTAACGATCTGTTGCCAGTTCATGGTTTGCGGATGATATTGAATTCCGCGAATCGCCATGTTTTCTGCTAGTTGAAGATCTGTTTGACGATCGCCGATCACCGCTGATGTTGCAAAATCAACGCGACCTTGCTGTAAGTAGTCTTTAACCAGTCCTAGTTTTGGTTTTCGACAACTGCATTGCTGGTGGTCAAAATGAGGGCAGATCAGAACATCACTAAAGTGAACCCCTTGTGAATCAAAGATGTCCATCATCATAGTGTGTGGTGCATCGAAATCCGCTTGCGGGTAGCTATCGGTCCCTAAACCATCTTGGTTGGTTACCATCACTAGTTTGTAGCCTGCGTTTTGTAGCGCCAACAGGGCAGGAATCACATTGGGTTCAAATTTAAGTTTATCTAACCGATCAACTTGAAAGTCGACAGGCGGCTCAACGATTAAGGTGCCATCACGATCGATAAATAGGATCTTCTCTTTGCTCATAATCAATGTCCTTATTAATTATTGTTGTAATTGGCTGCGAATAAAGGCGAGAGTTTTTTCACATTCGTCACGATTACCGACACTGATACGAATACAATTTTCAATCGGCGAGCGACGTAAAATAATGCCACTGGTCCATAGTGCATTGAATAGTTTATCGGCATCAGAAAATTTAACTAACAGATAGTTACCATAGCCATCAAATACCGTTACCCCCGCTAACATGCTCAACCCTGCTTGCAGATAAGCACGGTTAGCACACAGATCTAATACTTGAAATTTAGTGCGCGCGCGACCAGCAGCAGATAACGCTTGTACTGCAATTTCAGAAACAGGAACCGGTACTGGATAAGGCGCAATTACTTTAAGTAGGATGTCAATAATATCGCTATTGGCTAACGTAAAACCGCAGCGTAGACCAGCGAGTGCAAATGCTTTGGATAGAGTTCGCAAAATAACCAGATGTGGGTAGGTCGCTAATAAATCTTTGACACTATCTTGCAGACTAAAATCAATATATGCCTCATCAATGACTACTAAGGCTTTATCTGTCGTCATCTCTAATAAGCTAATAATGTCTTTTCGAGCAAGTAAATTACCAGTGGGATTATTAGGGCTACAAGCAAAAACAACTTTGACGTTATCAAGATTGGTTGCAATAGCATTAAGATCAAGTTGCCACTCTGGTGTCAGTGGTACCACGTTAGCCTTCACCCCATTAGTTTCCGCACTGATGGCATACATTCCATAAGTTGGTGGGCAATATAAAATGCTATCGCAGTTTGGCTCACAGAAGGCTTTAATAATAAGTTCAATCCCTTCATCTGCACCGCGAGAAGTTAATACTTGTTGTGGTTCAACCCCTGCGTAATCGGCATAAGCATTGATTAACTGTGGTGGTTGACATTCACTGTAACGATTAAGGCCTGCTAGATTAATATTGTATTCATTCACAAACGGTGATTCATTGGCATTGAGCCAAATATCACCATTGCCCCCTAAGCGACGCGCTGATTGGTAAGGGGTTAATTCACGCACGGTTTTACGGGCTAGTTGGGTAATAGTCATGATTAATTCTCTTGTTGTTGCGTTAGTTTATTAACCCGAATAGTGACAGCGTGTTTGTGGGCGTCAAGCCCTTCAGCCTCTGCAATAGTGGTCACTGTTTTTGCAATACCAAGTAAGCCATCAGCGGATAATTCTTGTACTGTCATTCGTTTACTAAAATCAGCTAAGCCGAGGCTTGAATAAGTACGGGTGTAACCATATGTCGGTAAAACATGGTTAGTGCCTGATGCATAGTCACCGACAGATTCCGGTGACCATTTGCCTAAGAAAATAGAACCCGCGTTATCAAGCAATGATACTAACTCTCGTGGTTCACAAGTTTGGACTATTAAGTGTTCAGGGCCATATTGATTTGAAATCGCCACACATTGAGGCAAGGTTTCGGTAACAATTAATAAACTGGAAGCGAGTGCTTTTTTTGCAATATCAGCGCGTGTAAGTTGGGTTAACTGTTGTTCAATAGCGGCTGCAGTACGATCGGCAATCGCTTGACTTGGCGTAACCAAAATCACTTGTGAATCAGGTCCGTGCTCTGCTTGGCTTAATAAATCTGCAGCAATAAAATCGGGATCAGCCGTGTCATCAGCAATCACTAATACTTCAGATGGTCCTGCTGGCATATCAATTGCAGCACCTCTGAAATCATTACTTACTTGGCGTTTAGCCTCAGTAACAAATGCATTGCCAGGGCCAAAAATCTTATCAACACTGGTGATAGTTTCTGTACCATAGGCCATTGCAGCAATGGCTTGAGAACCACCGACATTGTAAATATTATTAATGCCACACAATTTGGCAACATATAAAATTTCATCGGCAATTGGTGGTGGTGAACATAAAGCAATCTGGCGACAACCCGCAATTTGTGCCGGTACGCCTAGCATGAGAACGGTAGAAGGTAATGGCGCACTACCACCTGGAATATATAACCCGACAGAGTTAATTGGGCGAGTGACTTGTTCACAGATGACACCAGCTTGAGTTTCAACACGTAATGTTGGTTGCTGTTGTGCAAGGTGAAAAGTGGTGATATTGCGATGTGCTTGTTCTAAAGCCGCTTTCATATCATCACTTAAGCGTGCGCAGGCAGCATCTACTTCAGTCGCTGAAACCGCTAAAGTTTCTGGGCGTTGACCATCAAATTTTTCAGTCAGCGTGAGCAGGGCATCGTCACCTTGCTGGCGCACTTGCTCTATAACATCACTGACAATAGCGCTAATATTAGCACCATTAGTTACCGCAGGACGTGCAAGAAGTTGCTGTTGTTGGTCTTTAGTGAGGGATTGCCATACTACCGTTTTCATACCTTACTCCATCATTTTTTCAATTGGCAATACCAGAATAGAGCTGGCACCGAGTTCTTTTAGTTGTTCCATGGTTTCCCAAAATAGATTTTCAGAACTCACTAGGTGAATGGCTACTCGGCTTTGATCGCCAGCCAGTGGTAATACTGTTGGATCTTCCGCGCCAGGTAATAAACGTTTAATTTGGTCAAGGCGGTCAGTGGGGGCGTGTAGCATGATGTATTTAGATTCTTTGGCTTGAATAACACCTTGCATACGGGTCAGTAGGCGCTCTATTAACGCTTGTTTGTCATCACTAATAGCCTCAGTTGACTGAATCAGGACTGCTTTAGAACGCAGAATAACTTCCGCTTCTTTGAGCCCATTCGCTTCTAGAGTTGCGCCGGTTGACACTAAATCACAGATAGCATCAGCAAGACCTGCACGAGGAGCTACTTCAACCGAGCCGTTAAGCATACAGGTAGTAAATTTAACGCCGATATCATCCATGTAACGCTTAACTAATTGCGGGTAAGTGGTGGCAATACGTTTACCATTTAGATCTTGAGGACCGCTGTAATCAGCGTCTTTATCAATGGCAATTGAGAGACGACAACCACCAAAATCAAGTCGACGCAGTTTGATATACTCACAAGCTTCGTTACGTGCGGCACGTTCAAGACCGACTTCTTCAAGTTCGTTTTCACCGATAACGCCTAAATCGACCACGCCATCCATGATCAGACCCGGAATATCATCATCGCGAACGAGTAACAGATCAATTGGCATATTTTCAGCGTGAACTACAAGTCGTTCACCCATCATATTAAACTTAACTCCACAGCGTTTAAGTAAGTCTTGGCATTCTTTACTCAGACGGCCTTTTTTCTGAATCGCAATACGTAGTCGTTGGGTTTGCATGGTTATATTCCTTGTCTAAATTCATTCATATCATCAATATTTCGAATTGAAAATTGGGCATTAAAAAACCCTCGAAAGAAACTTCTTCCGAGGGTCTGAATGAGATATTCCGTTATGACCACTGGAAGAAAAATGCGTCTTCCAGGGTGAGGCGTATCCTCCCGAAAGACTAGTCAGGATGATGATGGTGCTGAAATGTGACCATTTGGATACGCATAAATATTTACTCAATAAGGTTGAACGCTATTCGTTGTTGTTATTCACACTAACGAAGCTAATTGTTTTTTGCAACAATAAATTGAGTGAAAAGTTAAATTAAATGTTAATTTATTGTATTGATGCTTTTAAGGGATAAAAAAGCATGGTTGTTTGTTAAGATTATGAAGTTTAATGGATTATTTGTTTTTGGTTTCGCGGGGTACATCTGTGGGGGTGACGATGTTTGTAGCGTGTTTGGGTGGGGTTTATCAAAGTGGCAACAATCGTGGAGTCAACAAATGGGGATCATCAAATCCCCATTGATTAATTATTTTGTGACATAAATTGATTTAGCCGCAGCATTTCTTATATTTTTTACCGCTACCACAAGGGCAAGGATCATTACGACCAACAGTTTTGTTACTGGTCACTGGCGCTGACGGCGCTGGTTGCTCACAAGGTGGTGGCTGTGGATACTCACCATCAATGTAAAACCAATAGCGTTGACCGTTAATGGATTCTTGTACGAAACGCGAGCGTTCTTGTAATATATATTCTTCGCCAGCTTCTTTATAACCCGCTTTAAATTCAACATAGCCTTGTCCATCAGCAGCTATTTCACTGTTGATCACTTCAAGGCCTAGCCATGTTAAGGCGATGGATTCTGCAATGGCTGCACGATGTTGCTCTGCGTCACAGCTAGCGTGATAAGTTTGTACCACAAAATCAACTAAGCCTAAGACATGGGCACTGTATCGAGCGCGCATCAGTTGTTCTGGATGGGTTGCTAATGCATGATTGGCATGAATAGGCTTACAGCACTCAGCAAGTAGTTTGTGGCTGCCACAAGGGCACTCATCGTGATGTTTTGACATGTTTTTAGTCGATCTTAGTAAAGAAATTAGCCTTAGTTTACGTTTTCATCATCTTTGTTGGCAATCAGTGTTTATATTTGGCGCAATATATTGATTGAGTGATTAAAAAAATGGAAACTAATAACACATAGGTACATAATATCTGCCACTGGAATAAAAACAGTGACATGCACAATTGTGCCCCTTGAATAACCCTCTCGTATTTGTAGTAGTTATGTCGATATTTACCTTGATACAAGCAGGATTGCTTGTTGGTGGCGGTATTTTTAGTTTTATGCTGTTTATGGCATGGAAAAAAAATCGCAAGCAGGAAGCTGATACACGTATTATTCCTGTTGCTATTGTAGGTGGTTTTGCCCATTTTTGTGACACATTAGGGATTGGTAGTTTTGCTATCATGACGGCAGGCTACAAGCAGTTTAAGTTAATTGATGATCAGCAATTACCCGGCACTCTAAATTGTCAGTCAGTGATGCCAACGGTATTTCAAGCATTTATCTTTATGACGGCGGTATCGGTTGATTCGGTAACCTTATTAAGCCTGGTTATTGCGGCTTGTATTGGTGCCACGATCGGAGCACGGTTAGTCTCAAGTTGGGATCGACAGCATATTCGTATCGTAATGAGTGTTGCATTATTAATTGTGGCAGGATTGATGCTTGCAGGTCAGCTAAAGTTGTTTCCACTAGGTGGTAGTAGCTTGGGATTAAGTGGCTGGAAGTTAGTGATAGGTATTATTGGTAACTTTATTTTTGGCGCTTTAATGACGGTGGGAATTGGCTTATATGCGCCATGTATGGTGATGATTTACCTACTAGGTATGAATCCATTAGCTGCTTTTCCAGTAATGATGTGTTCATGTGCATTTTTAAGTTTCTTCTCGTCTGCGAGCTTTATTCGTCATAATCGCTTTAATAGCCGTGCAACAGTCACTGTTGCCTTGGTTGGGCCGATAATGGTGATGGTTGCTGCTTATTTGGTGAAATCGTTAGATATGCATGTACTTGCGTGGTTAGTGTGTGCAGTGGTTTTCTATACTTCTGTAACGATGTACCGCTCATGGGCTGCGGATAGAAAGACTATGCCAACTTCAACGATGAAATTACAATAAGCGTAATATTTGGGCACTATTATTTATAAATACAAAAGGTACGCATGTCGTACCTTTTGTGCTTTTTATAGCTAGGGATATGGATTATCAATCTGAGTTTGGTGTATTGAAATTGCGCGTTTCTAGTTGATAGCCATCAGCGTTATATACTAGTACCGAGCCGTGATCATACCAATCGCCAAGCACTATCCGTTGAGCTGGAATGCCGTCAATCTCAAAATGATGAATCTTCGGCCTGTGAGTATGGCCATGAATCATTTGAGTGACATTAGCATCACGCATGATACGGATCACTTCTGTCTGAGTAACATCCATAATTGATTGGCTTTTCGTTTGATTATTTTTACCACTATTTTGGCGGAATTTATCACCGACTTTAATACGGTACGATAACGGTAATCGAGCAAATAGCCATTGAATAACTGGATTGTGGACTTTTTTACGGTAGCGTTGGTAGGCTTGATCTTCAATACACAGTGTATCACCGTGTAAAATCAATGTTGGTGTGCCATAGAGATCAACCACGCTATGTTCAGGTAATAATGTGATACCTGTTTCTCGGCTAAATCGCTTGCCAATTAAAAAGTCACGATTGCCATGGATAAAATAACAAGGTGTGCCAGCATCAGTTAACGTTTTGAAGGCTTGTTTGACTTGGCGTAAGAAAGGGGAATCTTCATCATCGCCAATCCACATTTCAAATAAATCCCCTAAAACATACAAGGCATCAATATGGTGGGTTTCTTGTGCCATAAAGCGTAAGAAACAGGCGGTAATGTCGGGACGTTCAGCACTTAGGTGCAAATCTGCAATAAATAATGTGGTCATAAGTCACTAATAAAGGGCGATAATTAACCGCCCTTTGCGAAGTATTAGTCTTCGATTGTTACGTTTTCGATGATAACGTCTTCAACAGGCACATCTGAGTGGTAACCATTACGGCCTGTTTTTACTGCTTTGATCTTATTAACTACATCCATGCCTTCAACAACAGCAGCGAATACACAGTAGCCCCAGCCACTCATGTTCTCGCCAGTGAAGTCTAGGAAGTTGTTATCTTTTACGTTAATGAAGAACTGTGAGCTAGCAGAATGCGGTGCGTTAGTACGCGCCATTGCTAATGTGCCTGTTTTGTTGCTTAGGCCATTGTTTGCTTCATTTTGAATAGTCGCGCGAGTTTCTTTCTCTTCCATACCAGGAAGCATGCCGCCGCCTTGAACCATGAAACCATCAATAACACGGTGGAAAATAGTACCGTTATAGAAACCGTCACGGCAGTACTGTAGGAAGTTAGCACAAGTAACAGGTGCTTTATCTTCGAAAAGGTTAATTTTGATATCACCAAAATTTGTGTGAAGGGTAATCATGATTTATTCCTTAAATGGAGTGTTTTCTCTAAGCGTGAATATTAACTTACCTTAGCCTTGTCAGACAAACATTACCCGCTTAATCTGCACTAATTGCTAAAATAGCATCCATCCTTGAATTTTCCTTGCGATCAAATGCTATAAAAGGTGTAATTACCGACAAATTCGAAATTAATGAGTAATGCTGAGACATGTTAAAGATCTATAATTCGCTCACACGACAAAAAGAAGTATTTACACCCATCCATCCTGGCAAAGTCGGTATGTACGTCTGTGGCGTTACGATCTACGATTTATGTCACATTGGACACGGTCGTACATTTGTCTCTTTTGATGTAGTGTCGCGTTATTTGCGTTACTCAGGTTACGATCTTACCTTCGTACGTAACATTACTGACATCGACGATAAAATCATTAAGCGTGCAGCTGAAAATGGTGAAAGCTGTGAATCATTAACTGAGCGTTTAATTGGTGAAATGCATGCTGACTTTGATGCTTTAGGCATGAAACGTCCTGATGTTGAGCCTCGTGCGACACAGTTTATTGCTGAAATTATCGCACTTTGTGAGCGTTTAATTGAGCGTGGTTTTGCGTATGTTGCTTCTAATGGCGATGTGATGTTTGAAGTGAGCAAGTATGACGATTATGGTCGTCTTTCTAAGCAAGATCTTGATCAACTACAAGCGGGTGCACGTGTTGATATCGACATGGCAAAACGTAGTCCACTTGATTTTGTGTTGTGGAAAATGTCTAAGCCAGGTGAACCAACATGGGAATCACCGTGGGGCCCTGGTCGCCCAGGTTGGCACATTGAATGTTCAGCGATGAACTCATCTATTCTTGGCGATCACTTTGATATTCATGGCGGTGGCTCTGATCTACAATTCCCTCACCATGAAAATGAAATTGCGCAATCATGCTGTGCTCACGATGGTCAATATGTGAATACATGGATGCACAGTGGTATGGTAATGGTTGATCGTGAGAAAATGTCGAAGTCATTAGGTAACTTCTTCACTATTCGTGATGTATTAAACCATTATGATCCTGAAACAGTACGTTACTTCTTAATGTCTGGTCATTACCGTAGCCAGTTAAACTACAGCGAAGATAATCTAAAACAAGCACGTTCTGCATTAGAGCGTCTATACACTTCACTGCGTGGTTTGGATACCTCTGTTGAAGCGGCTGGTGGTGAAGAGTTTGTTGCTCGCTTTAAAGATGCAATGGATGATGATTTCAACACACCTGAAGCATATTCAGTACTGTTTGATATGGCGCGTGAAATTAACCGTATTAAAACGGATGACGTTGCTACAGCATCTGCATTAGGTGCACGTATGCGCGAATTAGCGGATATTTTAGGTCTATTATCTCAAGATCCTGAAGTGTTTTTGCAAGGTGGTGCTGGTGAAGATGATGTCGCTGAAATTGAAGCTTTGATTCAACAGCGTCTGGATGCTCGAGCAGCAAAAGATTGGGCTGCAGCAGATGAAGCGCGTGATAAGTTGTTAGCGATGGGCATTATTCTAGAAGATGGTGCACAAGGTACAACTTGGCGTCGTAAGTAATATCGACTAGTCAACAGTGATTAATATAAAGCCGAGGCACTTGCCTCGGCTTTTTTATTGACTCTATATAACGTTATTCTACTTTGGAATTAAAGTCACCATTCGAGAATAAAGCGCGCATTTTTGACGATTAATATTGTCATATACGTATTCGATCGCAATTTTGTCATAAATAATCCGTATTATGTATTTCGAATGAAGATATTAATATTCGATAATGAATAGTGCATATTAAAGGAATAATGATGAAGAAAGTGATGTTAGCGACGATGATTGGTTGTGCGGTATTATCAACAAATGTTATTTCTCAGCCAAATACCGATAAAATTGTTATTGCCCATCGCGGTGCATCAGGGTATTTACCTGAACATACATTGCCAGCAAAAGCACTCGCTTATGGTATGAAACCTGATTATATCGAGCAAGATGTAGTGATGACGAAAGATAATCAGTTAGTTGTTCTTCATGATCATTATCTTGATAGAGTCACCAATGTTGCCGCTCTCTTTCCAAATCGAGCTCGTAGTGATGGTCGTTATTATGCGATTGATTTTACGCTTGCTGAAATAAAGCAATTGAGTGTAACAGAAGGCTTTAATATTAAAGAGGGTAAGCAAGTCCAAGGTTTCTCTGAACGTTTCCCTATTTGGAAATCTCATTTTACAGTGCCAACGTTCCAAGAAGAAATTGAAATGATCCAAGGGTTAAATAAAACCTTAGGCTATGATATTGGTCTTTATCCAGAAATTAAAGCGCCGTGGTTTCATCGCCATGAAGGTAAAGACATTAGTAAAGCGGTATTAACGGTATTAAAACATTATGGTTATACCGATAAAAACAGTAATATTTATTTACAAACGTTTGATTTTAATGAATTGAAGCGCATTAACGATCAATTAATGCCAGCGATGGGAATGGATTTAAAGTTAGTGCAGTTGATGGCTGAAACTAACTGGAATGAAACCATGGTTTACGATAAATCAGGTAAAGCACATCCTTATAATTATGATTGGATGTTTAAGCCTGATGGCATGAAAGTGTTGTCTCAATATGCTGATGGTATTGGGCCATGGAAACCGATGATTGTTAAAGACAGCTCAACCTTAGGTCATATTGAACTTACCGACATGGTAAACAATGCTCATATTAACGGCATGGTCGTTCATCCTTATACATTCCGTGCTGATAAAGATCGTATTCCAACTTACGTTAAAGATTACAATGGCATGTTAGAGGTGTTTTATAATCAAGCGGGAGTTGATGGCGTCTTTACTGATTTTCCTGATAAAGCAGTTAACTTTTTACAGCATCAAACTCAATCACATTAATTGATAGGCTATGGCTTACCGCTATATGCTCGTTACACAAAGCCCGTACATTTATAGCTACGGGCTTTTTGTTAGCGTTATAGCGTTTCAGGCAATTTCGTGCCACATTTCTTACAGTATTCCGCATCCATTTCGTGTCCGCTGGTGGCACAATTAGGGCAGCGAATAAGTCCGCGATGAGTTTTTATTTCTTGGTTTAACTCAGCAGTAATAATACCTGTAGGCACTGCCAGTATTGAATAACCTAATAGCATTGTTAATGATGCGAGTGCTTTACCCATCACCGTATGAGGCACAATATCGCCATAACCGACAGTAGTAATTGTCACGATAGCCCAATAGATACTTTTAGGAATACTGGTAAAACCATTGCTTGGACCTTCAATAATGAACATTAAAGATCCAAACACTGTTACAAGTATTAATACCGAACTAAAAAAAACAAAGATTTTACGCTGAGCGTGACGAAGAGAGCGCAATAAAATATTGGAATCTCGAAGGAATCTAGCTAGTTTTAGCACTCGGAAAATACGTAGTACACGAATTAACCTAATGATTAATAAATAATTCGAACCTGGGATTAAAAATGCAATATAGGCAGGAAGAATCGCCATTAAATCAATAACACCATAAAAACTGCGCGCATATGCTAACGGACGTGGAGAGCAATATAAACGTACAATATACTCAATGGTAAACAGAATCGTAAATCCCCATTCAGCATTAATAAGTAAATGTGAATATTGTGATTCAATGCTGGCAACCGATGAGATAATTAAAATTATTTCAGAGCTTATAATGGCAATAATTAACGCAATATCAAACCATTGTCCGAAGCGAGTCGAGGTGCCGAAAATAACTTGATATAGACGTTGTCTGAAGGTTAGTTTTGTCATAGTTCAAATAGTATTTATTAACAAGAAAAACGCAGCATCCTCTTTTGAAAGCTACGTTACGCCATTAACTGGCTGCGATAGTTTCAAGTATATCAAAACCCTGCATTGACTTACGTTTTTATTGAATATTAAAAAGCCCCAACAAAATGTTGAGGCTCAATGCTTATTGCGAAATAAACAACGTTATTAACTCAAACCGGGCAGCATTACTCGCAAACCATTAATGATAAATTCAATCCCAAGTGCTGCAAGTATCAAACCCATGATACGAGTAATCACGTTGATCCCTGTTTGACCTAAAAAGCGCACAATATAAGGTGCTGAACGGAATAATAACCAACAGCAAAAAGCAAATATGATAATAGTAATCGCAATTCCCATTGTAGAAGCCACGCCAGGGTAACGCGATCCATACACAATCGTAGAACTGATTGCACCGGGACCCGCCATTAATGGCATCGCTAAAGGAACAACCCCAACTTGCTCACGGCTCACTGACTCTGACTTTTCTTCTTTATTTTGTTTAACCTCGCCAATTTTACCACTCATCATTGAAAATGCGATGCTAAGTAGTAGCAAACCGCCAGCAACACGGAATGAGTCAATTGAAATACTAAACAGATCCAGTAAATGTTGCCCAGCTATTAATGCAACAATCAAAATAATAACAACCGCAATATTAGTTGTTAGCGCGGTTTTATTACGCTCATCAGCATTCATTGAACCGGTTAAAGAAACGAAAACAGGCATGATACCGACCGGGTTTACCGTCGCAATAAGCCCAACGAAAAAATGCAAAAATATAGCTATATCAAAAGCCTGCATAAGGTTACCTGTCAGTTATCAAAATTTATGATGGTGTAGTAAAACGAAAAAAAAGCCATTTGACCCGTTATCGTGGTAATAAAAATCACACAGCATAAGGTGATTTTTCAATGGTAAGAGGGTATTACCAAATTCAATAAACGATACAAGACAGATGTGTATAAATATCGTTGTTACAAGATTTTAATCTAAGCGGGTTATTACAGCTACCAATAAAAGCTGATTTTTGCTTATTAAGGAGTCGATAATTTTTATAGTGAATAGATTATGTAAAGTGAATTTTTGTGTATTACGCTTAGAGGGCAAATAACGTGCTAGGTAATATGCAACAAATATTGAGCGGTTAGCGTAATAAATCGTGATTTCTGTCACAACTGGATGTGATAGGGGCTAGTAAATGTATTTTTATTACGTAATATTTCGTCTTGTGAAATAAATGGTTTTAGTACATATTAGATAAATCAACGATGAGATTCATAAAAACGCATGTAAAAGCATGAAAAATACACTGCTTTTGGCAAAATAGTGGTTTTAACAGCATTCTGAGGGTGTAGTGATCTAAATCAATTTCTTTTACAGTGTGAAAAATTATAATCAAATTTGAAAGCAATTTACTAAGTATGTGTGGTGCAGTAAGTGTTAACGGTTTTTAACACTTAAATGTGAAAGGATTCTAGCATGTTCTTACTAAATAATTTTTAATCTTAAAGCTAGGAGTTTATGTATGCCTGTAACAAATATGGCTGAACTAGATGCAATGGTTGCACGTGTTAAAGCGGCTCAAAAAGAATTCGCTACTTTTTCTCAAGAGAAAGTAGATGCGATCTTCCGTGCAGCGTCTCTTGCTGCAAATAACGCACGTATTCCTCTAGCACAGCAAGCTGTTGCTGAATCTGGTATGGGTATTGTTGAAGATAAGGTTATCAAAAACCACTTCGCGTCAGAATTTATCTACAACAAATACAAAGATGAAAAAACTTGCGGTATCTTAGAAGAGAACGAAGAGTTCGGTACTATGACTATCGCAGAACCTGTAGGTATCATTTGTGGTATCGTTCCAACAACGAACCCAACATCTACAGCAATCTTTAAATCACTTATTTCTCTTAAAACACGTAACGCGATTATCTTCTCGCCACACCCACGTGCTAAAAACTCAACGAATGCAGCAGCTAAGCTTGTACTTGATGCAGCAGTTGCAGCGGGTGCTCCGAAAGATATTATTGGTTGGATCGACCAACCATCTGTTGAGCTTTCAAATGCACTAATGAAGCACGACGATATCAACCTTATCCTTGCAACTGGTGGTCCAGGCATGGTTAAAGCTGCTTACTCTTCAGGTAAGCCTGCTATCGGTGTTGGTGCGGGTAACGTACCTGTTGTTATCGATGAAACTGCAGACATTAAGCGTGCAGTAGCATCAGTACTTATGTCTAAGACATTTGATAACGGTGTTGTTTGTGCTTCTGAGCAAGCAGTTATCGTTATGGACGAAGTATATGACGAAGTGAAAGCACGTTTTGCTTCTCACAATGGTTATGTTCTTTCTAAAGATGAAGCGGATAAAGTTCGTAAAATCTTATTGATTAACGGCAACCTAAACGCAGATATCGTTGGTCAGCCAGCAACTAAAATTGCTGAAATGGCAGGCGTTAAAGTTCCTGCTAATACTAAGATTCTTATCGGTGAAGGTGAGCAAGTTTCTTACGACGACGAGTTCGCACACGAGAAACTATCTCCTACATTAGGTATGTTCCGCGCGTCTTCATTTGAAAATGCTGTAGACCAAGCGGTAACAATGGTTGAGATTGGCGGTATCGGTCATACATCTGGCCTATACACTAACCAAGATACTAACGCTGACCGTATTAAGTACTTCGGCGACAAGATGAAAACTGCACGTATTCTTGTAAACATCCCAACTACTCATGGTGGTATCGGTGACCTTTACAACTTTAACGTTGCACCTTCGCTAACTCTTGGTTGTGGTTCATGGGGTGGTAACTCTATCTCTGAGAACGTAGGTCCTAAGCACCTTATCAACAAGAAGACAGTAGCGAAGCGAGCTGAAAATATGTTGTGGCATAAACTACCTAAATCAATTTACTTCCGTCGTGGTAGCCTTCCAATCGCACTTAGCGACCTAGAAGGTAAGAAGCGTGCGTTCTTAGTAACAGACCGTTTCCTATTCAATAACGGTTACGCAGATGAAATCGTATCTTTGCTTAAAGCACAAGGTATCGAAGTTCAAACATTCTTTGATGTAGAAGCGGATCCAACACTGTCTGTTGTTGAGAAAGGCGCTGAAGCAATGAAGAGCTTCCAACCTGATGTGATTATTGCACTAGGTGGTGGTTCACCAATGGATGCTGCGAAGATCATGTGGGTTATGTACGAGCACCCAGAAACGCATTTCGAAGAACTAGCAATGCGCTTTATGGACATTCGTAAGCGTATCTACAAGTTCCCTAAAATGGGTAAGAAAGCTGAGCTAGTATGTATTACTACTACATCTGGTACAGGTTCTGAAGTAACACCATTTGCGGTTGTAACTGACGATAAAACTGGTGCTAAGTACCCGCTAGCGGATTACGAGTTAACGCCTCAAATGGCTATCGTTGATGCGAACCTAGTAATGAATATGCCTAAGTCGCTAACAGCGTTTGGTGGTTACGATGCAGTAACTCACGCACTAGAAGCTTATGTATCTGTTCTTGCTAATGAATACTCAGACGGTCAAGCACTTCAAGCACTAAGAATGCTAAAAGAGTACTTACCATCAAGTTACGCGAACGGTGCTAATGACCCAATCGCACGTGAGAAAGTACACAATGCGGCAACTATCGCGGGTATCGCGTTTGCTAACGCATTCCTAGGTGTTTGTCACTCAATGGCGCACAAGCTAGGTGCTGAGTTCCACGTACCGCACGGCCTTGCTAACGCATTGTTGATTTCTAACGTAGTTCGTTACAACGCAAATGATAACCCAACTAAGCAAACTGCATTCTCACAGTACGCAAGCCCACAAGCGCGTCGTCGTTATGCTGAAGTTGCTGACCACTTGGGTCTATCACACGCTGGTGACCGTACTGCACAGAAGATTGAGCGTCTACTAACTTGGTTAGATGAATTGAAAGTGAATCTTCAGATTCCAATGTCAATTCAAGAAGCGGGTGTTGCTGAAGCAGATTTCCTTGCAAAAGTTGATGAGTTAGCGGTAGAAGCGTTTGATGACCAGTGTACTGGTGCAAACCCTCGTTACCCTCTAATCTCTGAGCTAAAAGAAGTATTACTTGCTTCTTACTACGGTAAGCCTTTCATTGAAGGTGAAGCGTTTGAAGGCACAACAGTAATCAAGAAATCAGAGCCAGTACAAGTTGCTGTTAAAGGTAAAAAAGCAAAAGCTTAATATCTTTACTGATTAAAATATAATAAAGCCCGTCTAGTAATAGACGGGCTTTTTGTTTAAATAGATTTACCCGATTCAATAAGTGATTAAAATTAACCTCGTAACCTCGTAACCTCGTAACCTCGTAACCTCGTAACCTCGTAACCTCGTAACCTCGTAACCTCGTAACCTCGTAACCTCGTAACCTCGTAACCTTGAAATCTAAAAAAGGCCGAGTTGTTATACTCAGCCTATTGATTACAGTTATTGTTTGAGGTTGCGAAATTAGACGCCAATTTCAGACTCTAGCATGCGGCCGTTAAAAGAATCGTTTCTTACTATATACTCAACGTTACGTGCTATTTCATCTTGCATTGGCACGTTAACAATAGCCAGCTGATCATGGTGTTTGTCTTGTAAATTAATCGGCACAATACCACCAACTCGAATATTAAAATTTGCCAGCTCAGTAGCCCAACTTTGTGTCAAGCCACTGACAACCGTTTTACTGGTGGTTGGTGTATGAGGATGATGATTCTCATGGCTTAAGGCTAAATTAATAATCACACTTTGATGGGGTTGGTTTTGCATAAATTCAGCGGCAATCTTGCCAAAAATAAAAAAACTCGCCGCACTTTTTTGCATAATATCATTAAAGTCAGTAATGGACGTCGGTGATAACAGTTGCGGTATTTCAGTCCCAGCCCAGGTATTTAATAAAATATTTATTGCTCCAAAGCGTTTGCGCACTTGTTGAAATAACTGCTGAATACTAGCTTCATCGTAGCATTGTATGTAAAACGCGGCTGCGGCATCATTAATCTTACAGCAAGATTCTAAGGTCTTTTGTAACTCAGGTTCATTATTATCGACCAGGGCTAATGTTGCGCCTAATGATGCGAAATGAAGGGCGACAGCTTTACCAATAGGATTACCAGCATCGGTAATAATAGCGACTGATTGTCCGATATGCATATTCCTAGCCTTAATGTTTTAATAGTCTGATTTATGCCTTCTAGGTATCGAAATTATTATAGTTATCTCTAAGGCGGTTATTGATATCCATACTAGTCAATAAAACTGCAAACTAATAATAATAAAGAAGAAATTATGAGCAAGGTCACGAACAAATTCTGTTTTAATTTTATCTGCACAGCGATGATATTTTATCTTTGATCAACTGCAAATATTACTCTAAGCAGCCCAATTCATTTCACTTTGTCGTTTAGATTTAATTAATGCTAAATAAAGATCTTGTGGCGTCGCTTGCAACGGCTTTGGCTCGACAGGAGGAAGTTTACGGCGCTCATGAATTGATAAATTATGAAATAAATCTTCAGGCAAACCTTTTGTCTGTTGTGGCGGGTAAGATAAAGCGGTTGGCTGTAATTGTTCAAGTAAGCGCGTACTGGTTAAGCTTGCTTGGTGAAAGGCTTGTGCTTGTTCAGCGGCGCGTGAGTAGCATGATGGTGTCGATGTTAGTGGCTGTGAGGCTGGAATTTCAAAATAAGCTCGTAGTTGCTGTGATGATTGTGTTTCAACTGGCGTAGTATCAACAGGAATGTTTTCATGCAGATCAGCTGATAATAGCGCCAACATTAATGCAAAATCAGCACGACGACCACCTTCAACCGCATGGTTGAGGTTAGTACCGAGTTGGATTTCATTAATAAGCTGTATATTATCAAGCGATTGAGTTTGCATGTAACGAATAACTATCTACATAAAATAAGATACTTAAGTTATCGACAATCGTATGGATAACTTTAATGATTTATTTTAAATAATAAAAAGCCCTGAACATATCAGGGCTAATAATATTATTGCGTTAAAACCAGATTAGAACTCAGACTTAGCACCAAATTGATGCGCGCAATAGGCAACCCGTTCTTCAGGTGTTGGTGTATGTGCCGTCACACCCATTGCTTCAATATGGCGTAAGCGTGGTAATAAACCAGTACCGTTAGCGATTTGAATTGCTAACCCTGGGCGAGCATTAAGCTCCAATACCATTGGGCCTTTGGTTTTATCCAATACCATATCGGTTCCCATATAGCCTAACCCCGTCATTTCCCATGCACTTGACGCGAGCACTAACAATTTATTCCATTCAGGAACGTTAAGCTCACTCAATAGACGGTCAGTATCAGGGTGACGCTCAATCGGTTGGTTAAATTGTACCGCTCGAATCGCTTTTCCTGACGCAATGTCGATACCAACGCCAACAGCACCTTGGTGTAAGTTCGCTTTACCATCAGAAGCTGATGTTGAACAGCGCATCATTGCCATAACAGGGTAGCCTTTAAATACGATCACACGTACATCGGGCACGCCCTCATAACTAAAGCCATCAAACACATTATCAAATTGAATTAGGTTCTCGACCATTGCAACATCATTTTTACCCCCAAGCGAGAACAATCCTGCCAGCGTATTGGTAATGTGGCGCTCAACATCTTGTTTATTAATCTCAGCGCCAGAGGGCTTAACATAGACGCCGTCTTTGTGCTTCACAATAACCAAAATGCCCTTACCACCTGAGCCTTGAGCAGGTTTGATAACAAATCCTGGCCAGTCTTTAACCATATGATGAATATGCTTAACCGTTGCTTGGCTATCGATAACACCAATTAAATCAGGAACAGTTGCTCCCGCTTGTTGAGCAATGAGCTTGGTTTTTAGTTTGTCATCAACCAGAGGATAACGACTACGGTCATTGTAACGTCCAATATAGCTATGGTTACGTTTATTCATGCCCATGATGCCACGATCACGCAGTTTTTGTGGTGAAGTAAACTGTGAAAATAATGACATAGTTTAGTCCTCAGCGAGTGGCTTAAAGCGACGTAACTCACTTAGACGATAACCGGTGTAATTACCTAAGATTAAGATCGCTGCTAGAATAAGGAACTGCACACCAATAAAGTTAAACGTTAGATGACGAATAAGCGGTGTTGTCATTGCAAGGTAAATTAACACTGAGGTTAACAGTGAACCACCACCTTGAATAAACACTTCTTTCGCGCCTTCTTCTTCCCATAGAATCGACATCCGCTCGATAGTCCATGACAAGATAATCATAGGGAAGAAGGTAATAGTTAGACCTTCAATCAGACCAATTTTAAATGCCACTACGGTGAATATCGAAATAATCAATATAACGGTTATTATGACCGCGGATATTCGTGCCACCAGAAGTAGGTTGAGTTTCGAGAGGTAACTTCGAATAATCAAACCTGTACCGACAATCAGTAAGAAACCCACAATACCTGTCAGTAATTGTGTTTGGACAAAAGCAACCGCGATCAATACTGGCATGAAAGTACCAGAGGTTTTTAAACCAATAATCACACGTAAGAACACCACAATTAGCGCACCGATAGGAACTAGCATGATGGTTTTAAACATCGCCTGCTCTTCAAGTGGTAAGCTATGGATTGAGAAATTCAGTAGATCTTCTGCTTTAATCTTTTCTTGGGTTGCACGCTGTGGTGTGATGTCTTGGGCAATAATCGAGAAACTGATATTTGAGTTTCGGCCACCCACAACATCAAGTAGCGCATTACCTTGCTGATTCCAAATCATTACATTTTCAGGTTTGCCTTGCTCACCGGTGGTCAGATTAAACAGCTGCCAATTCTTATGTTGTTTATCCCACACTTCAACCATAGGCGAAACACTTTGACGGCGACGGCCATCTTCAAGTGTTAATCCACTTACAATCCGCGAGTGAATATTTTCAAGTGAAAGCAAGCTAGTGACAACATCAGCTGGCGACATTGTATCAAGCAGTACTGCCGCATTTTGATTTTGGTTATCATGTAATTCACGAATTAACTCACGTGCTAGCGTCACATCATCAGCAGATAAATCGCGAGCATGGGTTAATAATGCGGTAGCTGCTGTTTGTTGTGGATTACTTAAACTGACTTCAGCAACATCACCTTTGGGTGGCACAGGCTTATATTGCGCTTGGTCATCAACTAGTAATTGGGTTTTGTAGTACAACACTTGCTTACCAATTGCGGTGCGTGTTGCCCAATCGGCTTGACGACCATCTTTAGTATTGTGGATCACAACAGAGTAACCTGGGGGTGATGAAGTACTTTCATCGATAAGAGTAAAGCCCTGCTGTGTACCTGGTGCTGACATTTTCACTTGAACAGGATCGCCAATAGCATCGAATTGTACTCGAGCTTCAACTTCCCATACTGCTCGTTCTTTCCCGGGAGTCCATGGCACACCATAAACATCATGGCGGTACATGCTTAATCCTATACCTGAAATAATTAACAGCGATATAAGAATATAAAAGGGTATTCTAGACGTCATGACATCCTCATCATTTATTTGTTAACTTGGACTGGTTTGGGCTCAGTCTTTCCCTGAACAAATTGTTTACCTACATCAACTAGCGCAATATCTTTAAAGAATTCACGTCCAAGTAAAATAGGAAAATCCATTTTCGTTCTATCTGCGAGAGTAAATTGTGCTTTTTCGTGTAGATTGCCTAAAGTGATCCAAGCTTCGATAACTGGTCGACGAACGGCTTCTTCAGAGGTTGACTGACGAATACGTACCCAGCGGAAGATAGGTGCTTCAATAGTTTCTGGTTTTGCTTTGTTATTCGCTGCAATTTCTGCTGGCGTATCCATTGCAGAGTCATGACTTAAATTAAAACGAACCCATTCTTTACCGTCACGTTCAAACGTTTGTACATCGATTGCATTTAGTGATGATGTGGTCGCACCGGTATCTACACGTGCTTTAAAATGGCTCTTAACTGAGTCTATCCATACCCATTCTTCTTGACCTAAAATGGCTTTACCATTAGCGGTTTTAGAGTCGGTGGCAGGTTGCTCAACAGGAACACGAACAATTTGTTTTTCAATAATGACTTTAGGCTGAGTTAGGCTCTTATGCTTAAGAAATTTTATATCTTTTGAGATAGATGCTAATTTTCTTTCAAGTTGGCCTATATATTGTTGTTGGTTTTCAACGTGTGTCGAAACATTATTGATTTTAGTGTCAATATGCGATTCAACATTATTGATTGCAGCTAAAGTTTGTTGGTGATTTTTCTCTAGCGTTGCATTTGAGGTACATCCTGAAAGTATAGCTAGTGCAATTACTGATACGCTAAGACGAAGCATCATATCTCCTATGTGCGTCTGTTTTATATAATAACAACATTAGTTTACATCAAAAAAGGGATGCAAACAGCATCCCTTTTGTCAGTCGTTAGTCAGGATTCCGCCCAATGAGAATCGCACGTCGAGGAGCAGGATAACCTTCTATCGTTTTTGAGTTATCTTCTTGATCTAAGTATTCTGGAAGGGAATTATTTGTCATCCAGTTGGTTGTTCTTTGTTCATCTGTAGTAGTGATATTCTCATCAACAATACGTACATCAACAAAGCCACATTTTTCCATCCACACTTTTAAAGCCTTAGCAGATGGGAAAAAATATACATTGTGCATTTGTGCATAACGGTGAGTCGGTACCAACACGGTATTTTCATCACCATCGATAACTAATGTCTCTAAAATTACCTCACCGCCAGCTCGCAATTGATTCTTTAATTGCAGAATATGATCTAATGGTGAACGGCGGTGATAAAGAACGCCCATACTGAATACAGTATCAAACGCTTTTAACTCGGGTAATTGCTCAATGCCTAAAGGCAATAAGTATGCTCGCTCGTCTTGACCCATTAAACGCTTAATGGCTTCAAACTGAATTAAGAATAGACTAGATGGATCAATACCGACAGTTAGCTTGGCACCTTCACCGAGCATACGCCACATATGGTAGCCATTGCCACAGCCGACATCTAATACGCTGCGGCCTTTTAATGGAGTAATGTGAGGTAATACACGATCCCATTTCCAATCAGAGCGCCACTCAGTATCGATATGAATATCGTGCATAGTGAAAGGACCTTTACGCCATGGGTGAAGTAAACGTAATAGGCTTTCTAAACGTTTCTTCTCACCATCTGCAATCGGCACTTCATTACGAACACTGACTTCATTTTTTAAATCAATAAGATCGGGTTTATCGGTTGGAAATTTTTGTAGCGCACGTACCCAACGCGCCATGTCACCATGTTCTTGTTGTTCCCAATCACTTAATTGTTTAGGTAGAGTATTTAACCATGGGCGCAACGTTTCATGTTGAGCGAGAAGTTGATAAAAAGCTGAAAAACTAAACATATTGGAACTGTAAACCTTATTTAATCGCAAACATTGAGCCAAAGTTGAAGCATTGGAACCACACTTCAGAGCTAGAGAAACCAATATCATTAAAACGTTGTTTATGGGTTTCAATGCTATCTGGGCGCATCACATTTTCAATTGCGCTACGCTTTTGACTGATTTCTAATTCGCTATAGCCATTGGCTCGTTTAAAGTCGTGATGAAGATCGATCAGCAGTTCATTGGCTCGTTCATCATCAAAAATGTATTTTTCCGATAAGATCAAAATGCCACCAGGGCGTAGGCCGGCATAGATTTTCTCTAATAATGCGAGCCGATCATCGGGAGATAGAAATTGGAGAGTAAAGTTAAGCACGACAACAGAAGCATCTTGAATATCAACGTGACGAATATCGGCTTCAATTACTTGTACTGGTGTTTCGGAACGATAGGCATTAACTAATAATCGACACCGTTCAACCATTGCCGCTGAATTATCAATGGCGATAATTTCACAGCCTTCCTGATCAATATGACGACGCATTGATAACGTGGCAGCGCCTAGTGAACAGCCAAGATCGAACACTTTTGAATGCGGTTTGGCAAAACGTTCAGCGAGCATACCAATAGCAGAAATAATGTTGCTATAACCCGGTACCGAGCGTTGAATCATATCGGGAAAAACTTCAGCCACACGCTCATCAAACGTAAAGTCGCCGAGTTGTGCAATTGGCGTAGCAAAAATATTGTCGTGGCTTGCCATTCTCACGAACCTCATCATATATAAAGAACAGGGATCCTACAGGGACTGTGATGGCGGTTTATGTTAAACAGCTGCCATCAGGTGATCCATCACCTTTGAAAGGTCGCGTATTGTAGAGAAAATAGCAGCATTTGTCTTTAATAATTGTAAATGGTGGTCTGAGTTTGGTTGTTGTTATAGTAGCGCGATTTGTTGATTTTGTTGTAAGTGTTGAGGCTGTGCTAAATCAACTAAGGGGATTGTCAGCGCAACTTGTTGCTGTAAACGCCGATATAAACGCATCGCCGATTCGGGCGCATGGTTGTTATCAGGTGAATGAATAAACAGATATGGTTGTTTGCCTTCAGCCAGCCATAAAGGAATACGCTGTAACCAGTTATTAAAGAAAGGATCATTATGGCTATCATTTGGATGACCGATAAACCGAATTACAGGGTTATTGGCAGTGGCTATCGCATGCACGGGTAAGCGAGGTTTTTTGCGTTGAGCTTCAATGATTGCTGCAGTGGTAGCTTGGGCCGAGAAAAGCGGCCGACTATCCATAATAATTCGATTGCTGTTTTTTTCAATTAATAAGCGGTTAAGCGCTTGTTCGGCCGCGCCTTTGGTAAAAAATTCAGGATGACGAACTTCAACACCTGTGGTGAGGTGTGATGGGAATTTATTTAGAAATTTGGCTAATACTGGTAATGCATCAGGGCCAAATTGGGCCGGTAATTGAATTTTCCAGATCGCAGTTTTAGGTGCTAAAACGTGCATCGTATTGAGAAAATCAGCAACAGCTTGATCACAATGGCGGAGTTGTTGTTGATGAGTAATAGTTTGCGGCAGTTTAAAGGTAAATCGAAAATGGTCAGGGGTAGCATCATGCCATTTTTTAACCGTTGTCATATTAGGCGTGGCATAGAAGGTCGTATTGCCTTCAACGGTAGTAAATATTTCGGCATAACGAGCTAGGCGGTCGCCATTTTTACACCCTTTACCATATAAGCTTTGAATCCAATGATTGTGTGACCATTGAGTTAACCCTAATCGCAATGGTAACGCACTGCAAGTCATAGCCTTTGTCATGAATATCCTCAATGAAGTTAAGATAAATACAGTTTAATTTTAAAGTATTCGTTCAAGAAAAGCTTAAATTACCGCCATTAGAAAAAGATCATTGAGGATTCCATTTTTGATTGGTGGTAGATCGTGCGAATAAACGTGCGGTTAACTTCGCAAACGGAGGCTGTTTGGGTATAATAGCTCGTTATTTTTGCCTCTTGGCCGGCTTGCTATCCAATTTTATGCGTAAATTAGACAGCAAGCGGTCGGGATTGAACCAGTTGTGCTTTGGTTAACAGTAAACTGTAACTTAAACACAAGCATGCTAAATATATAGATTGGGAATTTCTTATGCGCACCCATTATTGTGGACACCTAAATAAGTCCCTTGCAGGACAAACAGTAGATTTATGCGGTTGGGTTAACCGTCGCCGTGATTTGGGCGGTCTTATCTTTATTGATATGCGTGATCGCGAAGGTGTGGTTCAGGTTGTTATTGATCCTGATATGACTGAGATCTTCGGACTAGCTAACCAATTACGTAACGAGTTTTGTATTCGTCTAACGGGTGAAGTGCGTGAGCGTCCTGAAAGCCAATGTAATAAAGACATGGCAACAGGTGAAGTTGAAATTTATGCAACTGGCCTTGAAATCATTAACCGTTCAGAAGCGTTACCACTTGATTTCAACCAAAAGAACTCAGAAGAGCAACGCCTTAAATACCGTTATTTAGATCTTCGTCGTCCAGAAATGAGCGATCGCATCAAGCTACGTGCTAAAGCATCAAGCTTTGTACGTCGTTTCCTTGACGATAACGCATTCCTTGATATTGAAACACCAGTACTAACAAAAGCAACACCAGAAGGTGCGCGTGACTACTTAGTACCAAGCCGTGTTCATAAAGGTAAATTCTACGCATTACCACAATCACCACAGCTATTTAAGCAGCTGTTAATGATGTCTGGTTTTGATCGTTACTACCAAATCGTTAAATGTTTCCGTGATGAAGATTTACGTGCTGACCGTCAGCCTGAATTTACTCAAATCGATATCGAAACATCTTTCATGTCTGCAGATCAAGTGCGTGCGACAACTGAAAAAATGATCACAGATATGTGGAAAGAACTACTAAATGTAGATCTTGGCGCATTCCCTGTAATGACATTTGAAGAAGCAGCACGTCGTTTCGGCTCTGATAAGCCAGATCTACGTAACCCACTAGAGTTAGTAGATGTTGCTGATATTCTTAAAGATGTTGAGTTCCAAGTATTCTCAGCACCAGCAAATGATCCTAAAGGTCGCGTCGCTGTTATTCGCGTACCTGGTGGTGCATCTCTAAGCCGTAAGCAAATCGATGAGTACACTAAGTTTGTCGGTATTTACGGCGCGAAAGGCCTAGCATGGATGAAGGTTAACGATCGCGCTGCAGGTATTGAGGGTGTTCAATCTCCAGTTGCTAAATTCCTAAACGAAGAAGTGGTAGCTAATCTTCTTGAGCGTACTCAAGCTGAATCTGGCGATATCATTTTATTTGGTGCTGATAGTAAGCGTGTTGTAACTGAAGCTATGGGTGCACTTCGTCTGAAACTGGGTGAAGATCTAGAGCTAACTGATAAGTCTGCATGGAAACCACTTTGGGTTGTTGATTTCCCAATGTTTGAAGAAAATGAAGATGGCTCATTGTCTGCAATGCACCACCCATTTACTTCACCACTAAATCTAACTCCAGAAGAGCTAGCAGCTAACCCTGCAGATGCATTATCTAATGCATACGATATGGTTATTAATGGTTATGAAGTTGGTGGCGGTTCAGTTCGTATTCACAATTCAGAAATGCAATCTACAGTATTTGATATTCTAGGTATCTCAACTGAAGAGCAACGTCTGAAGTTTGGTTTCTTACTGGATGCACTGCAGTTTGGTACACCACCACACGCAGGCCTTGCATTTGGTCTTGACCGTTTGGTAATGCTACTTTGTGGTACTGATAACATTCGTGATGTTATTGCGTTCCCTAAAACAACAGCAGCAGCATGTCTATTGACTGATGCGCCAAGCCTAGCTAACCCTGCATCACTAGAAGAGCTTTCTATTGCTGTGAATATTGCTAAGAAAAAAGAACAAGATCAACAGTAATCTTATGCTGTTAACTGTCATTTAGCCTAAACAGTCTAAAGAGCAGCTTAGAATGAGCCAATCACCTAATACAGGGATTGGCTTTTTTTATAACTATTAGATTTAACACTGTTTTGGTAAAAGTCTTTTGTTCGCTTTCATGCTGTATTTAGTTTATGTTTTTTAGAGGATATTAATTAATAGCAGCAGGAGATACTCATGGCTGGTCACAGTAAGTTTGCCAATATTAAACACCGCAAGGCTGCTCAAGATGCCAAGCGAGGTAAAATTTTCACCAAGCTAATTCGTGAAATTACCGTTGCAGCAAAAGAAGGCGGCGCTGAACCCGAGAATAATCCTCGTCTACGTGCTGCGATTGATAAAGCATTATCAAATAATATGACGCGCGATACCATTAACCGTGCAGCTAGTCGTGGTGCTGGTGGTGAAGGTGATGATGGCGTTGAAACAGTTATTTACGAAGGCTATGGCCCTGCTGGTACTGCGGTGATGGTTGAGTGTATGACCGATAACCGTAATCGTACTGTATCTGGTGTACGCCATGCCTTTTCTAAAGCGGGTGGTAATTTAGGGACAGATGGTAGTGTAAGTTACCTTTTTGAGAAGAAAGGGGTTATTTCCTACGCAACAGGATTAGATGAAGATGCGGTAATGGAAGTTGCATTAGAATCTGGCGCAGACGACATTGAAACCAATGATGATGGCTCAATTGATGTTTATACCACACCAGCTGACTTTGGTACTGTAAAAGATGCGTTAGATAACGCTGGCTTTACTGCTGAGAACGCAGAAGTAACATTAGTTCCGTCAACTAAAGCGGAATTGGACATAACAACAGCACCTAAACTATTACGGTTAATTGATGCGTTAGAAGATCTGGATGATGTTCAAGAAGTTTATCATAATGGTGACATGTCAGATGAAGTTGCTGCAGCACTAGAGTAAGTGTTTGCTTCGGAATATAAATGTCAATTATTTTAGGTATTGACCCCGGTTCAAGGATCACGGGTTATGGTGTTATTCGTCAAGTCGGACGTAAACTTGAATATTTAGGTAGTGGGTGTATTCGCACCTCATGCCCAGATATTCCCGGTCGATTAAAACAGATTTATGCAGGGGTTTCTGAGGTCATTACTCAATTTCAACCTGATTGTTTTGCGATTGAACAAGTGTTTATGGGCAAAAATGCCAGCTCTGCGATCAAGCTCGGCCAAGCACGTGGTAGTGCGATTGTTGCTGCTGTGAATGCCGATTTACCGGTCAGTGAATATGCAGCGCGACTAATAAAGCAAGCCGTTGTTGGTAACGGTGGTGCAGATAAAGCTCAAGTGCAACACATGGTGTGCTCAGTACTTAAGCTCGAAGGAAAACCTCAAGCGGATGCTGCCGATGCATTAGCTATTGCTATTTGTCATGCCCATACACATAAAACCTTAATTGCAATGGCTGGTAAAGCCACCAGTGCTCGTCGCGGCCGTTATCGTTAATTGATTTGATTATCGTGGTTATAAAAAGCAGCAGTCGCTGCTTTTTTATCGCCTTAATTTTATGACATCACAGATTGTGGGTTTTCTAACTAGGGTTTAGTAAAGATCACACATAAAGGGCTGGATATTGATCCAGTAGTTTACTATTCTAGTGCCAGTTTACTTCCTATTTATAGAGATGATGTTGTGATTGGTCGACTACGCGGAATTGTGATTGAAAAACAGCCACCAGAAGTACTACTTGAAGTGGGCGGCATTGGCTATGAAGTACAGATGCCAATGAGTTGTTTCTATGAGTTACCAGAGATTGGTCAAGAAGCGATTATTTTTACTCATTTTGTGGTGCGTGAAGATGCACAATTATTGTATGGGTTTAATAAAAAAAGTGAACGTGAATTGTTCCGTGAAGTTATTAAAGCCAATGGTGTCGGACCTAAATTAGGATTAGCGATTTTATCGGCAATGACAGCAAGTCAATTTGTGCGCAGTGTCGAATTAGAAGATGTAACCACATTAGTGAAAATTCCAGGCGTGGGTAAGAAAACCGCTGAACGATTAGTGGTTGAGATGAAAGATCGTCTGAAAGGTTGGGGCGAAGGTGATTTATTTACCGCGGCACTCGATACTGCAGCGTCTAATGCTGAAATTCAACATCCAGCAGCTCAAGCACGTGCAGAAGATGAAGCCGTTAGTGCTTTAGTGGCGTTAGGATATAAACCACAAATTGCAGCAAAAGTTGTAGCACAAGTCGCTCAACCAGACATGACTAGTGAAGCGATTATTCGTGATGCACTTCGTTCAATGGTGTAATTACACATTCTGTAATAGGTATTTATTATGATTGAAGCCGATAGACTGGTTTCCAGTAATTTCGAGACACCACGCGAAGATGATATTATTGATCGTGCTATTCGTCCGAAATTGCTCAATGATTATCAAGGTCAAGATCATGTTCGTGATCAAATGGAAATCTTTATTCAAGCGGCGAGACGTCGTAACGAAGCGCTCGATCATCTATTGATTTTTGGTCCTCCAGGTTTAGGTAAAACAACGCTAGCGAATATTGTTGCTAATGAAATGGGAGTAAGTATTCGTACCACTTCAGGTCCTGTGCTTGAAAAAGCGGGTGATTTGGCTGCGTTACTGACTAATCTTGAAGAGAACGATGTGTTATTTATTGATGAAATACACCGTTTAAGCCCACAAGTAGAAGAAATTCTTTATCCAGCAATGGAAGATTATCAATTAGATATCATGATTGGTGAAGGGCCTGCTGCACGTTCTATTAAAATTGATTTACCTCCGTTTACCTTAATTGGTGCAACAACACGTGCGGGATCATTAACATCACCATTGCGCGATCGTTTTGGTATTACGCAACGTTTAGAGTATTACAAGGTCGACGATCTTAAAGATATTGTATCACGCAGTGCCAGCTATCTTGGTTTATCACTTGAAGAGGGCGGTGCGATGGAAATGGCAATGCGTGCTCGTGGAACGCCACGTATTGCAAATCGACTATTACGCCGAGTACGTGATTACGCTGAAGTAAAAAGTGATGGTCATATCTGTCCTGATGTTGCTAGTAAAGCCCTCGATATGCTTGACGTTGATAGTAGCGGTTTTGATTATATGGACCGTAAATTATTAATGGCCATTATTGATAAATTTATGGGTGGGCCTGTTGGTTTAGATAATCTTGCAGCGGCAATTGGTGAAGAAAAAGACACCATTGAAGATGTGCTTGAACCTTATTTAATTCAGCAAGGTTTTTTACAACGAACGCCACGGGGACGTATTGCTACTCAGCGAGCCTATTTGCATTTTGGGCTAGATATACCCAAAACAAAATAAAGTTAAATAAAATATAACTATCAAAAACGAGATTATTATAATCTCGTTTTTTTATATCTCGATATTATTAAAACGGAATAACAAATATATTTATCACTAACAATGTTAATTAAAGTAACAATAATTACCATTTGATAACCTTTTAAAGTTTGCACAAATATTAATAATCGTAACAGTGTTATTTTATCGCCAACTAGACGTAGTATTATTGTGCAGTTGATGACTGATTATGGTGATAGTTTGACCTTAAATGAGAATTATTTGCCACTATAAAACCATTCTTTAATTGAAACATGATCTCATTATTAAAATCTATTTAATACAAAATGATCGAATACCTTATTTTTGATTAAAAAATCACAGCAAATAATGGTGCTTTATCGTAATGGCATGTAATTAAATGTTTTTTTATTCTTTGGTGTTATTTTTAACCTCAAAGCTAGAATAAATATGAGCATTTTTAATGCTAATTAGCGATAAAAGTATGGGTTGACGATATATTACAGTACATTGTTTATTAAAGATTTTTTTGTGTTATTTACGTGGTGGTAACATTGTTAAAATGGTGCACTTTATGATCAAATGAAAATAGATTGTGTGGTGATATGTCAATTCATTAAGTGTAAGTTAAAAAGAGGATTAACAGAAAATTTCATTGGACACTCATAAACTTAGTATTTATTGATGCAGATCAAGTTTGACGCTTTCGATGTCTTCATGCGGTGTATTATTTGATAAATATCAAAGCAAAACTATTAATAAATACTTTGAAGATTATTGCTGATATCTGTAATATTAGGGTTGACTTTATTAGCTGTAGAATAACAGTAAAACAATATTTTTGGTACAAAACTGCAACAATAGAATGGACGCCATTATCAACATGATAAATGCGATCAGGAAGATCACCAATATTGCGGTTTGTTATCTACGATTGGCTAAACCCAATAATCGGTACACTGTGTAGTACTGCACCAGTCAGCCTGGTGAAAAAAGGAGTTATCAATGTTAACTGATGTCGTCGAACTATCGCGGTTACAGTTCGCTTTAACAGCTATGTATCACTTTTTGTTCGTTCCATTGACTCTAGGTATGGCTTTCTTATTAGCCATTATGGAGTCGGTTTATGTAATGACCGGCAAGCAAATCTACAAGGACATGACAAAGTTCTGGGGTAAGCTTTTCGCGATTAACTTTGCGTTAGGTGTTGCTACTGGCCTATCCATGGAATTCCAGTTTGGTACAAACTGGGCTTATTACTCTCACTACGTTGGTGATATTTTCGGTGCGCCGTTAGCCATCGAAGCACTGATGGCGTTTTTCCTCGAATCCACTTTAGTCGGTATGTTCTTTTTTGGCTGGGATCGTCTATCAAAGCGCCAACACCTTGTCGTGACATGGTTAGTAGCGTTAGGTTCTAACTTCTCAGCGTTATGGATTCTTATTGCTAATGGCTGGATGCAAAACCCTGTAGGTGCGGATTTCAACTTTGAAACCATGCGTATGGAAATGGTGAGTTTTGCGGACGTTGTATTTAACCCTGTTGCTCAGGTTAAATTCGTTCACACAGTTGCATCTGGTTATGTATGTGGTGCGATGTTTATCCTTGGTGTAAGTTCTTACTACTTACTAAAAGGACGTGATATTGCTTTCGCACGTCGTTCATTCGCTATTGCAGCAGCATTTGGTTTAGCATCAATTGTTTCAGTAATGATCCTAGGTGATGAATCTGGTTATGAATTAGGTGATGTTCAAAAGACTAAGTTAGCTGCGATTGAAGCTGAATGGCATACTGAACCTGCACCAGCAGCATTTACTGCATTTGGTTTCCCTAACCAAGAAACAATGGAAACAGATTACGCGATTAAGATTCCATATCTAATGGGTATTATTGCGACACGTTCACTTGATACTCAAGTAACGGGTATTCGTGATCTGAAGAAACAACATGAAGTGCGTATTCGTAACGGTATGGTTGCTTATGGATTACTTGAGAAACTGCGTGCAGGTGATAAGACACCAGCTAACATTGCCGCATTTGATGAAGTAAAAGGCGATTTAGGTTACGGGCTGTTATTGAAGCCTTACACTGATAAAGTTGTTGATGCGACACCAGAACAAATTCAACAAGCTGTTGATGACTCCATTCCTCGCGTATGGCCATTATTCTTTAGCTTCCGTATCATGGTTGGTGCTGGTTTCCTAATGTTTGCCATTATTGGTGCTGCATTTGTGCAATCTTGCCGTCATAAAATTACGGGTAATAAATGGATACTTAAAGCAGCACTGTATGGTATTCCATTACCTTGGATTGCAATTGAAGCAGGTTGGTTTGTGGCGGAATATGGCCGTCAACCATGGGCAGTTGGTGAAATTCTACCAGTACATATGGCTGCCTCTAGTCTTGAACCATCACAATTATGGTTCTCGTTAGCTGCAATTATTGGACTTTACACTCTGTTTTTGATTGCCGAAGTGTACCTAATGCTTAAGTTTGCGCGTTTAGGTCCAAGTAGCTTGAAGACAGGTCGTTATCACTTTGAACAAAAAGATACGGCACAAGATGTGGTTTCACGTCAGGTTGAAGTGTAAGCAGGGAGAAACAGAATAATGTTTGATTATGAAAGCTTGCGAGTCATCTGGTGGGTGTTAATTGGTGTATTGTGCATCGGTTTTGCAATCACAGATGGTTTTGATATGGGCGTTGGTATGCTGTCACCAATCATTGGTAAGACAGATAACGAGCGTCGAGTAATGATTAACTCAATTGCACCACACTGGGATGGTAACCAAGTTTGGTTAATCACCGCTGGTGGTGCATTATTTGCCGCATGGCCATTAGTTTACGCAACAGTATTCTCTGGTTTTTATGTCGCAATGATTATTACGTTGGCGTCACTATGGTTGCGTCCATTAGGTTTTGATTACCGTTCTAAGTTAACGGATACAAAATGGCGTGATATGTGGGATAAAGCGATCTTTGTTGGTAGCTTTATACCACCTGTAATTTTTGGTGTTGCTTTTGGTAACCTGATGCAAGGCGTACCATTTGAAGTAAACGAATTTATGATCACTAGCTACAAAGGATCATTCTTTGGCTTGCTGAATCCGTTTGCTTTATTGTGTGGTGTTGTGAGTTTATTGATGATCATCACCCAAGGTGCAGCATTCTTACAATTGAAAACAACCGATGCGATTCATGCACGTGCGCGTAATGTTGCTGTTATTTCTTCATTATTAATGGTTGTGGTGTTTATTATTGCGGGTTTTGTTGCTCAAGGCATTAACGGCTATGTGATGACAACGCCAGTATTAGCTAATGCGGCATCAGATCCATTAACCAAAGAAGTTGTTCGTCAAGTAGGCGCGTTGTTTATTAACTATAACAACTACCCTGTATTGTGGATTGCACCAATTCTAGCTGTGGCAATGCCAATCCTGACAGCATTGTGTTCACGTGCTGATCGTGGTGGTTTCGCATTCTTGTTCTCAAGCTTAACAATTGTTGGTGTAGTATTAACGTTTGGTTTTGCAACATTCCCATTCATTATGCCATCAAGCTTAGATCCAAATGTGAGTTTGACTCTTTGGGATTCAACGTCATCTGAATACACATTACATATTATGACTATTGTTGCATTTGTAATGGTTCCAGTAATCTTGGCTTACACCGCATGGTGTTACTACAAAATGTTTGGTCGTCTTGATACGAAATATATCGAAGACAACAAAACATCACTTTACTAAGGAGTAGATGAACTATGTGGTATTTCGCTTGGATTCTAGGTGTTCTTCTGGCTTGTTCTTTCGGTATTGTCAATGCATTATGGCTTGAGACAACTGAAAATATGGATAAAGACAGTGAGTAATATAGATCGTGCGGTTAAGCTAATTCATGCACCATTGAGTGTTCTACCGCTTAAATTATTAGCAATAGTAATGGCGTTGACTGTTACTGGGTTATTAATGTGGGAGCCTCGACAATTTGCTGAAGATATTGGTGGATTTAGTGCTGGATTAGCACCGTTGATGATTTGGGCAACCTGTAGCGCGATGGTGTTTGGCATGGGGTTTGTTCCACGTCGGTGGTATTTTCAGGTGTTCTTTACACCCTATATCGCACTGCCTGTATTATTATACATTCTTGGATTACGCTTTTTATAATTGCTAATCTATAGAACCTAAAAAGCCTGTTGCTGTAATGCAACAGGCTTTTTTTGTATGTAAAGTGTAACCAAATTTAACATGTCGTTTTTTATGCATGATAACTGAACAGAATTGTGATTTGATTGTCAGAACCTACTGACAAATTTCATTTTTTGGTTAAATGCACTATCTAGCGTGTTTCGCAATAACCATCATTCGGTGAGTTAGGGTATAGTAGTACACCAAGCGCGATAATTGGCGCGGTGTAGGTATGACGGGTATGGGTATCCAATGAAAGAACAAGATATTTTTAAATGGCCAATTACCATTTATTATGAAGATACTGATGTCGGTGGAGTGGTATACCACGCTAATTATTTAAAGTTTTTTGAGCGAGCACGGACAGAATTACTGCGTTATATAGGCTTAAGTCAGCAACAATTATTTGCTGAGAATATGAGTTTTGTTGTGCGTAGTATGAATATTGATTTTATTCGTGGCGCAAAGTTAGATGACCAGCTTGTTGTTAATACAACCATTCAAAATGTACGTCGCGCATCAATAGAATTTAATCAAGAACTCGTTAATGATGATAATGTGGTATTTTGCCGCGCGATTGTGAAAATTGCCTGTATTAATCCAACCATCATGAAACCAATAGCTTTACCTGTACAATTAAAGCCGGAGATACATTAAGTGAACTCAGAATTAACCATTTTAGACCTTTTTTTGCAAGCAAGTTTGTTGGTAAAACTGGTTATGCTTATTTTACTTGGAATGTCGATTGCTTCTTGGGCAATGATCATTAAACGCTCGCAAGTACTAAATAGTGCAGAACGTAATGCAACCCAATTTGAAGATCGGTTTTGGTCTGGTATTGATTTATCTCAGTTATACCAAGAAGTGCAACAGCGTAAAGATGAATTGACTGGCTCTGAACGTATTTTTTACTCTGGCTTTAAAGAGTTTGCGCGTTTACATCATAGTAATGGTCGAGTACCAGAAGCGGTAATGGAAGGTACTGGGCGCGCAATGCGAGTTTCTTTGTCAAAAGAAGTTGATGAACTAGAAACTAATTTACCATTCCTTGCTACTGTTGGTTCAATCAGTCCTTATATTGGTCTTTTTGGTACAGTATGGGGCATTATGACGGCATTTATTGCTCTAGGTGCTGTGAAACAAGCCACATTAGCGATGGTTGCTCCTGGTATTGCAGAAGCCTTGGTGGCAACGGCAATGGGTCTTTTTGCTGCGATCCCTGCGGTAATGTTTTATAACCGTCTTACTAATAAAGTGACTAAACTTGAACATACTTATGTAACGTTTATGGAAGAGTTTTCAAGTATTTTACACCGTCAGGCATTTGCAGCGAATCAGGAGTAATAAGCAATGGCTTATCAACCGAAGAAACGCAAAATGACGGCTGAAATTAATGTCGTCCCTTATATTGACGTTATGCTGGTATTACTGATTATTTTTATGGTGACTGCTCCGTTTGTAAACCAAGGGGTAGATGTCGATTTGCCTAAAACTCAAACGGCTGAAACCGTCGCACAATTGAATAAAGATAGCGATACTCCACCAATTATTGTCGAAGTAGATAAAGATGGCAACTTAGGGGTGAGTATTGATAATGCTGATATGGTACATGGGTTAAGCCTTGATGAGCTTATTGGTCGAGTCAAAGCTGAACTTGCGAGTGATCCAAAAACCTTAGTTATGGTTGGTGGAGATGGACGCACACCTTACGCGAATATTGTCGAAACCTTAGATGCACTGAGTCATGCTGGAGTGGGATCTGTTGGTTTGATGACAGATCCGCTAGATAAGCCTGGAAATTAAGGCATGAAGAAAAGTAATTATTCGAAGTCTGTCATTATATCGGTGTCGATTCACGCGTTATTTATTGGGTTGTTATTATGGGGTGCTGATTTTACCTTTGATCACAAACAATCGGTTGGAAATACTATTCAAGCAACGATGGTTGATCCTGCGATGTTAAATCAACAAGCTCAGCAAATTCGTCAGCAACGCCAAGCAGCTAAAGATGCTGAACAAGCACGTCAAGATCGCCTTGAACAACAAACTGCAGCGCTTGAAAAACAACGTAAAGCAGAAGCAGAGCGATTACGACAATTACAAGCTGATAAATTAAATGCGGAAAAAGCAGCCCGTGAAGCTGAAAAACAACGTCAATTGCAGCAACAACAAGCAGCAGAAGCTAAGGTAAAAGCAGAAGCCAAAGCCAAAGCACAAGCAAAGGCACAAGCAGAAGCAAAGGCTAAAGCTGAAGCAAAGGCTAAAGCTGAAGCAAAGGCTAAAGCTGAAGCAAAGGCTAAAGCTGAAGCAAAGGCTAAAGCAGAAGCTCAGGCACAAGCTAAGGCTAAAGCAGAAGCAAAGGCTAAAGCAGAAGCAAAGGCACAAGCAGAAGCAAAGGCCAAAGCAGAAGCTAAGGCACAAGCAGAAGCCAAGGCTAAAGCAGAAGCCAAGGCTAAAGCAGAAGCTAAGGCTAAAGCACAAGCTAAGGCTAAAGCACAAGCTAAGGCTAAAGCAGAAGCTAAGGCTAAAGCAGAAGCCAAGGCTAAAGCAGAAGCTCAAGCCAAACAAGATGCAGCGCTAAATGATATGTTTTCGGGCTTAGAAGCTGAGAATGAACAACGTGGCGGCGCTAAAGGTAAACATATTGCTGATGAAGTTGCCCGTTATGGCACGATATACAAGCAAATGATTCAACAAAATTTATTAGTTGATCAAAGCTTTAAAGGACAAAAATGTCAGTTAACACTACGTTTATCTGCTAATGGTTTAGTGCTGAATGTATCGCAACTAGCAGGAAATGACACGCTTTGCCGAGCCGCTAAATCAGCAGTGCTGCAAGTAAGTGAATTTCCGATGCCAGACAATCCTGATGTGGTTAAGCAATTACGGGTTATTAACTTAACCGTTAGTCCATAGATTGTTGGTTGAATGTGTAAAATACTGATTTAATTTTTTGCCGTAACAGTAGTTACGGCTTTCGTAACTATAAGGAGCGATTGATGAAACGTTGGATGATAGGTGTATTTTTTGCCTTACTAAGCGTTAGCCAATTTGCACATGCTGCACTTGATTTAGTCATCACTGATGGTGTTGACTCCGCCCGTCCTATAGGAATAGTGCCTTTTGAGTGGCAAGGTCAAAATAAATTACCTACCGATATTTCAGCAGTCATAGCGTCTGATTTACAACGTAGCGGTAAATTTAGTCCAATAGCAAATAATAAGTTACCACAACGTCCTTATAATGAGAGCCAAATTAATTATAGTGCGTGGACTAAATTAGGGGTTGATGCTGTTGTAACTGGCAGTATTACGCAAGATAAAGATGGCAATTATGTTATTGATTATCAATTGGTAGACGTTGTTAAAGGTAAGTTGAATAGTGATTCTCAAGGTACTGCAAGTGATTACTTACTGTTAAATAATCGTGCTGTAGTTAAGCCAAATCGTATGCGTCAGTACGCCCATAGAATCTCCGATATGATTTACCAAAAATTAACCGGAGAGCGTGGTGCATTTTTAACCCGTATTGCTTATGTTGATGATAATCAAGGTTCTCAATTCCCATACCAGCTACGTGTTGCTGATTATGACGGTTATAATGAACGTGTTGTTTTAAAATCAAAGCAACCGCTAATGTCACCTGCTTGGTCTCCTGATGGCAGCAAGTTAGCTTATGTTAGTTTTGAAAATGGTAAGGCTGAAATTTTCATTCTGAACATATATAAAGGTACCCGTGAACTTGTAGCGAATTATCCTCGTCATAATGGTTCTCCGCAATTTTCACCGGATGGTACAAAGTTAGCGATGGTATTATCAAAAACGGGTAGTTTACAGATCTATATTAAAGATCTACGTACGAAAGAACTTCGTCAAGTGACTCATGGTCGTGCTAATAATACTGAAGAAGTTTGGACGCCTGATGGAAAATCAATGTATTTCACTTCAGATCGTGGTGGTCGTCCACAAATATACCATCTTGATTTAGCCACTGGTGATACGCAACGTGTAACATGGCAAGGTAGTCAAAATATGGGGGCTCAAATTACCCCAGATGGCCGTTTTTTAGTGATGGTAAATCGTTCAGATAGTGGCTATAACATCGCTAAACAAGATATAAAAAGCGGTGCGGTTCAGATTTTAACTAAAGCAAAACTGGCTGAATCACCAAGTATTGCGCCTAACGGTAGCATGATTATTTATAGCTCAGCACAAAAGAATGGCTATGAATTGTCTTTGGTATCTATTGATGGTCGATTCCAGGCTCGTTTACCGTCAACAAGTAAGCGTGTTCGTGCACCTGCTTGGGGTCCATTCCTATAATTGAATTATAGAATAATAACATACTCAAATAGTGAGTATTACTGAATGATAAAGGATGAAAAATAGATGCAACTTAACCGAATTTTAAAAGGCTTAGCAATTGCGTTACCAATGATGACATTGGCTGCGTGTAGTTCAACAGATAGTACCGGTAGCTCGGCGGGATCTCAAAATCAAAATGGTGGTATTGGTGGCGCAGGCGCTGGTCAAACAACGATCTCTACACCTGTTGATCAAAGTGGTGCAATGACCGAGCAGCAATTGCATGAACAGCAAATGCAAAAGCTACGTCAACAACAACAAACAGTATTCTTTAAATTTGATAATTCTGAAATTCAACCTGAATATCAAAAAATGCTAGAAGCACATGCAGAATACTTACGTAACAATCCTAATGTTAAGGTTGTCGTTCAAGGCCATGCTGATGAGCGTGGTACGCCTGAATATAACATTGCCCTTGGTGAACGTCGTGCAACAGCGGTATCTCAGTATTTACAAGCATTAGGTGTACCTGCTAACCAAATGTCTATCGTAAGTTACGGTGAAGAGAAACCACTTCTATTTGGACATACTGATGCGGACTACGCGAAAAATCGTCGCGCAGTGATTGTATACTAATTAAAATGTAGGTTGATAATTATGAACAGTAACAAAATAATGCGTCAATTTGCATTAGTGTTGCTGGTTGGTGCGGCGACCCAAGTGGTCGCCGCTCCTGCTTCAGCAGCTAATTTACAAACGTTAGAACGGATGCTTGAAGCACAAGGGCAAGCGCAATTGCAGGTTCAACGTCAATTAGATCAAATGTCGGCTGATCTTGATAATATTCGTGGCAAAGTAGAACGTAATAGCTACGATATTAAGCAAATGAAAGAACGTCAGCGTCAGTTATATAACGATGTGGATCAATTAAGCCGTCAGCCAGTAAAAGCCGCTCCTGCTGTGAAAGAAGTTACTAAAGCGCCGACAGAAGCATACTCTAAAAATATGAGTGAGAATGATGCTTATCAAAACGCTGTTAATTTGATTTTGAAAAAGAAAGATTATCAAGGAGCAACGAAAGCTTTCCAGTCTTTCTTAACCACTTATCCTAACTCGGTTTATAAACCTAATGCGAGCTATTGGTTAGGACAACTTCATTTTGCGCAAAATGATTTAGCACAAGCAGCACAGAATTTTGGTGTTGTTGCAAGCATTAAGGATTCAAGTAAGCGTGCTGATGCTTTATTAAAACTAGGTGTTATTGCTGAGCGTGGTAATGATACTGTTAAAGCAATGTCTTACTATGCTGAAGTTGTTAAAGATTATCCTAACTCAACGAGTGCCAAACAAGCGCAGTCTGCGTTAGCTAATCTATCGAAGCACTAAGGTTATTATTGCTTAAGAAAAAAACCTGCGATTATGCAGGTTTTTTTTATGTTATGTATTTTTGCATTGTTAATTGAATCTTATTGATTCACTCGACACATTTATTAATAATTAACCATTGTGTGTGTGAATTATTTTTTTGATATGATGCGTTTTTGTTAGTTAAGGTTGGTAATATTACAATTTTATTTAACCTTAATACTATGGATAGTTGGAGTTATTGTGCTTAATAAAAAAAACATATTATGGTATTCGTTCATTTCTGTGTCGGGATGGTTATTTGCTGCTTATTTAATGTTTATGCATTTGGATAGTGATCGTGATTTTATTAACGATAAAATCACAGTTAATGCTTACAATATTGTGTCTCAATCTCTACAAGATAAAAAATCCGATCAAGAAATTATCGAACAAATACAGTTTTGGTTTAAAAATGGTTGGACTGCTCAAACTGGATCTGTCACTACTATTTGTAATAATGATCGCAAAAAATTCAAACAAATATTATCAGACTCCGCAATAGTGACCATTTGTCGTTTGCATATATAGCAATGGGAATTATTAATATGAATAAATTAATGTCTGCATTATTGCTTTTATTAGCATTCTCGGGCTGGATCACTAGTGCTATTTTTATCTATCAATCAAAAAATAATGATAATTATGTAGTCAAGATGCTTGGTGAAAATGCATTTAATATTATTGAACAATCATTAAGTAAGAGTCACTCTGAAGCTGAGGTTCTTACTCAAATTCAACAATGGAAAAATAATGGTTGGACTGCACAAACGGGGTCTATTGCAACCTTATGTCAATATGATAGACAACGATTTAAACAATGGGTAACAGCTAAAAATTTAGAGCAAATATGTGAATAAATTCAGTAGGGTTGTAAGATGAATATATTGATGTTCTTTTTAACTATTTTTTTTAGTGCTGTGAGTGTTGGTGCTTATATTTATCTATTGACGCTAATGTTAAAAAGAGAGCAAAAACTCCATTTTGATGAACAAACGAAAACTCTTTTTTGCGACGGTAAGAAGGTTATCTCAGTCCGTGATGGTAGTGGTAACTATCGATTCATAAAATATATATTTCAACACCCAGATAGAGTCATCTCAGTAACTGAACTTGAGACGTATGTTTTTTTTGGCCAAAATATAAATATTGTTAAAGTCTTGAGTAATACCCATTTACCCAAAGAGATCATCAATACCTTTTTTGCTGTTAATAAAGATAGTTTAATCTTTAAAAATAAAGCCTTTCTCAAATGAGAAAGGCTTTCGGCTTAAATTATAATTATTTACCGTAAAGACTAGTTTCGATGAAAGTTATAGACATCCATCAATGTCTCACCTCTTCTACAGGTAGTTAAATCTATGCTTTAAAAGCGATAAAGTATTATTTAATAAAAAGAGTCTTAAAACTGTGATTTAAATCACTAAATTTTTTTCTGAGATATTCTCAGAGAATGCCCAAAATAAAAATCAAATAAATTCACTTTTATATAGACGGTAAGAGTATTTGTTATGCTTAATTAGGATATGTTGTGATTTGTTAGTATTAGGTGCTGATTTGTTTGTTAAAGGTGAATTTTTGAAATTCATGGGTATAATAACCAAATATGTAAGGAATGCTGACGAGCAAATGAATAATGAATATTGCATTTGATCCATCGGAAATGATCTACCCATTTCCGCCTAAACCTGCTGTCTTATCGGATAATGAAAAGCAAGTTTATATTACTCAAATTAAGCAACAGCTACAGGATAACAATGCTGTATTAATCGCTCACTATTACACCGATCCTGAAATTCAGGCTCTCGCGGAAGCGACTGGCGGATTTGTTGGTGATTCACTTGAAATGGCAAGGTTTGGTAATCAACACTCTGCAACAACATTGATTGTGTGTGGCGTACGATTTATGGGAGAGTCGGCTAAAATATTAACGCCTGAAAAAAAGGTGTTAATGCCGACATTAGAAGCAGAATGCTCACTTGATCTGGGATGTCCAGAAGACGCATTTACGGCATTTTGCGATCAGCATCCTGATCATACCGTGGTTGTTTATGCTAATACTTCAGCAGCAGTAAAAGCACGTGCAGATTGGGTGGTAACATCAAGTATTGCATTAGAGATTATTGATCATCTTGACAGTGAAGGTCGCAAAATCATTTGGGGGCCAGATCGCCACCTTGGTGGTTATATTCAAAAGCAGACTGGTGCTGAGATGTTATTGTGGCAAGGTGAATGTATTGTGCATGATGAGTTTTCAGCACAAGCATTAAAACAAATGAAACATCTTCACTCTGATGCCGCTATTTTAGTTCACCCTGAATCACCTGCAAGCGTGGTTGCTTTGGCTGATGCTGTTGGTTCTACAAGTCAATTAATTAAAGCAGCAACGACGTTACCTCAACAAAAATTAATTGTGGCAACTGACAAAGGCATTTTCTTTAAAATGCAACAAATGGTGCCAGATAAAGAATTAATTGAAGCACCAACAGCAGGAGCGGGTGCGACTTGTCGCAGTTGTGCACATTGCCCGTGGATGGCAATGAATGGGTTAAAAGCGATTTATACAGCTTTAGTGGAAGGTGGCGAGCAGCATGAGATTTTTGTTGATGAAGCGGTGCGCGTGAAATCACTTATTCCACTAAATCGAATGTTGGATTTTGCTGCAGAATTACAATTAAAAGTTAAAGGTAATGCGTAAGTAACTCATCATTTACTAAAACAAAAGGCGAGGCGATCTGATACTTATTGTAGTTTACAGAATCGATTCGCCTTTTTTATTTTTACTGCTGCTGTAACTCAATAATTATTGAGCAGCAACAAGCTGTGCACCACGTTGAGTTAAGCCACATAGCATAACCGGAATCGCATTAAAGATTTCTTCAAACTGTGCTAAAGCATCTGCATTTTGTTCTTTAAGTGCTTCTAGCGCAGTTTCAGGATCAAACAATAAGCTAAAAGAAAGTAACACTCCACCGAGTAGTGCATTATCTTCACTTTCTGGTGGCATAATAGTTTCCCAATCATCACGTGCTAACTGCCAACCCTGAAGCATGCCTTCGCAGAAGTTGCTAGTCGCTTCGGTTACAATTTGGCTATCGTCTAACGCACAGCCTTCAGGCCACTGCCATGTACTTTCAAATAAAGCCGCGCGTGCTTCATTCCAGATCTCAATAATTGCTTTAGCATAAGTTTCTAAATCATCATGATTAGCAAAAGGTGATGTTTCTTCGCCACCCCACATAAATGCTAACCACTCTGTTGGATCAATAAGATGTGGCGCTGCTGCCATTGCAGTAACAAAACCGCGAGTTTGTGATTCTGGTAGCAATTGATCTGCTAGTTGAGAGTTTTGTAAAATAGTACTTAGTTGTGAAGGCATAAAACAATCTCAGCTTAATTATGGTTAAGTGTTCAGATGCATTAACTATACATGCACAACTGAACTTTATACCACTATTGTAACAGTCTCTCGGTAACAACCTAGTAATAGGCTGATATATTTGCAATCTTGTGTCAAAAAAGATCAATAAAGTAGGCTTGTTAGAATTAAATTGTTTATTTTTGATTTTAATTAAAACATCCCCCTGTCACTACTAACATAATTCTAGTGTAACTGATGTCTTTAAGTACAAAAACACGATCAAAAGCCGCACAATTCTACTTTATATTAAGGTTAAGCAATGTATAGCGAACAATTAATGATGTTATTAGCCGTATTTGAACGCGCAGCCTTGATGCTAATGACCTTGTTTTTATTAACGCGTACTCAACTGTTTCAATCTATCGTTAAGAAAACCCATCGACGACCTGCTGAAACTGCCATGATTTCAGCATTATTTATATTATTTGCAGTATTTAGTACTTATACCGGTTTAAATGTAGATGGTTCGCTGGTTAACGTTCGTATTATAGCTGTGCTATCTGGTGGCATTATTTTTGGTCCGTGGATTGGTATTCCAGCTGGCATTATTGCAGGTATTCACCGTTATTTAATTGATGTTGATGGACCTACATCGGTTGCTTGTTTAATAACGAGTATTTTTGCTGGATTATTAGCAACATGGATCCATTGTAAGTGCACTAAAAAAAGTTACGCCCAATTAGGTATTTTAGCGGGAATATGCTGCGAAATACTGACAATGATCTTAATCGTGATGTTATCTGATAATAAAGCCCAGGCTTATAATATTGTTTCACATATTAGTTTTCCGATGATTGTTGGCACCTTATCTATCGGCTTAATCATTAAATTAGTGCAAGATCTTGATGAGGAAAAAGATCTTATAGCGGCACAACAAGCTAAATTAGCACTTGATATTGCAAATAAAACATTGCCTTACTTTCGAATTAATAATCGTCATGCATTGCAAAAAGTTTGTAGTATTATTCGATTTTATACCGAAGCTGATGCGGTAGCGATAACTAACACCCAAGATGTACGTGCTTATGTTGGTCGTGGTGAAGAACAATTTTTAGATGCTCACCATAAAATCAGCCAAATGACCCGTCAAGCAGTAGAAACGGGTGAACAGATCATTAGTAATAATCTCAATGTGTATAATTTTCATTCATTGCTCATTATTCCATTATGGGAAAATGGCGAGGTTAGTGGCACCCTGAAAATATTTTATTGTCAGCCCGATCATATTCGAATCTCATTGCGTGAAATGGCTATCGGGTTATCACAAATTATATCGACTCAAATGGAAGTATCGCGGATTGAGCAGCTAAAGCAAATGGCCTCAAAAGCTGAATTTTCAGCATTACAAAGTAAAATAAATCCGCATTTTTTATTTAATGCACTTAATGCTATTTCTACTTTAATTCGTATTCGCCCTGATGACGCGCGGCAGTTAATTGCAAATTTAGCCGATTTCTTACGTTATAATTTAGAACACGATGTAGAGTTAATTGATATTCAAGAAGAAATTCAACAAGTACGTGATTATGTTGCCATTGAGCAAGCGCGTTTTGGACCTAAACTTGAGGTCGAGTTTGACATTGATGATGTCCATCCTCGTGTGCCATGTTTATTGATTCAGCCTTTGGTTGAAAATGCGATTTTACATGGTATTCAACCCTCACGTGTGAACGGTAAGGTATTAATTTCTGTTAAAAAAGCTACGGATAATGTTGTAATTACAATTACCGATACAGGCGTGGGCATCAATCAACATACGATTGATAAATTATATCAAGGCAAAATAGACTCTCATCATATTGGGCTTAATAATGTCCATCAACGATTATTATTATTGTTTGGTGATGGTTTGCATATTCGGCGTTTAAAGCAAGGAACGACCATGCAATTTTTTGTAAAATAACAGGACTTGTACCATGAGACTCAACGCTTTGATTGTAGAAGACGAGTATTTAGCGCGCGAAGAATTAACCTATTTAATTGAAAAAAATAGCACAATTAATATTGTCGCTGCGTTTGATGACGGGTTAGATGCGTTTAAGTTTTTGCAATCTAACCAGGTTGATATTGTATTTTTAGATATTAATATTCCCTCAATCGATGGTATGTTGTTAGCACGTAATATTGCTCAGTTTTTACATAAGCCAAAAATTGTATTTACGACTGCATATAAAGAATACGCTGTCGATGCATTTGAATTAGAAGCTGTGGACTATCTATTAAAGCCGCTTAATGAGCAGCGAGTCATCGGGTTATTAACTAAACTACAGCAGCATGTTCAACCGCAACAACCGACAGCCAATATACGCAACAATACCATTAATCTACTTCATAACAATCGTATTCATGTTACTGCAATCAGTGATATTTGTTGTGCAATTGCCAATGAAAAAGTCACCGATGTTTATACAGTGGAAGGGCGTTTTGTGGCACAAATGACGATGAGTGAATTAATGTTGCGCTTACCTAGTAGCGACTTTTTTCGTTGTCATCGTTCCTACTGTATTAATATCAATGATGTTAAAGAGATCATTCCATGGGTTAATAGTACCTATATGATAAAGCTTGCCCATCTTGAGCAGCATATCCCTGTCAGTCGAAGTAACTTAAAAGCGTTTCGTTGTTTAATGAAGTTGTAGAAAGCAGTGATATGATTAGCGGCTAAATGCATTTCATGCCGCTATATTGCATTCTATTCCTCATATACTACCGCTGATTTTATTGTTTTCTTATCCTCTTGTTATATGTGGTTATTACCGTATTTTGATGAGCAGCAGCAAGGTGATTCATCGCATTACCTTGAATATTTTCATCGTAAGAGGGCATAACCATGACCAACCAACTTAGCCATCGTAGTCGTTATTGGACCTTACTCGGCACCATCATTACTCAGTTTGCTTTAGGTTCTGTTTATACTTGGAGTTTATTTAATGCTCAGCTGGCGGGTAAGTTATCAGAGCCTGTGAGTCGTGTTGCTTTTTCTTTTGGAATAATGAGCTTAGCCCTCGCTGTTGCATCATCAATGGCCGGTAAAATGCAAGAACGGTTTGGGGTTAGGAAGGTGACTCTAGGTGCTGGCATTTTATTGGGTGCAAGTTTAGTACTAACTGCGCATGCCACTAATATTTGGTTGTTATATATTTTTGCTGGTTTGTTAATTGGCTTTGCGGATGGTACTGGCTATTTAATGACGTTGTCTAACTGCGTTAAATTTTTTCCTGAGCGTAAAGGTGTCATTTCAGCCTGTGCGATAGGTGCTTATGGTCTAGGTAGTTTAGGGTTTAAATTTATTAATATGTACTTCCTTGAGCATAATGGCCTCGAGAGTACGTTTGATTACTGGGGCATCATTGCAATGGTTATGGTTGTTATCGGTGGCTTAATGATGAAAGATGCGCCTAAACAACGTGTCTCTGCCACAGAATCTGCTGCTGATGTGCGTGATTTCAGCCTTTCACAATCAATGAAATGCCCACAGTTTTGGATGTTAGCATTGGTATTCTTAACCGTTTGTATGAGTGGTTTATATGTTATTGGTGTTGCCAAAGATATCGGTCAAGGATACGTACACTTATCACTAGATGTTGCCGCCGCAGGGGTTGCGATTATAGCTGTAGCTAACTTAGGTGGGCGTTTAGTACTTGGGGTTTTATCAGATAAGATCGTTCGAACTAAAGTTATAGCGATAGCATTAGTCGTCTGTTTAGTGGGTGTATGTGCGTTATTATTTGCCCATCAAAGTATGCTCAGCTTTTATATTGCTGTTGCCTGTATTGCCTTTAGTTTTGGTGGCACAATCACGGTATTCCCTTCATTAGTCAGTGATTTCTTTGGCTTAAACAACCTAACTAAAAATTACGGTATTATTTATTTAGGATTTGGTATCGGTAGTTTCATTGGTTCAATTGTTGCTTCTATCTTTGGTGGTTTTATTGCGACATTTTACTTAATGTTTGGATTGTTAATTGTTTCATTGATTATTGCCTTAACCATTAAATTGCCTCAATTACCACGTTCTTCGTTGGTCTAATAATTCGTTAAATACATACAAATAACTAATCCGAATTTAGGTTATAAATTCGGATTTTTATTGGTCGGTATTTTGTTATATCAAAGAAATTAACAGTGACAATTAAAGTGTTTAATCGTTATTGCTTATCCAGATAAAAAAACTATATTTAATTAAAATAGCAGCTATTAACTCGAAACCAGCATCAAATACAGAACCTTATTTTACAAAAAAGCTGTTCTAATTCGCACATAAACTGCATGGTGTTAATTAGATAGTTTTAAGTAACGATTACTGTGTTCATATTGGTTGATTTTGCTAGGGTGGGTGAGTGAATGTCTGTTGTTAAAGTGCCATTTAAAGTTAGAAATGCTGCTGCAGATATATTTGCAATGGTGGTATTTAGCTTTATTACTGGAATGATGATTGAGGTTTTTATTTCAGGCATGTCTTTTGAGCAGTCATTAGCATCGCGTACATTGTCTATTCCTATTAATATCGCAATCGCGTGGCCTTATGGCATGTTTCGCGATTATGTTATTGGCTGCGGTCACAAGTTATCTTCTACGCGATGGATGAAAGGGCTGTCAGATATGGTGGCATACGTGGTGTTCCAGTCGCCGATTTATGCTTGTATTCTGTTTGCTGTTGGTGCTAATAAAGAACAAGTTATTGCGGCAGTAATGAGTAACATCTTAGTTTCAGGGGCGTTAGGTGTGGTTTATGGGCAGTTTCTTGAGTTATGTCGCAGAATGTTCCGTGTTACAGCAACAGCTCAACCCATTATTTAACTGTCATTGGCATTATTGAATGTAACAAAAGGCATCCGGTGGGTGCTTTTTTTTGTGGTTAAAATATCAAAACCTATAAAAGTGGTATAAGAACAGTGCAAATTGCAGTATAAGTCAGCAAATGGGAAAAAGACCTATAAAAACCCTTGACCCAGATCTCATAAATCAATATATTACACGCCGTCGACAAGCAAAGCGTTGTTGACAACAATGTGGTGAGGTGTCCGAGTGGCTGAAGGAGCACGCCTGGAAAGTGTGTATACGGCAACGTATCGAGGGTTCGAATCCCTCCCTCACCGCCATATCTCTTTAAGAGATATAAAATTGGAGAGATGGCTGAGTGGTTGAAAGCACCGGTCTTGAAAACCGGCATACGTTTATAGCGTATCTAGGGTTCAAATCCCTATCTCTCCGCCACATTCAAGAAAGCCGCTAACGAAAGTTAGCGGCTTTTTTACATCTGCATAAACCCACCTTCGTCATTCCCTACAGTGAGGTTACGAACGAGATAGGGAATCTACTACCAGCGCGTTGTAGCATTACTATTTACGTTGATGTTTTAGTGTCTTTTTATCGGTATCTTTAAATGTTCAAGAGTGTAGTGAATAGAGCACCGATAACGCATGCTTCGGTTTCGGAATGACAGGCAATAACTCACCAGCTATAGCTCGATAAACTCTCTACCAAGATAGCAATTAACGCCATAACCGAATATCACTAACTGATTAGAGGCTAAATAAGCTAAAATGACAGTAATTATTTTAGCTTTGAGCCTGTATATTAATGACCACGACAACAACACCTGCCAACTTTGCTGAACTTGGCCTTATTTCACCTTTGTTAGCACGATTAACTGAGTTGGAATATCAACAACCAACGCCGATTCAAGCACAAGCTATTCCAAGTGTACTCGCTGGACGCGATCTGATTGCGGGCGCAAATACAGGTTCAGGTAAAACAGCAACATTTGCTTTACCGCTATTACAACAATTGCACCAAGCTAAAGCTAACGAGACTAAAAACGCTAAGGGTAACTATGTGACTGGTCTTGTTTTAGTACCAACTCGTGAGTTAGCAAAGCAAGTTGCAGATAGCATTAAATCTTATGCGACCCATTTTAATGGTGCGATTAAAACCGTTGCCGTATTTGGTGGTGTTTCTGTTAATACTCAAATGTTGGCGCTACGTGGTGGTACTGATATTTTAGTGGCAACACCTGGCCGTTTATTGGATTTGATTTCAAGCAATGCGATTAAACTTGATCGAGTTAAAACCTTAGTGCTTGATGAAGCAGATCGTATGTTAAGCCTTGGCTTTACTGAAGAATTGTCTGCGTTGTTAGCGTTATTACCTAATAACAAGCAAACATTACTATTCTCAGCGACGTTCCCTGAACAAGTTAAGATGTTAACTCAAGCATTACTTAACGATCCGGTTGAACTGCAATTACAAAGTGTTGATGCAAGCACACTTGTACAACGTGTTTTCAGCGTCAATAAAGGTGAGAAAACTGCAGTTTTAGCCCATTTGATTAAACAGCATCAATGGCGTCAGGCGCTTATCTTTGTGAATGCAAAAAATAGTTGTGAGCACTTAGCAGATAAACTATCAAAGCGTGGCATTATTGCGGAAGTGTTCCACGGCGATCGTGGTCAAGGTGCGCGTACTCGAGTATTAGAAGCGTTTAAAGCTGGTGAGATTGATGTATTGATTGCAACGGATATTGCTGCGCGTGGTCTTGATATTGAAAAACTACCGGTAGTGATTAACTTTGATTTACCGCGTAGCCCAGCAGATTACATGCATCGTATCGGTCGTAGTGGTCGTGCGGGTGAGGTTGGTTTAGCGTTATCATTAATTGATTATGAAGATAGCCATCACTTTAAAGTTATTGAAAAGAAAAACAAAGTTCGTCTTGAGCGTGAACAAGTTGAAGGTTTTGAAGTTGATGAATCACAAGCTTTGTTAGCGGCAGCAAAGCCAATGGCAAAACCTGAAGGAACTGGTAAAAAGAAACGTAAAAATAAACCAGCACCTGTTGATGATTTTTGGTCATAAGATAGGTTTTTATACTGGTCACTTTTTTGAACAGTACATAAACTAAAAAATCCCTCGTTAGCAATAGCGAGGGATTTTTTATGGTACTAACAATATTTCAGCGGCTCACTTAGTTAAGTCGCGCAGCCATTGCTTGTGATTTATCAGCTGTCATGACAAAGTGTAATGTTCCCCCCGCTTTGATTTCATTGTGCTCAAAGCTATTAAAGACATTTAAAGGTTTACCGTTAATCAATACCGATTTCACATACTTATTATCACTGCTGTTATTTTCTGCTGTGATAGTGAAATTGCCTGTTGGTAGCTTGATTGTTACCTCATCAAAAATAGGGCGACCAATAGTGTAGGTTGGATCTGTTGGTGTCACTTGGTAGAAACCCATTGCTGACATAATGTACCATGCTGACATTTGACCAACATCTTCATTACCAATGATGCCATCAGGAGTTGGCTTATAGAATTGTTTGTAAACCTTATCGAGGTATTCTTGGGTTTTCCATGATTCATTAGTACGGTTATATAGATAAATCACGTGGTGTGATGGCTCGTTACCATGAATATATTGTCCAATAAAACCTGTCATATCTTGATGGTTTTCGCCGCCATTGGCATCAGCAGTAAATAAGTCATTGAGCTTAGTATTGAACCCTTCAGTACCACCCATCACTTCGGTTAGTTTGTCGAGATCTTGCATGAACGTCCATTGCCACTGCCATGCATTGCCTTCGGTATACCAATAAGCATCAGAGCTATATGGGTCAAAGGCATCAGAAGTAAATTCCTTATCACAGCTATCAAGTTTCACTGGTACAAAGAAACCAGCTTCTTGATCCCAATGATTTAGTGACCAATAGGCGCGATCATTAAATTCATTATAAGCAGCGTCATCACCTGCTACTTTGGCCATTTGTGCAATGGTCCAGTCATAGTATGAAAACTCTAGTGCATAAGAAACAGAGTTCCAGTTAGGTAAACCAACGCACTTGTCGCGTTCGTAATAACTTAACTGACCCGCCATCACCGCTTGTAGTGTGTGGTCTGGAATTTGAGGGAAATCATACGGGCGGTAATAAGCTGATTTTTTTGCCGCTTCTAAAGCATCTTGTGGATCAACATCCAAGCCTTTAATCACGGCATCGCCAATAATAGCAGTAGCAGGGTAGCCAATCATAGTGCCGGTTTCTTCACCATAGCCTTCCCATTTCGGCAGTAATCCCGTCTCTTGAGATTTACGGATCAAATCATTGGCTAAGTCAGTCGCATGCTGTGGGTTAGTGATGGTTAGCAGCGGATGAACAGCGCGAAAAGTATCCCAAGTTGAATAAACCGAATAGTTTTTATAGCCATCTGCTTGGCGAACACCACCTAGCAAATCACGGTAACGGCCATCGACGTCCTGATATTCAACTGGCGCGATCATGGCGTGATACATCGCAGTGTAGAAGTTAGTTCTCTCTGCCTCAGAACCGCCTTTTACTTCAACGCTAGCAAGCTCTTGCGCCCATGCAAGTTCAGCCTTGGCTTTAACATTCGCAAAATTGTAAGTTGGCGTTTCTGCTTCTAAGTTCTGTTGTGCGCCTTCCCAATCTACCGGTGATAGCGCCACTCGCATTTCAATTGGTTGATCGCCTTTGCCAAAATCAAGATAAGTGATTTGTTCTTTATTTGGACTATTGATTGAGCCGTAAACTGCCCCCATCTTCATTTCCATTGCTTCACCGCCATCACGCGCGATTAACGCATGGGCAATCGGTTGATTAAATTGCGCGTAGAAGAAAATATCTTGGCCTTGGAACCAACCCGTAGAAACACGGCGGCCACGAATGGTGTATTCATCAACTAATTCAACTCGGTTCTGTAAAGATTTACCATTGTTGGCGGCTAGTGTATGGGCAAGGTCGAGTTTGATTTTACGATCAGCCCCTTTCTCATAGGTATAACGATGGACACCGACGCGGGTTGTGGTGGTTAATTCCGCTTTAATATTGCCATTGTTAAGTACCACAGAGTAGTAACCCGGTGTTGCTATTTCAGTTGCTTTATCAAAGGCATTATTTTCACTATTAGCGATATTTGAATACGGTAATACCAAAATATCGCCGAGATCTGTCGCGCCTGTACCTGATAGGTGAGTATGGGAGAAACCATAAATGTTTAAGTCTGTTGCTAATACATCGCCAGCAACATAGTCACTCGCATCCCAATAACCAGAGGCTGAATGCCATGGATTTTGACCTGCTTCAGAATCTGCATTAGTGCCTTTAAAGGTGTCTGGACTTAATTGCACCATACCGCGAGGAACAACAGCTCCTGGGAACGTGTGTCCAGAGGCAGCAGTACCAATCATGGGATCAATATATTTTAAAACACTCATATCAATAATAGGTGTTGTAGGTAAGGTGACTTCAGGTTGAGTTTGATTATTGTTATCGCTGTTACAACCGAATAAACCTAATGACAATACCAGTGAAATAGCAATTGGAGTCAATTTAAACATCATAGTGTTCCACCTAATAAATATAGAGTGCAGGAATATTCACATCGGCCAAGATGTGAATATTTTCAAGCGCTAAGAGTAATAATGCGCTGCGTTAGCCGCATAGTAGGGGGGAATAGCGGTTGCCGTAAGATGATAAAGCGACCATTTACTGGACTTTTGTACCGATTAAATTGAAACGTGATACTGCTTCATGCTGTTTTTAGCCCCAATTATGTTTCCTCAATGAATGTTATTGTTTCTTGATGGGCATAATGTATGTGTGTGTTTTGCGATCTGCTTCATAGTATTGCAGATAAGTTACAGTGTTTTTTCAATATTTGTTTTAGATCAAATCGATGTTAGAACCAAAGGCGTAAAAATACCTAAGACGTATTTTTGGCTGAGTGTCATTACTTAAATTAGCTTTATAGAATAAGGCATATTTGATAATGAATATTTGAAAGATAAGGTAAGTTATTATGAGTAGTGCATTTTACATTCCAACCGTTAACTTTATGGGTGCGGGTTGTTTAACTGCTGCGGCTGATGCAATTAAAGCACACGGCTTTAAGAAAGCATTAATTGTCACTGATAAAGTATTAAACGAAATCGGTGTGGTGACACAAGTTGCGGTGTTATTAACTGAGCGTGATATTGATTCTGTTGTTTATGATGGTACTCAACCGAACCCTACCATTACTAACGTAGATCAAGGTCTAACATTACTCAAAGATAACGGTTGTGACTTTGTTATTTCATTGGGTGGCGGTTCTCCGCATGATTGCGCAAAAGGTATTGCTCTTTTGGCGGCTAACGGCGGTCAGATTGGTGATTATGAAGGTGTTGACCGTTCTGCAAAAGCGCAGTTACCTGTGGTTGCGATTAATACCACAGCGGGTACTGCATCTGAAATGACTCGCTTCTGTATTATTACTGATGAAACCCGTCATATTAAAATGGCGATTGTAGATAAGAACACTACGCCATTAATGTCAGTTAATGATCCTCAATTAATGTTAGCAAAACCGGCTTCATTAACTGCGGCAACGGGTATGGATGCGTTAACTCACGCAATTGAAGCTTATGTATCAATTGCAGCAACGCCAATAACTGATGCAGTTGCAATTAAAGCGATTGAATTAATTGAAGCGAACCTACGCACAGCAGTTAAAGAAGGTCAAAATCTTCATGCTCGTGAGCAAATGGCTTATGCGCAATTTATGGCGGGTATGGCATTTAATAATGCTTCATTAGGTTATGTGCATGCAATGGCACACCAACTTGGTGGTTTTTATAATCTGCCTCATGGTGTGTGTAACGCAGTATTATTACCACATGTTCAACGTTATAACGCCCAAGTATGTCCTGAGCGTCTACGTGATGTAGCGGCGGCAATGGGGGTTAATGTTGATGCAATGACACCGCAACAAGGTGCAGCAGCTGCTATTGATGCAATCATGGCATTATCTAAAGATGTTGGTATTCCTGCTGGTTTAAAAGAGCTAAATGTAAAAGCTGAAGATATTGCGTTGTTAGCTGATAATGCTCTAAAAGATGCGTGTGGTTTCACTAACCCTAAACAAGCAACGCATGAAGAGATTTCACAAATCTTTATGGCTGCAATGTAATCGTTGATATTAACTAGATAATATTAGCTATATAAATCCATAAAAAACGCCTCATGATTGAGGCGTTTTTGTATTTATAGTAGTGGGCTAAACATATAGAAGAAGCGTTCGCCAAACTTATTCCGGACAGAACGTTTTTCCCATTGTTCTTTATCTACAGGCTCGGAGTTAGCGATATAACTTTGCTGTAACTGACTTAGCTTATGAGTGAACTCTAGGTTATCGACTGCCATTGTGACTTCAAAATTAAGCCATAAGCTGCGCATATCAAGGTTAACAGTACCAATTAGACAGTGACTATCATCAATCACTACTGATTTAGTATGTAATAAGCCACCATGAAAACGATGAATATGAACCCCTGATTTTAAAAGATCACTAAAGAAAGAGCGACTGGCCCATTCAACCATGGTTGAATCGTTTTTATCAGGCAATATAATATGTACATCAATATTACGTTCAGCTGCGCCTTTCATTGCATGTAATAAGTGTTCACTTGGCACAAAATAAGGGGTAGTAATAACAATACTTTTCTTTGCTTGGTAAATACTTAATAGCAATACTTGGTGAATAATATCATCGGGCATACCTGGACCTGATGGGATCACTTGTACCGTGTCATAGTGAGGTTCATCTTGTTGTGGCATTTTGCAAGCAGGTAAGGGCGGTAAAAAACGTTGTCCTGTTTCTACTTCCCAGTCCCATGCTTGAATACAATTTAGCACTGAAACCGTAGGCCCACTGATTCTAACCATGACATCGACCCATTGACCGACCCCAGCATCGACCTTAAAGAACGCAGGATCAACCAAGTTCATTGAACCTGTGTAGGCAATATTGTCATCAATAACCACTATTTTGCGGTGTTGGCGTAAATCTAAGCGGCGTAAGAACATACGAAAAGGTGATACTGCGAGTGCCTCTACTAACTCAATACCCGCGCCGCGAATTATCTTTGGCCAATGAGAACGGAAAAAGCGCATGCTGCCTGCAGAGTCGAGTAAAATACGAATTCTAATACCGCGCTTAGCCGCTTGAATCAGAGCGACGCCAACCTCGTCAGCTAGACCGCCAGGGTACCAAATATAGAATTCAAGGTGAATTGAGTGTTGAGCGTTATTAATATCAGTAATAAGCGATCGTAATATTTCATCAGTTGATGATTTTAACGATAGTTGATTACCGACTAATCCTGGTAAGCCAAGACGATTTTCACAAAGATCACTGATCGGTTTTGCAACATCACTCATATTTTGAGGCTGGTGGCCGGGGCAATCAGTGAGACATTGAAACCAACTTGCAAATGGAAAAAACATCTCACGAGCACGTTCTGCGCGTTTTTTACCAAGATTGAGCTCGCCAAAGAGTAGGTAAGCAATTACGCCACCAAATGGGACGATATAGATAATCATCATCCATGCGAGAGAAACGCCCACAGCTCGACGTTTGAAAACCACCCGTACAGTGACAGCGGCAATTAATAGCCAATAGGCGAAAATGCCAATCCACGTTAAGATTTGGTAAAACTGTTCCATTGAATGACTTCATCAATATAAATACACTTTGTATGTATAGTGCATTGAAATTAAAAAAAAACCTAATATTCACTGCCTTTTAATGCTTATGTTGAATAATCAAGGTTATTTTTGAGGGCTTGTTACCGTTTTTAGGGGGTAACAACAGCGTAATCATTGATCTTATAACAATAGCTTTAGTAGCAATAGTTCATTAATTGTTTTGATGATAATGAACAATATAATTCTCAAAGCTGTTCTTTTTTTTAGGGCTGGTTATACTCGCGCCATCTATGTACTGTAAAGGCGTTATTTTCAATTATGTTTGATCTTGTTTACCAGCATTCAGATTTTTTAGTGATTAATAAGCATCCCGGGATCAGCGTTCATAAAGATGATAATGAACAGCCTCTACTTGCTGCCGTTGCTGCACAAACTGGTGATGAAAAGCTTTATTTAATTCATCGACTTGACAAAATGACATCGGGATTATTATTACTTGGGCGCAATAAAACTGCCGCTGCTGCATTATGTGCTAATTTTGCAGAGCGTCGAGTTGAAAAATTCTATGTTGCTATTGGTACTAAAAAACCCAAGAAAAAACAAGGTGTCGTAATTGGTGATATGACCCGCTCGCGCCGCAGTAGTTGGAAATTAGAAACAACCAAACACAATCCAGCAATAACGCAATTTTTCTCTGCGGCTGCTGGAGAAGGCCGGCGGATCTTTTTGTGTAAGCCTTATACTGGTAAAACCCATCAAATTCGTGTTGCTTTACGCAGTGTTGGCTCTGGTATTACTGGTGATGATATTTATGGTAATGAAACCGCTGATCGTGGGTATTTACATGCCTATGGATTACGTTTTCCATACCAAGGTGAGTTACAACAATTTTTATGCTCACCAAGTGTCGGAACATTATGGTCAACACCTGAAGCACAACAAGCCTTCATACAATGGCAACAACCGTGGTCTCAAGCATGGCCTGTTTTAGCCCATAAAAAATAACAGTATGGATTAAATATCTGCAGTTAAGAAGTAACTGCGGATATTATCAGCAACTGATAGCTAAGACAGTGGATGTGGATTTCTTTTTTATAGCGATAAATTATAATGCGCGCAGGGAATGTATTAGTTAGAGGTTTATTATGCGAAGTGCTCATTCACGTACGCTTAAAATGCGAGTTTCTCAGCAAAAACGTCAATCACAGCATCGTCGAAATCGTGCTCAACAACATCTATTATTACCAGAAACAACCCCTCGTCATTTTTCACCCTCATCTACGACATTGAACTTACATTCAACTTGCCTTATTGATTATTCGATTGAGTATGTACTCTGCGCTAAACACCATTAGTTAAAGATTCTATTTTGGCTGTGGTTGGTATTCTGGAGCGCAACGTATAGAATAACCGCCTTAATTGACTACTTTGAATGATGTTATGGAAATTAGTGCTCTACCTACCTTAGAAGCCCATTTATTAACGGCTTTAACGACACCGCCAACAGAAGTCCGTCGTTTATTTCATGGCCGTGGTCGCTGCTGGCTTGGGCTTGAACAAATCACCGTTGATTGGTTGCAAGGGCAAGTGCTGGTTTCCTTATTTAAAGAACCTGATGCTGATTTTATGGCGGCATTAACCGATTTACTGGCAAGGTTAACCCAAACAGATGTCTGGCAAGCGAGTGGTGCCCAGTGTTTATTATTGCAACATCGTGATCGTCAAGGCTCACCGATGGATGTGGTATGGGGACAAAGCTCTGACTATCAAGATGTTATTGAAAGTGGCTTAACTTACAAACTTGATTTAGGCCGCAATCAAAATAACGGTTTATTTTTAGATATGCGTTATGGCCGAGATTGGGTACGTGAGCATGCGGCAGGTAAGCGAGTACTTAATCTGTTTGCTTATACCTGTGGTTTTTCTGTTGCTGCTATTGCTGGTGGTGCAGAATTTGTGGTTAACCTTGATATGGCAAAAGCGGCATTAAGCCGTGGTCGTGATAATCATCATCTCAATGGCCATGATCTAAAGAAAGTGAGTTTTTTAGGCCATGAGCTCTTTAAGTCATGGGGTAAAGTGCGCAAGATGGGGCCTTATGATTTAATCATCATTGATCCACCATCGTTTCAAAAGGGCAGTTTTGCGCTGACGAAAGATTATCAAAAGATTTTGCGCCGTTTACCTGAATTACTCACAGCGGAAGGGGTTGTATTAGCGTGTGTAAATGATCCTTCGCTAACCAGCCAATTTCTTATTGATGGTATGGCAAGTGAAGCTCCTGATATGGTATTTACCCAGCGATTAGATAACCCACCTGAATTTAATGAGATTGAACCAGAAGGTGGTCTGAAAGCGTTAGTATTTGAGCGCCGTAGCTAAGTTTTAGTGTTAAATATCAGTATTAACAATTAGCGTAAAACATTCAATATTATCATCCCTTATCAATTTTATCGCTTGATGTGAGTAAACTGGATAAGGGATTTTTTTGTCTGAAATTTGTAGTAATCTTTTTATTATAATAGCTTATATGAACTTTATTATAGTGATGAGGTTGCGTTTTTATGGTCAGTGACAAATACTAAAATAAGTAGTTAACAATAAAACAAATTGATTAAGTTGTCAGTGCAAGGGCTGCACTCAATATAAATACATTAAGGATGTGTAGTTATGTTTAAATCGTTCTTTCTTGATCGACGCTGGTTTTTATGGTCGATTGTCGGTAGTGGCGTTATCTTATATGTCACTTGGTATAAAGTACAAATTGATGTAGAAGTGAATGAATGGTTTGGCAGCTTTTATGATTTAATTCAAAAGGCATTGGCTAAACCTAATGCAGTTACGTTTGATGAATTTCTTGCTGGCTGTATTGAGTTTTTCAATATTGTATCGGTGTATATCATCATTGCAGTTATTCTCGATTTCTTTGTTCGGCACTATGTTTTTCGCTGGCGTACCGCGATGAATAACTATTATATGAAGCATTGGGATAAAATTAGTCATATTGAAGGGGCATCACAACGAGTACAAGAAGATACGATGCGTTTTGCGCGTATTGTTGAAAGTTTAGGTGTGAGTTTTATGCGCTCGTTAATGACCTTATTCGCTTTTTTACCTATTTTATGGGTATTAAGTGAAAATATAACGGAGCTACCTTGGATTGGTGCAGTTGATCGATCTTTAGTATATTTAGCAATTATTTCGGCGTTATTTGGCACGGTATTATTAGCTATTGTTGGTGTACGTTTACCTGGATTAGAATTTAAAAATCAAAAGGTTGAGGCTGCTTACCGAAAAGAGTTAGTTTTTGGTGAGGATAATTCACAACGTGCAGAGCCTGAAACCGTTAAAGAACTGTTTTTTAATGTTCGAAAAAACTACTTTAACTTATATCGTCATTATTTATATTTTGATATCGCAAAATGGTCGTATATTCAATATACCGTGATTGTGCCTTATATTGCGCTTGGTCCTGCGATTGTTTCTGGTGCATTAACACTGGGTGTTTTACAACAGATATTAAGAGCGTTTGGTAAAGTCGAAGAATCATTTCAATTTCTGGTACATTCATGGAGCACAATCGTAGAGCTAATGTCTATCTATAAAAGATTACGTGCCTTTGAAGTACAGATTAATGATGCGATCAATGTTGAAAGCGTACCAGCAGATTAATCTATGAAGAAAATATAAAAAGCCCTAACCAAAATATGTAACGCGATAAAGTTACGCCAGCGGTAGGGCTTTTTATATTGTAGCGTGTTAATTATTTCAGAGAATCGCAATATTGTTCTGAAATAGATTGCGAAACTAGCTGACGGCCACTGATATCACGGATAGTGATTAAATAATCCACACCATGTTTAAACAACGGTATTAACTCTGGATTTTGGCAGTAATTAGTACTGGCTGTTTTTATGGCTGTTGTTGGCGTTATACGGCCATTTCCACCATAAATAATATTAATTTTTACGGTATTCTTACTCGCGTAGGCTTGAGTAATTTGGTATGCATCAATTTTAGGGTAGGGCGCTTTACTATCAATAGCAGCAGCTCTTGATTGAGCGAGTGATTCAGCCACCATTTGCTGGTCATGTGAAGCACAGCCACCAAGGATAAACAAGCCGACTGCAGCAACGAGCCACTTTTTTGTGTTAGTTAGGTTCACTAGTTGATCCTGAATATATTTAAGGTAAGACTTTTTTAAACGGCTTAACGATCACATTAGCATACACGCCAGCATCAATATAAGGATCTGCATTGGCCCATTGTTGAGCTTGTTCTAATGAGTCAAACTTAGCAATGACCGTTGAGCCTGTAAAACCGGCATCACCCGGATTTTCATCATCAATAGCAGGCATTGGGCCAGCAACTAATAAACGCTCTTGTTGTTGAAGTTCTTTTAATCGTGCTAAATGTTGCTCACGTACACTCATACGACGTTCTAAGCTATTTTCAACATCTTGAGAAAAAATCACATACCACATAGTCGGCATTCCCTATTTTGTTATGGTTTACAGCACGAATAATATTTCGTACTGATTTAGCATGTCACCATACTAACCAAATATTTATGGCTAACAAGTATTTATGATTATTAAATATGATAATTATTATTGGATTGAAATTTATAGCCATATGTGTGCATTAGGTTGCATTTGGTGTGTAACTAAAGCTATATTATGAATGTATAGTTAGAAGAAGAATGTGTAATGAAATGTTTTTTAGCTAAATATTTAGAGTGCTGATTATTGTAATATAAATTTTGAATTAAGATCACACAATTGAAGTTATTAATATTTCTTTGTTTTTAAAGGAATAGCCATTACGGGAATATCGACCCTCTTTGTTATTCTCAATTGGTTTTGTCGTTTTAATTAAGAGACTAAATAGCGATAGTAGTATGTCTGTATGACGAAAATAATAAATCATTTGTAGTCATTTTAATCGTCAATTAAATCTACAATATATTCTATATTAGTCACATTTTCTTGTAACAAATATGATTTAAAGAACGTTAAAATATATTAGTAATATTGTATTTATCAAAATAATTTAACGTTAAATTTAGAATGAATAAAACATTATTAGCAACATTATTAGCAGCATCTTTTATCGTAACTGGTTGTAATGATAACCAAAATTCAATTCAACCAAAGCCTGTTTCTGAAGTTAAATTTGCTCAATTTAACGCAGCACTTGCGGTAGATAATGACCCAACAGAAACCTATCAACGTTGGGTTGAATACATGACCATTCCTGTAGCAAAACAAAATGAGTTAATTGCAGCATGGAAAAATGATACAGCCAATGAAGCTGAACATTTACTGGCTGAGCGTATTATTCAGATTCGTAATATTGCAGCTATTATTCAAAAGAATCGACCTGATGTTTTATTGCTAAATGAATTTAATAATAATGGTACGGTTGATGACGTACGTTCATTAAATGGTTTCCAGCAAAACTATTTGGCAGTCAGTCAGAGCTTGAATAGTGTTGATGGTGGCAATATGCAACAACCTATTGTCTATCCTTATGTTGAGAACTATGCAACGAATACTGGATTACCGACAGGATTAGATTTAGATAATAACACTAAAACCAATGATGCTAATGATGCTCAAGGGTTTGGTTTCTATCATGGTCACTACGCATTTGCATTATTGTCGAAGTTTGAAATAGATACAGCTAATACACGTACGTTCCAGAAATTTAAGCGTAAAGATTTACCTAATGCCGTTAATCCAATTATTGAAATATGTGAAGATTCTAAAAAGCCGATTCCTGAAGGAATGGTATGTGGTCAAAAATGGTTTAGTGATGAAGAGTGGGAAGTATTACGATTGTCTTCAAAAAATCATGTTGATGCACCGATCATTATTCCAACTCCAAGTGGTAATAAAACAATTAACGTATTGTTAGCGCACCCAACACCTTCTGGTTTTGATACCGTTACCTACAACAATCGTTATCGCAATAGTGATGAAAACGCATTTTGGAATTATTACATTAATGGTGAGTCATCACTATATGATGATAATGGTACCAAAGGTGGTTTTAATGGCGAACACTTTGTTGTGATGGGAGATTTGAATGCAGATAATGTAATTGGTACTCAAGTTAATGCGCCATATAACGGTATCATTAAGTTACTTGCTAATGAAAAAGTTAATCAAGCAGTTGCCCAAGTGGGGCAACCATTTACACCACAAAGCAGTGGTGGTCTTGAATCTAAAAATCCAGCCAATGATTGGAACCCTGTCCATCCTAATCCAGAAATTCGTACTAGTGTGTTTGGTTCTCGTGCTGATTATGCGGTGCCATCAGCAAGTTTGACTGTTTTGGATACAGGAATTTACTGGCCAGCGATAGGTGAAGAAGGACGATTATTATTTAACGACAACCGTATTGGTATAAATGGAGATAGTAAAGAAGTCTCTTCTGATCACCGTTTTGTATGGTCAACAGTAAGCGTTAAGTAATAAAAAAGCACCGAAAGGTGCTTTTTTTAGCACTAATTAAAAGTTATTGAGTCACTTCAATTTTACGTGGGCGACCTTCGCTATTGATCGCCACATAATTAAAGGTTGCTTCACAAACGCGGTAACGTTCACCGATGCCGTCAACGGCAACAGGTTTGACCCACACTTCTAAGCCGACACTCATTGAGGTATTACCGATACGCTTACATTCACCATGGCAACAAACAACATCACCAACGCCAACAGGGGCTTTAAATTCTATTTTATCAACCGAAACAGTAACGACACGACCACGAGAGATCTCTTTGGCTAAAATTGCACCTGCAAGATCCAGCTGTGACATGATCCAACCACCAAAAATATCACCATTTGCATTGGTATCGGCAGGCATCGCTAATGTACGTAGTAGAAGCTGTCCACGAGGGATATTGTTTTCAGTAGTCATCGGCTATACAACTTTATTTATCATCAGGGCTTTTCGGTAGGTGGCGATAAATATAGCCACCCGTGGCTAAGGTAAATAGTAACGTTAATGCAAGTAAACCAAATACCTTGAAATCCACCCAAATATCAAGCGGAAAATTGAATGCAATATAAATGTTTACAACCGCACAAACAACAAAAAACACTGTCCATGCAAGATTGATACGTAACCAAACGTTTTCAGGCAATGTCATTTCTTTGCCTAACATCGATTTAATTAATGGTTTACGCATAAGTTGACTAACCAATAATGCCAGTGCAAATAAAGCATAGATAATGGTAACTTTCCATTTGATGAAATTCTCATCATGCAAAACAAGCGTTAGGCCACCAAAAATTGCCACCATAGCAAAAGTGATCAGTTGCATTTTCTCAAGTTTTTTATAGATAACCCATGACACAATGAGCTGAATGGCAGTGGCGATAATCAATGCGCCTGTGGCGACAAAAATACCATTGGTTTTAAATAATACGAAAAAAATCAGTAATGGAATAAACTCTATCAGTTGCTTCATTAGTGCCAACTCATTAAAAATAATTGATCAGAGTATACCTGTTCCTTACCTTAAATGAAAAAAGCTACTCAGTTGCCTAAGTAGCTATTGATTATGCTATAAAATCGTTAATTATAATTATGATTTAACTGCAACAGGTTGCTCTTGGTTGTCATAAATACTGTCAATGATAACGGCACATGCTGCATCACCTGTGATATTAAGTGCGGTTCGAATCATGTCAAAGATACGATCAAGGGCAAATAATAACGGTAAGCCCTCAATAGGAATACCTGCCGATAGCAGTACCGCAACCACTAAGAACGAGGGGCCAGGTACGCCAGCTTGACCAATTGCACCAATAGTTGATGTCACAATGATGGCGATATATGCACTCATTCCTAATTCAATATTGAAAATTTGAGCAAAGAAAATAGCAACGAGACCGTAGTAAATTGCATTACCACTCATATTGATAGTTGCGCCAAGGGGTAATACAAATGAAGCTGTTGAATTTTTAACACCCAACTCTTCTTCACAAGTTTCCATTGTGACTGGTAATGTTGCCATTGATGATGCTGTTGAGAGTGCGACAGCTTGTGGCTTTTTCATGGCGGATAAAAACTTACGTGGTGACGTTTTTGAAAACAGTTTGATCATGATTGGGTAACCAATAAAGCCATAGATCAAAATAGCAGCTACGTACACAACAAAGAGTTTAAGTACCACTGTTAGCGCACTGAAGCCAAAACTACCGATTGCATCAGCCATTAGGCCAAATACGCCGATAGGTGCAAACTTCATGACAACATTAATCATCCATACCATGGCATCGACAATCGCATTAATACCGTTAATTAATGGCTGACGACGTTCGACCTCTAGTTTAGAAAGTGCAATACCAAAAAATAGACAAAACACTAGAATTTGAAGAATATTGGCTTCATTTAAGGAATGGAAAATATTAGTAGGGATCATGCCTAAAATAGTGGCCCAAAATGTTGGTAACGAACCTTGATCAGCATAAGTATTGGCAAACATGCCGGCAACACCAGATAAATCAACGCCAATACCTGGTTGGAATATTATGCCCATCATCAGTGCTAATGTAACAGCAAGTGCTGATGTAATACCGAAAAAAGCTAAGGTTGTTATGCCAATTTTTCCTGCTGCATGGCTATTACCTAAGCTAGCCGCACCAGAAATAATAGCAACTGCCACCAATGGTATGACGAGCATTTTAATAAGATGAATAAATAAGCTACCAAGTGGTGCAAACATGACGGCATCATGACCCATAATAATGCCGACAATGGTACCTATGATCATAGCAATAACGACTTGAACGCCGATATTATTAAGCACTTTTTTATTTTTTAACACGATATATTCCCCTGTGATATCGAGATGATGCATTAGTAATGTTGTTGTTTTGTTTTATTTTGTTGTAAATGTTGCTGTTATTATTATTTTGTATGTTTGATGTGTTTTTTACACTGAAGAACATATGTTAGCAATATATAACTACTTATTTTTTCATGTGGTTGTTGATTCGGTATAAAACGAATTGCATCGATATCTGGAGATGTATTGAGCGTATATTGTAATCAGTAGAGTGAGTTTGCGGATTTATAGAGGGTTGATCGTGATGAGAATTAACATCTGCTGGTAAATGGTTATGGTTATGTTTGCTGTTGTTTATCAATTGTTATGTGTTGCTGGTATTAGGCTGCCATCAACATAATTATTGATAGCAGCATAATGATTAGCTGCGTGTTGCTGATTTCATATTAGTGATAAAGGTGGTTAATTTATTCAATGTTTCAGTATGGTCGCTGAGGTTGTGTTCAATAATTCTTACTACCGCAGAGCCAGAAATAGCACCTGCTGCTCCTGCCTTTATGGCAGCATTAACTTGTTCTGGCGTTGAAATACCAAAGCCAAGTAAGGCGGGTGGAGCATGGTGTGATTTTAGGCTGGCTAAAAGAGGTTCGATCGGCATTTCAGCTTTTGTTTCTGCACCAGTTACGCCAGCTCGTGATAGCAGATAAGTATAGCCACCACCAAGTTCAGAGACCGTTTTTAATGTTTGTGGATCAGCATTAGGTGGCGCGATAAAAATAGGGTGAATAGCATGCGTTTCTGCCGCCATTCTAAACTCATGTGAAGCATTGACAGGTACATCAGCAATTAATACTGAATCGACGCCAGCTTCAGCACAGCGGCGATAAAAATTATCAATACCACAAGCGAATACCAAATTGGCGTACATTAATAATCCAATCGGTAGTTCAGGATATTTAACTCGAATGGCTGCTAACATTTCAAAACATATTGTTGGAGTGGTATTAGCAGCAAGAGCGCGAATGTTTGCCCCTTGAATTGTCGGGCCATCAGCGAGAGGATCAGAAAAAGGAATACCTAATTCTAATGCATCAGCACCTGCGGCAACGAGAGTATCAATAATATCCATTGAACGTTGTGGTGTCGGATCACCAAGAGTCACAAACGGTACAAAAGCCCCTTCATTGCGAGCGCTAAGTTGAGTAAATAAATTGTGATAGCGATCCATTATAAAACTCCTTTCGCCGTTAAAATGTCGTGAACTGTAAAGATATCTTTATCGCCTCGACCAGAAAGATTAACCACGAGTAGCTGTTCTTTTTGAGGATCATCGGCAATCATTTTTAATGCATAAGCCAGTGCGTGAGCTGACTCTAATGCTGGAATAATTCCTTCTTTACGAGCGAGTAATTGAAAAGCTTCTAATGCTTCATCGTCAGTTACTGCGCCATATTCAGCACGACCAATCGCATTTAAGTGTGCATGCTGTGGGCCAACTGAAGGGAAATCTAACCCTGCAGAAATAGAATATGATTCTTCCACTTGGCCATGCTCATCTTGCATTAACGGTGCTTTCATGCCAAAGAATATCCCTAACTTGCCATGTTTAAGTGGAGCGCCATGCATATCGGTATCTAACCCTTTACCTGCAGGCTCAACCCCAATTAAACGGACATTAGTTTCTTCGATAAAATCGGCAAACATGCCAATCGCATTTGAGCCGCCACCAACACAGGCAATTACAGCGTCAGGCAAGCGACCTTCTTTAGCGGTAATTTGGGTTTTGGTTTCTTCACCAATAATTTTTTGAAATTCACGTACAATAGTTGGAAATGGGTGGGGGCCAGCAGCAGTACCTAATAGGTAATGGGCTTTATCATAACTGGCAGACCAATCACGCATAGCTTCGTTACAAGCATCTTTTAAGGTCGACGATCCAGATGTAACAGGAATAACCGTGGCACCCATTAATTTCATTCTAAATACATTTGGGCTTTGACGCTCAATATCTTTCGCCCCCATATAAATACGGCATTTTAACCCAAGTAGCGCACAAGCTAATGCAGTTGCTACGCCATGCTGTCCGGCACCTGTTTCAGCAATAATTTCGGTTTTACCCATGCGTTGTGCCAGTAGTGCTTGGCCTAATACTTGGTTGGTTTTATGTGCGCCACCATGAAGTAAATCTTCACGTTTAAGGTATAACTTTGTGTTTGTGCCTTTGGTTAAATTTTGGCATAAGGTTAACGCGGTTGGTCGACCGGCATATTCTTTTAACAAGCTAATAAATTGCTGCTGAAAGTGTGGATCTTGTTGTGCATCAATAAAGGCATTTTCAAGTTGATCTAACGCAGGTACTAAAATTTGAGGGACATACTGACCACCAAACTCACCAAAGTAGGCATCCAATTTACTCATGATTATTTATCTTCCTTAATGTGTTTGATTGCCGTAAAGGCTGCTGCTAATTTATGCGGATCTTTTTTGCCAGGTTCGCTTTCAACGCCCGAGTTTATATCTAAGCCACTAAATCCTAATGAGGCTGCTTGAGCGATATTTTCGGGGGTGAGGCCACCTGCAAGTAAACTGTTTTCTTTGTCATTGTCAGCAATTAATGACCAATCAAAACACACTCCAGTACCACCACTTTGACCTTCAACTTTACTGTCAAAAAGGTGCTTATCTACAGGCCAGTGGCTAATATCGGGCACGCTATCGGTGATGGCATGTGCTTTCCATATTTGGCAATGCTGAGGTAATTGTTGACGTAGCTGTTCAATGTATTGCAGTGATTCATTGCCGTGTAGTTGTACAGCTGCAAGTGCTAGCGTAGTTGCTGTAGCGATAACGTCATTTAATGGGTTATCTTGAAATACGCCAACAAAACTCAATGGCGCTGCAGCCATTACCGCTGCTGCTTGATCAAGGCTAATGTAACGTGGTGATGACGGTACAAAAATCAAACCACCATAGGTTGCCCCTTGTTGGTAGGCATGGTGAGCGTCTTCAGTTGATGTGAGACCACAGACTTTATGCGCGCCAAATAATACTTTGCGTACCGCTAAATCAAGGTTATCAGCTGCCATTAATGAGCTACCAATCAAAAAACCGTTGGCATAGGGTGATAATTCACGTACTTGCTGATGAGTGTAAATACCAGACTCTGAAATGATAATAGTGTCTTTAGGTAAGTCGGGAGCAAGTTGTTTGGTGCGATTTAAATCAATGCTAAGGTCACGTAAATTGCGGTTATTAATTCCGACCACTTTTGCTTTGAGCTTAATTGCACGGGTGAGCTCCGCTTGATTACTGACTTCGGTTAAAATACCTAATTGAAGTGATTCAGCAACGGCTGCAAGAGCTTGGTATTGCTCATCATCAAGTACTGATAACATCAGTAAAATCGCATCGGCTTGATAATGGCGTGCCAAATACACTTGGTAGCTATCAATTATAAAATCTTTACATAAAACAGGTTGTTTTACTTGGCTACGCACTTTGGGTAGAAATTCGACATTACCTTGGAAATATTTTTCATCAGTAAGTACCGAAATAGCGCTCGCATAGTGGTTATAGACTGTTGCAATATAATCTAAATCAAAGTCTTCTCGAATTAACCCTTTTGATGGCGAGGCCTTTTTACATTCAAGAATAAAAGCAGGGCGCGGAATACCACTATCTCTATTGGTTGCGAGTGCTTGATAAAAATCACGATCACTGAGCGTTAACTGATGACGAAAACTGGCCAGTGGTTGCGCTTCTTTACGCGCATCAACCCAGATCTTTTTGTCAGCAATAATTTTTGTAAGTACTGTTTCCATTTTTAACCTCGTGCTGCCAGTTGTTCAACCAGTTGATAAGCTTTACCTGAACGCATTGCAGTAATTGCTTGTTGCGCATTGTGTTTAAGATCTTGTTGACCAAAAAGGCGCAATAACAGTGCGACATTAACTGCGATTGCTCCTTCTTGTGCTGGCGTACCATTACCGGTGAGGATATTTTTTATAATGGCTTGATTTTCTTGTGGATCACCACCACGAATTGCTTCTAAAGGATAGCTATCAAGTCCAAAATCAGCCGGAGTAAGGGTATATTCGGTGATGACGCCATCGATGATTTCAGCAACATGAGTTTCACCATGAATGGCAACTTCATCAAGGCCACTACCATGGACAACGGCAGCGCGTTTTAAGCCCATTGTTGCTAAGGTTTCAGCGATAGGGCGTACTAATGCATTATCGTAGACACCCATTAATTCAATATTAGGTTTGGCTGGATTAATTAACGGTCCGAGAACATTGAAAATAGTGCGAGTTTTTAAGGTTTGTCGTACAGGCATAGCATGACGAACGCCACCGTGATATTCCGGTGCAAATAAGAAACATACCCCGAGATCATCTAATGCTTGGCGCGCGGTTTGGGCTGGCATAGCTAAGTTAATACCAAATTTGTCCAGTAAATCCGATGAGCCAGACTTACTTGAAACACCACGGTTACCATGTTTAGCTACTTTAACGCCACATGCTGCTGCTACAAATGCTGCCGTGGTTGAAATATTAATGGTGTTGGCACCGTCGCCGCCAGTACCGACAATATCAGCGAAATCATACGTCGGGCGCGGGAAAGGGTTGGCATTCTTAACCAGTGCCTTGGCAGCTCCTGCAATTTCTGCGGGTGTCTCACCTTTTATTTTTAATGCTGTTAATAGTGCAGATAATACAATCGGCTCAACTTGACCATTAATGATGGCATCAAACAGAGTGTGGCTTTCCGCTTCGCTAAGAGGTTGCTGAGCATAAAGTTTGTCAGCAATATTAGAAATAATTGCGTTCATAATCATCTTCCTTAATGGTTATTTTGGCATTCGGTATGGTTCGCCATCACCCAAGACAGGGTGTGAGTGAGTAGCTCTGCACCTTGAGTGGTAAGAATTGATTCTGGGTGAAATTGAAAACCACAGACTTTATCGCGCTCATTGATAACCGCCATCACCAGACCATCAACGTCAGCAATAGTCGTCAGTTCTGCGGGCACCTCGGTGGCAACTAGTGAGTGATAACGGGCGACAGCTAATGGGCTTGCCAATGCACCAAAAACAGCATGGTGGTTATGAGTCATTAAGGCTGCTTTACCATGAACAATATCGCCTGCGCCTGCAACTTTGCCGCCATAGGCTTCAACAATGGCTTGATGGCCGAGGCAGATACCTAACATCGGGATCCTACCTTTGAGTTGTTGAATAAGGACCGGCATACAGCCTGCATCTGCTGGTGTGCCTGGGCCGGGTGACAACACTAACACTGGATTATCATGCTGAAGTAATGCCTGTTCGATAGTTAATGCTGATAAATTATTGCGATAAACCGTTACTGGAAAGCCAAGGCTACGAAATTGATCAACAAGGTTATAAGTAAACGAGTCAAAGTTATCGAGTAGAACAATATGCGGATGATGGTGACGATTATTAATGGTCATAGTGTGCTCCTTAACCTTGATGAGTGCTATGAATAGCATTGATAACCGCTTGTGCTTTGCTTCTGGTTTCGTTAGTTTCTGCTTGTGGTATTGAGTCATAAACCACGCCGGCGCCCGCTTGCACACTGGCAATGCCATTTTCAACATAAGCAGAGCGGATCACAATACAGGTATCCATATCACCATGGCCGGTAATGTAGCCAACCGCACCGCCATAACTGCCGCGCCGACGCTGTTCAACATCACGAATAAGTTGCATCGCTCTGATTTTAGGTGCGCCAGTTAATGTCCCCATATTCATACATGCCTGATAAGCGTGTAGCGCGTCAAGATCTTCACGTAATTGACCAACAACCCTTGATACCAAATGCATCACATGGCTATAGCGGTCAACATGTAATAAATCGGCAACATAGCGACTGCCAGCTTGGCAAATACGGGCAATATCATTACGGGCTAAATCGACTAACATCATATGCTCGGCGTTTTCTTTGGTATCAGAGCGAAGTTCTAATTCAATTCGAGTATCGAGATCGAGGTTAATCGAGCCATCACTGTTTTTTCCACGTTGACGAGTACCAGCAATTGGATAAATTTCAACTTGATTCGACTCAGTACAATATTTCAAAGCACTTTCTGGTGATGCGCCAAATAAAGTAAAATCAGTATCATGCAGATAAAACATGTAAGGGCTTGGGTTGCCGATTTTTAATGCTTTATACGCGTTAAGTGGCGAAGGGCATGGCAGCGTAAACTGACGTGAAGGCACGACTTGAAATACATCGCCACGAATAACAAATTGTTTAAGTGCTGCCACGGTTTGATTAAAATCGTGATCACTAATACTAGTGTCTGGTTCACAGGCCGCGACATATTCTGGTGCAGGTAACGATAGTGGGCTTTGGCAACGGGTCTTTAGGGTTGCTAAACGTTGTTGAAGCGTATCGTGAATCTGGCGTGTTCCATGACCAAAAATAGTGGCTTGCAAATGGGCTTGCTGACGTTGGTGATCGATAATTAATAATGTTTCAGCAATATAAAACACATAATCAGGACAGTTGTTATCAGCCTCTACAGCCGCCAGAGGTTCAAATTCTGCGACTAAGTCATAGGCAAATAGCCCACCAATAAATAATGCATCTCGAGGATGGCTGTCAGTATCAAACGCGTGTTGAATCAGTCGTAATGCATCAAAAGACGATGTTTGGCGTAGGCGGCTGTCTTCATCTAAAAGCTGATCATGGGTTTGAAATTGTAACTGTAAGCTATCTTCGCTGTAGCTGGCTTCAATGTCGGATTTTAGATGTGGTTGTAATGCCTCTAATAGCTGGCGGCCATTGTCTGATTGCGGCTCTAAAAGAACCTTTTTACCACGACAGACAATCCGTACTGCAGCATCAATCAGTAACAGGCTTTTTAAATCTTGTTTAGATTCCACTTCTGCAGATTCCAGTAACAGGTGGCAAGGACTATCACCACATAGCGTGAAATAAACGTCAGTTGGATCTGCAATATATGCCACATCGAGGTTCAATAATTCAATCTGATGTTGGGCTAATGTTGTCGCAATATAAGGATGCGATCTCGTTAAGTCAGTATTCACAGCGTTCTCCCTGCCGTTTGTACAAAATAGCAATCCTGCTTTCATTGTTCGATAGTGGCGTAAACTTCGTCTTTGGGTAAGGCTAGTTTTTTACTTTTAGCGACAATTATTAACACTATATGTTTTTGCTGTTTTTTAAGTCAAGCTTATAATAATCAATATATTGGAAAGCTGTTTTTGTCTTTATTATTACAATGAAAAACTCAAGGTGATAGCTGGCTAATATAAAATGATAAATTGTTACGCTATTTTACAGTTATGATACACAACTCAATCATCGACTGAGTATGAATAAAGTCGATTGTTGACGCTTAATTTGCTGTAACATAACGCTATCCAATTTGTCTGCTGCTATCGCCAAGGTTTATCGAGGTAGATAGCTGTGAATTGGTTTAAACTAGCTATAGGCAATGGTTAATATGATGAAAAATCCTTGCTTAGTAATTACGTACTAGTAAACTAGTTCATGAAAATAAAGTCAAGAAGTAAAGTTATGTTGTTTGATTTACATTGTCATACTACAGCGTCAGACGGCCGCTTATCGCCGCAAGATCTTGTTCGACGCGCTGTTGAAATGCGGGTTGATGTGTTGGCAATTACAGATCACGATACCATTGATGGGTTAGCACAAGCGCATGCAGTTATCGAACAAGAGCAGTTACCGATTACATTAATTAACGGTATTGAGATATCAACGGTGTGGCAAAACTTTGATATTCATATCGTTGGGCTTAATATAGATCCCAATCATCCTGAGTTAATTTCGTTTATTAGCGCCCAAGCAGCTCATCGGCTTGAACGTGCAAAAGAGATTGGCGCACGATTAGAAAAAAATAAAATGCCAGGTGCTTTTGAAGGTGCAATGGCATTAGCAGGCGATGCTTCGATTACACGCGCGCACTTTGCACGTTGGTTAGTTGATCAAGGTTATGCTAAAACAATGCAAGCGGTGTTTAAGAAATTCTTAACCCGTGGTAATCCTGGTTATGTGCCGCCAAGTTGGTGTTCCATTGCTGATGCTGTTGCTGTGATTCATGCTGCTGGTGGTCAAGCAGTTATTGCACATCCCGGCCGTTATCAAATGACAGCGAAATGGATAAAGCGTTTAATTCAGCACTTTATTGAAGCGGGAGGGGATGCCATAGAGGTTGCTCAACCACAACAAGCACCGCAAGAACGACGTACCTTTGGGGATTACGCCATCCAATATAATTTACTCGCTTCACAAGGGTCTGATTTTCATTATCCATCACCATGGACTGAACTTGGTCGTAATTTGTGGTTACCCAAAGATGTGTCACCGCTGTGGCAAGATTGGACGGTAGAGAAAAAGCGAGTAGAGGTAGAAATAACTGCTGAGTTATCTGCCTCGAAGGAGGATAAATGAGTCAATTTTTTTATGTACACCCAGAAACACCTCAAGTGCGATTAATCAATCAAGCGGTTGAAATCATCAAAAATGGTGGCGTTGTTGTTTATCCAACAGATTCTGGTTATGCCTTAGGTTGCCAAATAGAAAACAAACAGGCACTAGAGCGTATCTGTCAGATTCGCCGTTTAAATGATAAGCATAACTTTACTCTGTTATGTCGTGATTTATCAGAACTATCGCTGTATACCCGGGTTGATAATATTGCATTTCGATTATTAAGAAATAACACGCCAGGCGCATACACCTTTATTTTTAAAGGTACTAAAGAAGTACCGCGTCGATTAATGAATGCAAAACGGAAAACAATCGGTATTCGTGTGCCTGATAACAATATTGCATTGGCATTGTTAGAAGCATTAGGCGAACCAATGATGTCGACCAGTTTAATTTTACCGGGCAAAGACACCACAGAAGCAGATCCTGATGAAATTCGTGATCAATTAGAGCATGCTGTCGATCTGATTATGCATGGTGGATATCTTGGCGAACAACCAACAACCGTTATCGATTTTAGTAATGGAGAGATTGAAATTGTACGTGTTGGTGCTGGTGATATTACGCCATTTGAATAAAATCGTTTAATTTATATCGTAATTACTTGGTTGTAAGAGGGCGGTTTATAAACGTATCACATTGTTTGTGATACGTTTTTTTTATCGCTATTTTTATGGTAAATAAGCGATATATTTGCGATAATAATCGGCTACATATCTAGCATGATAAATTGTTCATTATCAGGTTAGAATCCAAATTATTGCTATTCGCATCAACTATCCATTATCACTTTTTTAGCGTGCAATTTGCCGTAAGAAGCTATGACTATATGGCCATTTTGATGAGAATTTCGACGCCTGTGAAGGCGACAAAGGTTTGTTTATAATGAGTGAAAAATTACAAAAAGTGTTAGCACGTGCTGGCCAAGGTTCACGCCGTGAAATCGAATTAATGATCCAAAACGGTCGTGTGAGCGTTGATGGTGTAGTTGCCAAACTTGGCGATCGTCTTGAAGATCTAAGTGTTAGCGTACGTATTGATGGTCATAACATTGCATTAATTTCGTCAGATGAAGAAATCTGTCGAATTTTGGCCTATAACAAGCCTGAAGGTGAGTTATGTACTCGTCATGATCCAGAAGGCCGTCGTACTGTATTTGATCGCCTACCACGTCTTACAACAGGTCGGTGGGTTTCTGTTGGTCGTCTAGATGCTAACACATCGGGTTTATTACTTTTCACTACCGATGGTGAATTAGCTAACCGTTTAATGCACCCAAGCCGCACTGTTGAACGTGAATACATGGTACGTGTATTTGGTGAAGTTAACGAGCAAATGGTAAAGAATGTCGTTAAAGGTGTTGAGCTAGAAGATGGCATCGCACGCTTTGAAGATGTTGTTTATTCTGGCGGTGAAGGTATGAACCATACTTTCTACGTGGTGATCACAGAAGGTCGTAACCGTGAGGTTCGTCGTTTATGGGACTCACAAGGTGTAACTGTCAGTCGTCTAAAACGTGTTCGTTATGGTGATGTTTACTTAACAAAAGATATGCCTCGTGGTGGTTGGAGCGAGCTTGAATTAAAAGAAGTAAACGAATTACGTGCAACAGTAGAATTGCCACCTGAAACTGAAACTGTATTAACGGTTGAAGGTCAGAAACGTAAAAAAGGTATTCGTCAGATTCGTCGTGCTGTTCGTCGTCACGAAGAGCGTGTTGAAACAACAGGTCCTAGCGGTCGTCGTGGTCGTAACAATGATCGTCGTGCACCATCAAGTTCAAGCCGTAATGCTGAGGCAGACGCTCAACAACAAGAGCAACGTGGTGGTCGTGGTCGTGCGAAACCTGCATCAACAGGTCGTGATAACGCTAAACCTCGTTCAGATCGCGCACAAGGTAAACCAGTACATATTGCTGGTAAGCCAAGAGATGATGCGAAGAAGCCTTATAACGCATCAGATAAACCACAAAGTGCATCTGGCAAGCGTAAGCCTTCGGGTAATGCGGCAAATCGTCGTAATCCGTTAGCGAATAAGCCAGCAAAGCCGCGTACACGTCAGTAATATATGACTAACCGTATCATCGTACGATGAATACTAAAAAGCCGACAGTGATGTCGGCTTTTTTTTTCGCTGCTATTTATTATAGATTACAGCTCCAATGAATTATTCTTCTTCGCTACTGATACCTGGTTTTCTTTGTGGTTGAGCATCAATACATTGCCCCGAAACATGACGACTTTCAGGCCCCATGAGATACAAATACAGTGGCATAATATCAAGTGGCGTTTTAAGTAACCGTGCGTCTTCGGCAGGAAACGCTTGTGCGCGCATGCCTGTACGCGTACCACCTGGGTTAATGGCATTGACATTAACAGTCGTCTCGTTGAGCTCATCGGCTAATACTTGCATCATACCTTCAGTGGCGAATTTAGAAATAGCATAGGTTCCCCAAAAAGCACGACCACTGTGACCAACGGTTGATGAGGTAAAGATGATACGGCCATCTGGTGATTGCTTGATTAATGGCAAAATAGCTTGAGTTAACAATAGTTGCGCTTTAACGTTAACTTGCATTACATCATCAAAAACAGACTCTTCGATGTGATCAATAGGGCTTAATGCTCCTAATAGGCCAGCATTGTGTAATACGCCATCTAAGCGGCCAAATTGTTGTTTAATAGTATCTGCCATATCAAGATAATGCTGTTTGGTCGCGCCCATTAAATCTAACGGTATAATTGCAGCCTGGTTACCGCCATTGGTTTCTATTTCATCATAAACGGCTTCAAGTTTAGCGACAGTTCTACCTAATAAAATCACAGTGGCGCCATGAGCAGCATATTGAAGTGCCGCTTCTCGACCAATGCCATCACCAGCACCTGTTACTAAGATCACTCGATCTTTTAAATTATTCTCAGCTATTAGATAATTCACGGCAGCTTCCTTTTAAATAATGTCTTTTTGTTGTTATTTGGCTGTTTTTTCGTCGAAGAACGTATCAAGTCTTGAGCTTGGCTGTAATATCGATTACTACTAAAACATATCAGAATTTATACTCTGAGAGAACGTACATTTATTTGATAATCGTGACGGTGAGCTTGATTTATTTTCGTAATAAATTGAAGTCATAGTAACGATGGTAATAACATAGTTACAATAGCTTATGGCGCTTTTTGTTGCTAAATAGAGGGTTGAATCTTGGAATTTTTGTTTGAGTATGGTCTGTTTTTCGCCAAAATCGCGACAGTCGTTATTGCGATTGTAGGTGTGTTGGTGTTAGCAAAAGCATTAAATGGGCGTCACGGTTCACAAAAAGGTGAACTTGAGGTGATTGACTTAACTGAGCAATATAAAGATACCGTTGAGCAGTTAGAATCACATTTATTTGATAAAGCGTTACTAAAAGCACGTGATAAGGCTGATAAAAAATCAGATAAAGAACATGATAAAGCGCGTCAAAATGAAATAAAACAAGCAGTTAAAAATGGCAATTTAACCACAACGCGTGAGCCACGTTTATTTGTGATTGATTTTCATGGCAGTATTGATGCGCGCGAAGTGTCATCATTACGCCAAGAGATTAGTGCTATTTTAGCCATCGCAATTGAAGGTGATGAAGTTCTATTACGTTTAGAAACTGGCGGCGGTATGGTGCATGCTTACGGCTTAGCATCATCACAACTTGATCGCTTAAAAGCGGCCGGTATTACATTAACGATTGCAGTTGATAAAGTCGCAGCAAGTGGTGGCTATATGATGGCGTGTGTGGCTGATAAAATCGTCTCTGCTCCGTTCGCTATTGTGGGCTCAATTGGTGTGATTGCACAGTTACCAAACTTCAGTAAGGTATTGAAGAAAAACGATATTGAGTTTGAACAAATCACTGCTGGTGAGTTTAAACGTACCTTAACAATGTTTGGTGAAAACTCCGATAAAGCCCGTGAAAAATTCAAAGAAGAAATTGAAGAAACTCACGGCTTATTTAAACAATTTATTGCTGTTCATCGTCCAGAACTTGATCTTAATAAAGTAGCAACGGGCGAACATTGGTTTGGTCAACAAGCACTTGAATTAGGCTTAGTGGATCAGATTAGCACCAGTGATGATTTGATCACTGAAGCGTGCAAGGCACGTGAAGTGCTGCAAGTTAAATATGTACGTCGCAAGAAGTTGATTGAAAAGTTATCAGGGGCATCTAGTGAAGCTGCTGATACATTACTAATGAAGTGGGTTGCACGTGGTCAGCGTCCTTTTATGTAACTATCGCTAATTGACTAAAAAATAAAACCCGCAATCATTGCGGGTTTTTTTTGATTTAAACTATTTTTTGATTTAAACCAGTAGTGTACTAAGGGTAAATTCTGGCGATAATTTATGAGCAAGGAATTTGAACATATTAAAAACTGCCGTTGTTTTAGCGGTTGGTAAGCCGTCTTCATCAAGGAAATATTCACCTTTAAAGATCAATACGCCGTCTTTTTCTGTTACAGATGTTGCGCGCATACCTTCAACATAATCTTTGTGATCTTGAATGATTTGGTTGGCGATCATTAATAACTCATTGATCGAAATTTCAACTTTATTAGCCATGATTAATACTCATCAATAGTAAAATAATAACAGTCTAAGTAAGTTGGTGTCAGAAAACAAATAACAGGATTGTCAGTTGGTTAATATCTATTCAGATTCCAACATTAATTAGCATTAAAAAAAGTGATACTGTGATTAGATGCAAGAAAATTTACTAAAACGGATCAAATATCTCTATATAGATGGTAATGATAACGCGGTTTTATGTTATTACAGTAGCGAGAAAGCATCAAAGTGATTGTCCTATAAGGTAAATTATGATTTTATCACCTTGATAATCAGTACGTTGTAAATCGATTAAACTAAGCTTAGAATTTATTTACAAGTTAATAACAATTGCGGAAGCTGCAACCAAATAGACGAAATAAATTAAAAAGCAGTTGACCTTCTTGTTTTCTAGCCCAATATGTAAAGAGTATTTTACGTAAATGAAGTGCAATAATTAATTGCAAATATGTATCATTATCAAATTGGAACTCATCATATTAATTCACTGCTCTTAGATTTTTCGATTAGTGACTTAATGAGATTGGTCGAATGTTGTGGCGCTAATGATTAGCTAAGCAGTTATTTATATTTTTAGTATTAGCGAGCACGAGGACGTAATAGGGTCATTATGGGTAAATCTCTCGTTATCGTGGAGTCCCCAGCCAAGGCGAAAACAATCAATAAGTACTTGGGTAAGGATTTCATTGTAAAATCAAGCGTTGGTCACGTACGTGATTTGCCAACGGGCGCCCGCAGTGGCGGCAAAAAAGCGGCAGCAACATCGACTAAAGGGTTGAGTGTTGAAGAGAAAGCGGCGATTAAAAAGAAGAAAGATCGTAAAGCGTTAATCAGCAAGATGGGTGTTGATCCCTATGATGATTGGAATGCGCATTACGAAATACTTCCAGGCAAAGAAAAAGTCGTTAGTGAACTTCAAAAATTAGCAGAAGATGCTGACTTTGTTTACCTCGCAACGGATTTGGACCGCGAAGGAGAAGCCATTGCGTGGCACCTTCGTGAGATCATCGGCGGCGATGAATCACGCTACAAACGGGTTGTGTTTAACGAAATCACCAAAAATGCTATTCAACAAGCATTTGAACAGCCTGGTGAATTGAATATTGATGGTGTGAATGCACAACAAGCACGTCGATTCCTCGATCGTGTTGTTGGCTTCATGGTATCGCCACTATTGTGGAAAAAAGTGGCACGCGGCTTATCTGCGGGTCGTGTACAGTCAGTAGCTGTAAAGCTGATTGTTGAGCGTGAGCATGAAATCAATGCGTTTGACCCTGAAGAGTTTTGGGATATTCATGCAGACACACTGACGGTAGGCAAAAATGCACTACGGTTAATGGTCGCACAACAGGCGGGTAAATCATTCCGTCCTGAAAATAAAGCCGATACGATGGCAGCGCATGCGCTACTTGAAAAAGCAGCTTATGAAGTGATTGAGCGTGAAGATCGCCCAACCAGCAGTAAGCCATCTGCGCCTTATATCACCTCGACATTACAGCAAGCGGCAAGTACACGTCTAGGTTACGGTGTTAAGCGTACCATGGGCCTTGCACAGCGCTTATATGAAGCGGGTTATATTACTTACATGCGTACTGACTCAACCAATCTTTCAAAAGAAGCGGTTGAAGCGGCACGTGAGCTGATTGGCAATGAGTATGGTAATGAGTATTTACCTGAAAATGCCAATGTGTATGGCAGTAAGAAAAATGCCCAAGAAGCGCACGAAGCGATTCGTCCTTCAAACGTAGAAGTAAAAGCTGAAAATTTAGAAGGCATGGATCAAGATGCAGTTAAGTTGTATGACTTAATTTGGCGTCAATTTGTGTCTTGTCAAATGATGCCAGCAAAATATGACTCAAGTACGATCAACGTTAAGGCAGGTGATTTCTTGCTGAAAGCGAAAGGCCGTACATTACGTTTTGCAGGTTGGACATTAGTGCAGCGCCCATCAGGTAAAAATGAAGATACAACATTACCTGAAGTTAACGTAGGTGACGTACTGAAGTTAGAGCAGCTTGAGCCTAAACAACACTTTACTAAGCCGCCAGCACGCTTTACAGAAGCTGCATTGGTTAAAGAACTTGAAAAGCGTGGTATTGGTCGTCCATCAACGTATGCGTCGATTATTTCAACCATTCAAGATCGTGGTTATGTACGTGTTGATCAGCGTCGTTTTTATGCTGAAAAGATGGGTGAGATTGTTTCTGACCGTCTAGATAACAGTTTCCCTGACCTGATGGATTTTGATTTTACTGCCCGTATGGAAGGTAATCTTGATAAAATCGCTGAAGGTGAGAAAAACTGGAAGAAGGTACTGGATGAGTTCTTCTCTGATTTTACTGCTGAGCTTAAAAAGGCTGAGTTAGATGAATCAGAAGGCGGCATGCAACCTAACAATATCGTACTGACTGACATTCAATGTCCAACATGTTCTCGTCCGATGGGTATTCGTACCGCATCGACAGGCGTGTTCTTAGGCTGTTCGGGTTATGCCTTACCGCCAAAAGAGCGCTGTAAAACGACGATTAACTTAGGCAGTGAAGAAGGCATTGTTAATGTACTTGAGGAAGATGTTGAAACGGCAGCATTACGTGCCAAGAAACGTTGTCCTATTTGTAGTACGGCAATGGATGCTTACTTAATTGACCAAGATCGTAAACTGCATGTTTGTGGTAATAACCCAAGTTGTGATGGTTATATTGTCGAGAAAGGTGAGTTCAAGCTTAAAGGCTACGAAGGCCCACTGATTGAATGCGATAAGTGTGGTTCTGATATGGAACTCAAAAACGGTCGTTTTGGTAAGTACATGGGTTGTACTAACGAAGAGTGTAAGAACACTCGTAAGATCCTCAAGAATGGCGAAGTTGCGCCACCGAAAGAAGATCCAGTACATTTACCAGAAATTCCATGTACACAAGACACTAATGCGTACTTTGTATTACGTGATGGTGCTTCTGGTTTGTTCATGGCAGCGAGTACTTTCCCTAAGTCGCGTGAAACACGTGCGCCATTAGTGGAAGAGTTGGTTCGCTTTAAAGAACGTTTATCGCCTAAGTTCTTATACTTAACCGATGCGCCAGTTGCTGACCCTGATGGGTTACCAACAGTTATTCGTTTTTCTCGTAAAACCAAAGAGAATTACGTGCGCTCAGAAGTAGACGGAAAGCCAACAGGCTGGACTGGTCTATTTGTGGACGGCAAGTGGGAAATTACCGACAAGCGTAAGAAACCGAAAAAAGAAAAATCAACTGAAGAAGAGTAATAGCCTCTTTTGTTAGATTAAAAAAAAACCGCCTAATTGGGCGGTTTTTTGTTTTTTTAAACGCTATTGTAGCGTGAGTTAATGTTTGGTTTAAGCACTACAAACAGCCATAACCGGAACGCCACTGTGGAAACGGAAAGTATCATCGGGCGCTAGAATTAACTCTGCTTCTTTCGCACCAATAATACGAATACGATCAGCAATATTTTTACCCGCAATCTTTTCTGCAAGTGTTAGATAATCTTGATAATGACGCGCTTCTGAACGTAATAATGAAATATAGAATTTTCTTAGTTCTGGATCTAAATAGGGCGCAAGTTTAGCGAATCGTTCACAAGAACGTGCTTCAATATAGGCACCAACAATAAGCTTATCAATTAAGGTTGCTGGTTCATGCGTTCGAACCGCTTTCATTAAGCCTTTAGCATAACGTCCAGCATGAAGATTATGGTAAGCAATATCACGTTTATCCATGATCTCAAGTACCTGCTCAAAATGATGGAATTCTTCTTTAATTAACCGCACCATTTTATCTATTAGCTCTGATCCATGAGCAAAATCACTGCGTGGTGTTAATGGTGCCAGTAAACCATTTTTCTTACTGTGAAAATCAGTGGTTGAACGCTCATTTCCGCCGTAAACAAAATCTTCATAAGGTTTCGCCCATGCCATCAATGCTGCACCACTGGCTTTATCAACGGCGTATTTACGCACCATAAACATTGCAGTTTGGCTAGCCTTTAACTCGCAATTACAGTGATCGACTAATAATGCAGTGAGATTTTCTGGTTGACGGGCTTCTTCAATCCAGCTATCAGGGGTTTCACATTGAAGAAACTGATTAATCGGTTTAAGCAGCGTATTAATCATTTGCTGAGTATTATCCATAAGATGTTCTTTTTATTGTTATTGAAGGCATAAAAAAAGGTCGCAATTGCGACCTTTGTCGTTGGCTTATTTTAAGCCAAAGCGAATCAGATCACCATTTCCGCTTTGGTTGGAATAATACATCTAATTCATCGTTATCTTTATCAAGTAACTGTTGGCGTTCTTGTTCGCTACTTACGCTCATATTATTGTCGATCTCATTCAACATATATTGTAGTTTTTGCAGAGCTTTAGTGGCGTAGCTATCATTGCGAGATGATAAAACATCAATACCTTTTTTGAGCAGTTGCTTAGCGGTACCAAATTGGCGTTTTAAGCGTGCATCATTTGCACGTTTAACCACATTTTCAATATTGATGCGCAATTGCATATTATCGAGACGGGTATTTTCTTGCACATAAGCTTGGGTTGCGATACGGCCTTTACCATGCTCTCCTTTTAAAACGCTTTTTAAGCGCTTAACTAATTGTAACATGCCAATCGCTTGTCGATCGGAGTTCGGCACTTGAAACTGCACCACATTAGTTTGATCAAAATGGGTTTCTAAATACGTTAATTGTTCGCTAACATGCTGAATACGTTGTTTTAGTGTTCTATCTTTAGTATCTATTTCAGCAATGCTTTCTAGCGCATAAAGAATACGTTTATTAAGGCAGACTAATAATTCTTTACTGTAAGGTAAGTGACTGGCATTACTTATGAGCTCTTCAGTTGCATCAATGATAGCAACTTGTTTAGCCAGTTCTTGTTGTTTTGCACTTTCCAGTCGCTGGCGATATTGGATGATTACGCTGTAACCAATAATTAAAATGAGTAGAAGACTGATTAAACCAATAACAAGAGGGATACTCATAAAATTTTACTATCTTTTATGGTTAATATATAACTAAGGAAGATACACTATCTCGTTGTTTAGTGGTAGTTTGTTAGTAAAAAATGCTAACTTAATAACGTTGTAGAGAAAGATGTGGCTTTTTAGATCAAATGCTTTGTTTTTGTTCTGGTATTACTTCAAGATACAGAATTACAACGCGCATGTGATGCTATTTTAAGAGAATTAAAAGCTAAGATAACAGCGTAGATTACAGACATTCTTATTTATTCCCTTTATTAGTTTCTATTTAATATGACTAAGTCTCTAATGCTAGTGCGTAATTAGTACATGCTCTTATACTTATACGGTGGTTGAATGGTATTTTTTATGACTAAAAGTAAATAAAAACTATGAAACGGGGCTAATTCAATATATAAAATATTTATTACATGGTTGCACGATCATGCTTTGACATAAAAATCAGTGGATGAGTTTATGGAACAGTGTGAAAGGTAACGGATTATTGATTGGGCGAGACCATGAAATTACAACAATTACGCTATATCGTTGAGGTCGTAAATCATAACCTTAATGTGTCATCAACGGCAGAGAGTTTGTATACCTCTCAACCTGGTATTAGTAAACAAGTGCGGTTATTGGAAGATGAACTCGGCATTCAAATTTTTGAACGTAGTGGTAAACATTTAACCAAAGTAACCTCTGCAGGTGAAGAGATAGTGCGCATCTCGCGAGATATTTTATCGCGCGTTGAGAGCATTAAAGCGGTTGCTGGTGAGCATACTCACCCTGAAATGGGAACGTTGAATATTGCGACGACCCATACACAAGTACGTTATGCACTGCCGCAAGTTATTCAAGGTTTTACACATCGTTTTCCTAAAGTTTCACTGCACATGCATCAAGGAACACCAGCGCAAATTGCAGATGCTGTCGGTAAAGGTAGTTCTGATTTTGCAATAGCAACTGAAGCATTACATCTATACCAAGATATGATTATGTTGCCTTGTTATTATTGGAATCGTTCCATTGTGGTACGCAAAGATCACCCGCTTGCGACGAAAGAAATGATCACTATTCATGATTTAGCCGCATATTCATTAGTCACTTATGTGTTTGGTTTCACCGGACGTTCTGAGTTGGATAGTGCCTTTAATCGTTCAGGTTTAACGCCAAGGATTGTTTTTACTGCGACAGATGCTGATGTGATTAAAACTTACGTTCGTTTAGGAATTGGGGTTGGTGTTATTGCAAGTATGGCAATCGATACAGCTGCTGACCATGATTTAGTCGCGATTGATGCAAGCCATATTTTCGCATCAAGTACGACAATGATAGGCTTTAAGAAAGGTACATTCTTACGCTCTTATATGTATGATTTTATGGAGCGTTTTGCACCGCATCTTACGCGTAATGTGGTTGACCAAGCGATTGGATTAAAAAATGCCGCAGAAATAAACGAGATGTTTGCCTCAATGGATTTACCGATTAGATAACCACAAATATTATTGTAAACACAACATAAACCGCTAGTGATAGCGGTTTTTTTATTTGGTTAATGCCTCATACGTGAGCTTGGTATACACTAGCCTCCAATTTTTTGGTGAGTAAATGGTTGTTTATGTCTAACTACGTTGAGCTTTTTCATCGTCTTGATGCATTGTTGGTGAGCAATTGCCAATTTTGGCAGTTTATGCCTTTTGCTGAGCGTGGATTTGTTTGGCAGCAAAACCCACAATTTTGTCAATGGCTAATGAGTATTGATGACAGCCAATTACAATTATTAAGTCAGGATATTCATGCATTAACAACAGCATTACTGCCATGGATTAAAGATGCTGAACAGTTAACCCAAATTGCAGCTGAAGTATCACCGTTAGTGCGAACCGAGCGTTCGGTACCACAAGGTTTTGAGAGTGGTATTCCGGGGCGAAAGTGGCAACAAATTACCGCTTTTAATGAAGTGTTACCGCGACTAGGTTTACCATGGCTAGAGTGGTGTGCTGGTAAAGGCTACCTTGGACGTGTGCTCGCTGCATCCCATCAGCAACCAGTTACGAGTCTTGAGTGGCAACAGCAATTATGTGTTGATGGTGAGCAAGCTGCAAAACAATTACAGTTAGACATTAATTTTGTTCATGCAGATGCGTTTAGTATTGAGAGTAATACCGCGATTGTTCAGCAGCAACATGCAGTTGCCTTGCATGCTTGTGGAGATTTACATGTTTCATTATTGCAACGTGTAGCGGCTAAAAAAGGGGCCGCAGTGAGCATTTCACCTTGCTGTTACCATTTAATTCGGCAATCGCATTATCAACCTATGTCTACAGCAGCAAAAACAAGTGCATTAGTGTTATCGAAACATGATTTACGGCTGCCGTTACAAGAAACGGTTACGGCGGGTAATCGCGTAAGACAACTACGATTTGTGGAAGTGAGTTTTCGGTTAGGGTTTGATTTATTACAAAGAGAGCTCAACCAAACTGATACTTATCTAGCGGTGCCAAATGTACAAAAAGCCTTACTTACACAGGGTTTTGAAGCGTTTTGTCAGTGGGCTGCTGCAAAAAAAGGCCTTGATTTACCTTTAAATATTGATTTTGAGTACTGGCAGCGTCAAGGCGAACAGCGGTTTGCTATTACTGAAAGAATGGAGCTTGTTCGACAATTATTTCGTCGGCCATTGGAAATGTGGCTAGTACTTGATCGTGCATGTTTTCTGGAGGAGCAAGGTTATAACGTCGTGATCGGCTCTTTTTGTGATAAGCCAATCACTCCGCGTAATGTATTAATTCATGCGGAGCGTGGTGATTTGTAACTTAACCATGAACGATTCCCTATCACTAGGTGATAGGGAAAGTATTTAATGGCTAATTTAAGCCAATATATTAATTAATTTAGGGTGAAAATATTTCTGCTCAAGTTCATCAACGGGCATGGGTTTACTAAAGAAATACCCCTGACAATAATCAAAACCACATTGGTTGATATAATCAAGTTGTGCACGTGTTTCAACGCCCTCAGCCACAATTTTTAAGTTCAATTTCTCGCAAATGGCTTTTGTCGCTTCAATAATGACTTTGCTGCTTGTATGTTCACCTTGCACAAAACTTTGATCAAGTTTAACCGTACTGATTGGTAGATCATGTAACTGTGATAGGGATGAATAGCCAGTACCAAAATCATCTAAATATAACTCAATTCCCATCGCTGCAAGCGCATCTAAACACGGTTTGGTTTCACAGTAATCTTGGAGCATGGCTGATTCTGTGATTTCTAATGCAAGTAATGATGGGTTTATATTATATTGAAAGATCATTTGCTCAATAGTTTGCGCTAAAGTCGGTTGTAATTGTGCGCGTGATAAATTGATACTGATAATAAAAGGCTGCTGATAATGCTGAGTCCAATAGGCTAATTGCTGGCATGCGCTGTGTAAAATCCATAATCCTAGCGGCACAATTTGTCCTGTTTCTTCTGCTAATGGAATAAATTCAGCCGGTGAAACTTGACCTAATGATTCATCGTACCAACGGATCAGTGCTTCAAAACCTTTTAGTTGTTGTGTATTTAAGTCAATAATAGGTTGGTAATATAACTCAAAATCATTATTTTCAATTGCTTGAGATAAATGGTGACGCAGGGTCATTTTACGATATAACGCATCTGCCATTTCTTGTAAAAAAGGATAATAACAATTACGGCCTCGCTGTTTTGCGCGGTGCATTGCCATATCTGCTTGGGTGACGAGAGTATCAAAATTATTGGCGTCATCAGGATAGTTGGATGTACCTATACTGCAGCTAATTGAAAGTTCACCAATATCTTTAATATGAAATGGTCGATTTAATGTTTCTATTATTTGATTAGCAAAATAAGCGAGAGTGGTATAATTACGCTTCTCGATTTGAATAATAAACTCATCACCACCAAAGCGTGCCACGAGTCCTCTGTCTTTGACAATATTTAACAGTCGTATTGCAACAGCACGCAGTAATTTATCTCCTGCGGCATGGCCATAAGAATCGTTAACAAGTTTAAACCCGTCAAGGTCAAGAAACAGTAGGCTATAGTGTGATAAGTGATGATGACTCGCTTTTAGTGCAGCAGATACACCGCGACGATTCATTAGTCCGGTTAGATAATCATGATCAGCATTGTATTTTTCTTGATTGAGCTTTTCTTTATCTTTAGTGACATTAACCAGCTGTAGTAATAACTGTGAATTATCGCTTAGCCATTTAGCTTCAATATCAAACCAATGATGACGTTGTCCCGTCCAACATAAGCGACTGCACTTGAAGTGATTATTTTTTTTTGCATCCTTGAGCCATTTTTGGGCAATGTCAGTATCGCCAATAAACTCCGAAAGGTCGCTTAATTTATCAGTGAAGTGACTTGCAAAAGCATCGTTAGCGCTGATAAAACGACCAACGTCATTAAAAAGAAGCGCTAAATTTGAACAGTCAGAAAATGCAAGATCACGGCGTAGCGATGATTCATCTGCAATCACCTCAACCAACATTGCGATACGGCCATCATCAAGCGGGATCCCTGAAAATAAACACAGCATGTTTTTAGTGATCTTTTTGGGATTGAAACGCCACCAAGTTTTAATGGTTTTATTTGATTTAAAGGCGTGTTGGTATTCTAGTAGCGTTGCCCCTGCCGCAGCTGACATATCTTGACCTAAATCACGGTCTAAGAGCTCATCAATCGATGCAGCTTCCCACAAAGGGAGTGATTTATCATTTGCCCATAGGATTTTTTTATTATCAACATCAAAGACCCAAATTGGATTTTGAAGATAATGTAGAGGTGAGAAAGGATCCATCTCCAGCTTCTTTCTTTTTATTAAGGTGTTAATTTAAGTGAGAATAGCGGAAATAATACCGGTTAAACATACATTAATGATAACGACGTGATATTAGTCCACGTTATTACATTTAACCGGTGGATATTTAACCGTGATTGTGAATAAAAATGCGGCTATCTACAGCCGCATTTTTATATGACGATATTATTAAACCATTAACCGACAGCGGGTATTATTCCAATCATTTGTAATAATTGTGCTGCGATAATAATTATGCCGATAATAGTGACAATACCTAAAGCCAGCGAGCCGCCTTTTACTACATAAGCTGACTGATTATTAGCAGTCTTGCGTTGTACTCTAACCATCGCGACTGGTAAGAATATTGCTAAAATAACTAATGAAATAGCGGCATAACCAAGTGCCATAATAAACCCTTGTGGGTAAAACACAGCAAAAGCGAGCGGCGGTAAAAATGTAATTAAAGCCGTTTGTCCACGACCTGCTAGATGGTTACCACGATTAAGGGTATCAGCCAGAAAATCAAATAGTCCTAAGCTCACTCCAAGGAATGAAGTGGCTAATGCAAGATCTGCAAAAATAGAGACCGACTGACCGACCATAGGATTATGCAGTAATTGACTTAAACTACCAATAAATGCGCCTAAGGTCGTATTAGCCATTAATTGTGGTTGTCCCATAATACCTTGGCTAGCTAATTGCCATAAAATGTACACCATTAATGGTAATGCAGAACCAAAGATCATGATTTTTTTCAGGGCTTTAATATCAATTCCTATGTATCGAACAATAGAAGGAATACTGCCATGAAAACCAAATGATGTGAAAATTACAGGTAATGCAGACAGAATTAATCCTTTTTCGATCGGCATTTCAACCAAATGTTGCCCTTGAACATGTGGTAGTAATAATCCAAGCATAACTGCAAGTGCCACTACTTTTGCTGTAAAAAGAATACGATTAACCATATCAACACTGTGTGTGCCGATTGATACCACACTAGCAATAGCAACCGTAAAAATCACAGCCCCTATTTGAGGCGCAATTGTTGTTCCTGTCCAAGTGGAAATCTTTTCACTTAATTGGCTTCCACCGCCTGCAATGTAAGCGGCGCATAATGCGTAAAACAAGAAGAACATCGCTAATGTTGCGATAGTTTGACCCTTACGACCTAATAATTGATATGCCAAGGTGTTTAAAGTTGAAGAGGGATCTGCGTGTTGATGAACTTCCAGCATTAATAGTGCGGTGTAGGTCATTAATGCCCAAATAGCGATCATGATGATTGTTGCAGTTGTAAAGCCTAATCCTGCTGATGCAAGAGGAAGGGCTAGCATACCTGCACCAATGGTGGTGCCAGCAATGATCAGCATACTGCCGAATGTTTTATTTAAAGACATGATTATGTCACTCCCTGAGGAAAAAATGTATGTGGGAGGGGGTATAAATACACCTGTGGTCGCTCCCTATATATAAAAGCAGGCCACAGCGGCATAATCGAGATGAAGTGTTTTAAAATGTTTACACCTAGATTGAGCCACTGTGGCTATCGATAGGCAGTATTAGGATGAATATTTCGCACTTTAAATCTCTCTTGACTAGATAAAATAACAAATTAACAAGATTTCAGCATTGCTGTTAGCGGCTACATTAACCATAGAGTGTATAACTGTCAACTTATCTTTATTGTGTAAACTTTTTATTACAGTTGGTTGTTATTGAATGATAAACAATCGATAATAAAGTCAATGCATAATATTCTATCTATGATTTCAGGTTAGGCATAAACTGTATTTAATAATCAAGTTTTTATAGGGAATAACAACCATGCTTAATATAGTGATGATCAGTACCGGTGAAGAAGTACTGTATGGCGATATTGCAGATACAAATGCTGCATGGTTATCAGCATTGTTTTTCGAGCAAGGTTTTGCAATGACACGCCGAGTGACGGTGGGTGATGATTATGAAGCATTGGCGAAAGAAATTGAGATGTGTAGTTTAAGTGCTGATATTGTGATCGTAAATGGTGGTTTAGGACCAACATCGGACGATTTAACAGCAGCATCTGCAGCAATGGCAGCTAATGTTGGACTTGAACAGTCCGACGCTTGGGTTGCTGAAATGACAACGAAATATCAGCAACTCGGGCGAGTAATGCCTGATGCGAACCTTAAACAGGCAATGCTACCTGAAGGTGCTGAATTAATTGATAATCCTGTCGGTACAGCTTGCGGTTTTATGATGCAATTAAATCGAGCATGGCTGTTTTTTACACCAGGAGTACCAAGTGAGTTTAAGGTCATGGTAAAGGATCAGATATTACCGCGGCTACAGACTATGTTTAATGTGGTGGACAGCAAGGTTTGCCATCGTCTTTATACTTATGGATTGTCAGAGTCTAGCATCAGTGATCTTTTTCAAGTATTGATATTGCCAGATGGATATAGCTTGGGCTATCGCTCATCGTTGCCTTTTATTGAAATTAAGTTATTTGCTCCTCAAGATGGTATACAAGTAACTGCGCTGTTATCACAAATGATAGCGTTACTTGGAGACAATATCGTTGGTGAAGGGTGTCCGTTACTCGAGACGATTGCGAGTTTATTACCTCAACAGGCGTCGTTAGCATTGTCAGAACAAAGTTCGGGTGGGTTTGCGATTAATTGGCTCCAAGATGTACCAGCATTGAGCACAAAACTTGCTGTTAGTGAGGTTATGGCCGATAACATAGATGATCATGCTGAAGCGGAAGAATTATCAACATTAATTGCATTACGCGCTCAACGATTACATTTACATGCGCCAGCAACTTATACCCTAACAACCGGGCCGTCATCCACTGACGGTAGCTTTATGCTGGGTCTTACAACTCCTGATGGTTGCTGGTGTCAGCAGTTGGTTTTTAAACGTCAATACAACAATTATAATCGACGTTGGATTATAGCAACGGTTATGTTTGATATGTTACGCCGCCATTTACAAGGTGAAGAAGTCTTTGGTTGTTATGAATCATTAGATCGTATCGCAACTGAGACTCTATAATTAAAAACGTTTACAGCCACAGTATCTATGGCTGTTTTTTGTTATTTTGAATGCTGTATTATTGCAAAAATAAATGATAGTATTCAATTAAATTGATGGCTAATCATTGCTAGTACAATTAAAAATAGGCTAATCCCAATGATGAGTTGCTCAGCAATAGATAACCAAATTTCTGCAAATAAGCATATGTAAATTTAAGGAAAAATAATGGCTTTTAAATTAAAAAAAGTAGTATTAGCGACATCAGTAATTTTATCGGCGTTAATGCTACAAGCTTGTAATGATAATGAAGCAACAGTAAAGGCATCTCAGCAACCAGCTGCTGTCGTTAAAGCAGAGCAAGCCAATATGAAACCATTAGAAGTTAGTGTTATCTATTTAGATCGCCGTATGTTACCACCTGGTGCGGTGCTGAATGTTGCGCTTGAAGATGTCTCTCTGGCAGATGCACCCTCTGTCACATTGAGTACTGAATCAATGGATATTGCTGGTGCACCACCTTATCCGGTTACGTTAAATTATGACGCAAATAAAATAAAAGCTAATCACCGTTATAATGTGCGTGCAACAGTGAAAGTTGATAATAAATTAATTATGACTTCAACATCAGCAATGGATCCATTTGCCGCTGATGCAAAACAGCCATTAGAGGTTAAACTAGATCGTATTGCGCCAGCTCAAAATGCAGCACCGCAAGCCAATCAACCAGCACTTGCTGGCCCACAATGGCAATTAGTGACATTATCTGGTCAAGCTGTACAACCCGGTGCTGGTGGCAATAATGCTTTTATTCAGTTTGATACCACAACAAACACAGTAAGTGGTTTTTCTGGCTGTAATAATTTCCATGGTACATTAACCGCGAAAACGGCATCAACATTGACAGTAGGGCAAGCGGCATCAACACGTAAAATGTGTATGGAAGGAATGGAATTAGAACAAGCATTCCTAGCTGCATTACCTGAATTCGCAAGTTACAGTATTAATAATGATATATTAACTGTTAAAGATATTAATGCGAATACGATTGCGACGTTTAAAATAAAATAAAATTTTAATAACAAATAAAAAAAGCGTAATAAAAGATATTTTTCTTTTTTGCGCTTTTTTTTGATTATTAGTCATTGAATGATAAATAAAAATGTAGCGACATAGTTTATATATTTAAAATGTGCAATAAAAAAATTACTCCCTCCACATATAAATCTAAATGTTCAAATATATCATTAACAAATAAACCGACATTAAAATTTTAAATTATACTTGTTTCGATATACGACAGTGATAAGTAATTTTATCGGAATATTATCGTTATTAAAATAATTAATAAGGTAGTTTACGTTATGAGTGGAAACAGTAACAAAATGGGACTAATGGGATTAACGACCATAGTTACCGTTAATATGATGGGTTCGGGAATAATATTATTACCCTCCAGTTTAGCTGCAACAGGAGGAATTGCGTTACTTGCATGGGGTGTTACTGCAATAGGTGCATTAGCTATCGCTTATGCATTTGCTAAATGTGGTATGTATTGTACAGACGATGGTGGTATGTCCGCCTACGCTGAAAAAGCACATGGTAAATCCAGTTTTTTTATTGCCTCTTATACTTATTATGTGTGTCTTGTTATTAGTGCGGTAGCTATTTCTGTTTCATGTGTTGGTTATTTGGAATATTTTATTCCGTGGTTAAAAGAAACGCCAATTCATACCTTTGTTGGCGTTATTTCTATCCTTATTATTACTATGTTTGCCAACGTCAAAGGCGCCAAAATAACCGGGCAAATATCTACAGTTACCGTGTGGGGAATTATAATTCCAGTCCTTGGATTATCGATTATTGGTTGGTTTTGGTTTGATACGAAAATTTTTGAAGAAGCTTGGAACCCCCATGACATCTCAGTTGGCAGTGCAATTTATTCTGGAATGGCATTAACATTATGGGCATTTTTAGGTATTGAGTCGGCGGGTGCTAACTCAGGCACAGTTGAAAACCCTAAACGAAATGTTCCTTTAGCTTGTATGTTAGCGACTGTTTTCTCTGCCGCAACGTATATTGCTTCCACTACGGTTATTCAAGGTATTATTCCTAACGAGATTTTAGCAAAATCTGATTCTCCATTTGGGCTGGTATTTGCACAAATGTTTAGCCCATTAGTAGGAGAAATTATTACAGCAATGGCGATTATGGCTTGTGTGGGGTCGCTACTTGGGTGGCAATTTACCAATGCACAAGTATCAAAAGTTGCTGCTGATATGCGTCTATTTCCCAAAGTTTTTGGTGATGTAAATAAATATGATGCGCCATTTAAAGGCATGATGATCATGTTAGCCTTTGAATTATTACTTGCGGTTATGACTATTTCGCCAACATTATTAAAACAATTTAATGTATTAGTAAACTTAGCTGTATTTATTAATATGGTGCCTTATGTATTAGCGTTAACTGCTCTCGGAATAATTATGAGACAAAGTAACGTGAGTAAGAAAGAATATAATAACGGTATATTTGTTGGTTCAATTGCCGTGTTGTATAGCATTTATGGTGCATATTCTACCGGTGAGGAGGCGGTATTTTATGGCGCAATTATTACGTTGCTAGGTTATTTCTTCTATGGGTTTATTGCTAGCCGCGAAGCTATTAATAATAAAGTGTCATCGTGAGTTGTATTGAAGTAAGCGAAATATTAATTACTAGTCTGATATTAAAGGATTGTATATGTTGAATTATGGTAAACATATGAGAGTATTAATTTTTGATAACTCTCAAGCTACGGGAGTAGTTGCAAATGCTATCGACCGATTAGTTGAACAATTTGAAGATGAATCAATTATTGTCGTCAAAGCATCTACTTATGATGATTGCTACTCAATGCTCAACGTTAATATGGCGATTGACTGCTTTATGTTGACCTCAAGCATGACGGGTCAACAACAAGAAGAGAATGATATGTTTTTTTCTCTGATTGATAAATTGAATCAACGCCAACAAGGCGTGCCTGTTTTTTTACTCGCAGAGCGTAAAAAAATGACCTTAACTGTTGATCGTCAGTTAATGTCATTAGTGAGTGAGTTTGCATGGATTTTAGAAGATACATCTGATTTTATGGCAGGCCGCGCAATTGCAGCGATGCAACGTTATCGTGAGCAATTATTACCGCCACTTGCTAATGCTATGATGAAATATGATAGTGTGCATGAATATTCATGGGCAGCACCAGGACACCAAGGTGGAGTGGGCTTTCTAAAAACACCAGAAGGTCAACGCTTCTATAATTATTATGGTGAAGGACTCTTCCGCTCTGATATGGGGATAGAGCGTGGATCTTTAGGTTCATTGCTTGATCATACTGGCGCCTTTGGTGAAAGTGAAGATTATGCCGCGAAAGTGTTTGGAGCTGATAGATCCTATTCATTAGTAACAGGTACATCAGGAGCTAATCGTACTATCATGCAAATTTGTATGAGAGAAAATACGTTAGCTATTTGTGATCGAAATTGTCATAAATCGATAGAGCAGGGATTAATGTTAACTGGCGCATTGCCTGTTTATATGGTTCCAACCCGTAATCGTTACGGTATTATAGGGCCGATTTATCCAGATCAAATGTCACCAGAAGGGTTAAAAAAATCAGCTGAAAGTAGTGAGTTAACTAAAGATAAAGCGGGTAATATGGCCACTTATTCAGTGGTGACAAACTGTACTTATGATGGTTTATGTTATAATGCAAAACGAGCTCAAGAGATTTTAAGTGAAAGTAGTAATCGGATTCACTTTGATGAAGCTTGGTATGGTTATGCCCGTTTTAACCCTATTTATACCGATCACTTTGCAATGCGTGGTGAGCCAGAAGATACACCTGATGATGGACCAACAGTATTTGCTACTCATTCGACCCATAAATTATTAAATGCACTTTCTCAAGCATCATGGATCCATGTCCGTAATGGTAAAGATCACATTAACTTTGAGCGTTTTAATCAGTCGTATATGATGCATGCAACGACATCACCTTTATATGCAATTAGTGTTTCAAATGATATAGCAGTGTCACAAATGGCGGGTAACCGTGGTGAGTCGTTAACCAATGAAGTTATCAAAGAAGCGGTTGATTATCGTCAAGCAATGGGACGCTTACACCGTGAGTTTGTTGCAGATGGAGATTGGTTCTTTAAACCATGGAATGCTGAATCTATTGTTGATCCCGATACTGGGGTTGAATATGCATTTGAAGATGCTCCTGCTGAATTATTAGCGACTAACCAAGATTTTTGGATCATGAAACCTGGTGATAAATGGCATGGTTTCGATGATATCCCTAAAGATTGGTGTATGCTCGATCCAATTAAGGTCAGTATTTTAGCGCCAGGTATGGGTGATAACGGTAAGTTACTTGATACTGGTGTTCCTGCTGCATTAGTGACTCAATATCTTACTCGTTTTGGTATTGTGCCAACTCGTACGACAGACTTCCAAGTGATGTTCTTATTCTCAATGGGAATAACCAAAGGTAAGTGGGCAACGTTAGTTAATACCTTACTCAGTTTTAAAACTCATTATGATAATAATACCCCACTGAAATCGGTTCTACCTGATTTAGCAGCAAGCCATCCTCAGGTGTATGGTGATCTAGGTTTGAAGGACTTAGGTGATAAGATGTTTAGTTATCTAAAAACCCATACGCCATCTGAAATGTTAAATGCTGCTTATTCAACCCTACCAAAGGCTGACATTACTCCTCGTGCCGCATTTGAAGCTATTGTGGATGATAATGTAGAAATGGTGCCATCGAATAAACTACAAGGGCGTATTGCCGCTAATGCTGTTATTCCTTACCCACCAGGTATTCCGATGCTGATGTCAGGCGAGAATTTTGGCGATGCAAATAGTCCTCAAATTGGGTACTTACATAGCTTAGAAATTTGGGATAAAGAATTCCCTGGCTTTGAGCATGAAACGGAAGGTACTGAAGTTGAAGATGGTGTTTATCACGTGATGTGTGTGAAGTAGTTATACTGCTAACTGATAAACATATTAGCTCTTTATTGTGATCTTGATTGAAATAATCAGATAGCATTAAAGAGCTATGTTAGTTTTAGTTGATTGGTGTTCAGTGTTGAGTTGATAGTCAAAATGAACTTCAATATTTTGTTGTGGAATAGAACAACAACTTAATATTTCATTGGGACCAATAAAAGCGAGAGCATCTTGTTGAGTGACTGATCCTGAGATAAGTTTACATCGACAAGCACCACACATGCCATTGCGACATTGATACTCAGGTTTAATGCCTGCTTTTTCTAGTTGGGTTAATAAAGGTTCATGGCGATTGCCACAAACCTTAATACCATTAACCGTAAAGGTTAGTTGACTCACAATTCAAAATCACCAAGATCATCAGCACTAATATCATTGTCGATTTGACCGACAAGGTATGAACTGATTTCAGCTTCTTGAGGAGCAACTTGAACATTATCAGATGATAACCACGAGTTGATCCATGGAATTGGGTTTTGATTTGCACCGTCATAAGCCGGGCGTAGGCCGACAGCAACCATGCGCAAGTTAGTAATGTATTCAACATATTGGCATAATATTTCTTTATTTAGACCAATCATTGAACCATCTTTGAATAGGTATTCTGCCCACTCTTTTTCTTGCTCAGCCGCAGCCTTAAAGATACTGAAACATTCTTCTTCACATTCTGCTGCAATAATCGCCATTTGTGGATCATCATGGCCATTACGTAATAGGTTCAACATATGTTGAGTTCCCGTTAAATGTAATGCTTCATCACGTGCAATTAGCTTGATTATTTTAGCATTGCCTTCCATGAGTTCACGCTCAGCAAAAGCAAACGAACAAGCAAAGCTAACATAGAAACGAATGGCTTCTAATGCATTAACTGACATTAAGCACAGGTAAAGTTTCTTTTTGATGTCATGTAAATCAACAGTGAAAGCAATACCATCAGCAGAGTGTTGACCCTCACCATAACGGTGATAATCATTGGTAGCTGCGATTAAATCATCATAGTATTTAGAAATGTCACCTGCACGCTTAATAATATGTTCATTACGGACAATATCATCGAAAATAATTGATGGATTATTAACGATATTACGAATAATGTGCGTATAAGAGCGTGAATGGATTGTTTCTGAAAATGACCATGTTTCAATCCATGTTTCTAATTCTGGTAGTGAAACGATAGGCAATAATGCTACGTTTGGACTACGGCCTTGAATTGAATCAAGTAGAGTTTGATATTTTAAATTACTGATGAAAATATGCTTTTCATGATCTGGCAAGTTATTGTAATCAATACGATCACCAGAGACATCCACTTCTTCTGGACGCCAAAAGAAGCTTAATTGCTTTTCAATCAATTTTTCGAAAATTTCAAATTTTTGTTGGTCATAACGGGCAACATTGACTGATTGACCAAAAAACATTGGTTCTTTAAGTTGGTCGTTGCTAGTTTGACAAAAAGTACTATAGGCCATGATATCCTCAAATCACAAGGGAGCCATAAGACTCCCTTTTGAATGCTTAAATTTTACAACTCGTACAATCATCGCCACTCAGGTCGCTTTGGCTATCAGATGCGCCATCTCGAGTGTTATGGTAGTACAGTGTCTTAACACCTAATTTATAAGCATTAAGCAGATCTTTTAGTAACAGTTTCATTGGAACTCTGCCACCTACTTGCTTGCTCGGATCGTAGTTAGTATTTGCCGAGATAGCCTGATCAATAAATTTCTGCATAATGCCAACAAGTTGTAGGTAGCCATCGTTGCTGCCAATATTCCAAAGTAACTCGTAGTTGTCTTTGTATTTAGCAAACTCAGGAACAACTTGCTTGAGGATACCATCTTTTGATGCCTTAACGGAAACGTATCCACGTGGTGGTTCAATACCATTGGTCGCATTTGAGATTTGCGATGATGTTTCTGATGGCATCAATGCTGATAATGTTGAGTTACGTAGACCGTGTGTTTTAATTTCTTCGCGTAAGGTTTCCCAATCGTAATGCAATTTTGCACTGCAAATATTATCGATATCTTTTTTGTAAGTATCGATTGGTAAAATACCTTGAGCATAGGTTGTCTCGTTAAATAACGGACATGGGCCTTGTTCTTTTGCCAAATTAACTGATGCTTTCAATAAGTAGTATTGAATGGCTTCAAAAGCTTCGTGAGTAAGGTTATTTGCACTTCCGTCAGAATAACGCACACCATGTTTAGCAAGGTAATAAGCAAAGTTGATAACACCAACACCTAATGTACGACGGTTCATGGTTGAACGACGTGCAGCAGGTAATGGGTAATCTTGGTAATCTAATAATGCATCAAGTGCACGCACTGTTAGCTCAGCAAGTTCTTCTAAATCATCTAACGTATCAATTGCACCTAAGTTAAATGCAGATAACGTACATAATGCGATTTCACCGTCTTCATCTTCAACATTTCGTAATGGCTTGGTTGGTAGCGCAATCTCAAGACATAAGTTTGATTGACGAATCGGTGCAACAGCCGGATCAAACGGACTGTGGGTATTACAGTGGTCAACGTTTTGAATGTAAATACGACCAGTAGAAGCTCGCTCTTGCATTAGCAATGAGAATAGTTCAATCGCTTTAATCGATTGTTTCTTAATGCTTTCATCTTGCTCATACAAGTTATATAGACGTTCAAATTCTACCTGATCGGCAAAAAATGCATCATATAGCCCTGGAACATCAGATGGAGAGAACAATGAGATGTTCTGACCTTTGATTAAGCGGGTGTACATTAATTTGTTAATTTGTACACCGTAATCCATATGACGAACACGGTTTTCTTCTACACCACGGTTGTTTTTAAGCACCAGTAGTGACTCAACTTCGCGGTGCCAAATAGGGTAGAATAACGTTGCTGCGCCACCACGAACACCGCCTTGAGAACAACATTTAACCGCTGTTTGGAAGTATTTATAGAATGGAATACAACCAGTATGGAAAGCTTCACCACCACGAATTTCAGAACCTAATGCACGGATTCGACCAGCGTTGATACCAATACCTGCGCGTTGTGAAACATAACGTACAATTGAGCTTGCTGTTGCGTTGATTGAATCAAGGCTATCATCACATTCGATCAATACACATGAGCTGAATTGACGTGTAGGTGTACGTACACCTGACATGATCGGCGTTGGTAGTGAAATTTTGAACGTTGAAGATGCATCATAAAAACGTTTGATGTAATCGAGACGTGTTTCTTTTGGGTATTTATTAAATAGTGCTGCAGCAATTAATAAGTAAAGAAACTGTGCGCTCTCAAAGATTTCACCTGATACACGGTTTTGAACAAGGTATTTACCTTCAAGTTGCTTAACCGCAGCATAAGAGAAATTCATGTCGCGCCAGTGATCGATAAAGGTATCCATCACTGCAAATTCTTCTTCAGTGTAATCGTCTAGTAAGTGGCTATCATACTTACCTTTAGCTACTAAATTTGTAACATGGCTAAATAGCGTAGGTGGCTCAAATTGACCATAGGCTTTTTTGCGAAGGTGGAAAATTGCCAATCGAGCTGCAAGATATTGGTAATCAGGCGTTTCTTCTGAAATAAGATCAGCTGCCGCTTTGATGATAGTTTCGTGAATATCATCAGTACGAATACCGTCATAAAACTGGATGTGTGACTTTAGTTCGACTTGAGAGACCGATACATTTTCTAGGCCTTCAGCAGCCCAATCTATAACACGGTGAATCTTGTCGAGATCGATAAGTTCTTTACGACCGTCGCGCTTAGTAACTGTTAGTTGTTGAGTCATTTTTTGTTATTTTCCCAGTTTTCCTTGCGGATGATATTTTTTTGCACTTTATCTATTAGATTAGCAAAGAATGTGATCTTTATTATAAATACTGTTATTTAGCTAAAACACTATATGTTGGGGTCTTTAGCGAAAGTGTTTACAAGATAGTGGTGAATGCGTGGATTTGCAAGATGGTATTTTTTGACCAGCTGTGGATAACATGGGGATTTCAATAAAAAGTTAGTACCAACTCACTGATGTAGCGAATAGCATCAAATAGATAGTAAAAATCAATGCTTTTTGAGTTATTTTTTTAGATAAATAAAATTTATTTTTATTGCTTTTTTGTCGCGAATTTGAGCTAAGTAAATGGTGGTTTTTTAACTAAAGAAAGTGTTAATAGCCCTTGATCTTATTGGTTTTTTTTGATTTAAAAATGTGAAATAGAATTGAGTTTGTTAGCAGTATGTAGCTAAAGGAGATAACGTCATCTCCTTTAATATTCGTTTTAGGTTGACTACAATGGCTTGATGGTATGAACGATATAATTCACATCAACGTTATTACCCAGACTATAGCTGTTGGTGAGCGGATTGTAGTGAAGTCCAATAATGTGACGATCTTGTAGCGGTGTGCGATCAATCATGGCCATTAATTCGGATGGACGAATGAATTTTTGATGGTCATGTGTTCCTTTGGGGACTAACTTCATGACATATTCAGCACCAACGATGGCAAATAAATACGATTTAATATTACGATTCAATGTTGAGAAGAAAACATGACCGCCAGGTTTAACCATTTTGGCACATGCAGCAATCACTGATGCAGGATCAGGAACATGCTCTAGCATTTCCATACATGTGACGACATCGTAAGTTTGATAGTGATGTTCTGCATGTTCTTCTGCTGTAGATTGAACATAATCAAGTTTAGTACCGGTCTCTAAAGCATGTAATTTTGCCACCATTAGCGGCTCTTTTCCCATATCAAGGCCTGTAACATGCGCCCCTTCAATTGCCATACTTTCGGCTAAAATGCCACCACCACAACCAACATCAAGTACTTTTTTGTCAAATAAGCCATTAGCATTATCAATGATGTAATTTAAGCGTAACGGATTAATTTGATGAAGTGGTTTAAATTCGCCTTCTAGATCCCACCAATGTGAGGCTATTTGTTCAAATTTTTCGATTTCTGCAAGGTCAACATTGCGTGATTTGGTCATGTTTGTGGGGCCATTTTCCTTAATTGATGCTCACTATTATGCGAAATAAAGCGCTAGTTGCAAAGGATAACTGTGATAAACGCTGATTGATAAAAAGGATATTGATAATAACAAAAGCATATGGTCGCCAAGTACAATTGTGCTACTTGGCGAAATGAAGTATTACTCATTAAAACTATTTATTGCGGTTGGAATAAGTTCTGGTGTGAACATACCACCAAACAAAGTGGTAATAGCAAGAATGAGCATTAAGATATATTTACCAATAATGATTGATAGACCAATCGTGTTAATAGCTGCACCCATTACTTTATCCTCAGTAAGTTTATGCATTAACAAGCTCGGAATGTTTAATTTAACACTGAGGTTATTTTAAACATCAATGTATTCGCTATTGTGAAATATGTCCGTTACCGCAATAGCAAATAGTTTATATAGTGTGTTCAATTATGATGATTGATAAATGGTCAAATGTCGCATTTTTGATTTTATTTTGTTAATTTTAAGCCATTCCACCTATAAAACTGTGTTACATCTTATTTTTACAAATGGTTACACACTCTGTAGGTTAAAGAGAGTAGTTTAGGTGGTCAGTATAATGAGCAATAAATAAACAGTGGAGTGCGGTTAATCCACAGATGTGACGATGTTTGTTTCTGTTTTCTTTAAATTCCGCTAAATTACTCATAACATAAGTCGTGAAAGGTGGTCTATTTAGGCTGAAATATGCTATATTATTGCACCTTGCACGTATAAAAATACGACAGAAATTACCTGAGGGATATTGGCTCCATGAGCGATCTTGCAAAAGAGATCACGCCCATAAATATTGAAGAGGAGCTGAAAAGCTCTTATCTCGACTATGCGATGTCAGTTATCGTTGGTCGTGCTCTTCCTGATGTGCGTGATGGCCTTAAGCCTGTGCACCGCCGCGTTTTATTCGCGATGAATGTGCTAGGCAATGACTGGAATAAAGCATATAAGAAATCTGCCCGTGTGGTAGGTGATGTTATCGGTAAGTATCACCCACATGGTGATAGTGCTGTATACGATACTATTGTACGTATGGCACAACCGTTCTCACTGCGCTACATGCTCGTAGATGGTCAAGGTAACTTCGGTTCAATCGATGGCGACTCTGCCGCTGCGATGCGTTATACCGAAGTCCGTATGTCTAAAATTGCCCATGAATTATTGGCTGACTTAGACAAAGAAACGGTTGATTACGTTCCTAACTATGATGGAACCGAGCAAATACCAGCAGTTTTACCAACAAAGATCCCTAACTTATTAGTGAACGGTTCTTCTGGTATTGCGGTTGGTATGGCAACGAATATACCACCCCATAACCTTGGCGAAGTGATTAACGGCTGTTTAGCGTATATCAATGATGAGAGCATCACTATTGATCAGCTAATGGAATATATTCCAGGCCCTGACTTCCCAACAGCTGCAATGATCAATGGCCGTAAAGGTATCGTTGACGCTTATCATACTGGTCGCGGTAAAGTTTACATGCGTGCCAAAGCTGAAATCGAAACTGAAAAGAATGGTCGCGAAACCATTATTGTTCATGAGATTCCATACCAAGTTAACAAAGCGCGCTTAATTGAAAAAATTGCCGAGCTTGTTAAAGATAAGAAAGTTGAAGGTATTAGTGCACTACGCGATGAGTCGGATAAAGACGGCATGCGTATTGTTATTGAATGTAAGCGTGATGCGGTTGGTGAAGTTGTTTTAAACAATCTTTATGCTCAAACTCAATTACAAACCACATTTGGTATCAACATGGTTGCGCTTGATAATGGCCAACCTAAGATCTTTAACCTAAAAGAAATGATTAAGTGCTTCGTTAATCACCGCCGTGAAGTGGTGACACGTCGTACTATTTACGAATTGCGCAAAGCGCGTGATCGTGCTCATATTCTTGAAGGCCTTGCTCTTGCACTAGCGAATATTGATGAAATCATTGAATTAATTCGCCAAACAAATACACCAGCAGAAGCTAAAGCAGCTTTAGTTGCTCGTGGTTGGCAGTTAGGTAACGTTGCAGCAATGCTTGAGCGTGCTGGTACTGATGCTGCGCGTCCAGATTGGCTAGAAGAGCAGTTTGGTATTCGTGATAATCAATACTATTTAACTGAGCAACAAGCGCAAGCTATTCTTGACCTGCGCTTACATAAGTTGACTGGTCTTGAGCACGGCAAAATTCTTGAAGAATATAAACAACTTCTTGAAGAAATCGCTGAACTAATGTTCATTCTATCAAGCTCTGAGCGTTTGATGGAAGTGATCCGTGAAGAATTAGAGCTAGTGAAAGAACAGTTTAACGATGAACGTCGTACTGAAATCACAGCAGCAAGTAATGACATCGATTTAGAAGATCTGATCACTAAAGAAGACGTTGTTGTTACGCTTTCTCACGAAGGTTATGTTAAGTACCAAGTTCTGAGCGACTACGAAGCACAACGTCGTGGCGGTAAAGGTAAAGCAGCAACGCGCATGAAGGAAGAAGACTTCATTGAACGCTTGTTGGTTGCTAATACCCATGACACGATTCTATGTTTCTCTAGCCGCGGTCGTATGTACTGGCTGAAGGTATACCAATTACCATTAGCAAGCCGTACTGCACGTGGTAAGCCAATTGTGAATATTCTACCGCTTGAAGAAAATGAGCGTATTACCGCTATTCTTCCTGTACGTGAATACACTGAAGATAAGTTTGTCTTCATGGCAACAGCTGATGGTACTGTTAAGAAAACACCATTAACTGACTTTAGTCGTCCTCGTAGTGCCGGTATTATTGCGGTTAACCTACGTGAAGGCGATTCATTGATCGGTGTTGACGTAACTGACGGCGATTGCGATATCATGCTGTTCTCAGCATTTGGTAAAGTAGTACGTTTCTACGAAAGCCCTGTGATTGATGCTGAAGGCAACGCGAAAGGCGGTGTTCGTGGCATGGGTCGTACAGCAGCTGGTGTTCGTGGTATCAAACTTGCTGAAGGCGATAAAGTTGTTTCGTTAATTGTTCCACACAATGAAGGCGATATTCTTACAGTTACTGAAAATGGTTACGGTAAGCGTACTGAACTTGCAGAGTACCCGGCGAAGAGCCGTGCAACGCAAGGTGTGGTATCAATTAAAGTCTCTGAGCGTAACGGTAGCGTAGTTGGTGCTGTTCAAGCTGAAGAGGGCGATGAGTTTATGATGATCACTAACGGTGGCACACTGGTTCGTACTCGTGTTGCTGAAGTTAGTCGTGTTGGTCGTAATACTCAAGGTGTGACACTTATTCGTACTGCTGAAGACGAAAAAGTTGTTGGCCTACAACGTATTGATGAGCCTGCTGAAGTAGAATTATTTGAAGATGCAGAATTAGTTGATGGTGAAACTGTTGAAAATACAGAACAACCAGCAGCAGATGCAGAATCAGGTGATTCAACTGAGCAAGAATAAGCCTGATAGTGCTTTATTCTAAATAAAACGCAGCCATTGAGCTGCGTTTTTTTTATCTTAATATTTGTAAGCTAAGGAATCTTTAATTAAACCTTTAAAGTTGTGCAATAAAGGTGTAAAAATAAATAAATGATCTCTATCACAATGTTGAGATTTATTGTTAATGTCTGTTTTGTAATGCTAAAAGCAGTATCATTTATGGTGCTATTAGCTTTATGAAGTAGTCATTTTTTATTTTGTAACTCGAGCAGGAGCAAGTACAACATTATGGATAAGGTTTATAACTTTTGTGCCGGTCCGGCAATGATCCCCGCTGACGTGATGGCTCAAGCCCAGCAAGAATTAATTGATTGGCAGGGTTTAGGCACTTCCGTTATGGAAATAAGCCATCGTAGTAAAGAATTTCTTGCGGTTGCCGCTCAGTCAGAACAAGATTTACGTGATTTACTAAATATACCCGCTAATTACCATGTGTTGTTCTGTCATGGCGGTGCGCGAGGCCAGTTTGCTGCTGTTCCGCTCAATTTATTGGGGGATGCTGTAACTGCTGATTATATGGATGGCGGTTTTTGGGCTCATAGTGCTATTGAAGAAGCATCGAAATATTGTCAACCAAACAGTATTGATATTACGTGCATTAAAGACGGTAAAAAGGCTATTTTACCTGCTAGTGAGTGGGCGCTTTCAGACAATGCGGCTTTTGTGCATTTTTGTCCTAATGAAACCATTGATGGCATTGAAATCCGTGACTTACCTATTACCGATAAACCTATTGTCGCTGATATGTCTTCAACTATTTTATCGCGTCAAATTGATGTGTCTAAATATGGCGTAATTTATGCGGGTGCTCAAAAAAATATTGGCCCAGCGGGATTAACGATTGTTATTGTGCGTGATGACTTACTAGGTAAAGCAAAATCAATATTACCAAGTATTCTAGATTATACCGTCTTAGTTGATAAAGAATCGATGTTTAATACTCCACCTACCTTTGCATGGTATTTAGCTGGGGAAGTGTTTAAATGGCTTAAAAGGGTTGGTGGTGTTGCTGCAATGGAGCAGCGTAATTTAGCAAAAGCAAAATTATTGTATGATTTTATCGATCATTCTGATTTTTACATTAATGACGTCCACGCAGATAACCGTTCAGTGATGAATGTACCATTCCAATTGAAAAACCCTGAACTTGATAATGTATTTTTAGATCAAGCAGAAAAAGCAGGGTTAAAAGCATTGAAAGGACATCGTGTTGTGGGTGGTATGCGTGCCTCTATTTATAATGCGATGCCACTTGAAGGTGTACAAGCGTTAGTAGACTTTATGCTAATGTTTGAAAAAAATAACGCCTAATACCAGAAAGGTTTTCATTTTCATTAATAAAAATACACACTACGAGTGTGTATTTTTTTATAAAAAAGTATATGAATAATATCTAGTTACAATGTTTTTGATTGAGCATTACTATTTGCTATATATAATCTAGAATCTATTTCTATTGTTATGTGAATTTATGCGTAAGTGCTCAGTATTAAAATCATACTATAACGAATATGTTCGTGATATTTCGGTGGTATTTTTATTATTACTGCCTCTAATTATTTGTAATGCAATTACGTTATTTGTTGGTCATGCTTTTAATTGGATTCAATTTAGTGATTTAGCCAATATCTTCTTTTATTTATCTAATTTATTAATTGGTATCTATCCGATAGCATTATGTTTAATTACTAGTTACTATATCGCTACAAAACATGGCGTAAATGCAATGGTGGTTGTACCATATTCACTATTACTCTTCATTGCAGTATCAGTGCCTAATGCATTAGTATCAGCACAGACGGGATTACCTAATAATCCGTTGATTGCCTTACTAGCAGCGATGATCTCTGCAATCTGCTGTATTTCTTTTCGTCTTTTTCCATTAGACCCGTCTCGAATTGACTTTGTAAGTACGCTTTATAAACATGTATTACACTTTTTTTGTTTTCTTCTGTTAACTGTTTGTTTGGCTAAATTCACCACTATTATTATCGACTTAAGTAAAGAAGTTCGACATGATATATCCCTTAATCCATTGACATTTTATGGTGGTTTAGCCTATCAATTTTTTTTAGGGTTATTAGGGGCTATTGGTATAAATGGGCATAATTTTCTATTTAGAGCAAAACAGCAATTATTTGAAAATACTCAGCAAAATATTGTAGATTGGCAAGCTGGAGACGCTGCTTTAAATATTCTTGGGCAGGGTTTTTATGATGCTTTTTTATCGATGGGTGGTTCAGGGAATACCATAAGCTTATTACTTTGCGTGTTATTATTTTCAAAAGAAAGACGGCATATTACATTAGCGTTATCAGCATTGCCGCTAGTTATTTTTAATATAAATGAACTATTGCTATTTGGTTTACCTATTATTTTTAATCCTATATTAATTGTACCTTTTGTGGTGGTACCGTTAGTGAGTTTTGTGGTTGTGTATAGTGCAATGACGATTGGATTGGTAAATCCAGTGAGTACTATTGTTGATTGGATGACGCCTCCATTTATTAGTGGCTATATTGCTACCCAGCATAGTTTTTCTGGTGTGGTATTACAGCTGGTGGTAGTTATTATTGGTATTGCTATTTATCGACCATTTTACCTTCATTTCGTCGGCCGAAGCGAAAGTAATAATATGGCAATAAGTCGACAACATGAACTAGGCCGTAGCACATTAAAATCATTTTTAGGTGATGTTACCCAAGCAATGAGTAGCTATGTAAGTAAGCATGATATTAGTCGTCGTGTAAGTCGAATGTTGAGTCACGGTGAATTTGTAATGCATTATCAACCACAAATTCATTTGAAGAATAAGCTTGGTTTATCCTTTGAATCACTGATACGTTATAAAGGTCCTGATGGAAAACTATTGCCGCCATTATTTATTCAAGATTTTCAGCAATTAGGTGCGATGAAACAGCTTGATCAAATGGTGATTGATTTAGTGTTGGTTGATATGCAAAAAATGTTATTAACACCCAATTGTAAAGTCGCTATTAATATATCAACGGAAACGATTTCAGATAAACATGTGGTCGCATATATTGTTGAACGTTTAAGCTTTTATAATATTTCACCATTACATTTAGAAATAGAGATCACAGAAGAAGCTATCATTGATAATGATAAACAAGTTTCTGAAAATATAGCGGTATTGCAAGCGTTAGGTATAACAATTGCTATTGATGATTTTGGTTCAGGCTATGCTTCTTTTCCACATTTACTCAAGTTTAACTTTGATAAAGTTAAGTTAGATCGTTCATTATTATTTAATATTGACAATGAACGAGAGAAAAATTTATATCAATTATTAGCCAAAATTAGTGAAGTGACAGGTTGTGTTTTGGTTGCAGAAGGTGTTGAAAATCAAGCTGAAAAGCAATTTGTGCAACAGTGCGGTATTGATATCTGCCAAGGTTTTTATTTTGCTAAGCCGATGCCACTTAATGATGCGTTAATGTGGGCGAAAACAGTTGCAACTACGCAATATAGCGATGATATTTCTGTGTGATTTTTGAAATATAATATTTCATTTGTTTAGTATCGTTTTTACTTTATGGGTGGAAATAAAGAGTAGGATCACTAACACTCTTTCACGATATAAGAATGTTATGGATCCACTTATCTTTTTTGTTTGTTTATTGGTTTTTATTGGTGGATGTTTTATCCAAAGTACGCTTGGATTTGGTATGGGAGTTGTTGCCGGGCCATTTATTCTTTTGCTTGAGCCACGGTTAATGCCGAGTGCAATTGTTGTTATCGGCATGTTTATGTCTGCAATTGTGTGGTACCAGTATCGGCATGCCTTATCGCTGCGGTTTTTAATTTTTGCTTTTCTAGGGAGATTACCGGGAACACTTATTGCTGCTTATGTTCTAATGGTGATTACTACTGATCAATTAGAAATCATGCTGGGAGTCACAGTGTTAGCGGCTGTAATATTAAGTTTAGCAAAATTACGTTTAGCGCCAACCTCAGTTAATTTGTTTATTGGCGGTTTAATTTCAGGTGTAACCGGTACAGCAACCGGTATTGGCGGTCCACCCGTTGCTTTATTGATGCAGAATGAAGAGCCAGAAGCTATTCGGGCTAATTTAGCAGCTTTTTTCTGTTTAACCAGTATTATTTCATTGATTGCATTGCATTATTCTGGACGGTTTACGATGGCTGATTTTGCCAGTATCGTTTGGCTGTTACCTGCACCTATTATTGCGAGTATTATTGCGTATCGTGTTCGACATAAAATTAAAAAGCAGATGATGCAATACGGTGTATTAGTATTATGTTCTTTATCTGCTGTGGTTTCATTATCACAAGGTTTACATATTTTTAGTTAGAACAATAACAGCTTATATTGCTCACTAAGCTGTTATTGAACGAATAAAAAGTAATGGCATTATTGTTGAGGGTAAATTAATTTTTTGGTATCAAACCCCACTTGTTGAGCGAGGGTAAGATATTTATTAAGTACCTTTGGTGAGAGGGTTTTGTCGCGCGCTAAAATCCATAAATAGTCATAATTATAGCTGCTCACTAATGCTGCAGAATAATCCTTTTCAAGCGCAAAGATAATATAGCTGCCATAAAAGGGCCCAAAGAAGGACACCTTTAGATGGCCAATATTGGGCTGTTCGACAAATTTTGCTTTGCCCTGTGCTTGCTGCCATTGCTGGTCGGTAATATTAAAGCCACGATTAATCACTTTAATACTCTTGTCTGGATTTAAACTATAAGTGGCCGTTACCTGATCTAAACCGCGTTCAAAGCTATGATCTAATCTTGCTATTTCGTACCATTGGCCTAAATAGCGATTTACATCAAAATGTATAATAGGTTCAACGTTATTAGGCTTACCAGTTGTACAGCCAGTTAGTAAACTAAAGCAACAGATACAATAAAACCATTTGATATAAGTAGGCATCCATTATTCCTTAACTTATGATTGTGGATATAAAAAAGTAACCTCAGCGGTAAAAGTAACCTCATTATCACTAATAGTGAATGGCCATTGCATACGCTCACAAATACGTTGCACAATAACTAATCCACACCCATAACCTTGGTTATAAATCTCATTACCATCATGGCGATTGATGATCGTTAAGTGATTATGGGTCAATTTTATTTCTATATCTCCAATACTGTAGCTAAATGCATTTTTGATTAGATTGTTAATAATAATAGTAATAAAACTGAGTGGCGCATTAATTGTTGCGGCATGATTAATTTCAAGATAGTAGCTTGCATCTTGTTTAGCAAATAAAGGTTCCATGATCACTAATTGCTGATGAAGCTGATCGGCTAGATTACATTGGCAAAAATGATGGTTTTCAATCGATTCTTTACCTAATAATAGAAAAGTTTCAGTTAGGATCCGCATATCATCACTAGCTTGCTGTAATCGATTAATGGCTTTTTTAGCGACATTTGGCTGATTGGGGATTTTATTCAGTAAATCTGCCGAGCCTTGAATAATCATGATTGGTGTACGTAGTTCGTGGGATGCAAAACGGCTAAATTCTTTTTCACGTTGAAAAAATCTAGCTATATTATTTTTACTATCAAGTAATGCTTGTTCGATTTCACGTGTTTCACTGTATTGTGTTTCAACCTCAAAAGAGGCTTGATCCGGTGGCATTTGTCGAATTTTCTGATCTATTTTCGCTAATGGTTGCGATAAAGAACGTACAAAATAAAAGCTATACCCACCCATAATTAGCGATAGTAATAACCCAAAAATAAACGTGAAATAGTGAAGACTATCTTCATAATCATCAAGGTAATCATCAGCATCATCTTGATAGATGACATACATTAACCCTCTTCCTGATGGATGATCAAACACTAAAAAATGTTTATCCTCAGTGCCGCGAAGATGCTCAAAAAAACCGGGTTGATTATATTTTTTTAGCCAATTTGGTAATGATTTTTCACTCCAGTAACTTTTAAACTCACTGTTATTAGGCAGAGGAGCGTTATCACCCATTTCTTTATAGTCGATAACATATTGGCTTGATTCTTTGTCTAACCAATGATGAAGGCTAATCACTTCTAATTGGTTTTCTGCGATATAAATAACAACCCAGAATAGAACAAACATGCCAAATGTCATTAATCCAAAGCTTAAACCGACTTTACGGTAAATACTGGGAAAATTATGCTTCTTTGATGCGGTAACCTTGTCCATGAATCGTCTCTAATCGTGAAGCGGCAAAATCTTTATCAATCGCATTTCGTAACCCATAGATATGGCTGCGCAGGGCATCACTAGATGGGGACTCCTCGCCCCAAACAGCATCTATTACTTGCTGACGACTAACAATGTTGGGGGCATGATGCAGTAATACTTTGAGTATTTTAAATTGAATACGACTTAACTTGATGATTTTCCCATTGCGACTGACTTCATCACTGCGGTTATTCATTATGATATCAGCGAATTTTAATAGGCCAATATCTTGTCTTGGGCCTCTATTCGCTAAAGCATATAAGCGTAAGCATAGCTCTTCCATTGCAAACGGTTTTAATAAGTAATCATCACCACCGGCCTTAAATGCAGCAACTTTGTCTTCAAGAGTATCTTTAGCGGTTAAGAACAAAATTGGAGTACCACAATAAAGATCATTACGGATTTTTTGAACTGCAGCAATACCATCTATTTTAGGCATCATGATATCCATGATGATAACGTCATAATGGTTATTTTCAATAAAAGTGAGTGCTGCTTGGCCATGATAAGCACAATCAGCAGTTATACCTTCTAGCTCTAAGTAATCAGCAATCGTTTCAACAATCTGATGATTATCATCAACAATAAGAATTTTCATCTTTTCTATTTCGCTCTTCACGAATACTTCACGTTTGGGGCAGTAGTATACGCGCCAATAAAACAATATTCATAATTTGTGTATTAAAAAGGTTTGTATTCATGAAGAAAATCACATTAGCTACATTGATTGGTCTCGTTCTTACTGGTTGTGGCGGGGGTGGCGGTGATGATAGTACTGCACCTCAACCACCTATTGAGACAAAGCCTCAGTTGGTAATGGGTACGATTGACCGTATTGACCCTGTTAATAATGAAATAACAGTCAATGGAATACCATACCAAGTTAATGATGTTGAATACGCAAATAAACCGTTAGCAGATGGTATTGCACTATTACAGCCTCAGATGATGGTTGAATTAACTGCATTAACTAAGTCAAATGTAACGGTGAGTATAGAACCGACAATGGTTGGTATAGCTAGTGATATCACAGCTAATACATTTGTCGTAAATGGTGTTACGTTAAATTATAAAGTAAATCCAGAGTTAGTTGGTGAATGGGTGATGGTGTCGTCATTACCTGTTGTGACAGAATTAGGTCTTGGTTATAAAGTTTTATCTGTAATTAAAATTGAAAAAGATGATTTTGGTAATCGTTATGAGCTTGAAGGGCGTTTAACTAATTTCAATTTAGAATCGTCAACATTTAAAATTGGTGCTAGCACGTTAGTTAATTTTACTAAGGCTGCTAATTTTGGAGAAATTGAATGTGGTGATGATCGAAAAGGTATTCAATGTTTAATTGATGCTGATAAACAATGGGTTGAAGTTAGCGGTGAAATGTTAGATGGCGTTTTTATGGCTGATGAAGTTGAGATTGACAGTGATGATGCTGAAGGACAAGAAGTTGAAATTGAGGGTATTATTACTGATATAAATTCAGATAAAACCAAGTTTACCCTTAATGCTCGAAATCAATTTACCGTTAATCATCAAACAAAAATTGAATATAACGATCAATATGTAGATAAAAGCAGACTTGCAATAGGCTCATTTATTGAAGTTGAAGCGTTAAATGGCGTTGCTCAAGAGATCGAGTTAGACAGTGATGATAGTAACGTTTCTGATTTACGTGAATTTGAATACAAAGGTATTGCATCAAGTATTGGTGATAAAGGGACCTTTACGGTAAATGGAAATCTGATCCATATTGATACTCATACTGAGTTTGATGATGGTTTAAATGAGTATAATATTGATAATCAGCTGGTTGAAGTTGAAGGTGTGATCATTAACGGTAACAACGTTGCGCGTGAAATCGAGCGTGAAGACGACTAACTAAACCGTAATCATTGCTACAAAAGCGCCTAGTACTGAGGCGCTTTTTGCATTTTAAGGGAGCGGTTTTATTTATAGTGACTATTCATTAATACAAAATCGTTGTTCTAAATAACATTGAATCGATTGCTCACTAGCATCAAATTGTGGTGAAGGCACTTGAGTCGGATCAACCCATAACCATCCCTCACATTTATCAGGCTCTTTTAGGGTTAACTCACCACTGAAGTCGGTTGCTAGTAAAGCGACACTAATATAATGCTTACCGGATTCATGATAGGTAGCGAGATTATTGGTTACCGCGATCACTTGCGGCTCGTAAATAATCAGCCCTGTTTCTTCCTCTACTTCACGAGTGGCGCATTGGCTAAATGTTTCACCTAATTCCATATGGCCGCCAGGAATCGAGTAATACGGGGCATGACTATTTTTACGTTTGCCGATTAATATTTGTCCTTGCTGGTTAACAATAATAATTCCAATTCCAACCATCGGTGTTACGGCACTCATTTTTACTCCAATATTCACCGTTGTTATATTTTACTACCTTACCGTAATTATAGTGTCGATGGTGGAACAATATTAAACCTAGTTATCAAATACTAAAAAAACTGACGCTAGATAACTGCGACATTATTGGGTACTCTGCTAGATAAGAAAAATTAGGATTGGAAGAATAATCAATGGAAAGTTTAACCCTAGCGCCGATTGCCAAAGTTAACGGTGAAGTGAACCTGCCAGGTTCTAAGAGTGTGTCAAATCGTGCTTTATTATTAGCGGCATTAGCGAAAGGAACGACACGCCTAACGAACTTATTAGATAGCGATGATATTCGTCATATGCTTAATGGATTAAAGCAACTTGGGGTTAATTATCGTTTATCAGCTGATAAAACAGAATGTGAAGTCGACGGTCTAGGTCAGGACTTTTGCGCAACTAAGCCGCTTGAATTGTATTTAGGTAATGCAGGCACAGCTATGCGTCCATTAGCCGCTGCATTATGCTTAGGATCTGGTGAATATATACTAACTGGTGAGCCACGCATGAAAGAGCGTCCAATCGGCCACCTTGTTGATGCGCTGCGTAGTGCAGGTGCAGAGATTAACTATCTTGAAAATGAAAATTACCCACCCTTGAAAATTATAGGTACTGGTTTACAAGGTGGTGAGGTTGAAATAGATGGCTCTATATCAAGTCAGTTTTTAACTGCTTTCTTAATGGCAGCACCGTTAGCGCAAGCTGATACTGTAATTAGCATAAAAGGCGATTTGGTATCAAAGCCTTACATTGATATTACTCTACATATTATGGCCCAGTTTGGGGTTGAAGTTGATAATCATAATTACCAACAGTTCGTTGTTAGAGGTAATCAAAGCTATGTTTCTCCTGGTGACTTATTAGTTGAAGGCGATGCTTCTTCTGCGTCGTACTTCTTAGCTGCTGCTGCGATTAAAGGTGGTGCAGTTAAAGTCACCGGTATTGGTAAAAATAGTATCCAAGGTGATATTCAATTTGCAGATGCGTTGGCTGCAATGGGGGCTGATATCGAGTGGGGTGATGATTATGTTATCGCACGTTGTGGTGAATTAACCGCGGTTGATATGGACTTTAATCACATTCCTGATGCAGCAATGACAATTGCAACGACAGCATTATTCGCCAAAGGTACAACGTCAATTCGCAACGTTTACAACTGGCGGGTTAAAGAAACTGATCGCTTAGCTGCTATGGCGACTGAATTACGTAAAGTCGGCGCAATGGTTGAAGAGGGCAGTGATTATATTACTATTACACCGCCAACCACATTGAACCACGCACAAATTGATACTTACGACGATCACCGAATGGCAATGTGCTTTTCGCTGGTGGCATTAAGCGATACTCCAGTGACAATTAATGATCCGAAATGTACCTCAAAAACTTTTCCTGATTATTTCACTAAATTTCAGGGTTTAAGTGTTTAATTTTTATTGTTCGATTGTTGATATTTAAGTTTACACTAATGCGAGCCTGATGTGATTGCATCAGGCTTTTTAATTGGTGTAAAAAGGTAGTATAGAAAAGGCAATAACTATATAAATTTAAGATTTTTTTCCGTATAATGTGCCACCGTTTGATGGCTAACCTTAATTTGGGTTAAGTTACTGCTATTACGGATACATATTCGGAGAAAACTTATGTCTACTCATGCTCCAGTCATTACTGTTGATGGGCCAAGTGGCGCTGGCAAAGGCACACTATGTATGCTATTGGCAGAAAAACTTGGCTGGAATCTGCTCGATTCTGGTGCGATTTACCGTGTTCTTGCACTTGCAGCACTTCATCATGGTGTAGATACTGAATCAGAAGATGCTTTAGTGCCACTGGCTGCACACCTTGATGTTCAGTTTGTTGCTGAAGGTGAGTTGGTTCGAGTTATTCTTGAAGGTGAAGATGTTTCAGATACGCTTCGCACCGAGAAAGTAGGCAACGCGGCTTCAAAAGTTGCTGCATTACCGCGAGTACGTGAAGCTTTACTTCGTCGTCAGCGTGCATTTAGTGAGCAACCAGGCTTGGTTGCTGATGGCCGTGATATGGGTACGGTGGTATTCACATCAGCAGAAGTGAAAGTTTTCTTAGACGCCAGTGCTGAAGAACGTGCAACTCGTCGTATGAATCAGTTGCAAAAAAAGGGCTTAGATGTTAGCTTTAGCAGCCTTTTAAGTGAAATCCAGGAGCGAGACTACCGCGATCGCAATCGTGCTGTAGCGCCTTTACGTCCTGCAGATGACGCTTTAGTACTTGATTCAACTGAAATGTCGATTGAAGAAGTACTAGAAAAAGTCTTGGCATATGTTGATGCTAAGCTAAAATAAAGAATCCATATTTAGCTGCGTAAGTGGCTAAATAACGTCGGTGTCATGGATGATAACTGACTTTATTATCAACCCCATGCGGTAGGATACCCATGGTTGTTTATCATATTGAAGATTAATTAAATGACTGAATCTTTTGCTCAACTCTTTGAAGAGTCGCTAAACCAAGTTGAAACTCGCCCAGGTGCAATCGTTAAAGGTACTGTAATCGCTATCGAAAACGGTTACGTACTAGTTGACGCTGGTCTAAAATCTGAGTCATCTATTCCTGCTGAAGAATTCAAGAACGCTGCTGGCGAACTAGAAATCGAAGTTGGTGCTCAGGTTGACGTTGCTCTTGACGCGATCGAAGATGGTTTTGGTGAAACTAAACTTTCTCGTGAGAAAGCTAAGCGTCACGAAGCTTGGATCCAGCTTGAAAAAGCTTATGAAGATGCTGAAACAGTTGTTGGTATCATCAACGGTAAAGTTAAGGGCGGCTTCACAGTTGAACTTAACGGCATCCGTGCGTTCCTACCAGGTTCACTAGTAGACGTACGTCCAGTTCGTGACACTGCTCACCTAGAAAACAAAGAACTTGAGTTCAAAGTAATCAAGCTTGACCAGAAGCGTAACAACGTTGTTGTTTCACGTCGCGCAGTTATCGAATCTGAGAACAGCGTAGAGCGTGATGAGCTACTTGCTTCTCTACAAGAAGGCATGGAAGTTAAAGGTATCGTTAAGAACCTTACTGACTACGGCGCATTCGTTGATCTTGGCGGTGTTGACGGCCTTCTACACATCACTGATATGGCTTGGAAGCGTGTTAAGCACCCTTCTGAAATCGTTAATGTTGGCGATGAAATCAACGTTAAAGTTCTTAAGTTCGACCGTGAGCGTACTCGCGTATCACTAGGTCTTAAGCAACTTGGCGAAGATCCATGGGTTGCAATCGCTAAGCGTTACCCAGAAAGCACTAAGCTTACTGGCCGCGTAACTAACCTAACTGACTACGGCTGCTTCGTTGAAATCGAAGAAGGCGTTGAAGGTCTAGTACACGTTTCTGAAATGGATTGGACTAACAAAAACATCCACCCATCTAAAGTTGTTAACGTGGGCGACGAAGTTGAAGTTATGGTTCTTGATATCGACGAAGAGCGTCGTCGTATCTCTCTAGGTCTTAAGCAGTGTAAAGCGAACCCATGGCAGTCATTTGCAGAAATGCAAGCTAAGGGCGACAAAGTAACTGGTAAGATCAAGTCAATCACTGATTTCGGTATCTTCATCGGTCTTGAAGGCGGCATCGACGGTCTAGTTCACCTATCTGACATTTCTTGGAATGTTTCTGGTGAAGACGCAGTTCGTGACTTCAAGAAAGGCGACGAAATTTCTGCAGTAGTTCTTGCAGTTGACGCAGAGCGTGAGCGTATCTCTCTAGGCGTTAAGCAAATCGAAGAAGACCCATTCAACAGCTTCGTAGCTGACACTAAGAAAGGTGCTCTAGTAACTGGTAAAGTTATTGCTGTTGACGCTAAAGGCGCAACTGTTGAGCTAGCTGAAGGTGTTGAAGGTTACCTACGCGCTTCTGAAGCATCTGTAGACCGTGTTGAAGACGCAACTCTAATTCTTTCTGTTGGCGACTCTATTGAATCTAAGTTCACTGGCGTTGACCGTAAGAACCGCGTAATCAACCTTTCTGTACGTGCTAAAGACGTTGCTGAAGAGCAAGAAGCAATGGCTACACTAAACAAAGCAGACGATGCTGCGTTTGGTAACGCTATGGCTGACGCTTTCAAAGCTGCTAAAGGCGAATAATTGAGCGTTGAGGGAAATCGCTTTAGCTTTTTCCCTCTAAACGGCTATACTATTGAGAAACTTACTAAAACGGAGTGTTTATGACAAAGTCTGAATTAATTGAAAGACTATGCAGTCAACAAACACATCTTTCTGCCAAACAGGTAGAAGATGCAATCAAGGATATTCTTGAACATATGGCGAACACACTTGCAGAAGGTGATCGCATTGAGATCCGTGGCTTTGGTAGCTTCTCTTTGCATTACCGTGCTCCTCGTGTTGGCCGTAATCCTAAGACAGGCGATAAAGTAGAGTTGGACGGCAAGTACGTTCCTCACTTCAAGCCAGGAAAAGAATTACGTGACCGTGTTAATGCATCGATAGCTGCTTAACCGCGAATAGAACAAAAAAACGGCATACTCTCGGTATGCCGTTTTTTTATGTCTATAGATCATGGTTTGATCAGTAAAATTACTGCATAATCAGTAATTATAATTTAGATTTAGTGAGAGGATTCACGATGAAGATTTTAGGAATTATTGTTCTAGTAGCTGCCTTTTTAATCACTCTGGCTCTTGGTGCTCAAAATCAAATAATGGTTAGCTTTGATTATTTAATCGCTCAGGGTGAATTCCAACTTTCTACGCTATTAGGCACAGCATTTGGTGCTGGTTTTGTTATTGGTTGGGTGATTTGTGGTACTTTATACCTTAAAGCGCGTTTTGCTAAAAATCGCTTAATGAAGAAAGTAACTAAGCAACAACAAGAGCTTGATCAGCTCCGTGCTAAGCCTATTAAGGAATAAGAATTAATGCTTGAATTGTTGTTCCTACTTTTACCTATTGCAGCTGCCTATGGGTGGTACATGGGTAACAGGAGCGCAAGTAACCAAAAGCAAGAAAAGTCTGACCACTTATCTCGCCAATATGTAACAGGTCTTAATATGCTGTTATCAGATGAGTCTGATAAAGCTGTAGACCTGTTCATTGAGTTGCTTCAGGTTGACAGTGAAACTATTGATACTCATCTGGCTCTCGGTAATTTATTCCGCAGCAGAGGAGAGGTCGATCGTGCCATTCGTATTCACCAAAATTTGATAGCAAGGCCTAACTTATCTATTGAACAGCGTAATTTATCACTACAGCAATTAGCAAAAGATTATATGGCTGCCGGTTTTTTTGATCGTGCAGAGCGTATTTTTGAGCAGTTGTTAGATGAGCCTGATTATCGAAAATCAGCATTACAACAGTTGTTAGCGATTTACCAGCAAACACGCGAATGGGAAAAAGCCATTGAAATGGCAACCCAATTGGTGAAATTAGGTAAAACAAAACTCAAGCATGATATCGCCCATTATTGGTGTGAACTTTCTATGTTGGAGCTGAGCGCACAAAATCAAGATAAAGCGATTCAGTTATTAAAAAAAGCGCTATCAGTTGATAAGCATTGTGTTCGCGCTTCGATTGCAATGGCAAAAATTCAAGTAAAACAACAAGAATATAAACAAGCTGCTAAAATTTTAGAACGGATCTCAGATCAAGATATTGAGTTTGTTGGTGAAGCTTTGCCATTGCTGTTTGAGTGTTATGAAGCGATGCATAATCAAAATGCATGGCTAAAATTTTTGCAACACTGTGTCGATCAAAAAGCAGGGGCAAGTGCAGAGCTAATGCTTGCTGATGAAATTGCTAAAAATGAGGGGGCAGTGACAGCGCAATCATTTATGACCCGTCAGCTGCAAAAGAACCCTACGATGAAAGGCTTTTATCAGTTGATGGAATATCACCTCGATGAAGCAGAAGAAGGTCGTGCTAAAGAAAGTTTAACCAGCTTACGCCACTTAGTCGGTGAACAACTGAAAGTAAAACCACGCTATCGTTGTCGTCAATGCGGTTTTGCTACACATGCTTTATATTGGCAGTGTCCATCGTGTAAGAGCTGGGGACAAATAAAACCGATTCGAGGACTTGATGGTGAATAAGTACCATCAAATACTTTTCAAAAGCCAGTGCAGTAATGTACTGGTTTTTTTGTAGTTGTAGCTACCAAATTGAATCAATTAATGTAGAATCCTGCCGGCGGTTGGGATAACCGCACTGTGGATGTATTTAGACATAATAGGAGCCTCAATGCTAGACGCTAAAGTAACAGACCCTAAAGTAATCGTTGCCCTTGACTATGATAATCATAATGAGGCACTCGCTTTTGTCGATCGTATTGAGCCGGGAAGTTGCCGATTAAAAGTCGGTAAAGAGATGTTCACCTTTTTTGGCCCTGATTTTGTACGTCAGTTGCATGATCGTGGTCATTCTGTATTTTTGGATTTAAAATTTCATGATATTCCAAACACGTGTTCAAAAGCGGTAAAGGCTGCTGCAGAACTAGGTGTATGGATGGTTAATGTGCATGCCAGTGGTGGTGAGCGAATGATGACCGCATCGCGTGAAATCTTAGAACCGTATGGTAAAGATCGCCCACTATTAATTGGTGTAACAGTATTAACCAGTATGGATGCTAATGATTTAGCCGGTATTGGTATTTCATGCCAGCCTCAGCAACAAGTACTGAATTTAGCAACATTAACTAAAAACAGTGGTCTTGATGGTGTGGTGTGTTCGGCACAAGAAGCGAGTTTGCTAAAAGCGCAACTTGGTCAACAATTTAAGTTGGTAACACCAGGTATTCGTCCTGTTGGCAGTGAAGCAGGTGATCAGCGCCGTGTAATGACGCCTGTTGAAGCGGTGGCTGCAGGATCTGATTATTTAGTTATTGGCCGTCCAATTACTCAAGCAAGTGATCCTGCTGCTGTATTGGCTGCAATTAATAAAACACTGGCTTAATTTTTTAACGATTAAGCAAACGATAACGCCAGCATTGTTACACGAAGAAGTAATAATGCTGGCGTTTATTTTATTATTAATAGCTAATTTTCGGCGTGCTATTGAGTATACGGCCACTTTTTTCTCGTGTGGGTGAGCTAAAGTGACTATCAAGTAGCTTTTGAGTTAATGAGTGTTTAGGATTTTCAAACACATTTGCCGTTCGGCCTTTTTCTACCACTTCACCATCTTGCATCACCATTACTTTGTCACTGAAATGCTTTATTACTCCCATGTGTTGTGACACATAGATATAAGATAATCCCATTTCTTCTTGCAGCTCTAATAATAGGTTTATCATTTGAGAGCGCATCGACATATCAAGCCCGTTTAACGCTTCATCTGCAACGATAATGCATGGCTGAAGAATCAGTGCGCGAGCTAGAGATACACGTTGTTTTTGGCCTGTTGCTAGCATTTGTGGGTAAAAATAAGCATGTTCAGGTAATAAACCTACCCGCTTAAGTGTATCCATGATGCGTTTTTCGCGTGCTTGCGGTGTCATGTTGGTGTTACGCTTTAACGGACCTTCTAAAATACGACCAATTTGAATCCGTGGATTTAACGCGGTATTAGGATCTTGAAAAATCATTCGTATTAGTTTACAGCGCGTTTGATAATCATGGTGATGTAATTGCTCACCATTGACGCGCACAATGCCTTCTGTCGGTGTGATCACGCCAGCTAACATTTTTGCTAAAGTAGATTTACCAGAACCGTTTTCTCCTAGAAGCGCAATTGTTTCACCAGCTTCAAGATGAAAAGAGACGGGTTTTACAGCTTCAATCGTACGACGACGAAATAATCCTGAGCGATAATGGTAATCTTTTTTTAGGTTTTCAACTTCAAGTAATGAACTCATTTGTTGTCATCCTTCATATTTAGCGGAAAGTGACAGCTAAACTTATGACTTTTTATTTTTTGGCGCTGAGGTACTTCAACACATTTTCGCTGTGCGTAAGGACAGCGTGGCCCTAAACGACAACCAATAGGTAGATGTTGTAGTGGTGGAATTGAACCCGGTAATGTTTCTAGCTTACATTTATGGCTGACATCCATTGAAAAATCAGGCATTGCTCGCATTAATGCAGCCGTATAAGGGTGATGAGGTAGCTCAAGCAGTTGCTTTGAGGTGCCTGATTCTACTGATTGCCCACAATACATTACAGTGATTCTATCTGCCCATTGAGTCACGGTGTTTAAATCGTGGCTAACCAATAAGATCGTGGTGTTACCCAGTTGGTTCATGCGACTTAGTAGTCGAAAAATCTGTGCCTGAGTAATAGGATCAAGATCATTGGTTGGTTCATCTGCAATCAATAATCGAGGCCGGTTAGCGATAGCCATCGCAATCATTACTTTTTGACATTCACCATCGGTTAATTCGTAAGGATAACTGCGCATAACGCGTTTATGCTCTTTAATACCGACTTTATGGAGTAAGGCAATCGCTTGTTTTTGACGCCAATGAAAACGCTGCCAAAGATGACCATTAAATGATGATGATGGAATTGCTTCTTCTAATTGTTCACCAATACGCTCAGAGGGATCAAGACAAGTTGATGCCTCTTGGAAAATCATCGCAATTTCACGACTAACAATTTTACGACGTTGACGTGGTGATAATGCTAATAAATCGACATCCCCTAAACGCATTCGGTCAGCGTTAACACGCCAGTTATCTTTACACACACCAGCAATAGCTTTAGCAACCAAACTCTTACCTGAGCCTGATTCACCTACTAGCCCTCGAATCTCACTTTCATTAATGGTGAGACTCATGCGATCGACGGCTTTTACCATGCCCTGAGGGGTATCGATTTCAATAGTGAGATTACGTATATCAAGTAATGGCATGTTAATCAATTCCCGCATTAAGAGCTTGGCGCATACCATCACCAACAAGGTTGATAACTAACACACTAAACATAATCGCAAGACCGGGCAGGGTGACTGTCCATGGTGCAAGATAAATAAGATCAATTGAATCACCGAGCATTGCCCCCCATTCTGGTAAGGGTGCTTGTGCGCCTAATCCCAGAAAACCGAGTGCTGCAATATCCATAATCGCTACAGAGATTGCGCGCGTCATTTCAGTGGTAATGGTGGTTAGAATATTAGGCAATATCGAGTTATAGAGCAGATAAAAGTTATTAGCGCCATCAAGACGCGCTGCAATAATATAGTCTTTAGCAACTTCTTCATGAACAGCTGTGTATATAGCACGAATAAAACGTGGAATTAATGCTAGCCAAATAGCGAGTAAAATATGTGTTTCTCCAGGTCCCATATATGCAACAACAATGATTGCTAACAATAATGACGGAATAGATAATACCGTATCTAAAATATGGTTAAGGAAGCTCGATTTTAGACCGCTACTCATGCCAGCTAAAATACCAATTAATAGTCCAATTGCACTTGATGCAAGGGCAATTAATAGAGCGTAACCAAAGGTTAACTGACTACCAATTAACAGTCGCGATAAAATATCACGTCCAAGATCGTCAGTGCCAAAAAAGAATGATACATGGCCAGAATTATCCCATGATGGCGGCATGAGAAGCTCGCCAACTTGTTCTATCGCTGAATAAGGAGCTAACCAACGCGCATTTATAGTAATTAACAATAGCGCTAATAAACTCCATAAACCAAACATGGCTAATGAATTTGCGCGGAAATTTTGCCATGACCGTTCCCATTGGGTCGGAATAGTGGCTTCTTGGTAAACGCTATTTGATGGCATACCATTCCTTCCTTACCAGTGGATTAACAATTGCACCAACAACATCAGACAAAATATTAGCTAATAAAATAAAGCCGCCGACAGTAATGACACCCGCTTGAATAGCGACATAGTTTTGAGCTGCAATCGCATTGAGTAGCCAGCGACCAATGCCCGGCCAGTTGAAAATAGATTCGGTCAGCATAGCAAATGTCATCATTGACGCAAACTGCATTCCAAGCTTAGGAATGATGGGGGGGATCGCATTTTTCATACCGTGACGGCGAACAATTTCAAAGGTTGAAAGGCCTTTTGTCTGTGCGACTTTAATATAGTTTTTGGTCATTACCTCAGCAATTGATGCGCGTGTTAAACGAATAACTTCAGTGGTCGGTGCCATCGCTAATACAATTGTCGGTAGCACCAGATGTTTAACGGCATCAAAGAAAGCTTCCATACGATAAGGCTTATCAGACAATAAAATATCAATCAATGCAAAACCAGTTACGTGATTAAATTGATACAATAAGCTATAGCGTCCAGAAACGGGTAGCCAACCTAAGTTAAGCGAAAACAATAAAATAAGTAACATTGCTAGCCAAAACAAAGGAATAGAGTAGCCAAGCAATGTTATCGAACTTATAACTGTATCAATAGGGTGCCCACGACGAACACCAGCAATTGTCCCTAAAGGAATGCCAATGACTAAAGACAGAATAAAAGCGAAAAAGCACAGTTCCAATGTCGCTGGAAAAACTTTAAGTATTTCTGTACTCATCGGTATTCCGGTTGCACTAATACCTAAGTTTCCAGTGAGTAAGTTTTGGAGGTAAATGAGCCAACCTTGCCAAAAGGGTTCGTAAGCCCACTGTAATTGGGTATCAAGCCTTAAAATGCTAAAACTCACAATCGTTAGAATGAGTAATGTAATAACAAACAAATTTAAGCGGCGTATAGTGTAGATAAACATACTTTACTCAGTCCGATAGACACTAGAAAATGAACGCGAGCCAAAAGGGCTCATTTGTAGTCCACCGAGTGTTTTATTGTGTGCTTGAAAATATACACCATGAGCAAGAGGAATGATTGGCACCTGCTGATCAAGAATATCTTGCGCATGTTGGTAGTAATTAACCCGTTGCTGAGTTTTATTGGTACGTAATGCTAGTTCAAGTAGATTATCAAATTGAACGTCACACCAGTTAGCAACATTGAGCCCAGCATGTTTAGCATTACATGATAATAATGGTCGCAAAAAGTTATCAGGATCACCGTTATCCGCAATCCAACCCGCTAACATCATGTCATATTTATTCATGTTGTTTACCCCTAGGCGACCAATGTTATCTTGATGATAAATAACAACATTAACCCCTATTGCCTTGAGATTAGCTTGAATCAGTTCGGCTGTTTTTTGAGGGCTAGGATTATAAGGTCGAGATTCTAACGGTACCCACATAGTTAATACTTGAGCGGGGTTATAACCTGCCTGCTTGAGTAATGCTTTGGCTTTTTTAGGATTATAATTAATGGCCTTACTGTCATTATTATAAGCCCATGATGTCGGTGGTAATAAGCTTTTAGCTTTAGTTGCCGTACCGTAATAAACTGAATTTAATAATGTATTTCTATTAATGGCATAACTAATAGCTTGGCGTACTTTAAGATTATTTAAAGGCGCTAAGCTGGTATTTAACGCTAAAAAAGACACATTCATGCCACTTTGAGCTAATAATTCATAGTTATTATTGTCAGTGATAACCGGTAACTGACTCGCAACAGGCGAGGCTAACACATCACATTCAGCACTTAATAATTTGGTCAGATTGCCCATACCACGGGAAGAGATATCAAACACCACTTGTTCCATCGGCGCAGCACCTTGCCAATAGCCACGATGGTGTTTTAACCGAATCAGATCATTTGGAATAAACTGATCGACATAAAACGGCCCAGTACCAATAGGGCGGTTATCTAATTGACCAATTTGACCTGATTTTAATAGTTGTTTGCCATATTCAGCTGAATATACCACCGCATAGCTGGTCGCTAAATTGGATAAGAAAGAGTTATCTGGGCGGCGTAGGCTAAATTGTACGGTATGTGGGTTCAGTGCTTTAATACTTTCGATATCATTGGCAAAGCCGAGGCTTTCAAACCACGGATAACGGCCACCTGAAATATGGTGAAAAGGATTATCAGGGTTAATGACGCGCTCAAAGCTAAACACAACATCATCAGCATTCATGGTGCGTGTTGGCGTAAACCATGCTGTTGTTTGAAACTTTATACCTTGACGTAAGGTGAAGGTATACACTAAGCCATCATCACTGACTGTCCAGCTTTTGGCGAGATCAGGTAACGGTTTATGGCTAACAGGATCGAGTAATAGCAGACGGTCAAAAATTTGTGCCGAAAGGGTTTCTGCTGTTAGTCCACCGTCTGTTAATTGGGGGTTAAGTGTTGTCGGTGTATCTTGGCCGCAATAGACAAAACCGCGACGTTGAGTCACAGAATCTTTTGCAGGTTGTTTACAACCACTGAGGGTTAATAAAACCAAACTAGCAATAAAAAGACGATAGTAAGCGCTCATATTTAATAGGCGTTATTTGAAATTAAGTTTTTAAATTTAACATTTTCCATCTCGGTCACCAAGTTATCCAGCCTGTTTTGAATTAAATTAGCCAAAAAGCATCAATTATGTTGATTTTTGGTCTTATTTTGGTCGATTAATCACCATTAATATTGATGTTATATTTACGTATTAAGCCCCTTAGTTGATGATAGCTAAGCTGTAATAATTCAGCCGCTTTAGTTTGGTTAAACTTTGCTAGTGTGAGCGCTTGTTGAATCCAAATGATTTCTTGTTGTTGCAGTTGCTGGCGTAGATCAATCGGAAATGTCAGTGTATCAGCCTCCTGATTTTGAGATGACTTAATCGGAGTAGATTGAGAGGGGATCTGGGAAGGAACGTTATCCCATGAGGTCGTGAAGGGGTCTATCACTATGGTATCAATAACCTCATCTTGTTGAGCATGACGAAAGACTGAACGCTCAATTACATTTTTTAATTCACGAATATTACCGGGCCATGCGTAATCTAATAATTGTTGCTGAGCTTGGTAACTAAAACCGGCAAAGTAGCTAAAATTCATTTCACGGCACATGCGTACAGCATAGTGTTCAGCCAGTGGTAGAATATCATCAATCCGTGCTCTTAATGGGGGTAAGTGGATCACTTCAAAGGCTAGTCGGTCTAATAAGTCTGCTCTAAATTTCCCTTCCGCAGCGAGCTGTGGCAGGTTTTGATTGGTGGCACAGATTAATCGCACATTGGCTTGGCAGCTTTTATTACCGCCAACGCGTTCATATTCACCATATTCAATCACACGTAATAATTTTTCTTGCACTCCCATCGGTGCTGTTGCTAGCTCATCTAAAAAGAGTGTGCCATTTTCAGCACGTTCAAACCGTCCTTGATGGCGGCCTTTTGCGCCAGTAAATGCGCCAGCTTCATGGCCAAACAGTTCAGAATCAATAACACCGTCAGCTAGTGCGGCACAATTTAAGTTGATAAGTGGTTGATCCCATCGCGCAGATAAATAATGAATGCGTTGTGCAATCAGTTCTTTACCTGTACCGCGTTCACCTAAAATAAGTACTGGACGATTAAGCGTGGCAAGTTGTGAGGCATGATCAAGCACAGCTAAAAAAGCATCTGACTCACCGATTAAGTTTTCGGTCTTTTTCATTGGTAAATTCCACTAAAAGTTGGTTATATTCACTATATCATTATTTGTTAATATCCAATGTTATTTATTTAGTTGTTATAAAACAAACGGTTAAAAGTTGGCATGCAAGTTGATATATCTATAGAACAATGACACCTCACATGACAACATAACGTTAGTCTAATGATATAAACCGTTCATTGACATGATTCAAGACGGTTGACCAAGGAGCTTTATTATGGGTATTTTTTCTCGTTTTGCAGATATCGTAAATGCTAACGTCAATTCATTATTAGACAAGGCAGAAGATCCACAAAAACTGATCCGTCTGATTATTCAAGAAATGGAAGATACATTGGTTGAAGTGCGTACTTCATCGGCACGAGCACTCGCGGATAAAAAAGAATTACGTCGTCGTATTACTGCGATTGAAACTCAGTCGACAGATTGGCAACAAAAAGCCAGTTTAGCGATTCAAAAAGGCCGTGAAGATCTTGCACGTGCAGCATTGATTGAAAAACAAAAATTGGTTGATGTGGCGTTAACATTAAATGAAGAATATAAATTAGTCGATGAAACGATTGAGAAACTATCGTTAGAAGTGGCTGAACTTGAGCGTAAATTGCAAGAAACACGTGCTCGTCAACAAGCATTAGTAACACGTCATAAGGCGGCAGGAACACGTCGCGATGTTCGTCGTCAACTTGATACTAGTAAAGTGGATGAAGCGATGTCGAAGTTTGAACAATATGAGCGCCGCATTGATGAAATGGAAGCCGAAGCGGATAGCTATAGTTTTGGCCGTGGAAAAAGTTTAGAGTCAGAGTTTGCAGATTTGCAAGCACAAGATGATATTGAAAAAGAGCTTGAGCGTTTAAAAGCAAACATGAACGATAAACAACAGTAATCGTGGAATAATTGTCCTTTAAATTACATAAAAATAATAATAGTGCTATTACCCCTGCGTGAAAGGAGAACAACAAATGTCGATGGGTTTTATTAGTGTTCCATTAGTGGTGTTTATGGTTGTTGTCGCACCATTGTGGTTAATTCTTCATTACCGCAGTAAGCGTAAATCAGGTGAGGGATTGTCTGGTGAGGATCATAAAAAGTTAGAAACCTTAGTGGCACGCGCAGAGGTGATGCAAGAGCGGATTGTTACGCTGGAGCGAATTTTAGATGCTGAAGCGCCACAATGGAGGCAGAAATAATGCGTAAAACATTATATCGCGATCCTAAAAACGGTAAGTTAGGTGGTGTTTGCGCAGGTTTAGCCGAATATTTTGGTGTTGAAATCTGGTTAATGCGCATTTTAGCTGTGACTGCTTTTTTATTAGGCGTCGGTTTCTTTGCGACAGTGGCTTATATTGCTGCTTGGTTAATTTTAGATAAAATGCCACCACAGCGAAAAGAGCAACAGCATCAGTATACTGAACATAATGTAAAGCAAAAACCATGGCAGACAGGGCAATCAGCACAGCAGATTTTGGATAATGTTGAAACGGAACTTGCACGTAGTGAAGTCAGTATTCAAAAAATGGAAGCTTATGTCACCTCATCTGCCTTTAAAGTTGATCGTGAATTTAATAAACTTTAATGCACAAATCTACAGTGCTTGATGTTATTTATCTAGATTAAGTCTATAAATAATATCAATATGAAGCAGGTACTGATGTATTCAGACCTGCTTTTTTATGGTCAGTTATAAGACCGTATAGATGAATAGGGAAGCGTAATGAATCGAATGAGTAATGAAGTGAATAAATGGGTTAACCGCAGCCTTGATCGCCACGTGCGTCTTGCGGTAACAGGTTTATCTCGCGCAGGAAAAACGGCCTTTATTACGTCACTGATCAATCAATTGTTACATGTAAGTACTAACCCTCGTTTACCCATGTTTTCAGCAGTACGGGAAGGGTATTTATTAGGCTCTAAAAGAGTACCTCAGCTGGATATGCATGTGCCAAAGTTTGGTTTTGATGACGGCATGAATGCATTGTTATCATCGCCACCAACGTGGCCTCAGCCAACCAGTGATGTTAGCCAAACTCGACTTGCATTGCGTTTTAAACCACAAAAAGGGCCACTTAAATTATTTCAAGATACTGCTACTTTATATCTCGATATTATTGATTACCCAGGTGAGTGGCTATTAGATTTGCCTCTGCTTGATCTTGATTTTATTAGCTGGTCAAAGCAACAAGCACAAGCATTAAAAGGTCAACGGTTAGCATTAGCACAATCATGGTTAGCTATGGGTGAGCAATTTGATCCTTTTGCTCCTGCTGATGAAACCTTGATTGAAGCGATTGCCGTCGCTTTTACGGATTATTTACACCAATGTAAAGCTGAAGGTGGTTTACATTGGGTGCAACCAGGGAGATTTGTGTTACCAGGAGAATTAGCTGGTGCGCCAGTATTACAGTTTTTCCCGATGGTATGGACCAATAAATATACTGAGCAACAATTAGCCACAGCGACAGATGACAGTAATTTTGGCATGCTTAAACAACGCTATAAGTATTACCAGCAGCATGTTGTAAAGGCTTTTTACGATGATCACTTTTCTAAGTTTGATCGTCAAATTGTATTAGTCGATTGCCTACAGCCGTTAAATGCAGGTTATGAATCATTTAATGATATGCGCCAAGCGTTAGATCAATTGATGCAAAGCTTTAAATATGGTCGTAGTTCTATGTTACGGCGCCTATTTTCGCCACGCATTGATAAGGTGTTGTTTGCAGCAACAAAAGCTGACCATATTACCCCAGAACAGCATTCAAACTTGGTAGGGTTATTGCAACAACTAGTGAATGAAGCGTGGCAAACGGCATCGTTTGAAGGTATTGCTATGGATTGTGTCAGTTTGGCTTCTATTCAGGCGAGTGAACCAGGGTTTGTCAGTCACCAAGGTCAACAGGTTCCAGCTTTACGCGGTACTGATATAGCGGGCAATGCGCAGACATTTTTTCCAGGAGAGGTACCTAAACGGTTACCGAATCAAGAGTTCTGGAATGAAAATGGATTTGATTTTATTAATTTACGGCCATTACCACAGCAAAGTGACGAGCCTTTACCGCATATTCGAATGGATAAAGCGTTGGAATATCTATTGGGAGATAAATTGCAATGACAGAACCATTAAAAGCAAAAATGGTATTTGATGAAATAGATCAGCCGTTAAGTCAGCAACAGCCTGATCTGACGGCAAAAATGAATTTTGAACAGCAGAGTGCGTTTTTGCCTGACACTGTTGAAGTCGCAGAAGTTGAGACAGAGCAAGCGCTAGATCATATTTTAGCTGCCAAACCTAAACGTCGTTATCGTTGGTTTAAAGGGGTGTTAGTGGCAGGTGCCGCTATGGTTGGTTGGCAGACGGTTGATCATGTAACAACAGCTTATCAAACCGGTAATTGGTTATCATTAGGCTGGAGTGCGATTGTTGCCGGTATTGCGGTGGCAGGTATTGGTGCGCTTGGGCGTGAATTGATTAATTTACGTCGCTTAAAACAGCGTCAAAATGAACGCGACCAAGCCCAGCAATTATTGGCCGCCGATGGGATTGGATCGGGTAAAGCATTTTGCGTGAAATTAGCAAAACTAAGCCAAATTCCAGCCGATAATCATGGCTATGATCGTTGGTTACATGCCTTGGCTGCCACTCATAACGATCGAGAAGTATTAGCTCTTTATGATCAAATGGTAGTGAGCCAACAAGATAAGTTAGCACGAAAGTTAGTTGCGAAATATTCCAGTGAAGCTGCTTTAATGGTGGCTTTGAGTCCTTTAGCTGTTGCCGACATGTTGCTGGTGGCATGGCGAAATTTTCGTTTGATTGAGCAAATTTCAGCAGTGTATGGCATCGAGCTTAGTTATTGGTCGCGAATTAAATTAGTAAAATTAGTACTTACTAATATGGCATTTGCAGGTGCGTCTGAAGTGGTTGCTGATTTAGGCATGGATATGCTTTCAATGGATCTTGCCGGAAGAATGTCAACCCGTGTAGCACAAGGTGTTGGTGTTGGGTTAATGACAGGGCGCTTAGGCCTTAAAGCGATTAACCTTATGCGTCCATTGCCATGGATGGAAGGTGAACAGCCAAAATTAAGTGAAATTCGTCGTGATTTATTAAGCCAATTAGGCAATAAGAATAAAAGCTAATAGCAGCATAAATGCGACAAATAAAGACAAAAAAAAGAGAACTCAGGTTCTCTTTTTTTTATTTAGCATAGTGGTTTTTGTATTTAATCTACGCAGATGCGATCTCGTGGCTTGACTCATTAAAGGGTTAGTCGCACACTGACACAACTGTCAGGAATAGTTGACAGTGCTTATTTATATATGGTTTTCGTTATGTGGATTAAGCCTCTCAAAAATAAAGCTTAACACTATGATTATTATTAGTATTAATAGATCTTTTGTTCGAATAGATAGCTGTAATTAATCAAATACACATAAGATGAATAACAAGAAGGTGTAAACAATGAGATTACAGGTTTTTTGCGAAGATAGAGTCGGGATGACCCGTGAATTATTAGATATTTTAACCAGTCAAGAGATTGATCTACGTGGTATTGAAATTGATCGAATTGGTATTATTTATTTAAATTGTCCTGAAGTAGAATTTGAACAGTTTAGCCAACTAATGTCACAAATCCGTCAGTTAGATGGCGTGACAGATGTGCGTAAAATTCAATTTATGCCCAGCGAGCGTGAGCATACTGAATTATCTGCGCTATTGCAGACCTTACCCGATCCTTTCTTTACCATTAATTTAAATGGCAAAGTTGATTTTGCTAACCAAGCAGCAGAGCAATTAATGGGTCATCGCAGTGAAGATTTATTCAGTGAAAATATTCAGACTTTGCTCGGATTTAATTTTAGTCGTTGGCTGGATAAAAATCAGGCTCAAAAACACAGTGAGATAGTGGTTATTGCTGGGCTTGATTATCAAATGGATATCATGCCAGTCTATGTCAGTGATGAAGCGCCTGAACCTGTACTTGCCAGTGCGCTAATCTTATTGAAATCACTGTCTGAGGCTAAAATGCCGATTGTTATGCGCACTATAAATGGTGATAGTGGCTTTGAACATTTGATCGGTCATTCATCGCGATTTAAGCATTTATTAGCCCAAGCCAAGAAATTAGCGTTATTAGATGCACCGTTGCTTATACAAGGTGAAACGGGAACGGGTAAAGAAATGTTAGCGCGTGCTTGCCATCAGCGCTCGATACATCGAGATAAACCTTTTCTTGTGGTTAACTGTATTTCTATGCCAGATAATGCTGCAGAAACCGAGCTTTTTGGTTGTGTAGAGAGTGCCAATGAACCTGCTAAAAAAGGTATTTTTGAACAAGCTGCCGGCGGTACGGTCTTTTTGTATGAAATTGGCGAAATGTCAAAGCACTTACAGATTAAATTATTACGTTTTCTTCAAGACGGCACTTTCCGTCGCGTGGGTGAAGAGGCTGAAATAAAAGTTTCAGTACGTGTTATTTGTTCTACTCAGAAAAAATTACCAGAACTGGTTGCTGAGGGTGAGTTTAGAGAAGATCTGTATTATCGACTCAATGTACTTGCGTTAGTTGTGCCACCATTACGTGAGCGTGCTGCTGATATTGTGCCATTAGCAGAGTTATTCTTGGCACAATTTGCACAAGAGTTACATCAACCTAAACCAATGTTATCTGAAGAATTAGCCTTAGCGCTAAAGCAATATGCTTGGCCTGGAAATATTCGCCAATTACGTAATGTATTGTTTCGTGCCATGACACAAGTAGAAGGCGCTGAGATGACATGTGCTGATGTACAGCTACCTGAAAATGAGTCAAGTACTGTTATTAGTGAAGAGACATTAACAGGATCGTTGGATGAGATTATGAAACGTTATGAGTCAGGGATCTTATCTAATTTGTATCAGAGTTATCCATCAACGCGTAAATTGGCGAAACGATTAGGGGTCTCTCATACTGCGGTGGCAAATAAATTGCGCGAGTATGGCCTTAGTAAGCGAAATTAAGAGTTAAAAATAAAAGAGATAGTGGTAAGCACTATCTCCTTATTTTAATAATAAGCGATCAAGCTTATTGATGTGAATTAGATATTCTGATGAGCTTCAAGCAAAATAGTATCGCCAGACTCTAAAGCTAATAGTAATGCAACAATGTCTTCACCATAACGATAACCACATAATGAGTTATGACTATTTAAGACGCGGTGACAAGGGATAATAATTGGAATAGGGTTAACATTCTTTGCCATTCCAATAGCTTGAGTAGCTTTAGTATTACCAATGTTTTCAGCTATTTGTTCATAAGTGACTGTTTCACCATAAGGAACATCGGCAATAGCATGCCAAATTTGCTGTTGAAAGATAGTGCCTTGGGGAGCGAGAGGAAAGGTAAACTTTTGCCGAGAGCCGGTGAGGTATTCTTTGAGTTGCTTAATGAAAGGGGCCATAAATTCTGGGTTATGTTGCCATATTTCATTCGGACTATAGCTGGGACTGGTAATAGATAACTGTCGCAGACCTTGATGATCGGCTAACAACATAATGTTTCCCAGTTCTGTTTCAATACAATCGTAATACATCAATAACTCACTAAAGGCGTAATAATTAATAACATTGACTGATAAATAGTAACAGACAACGGCATGCTAATATATCGAATACTGAATGTGGCTTGCTTTCATTATCATGTAAACTCACAAAATGTGCGTTATATCAATTAACATTGTCATGCTGAGGTAATACTTGTTTCATTCAATTATACATCGCTCATCAACTATTGTACTTGATGATATAAAAGTTCGCTTGATTGAAGCGCGAGATGCAGAACAAATTAGTGCATATTATCAGCGTAATCGTCATTTTCTAGCCCCTTGGGAGCCATTACGACATGAGGCTTTCTTTAGTTTAGTTGGGTGGCAACAACGACTGCAACAAATTGCGACGCTACATCGCCATGAAATGGCTTTCTATTTTGTTATAGAGCACCGCACAACTGGCGATATTATTGGAGTAATAAACTTTAGTAACTTAGTTAAGTCACCATTTTATGCCTGTCATGTTGGCTATTCTTTAGATCAAGAATATCAAGGACAAGCTGTGATGCGTCGTGCGTTAACGGCGGTATGTGAATGGATGTTTGTTGATAAACATTTTCACCGTATTATAGCAGCCTATATGCCTCATAATAATAAGAGTGGTCGTGTATTAACAGCTGTAGGGTTTGAGAAAGAAGGTCTGGCGAAAGACTATTTATTGATTAATGGTCAATGGCAAGATCACGTGTTAACGTCATTGATTAATCCCAACTGGTCATTACCAATAAGTTAAATAGATTTTTAGGTATAAAAAAGCTGAGAGTTAGCTTTTGTTATATAAGCACTCTCAGCTGTTATGTTAGCTCACTCTTAGTACCATTATAATTTTCTAATCAACGGTTAAGATACGCATATTGTTGGTTGAGCCAATAGTATCCATTTTATCACCTTGAGTAATAATGGTGAGATCTCCAGCCTGTACATAACCTGCATCTTTTAGTACAGCAAGAGCATGTTTTGCAGCATCTAATCCCGCATCGCTATCACGGTCAAAAAATACCGGCGTGACCCCACGGAATAAAGCAGCACGATTAAGGGTGGTTTTATTACGTGAAAGTGCAAAAATAGGCAAGCCTGATGAAATACGCGACATCAGACGAGGTGTTCGGCCTGATTCTGTCATTACCACTATCGCTTTAACCCCGATCATATGGTTAGCAGCATACATGGTTGCCATGGCAATGGTTTCTTCAGGAGTTGAAAATTTACGATCTAAGCGATGGTTAGAGACATTGATACTTGGCTCTTTTTCCGCGCCTAGACAAACACTGGCCATGATAGTGACGGTTTCAACGGGGAAATCACCAGCGGCGGTTTCTGCGGATAACATTACCGCATCGGTACCATCTAAAACCGCATTAGCCACATCCATTACTTCAGCACGTGTTGGCATCGGGCTAGTGATCATCGATTCCATCATTTGAGTGGCAGTGATCACTGTTCGATCTAAGCTACGTGCACGGCGAATCAGTTTTTTCTGTACTCCAACTAATTCAGGATCACCAATTTCAACCCCTAAGTCACCACGAGCAACCATTACCACGTCGGAAGCCAGAATGATATCGTCCATGGCTTCCGTGGTTGCCACTGTTTCTGCGCGTTCTACTTTAGCGACTAATTTTGCCGTAAGTCCTGCTTCCGTTGCTAGTCGGCGTGCATAGTGCATGTCTTCACCATTGCGAGGAAAAGAGATGGCAAGATAATCAACGCCCATGGCAGCAGCAGTAATGATGTCAGCTTTATCTTTGTCGGTTAATGCGGCAGCGGATAGTCCGCCACCTTTTTTATTAATGCCTTTATTATTTGATAAAGGGCCAGCAACGGTAACAACGGTATGCACTTTGTTACCAGCGACTTCGGTCACTTGCAGTTGTACACGGCCATCATCAAGTAACAACACATCACCGCTAATAACATCATTAGGTAATTCTTTATAATCAAGTCCAACCGCATCTTGATGACCTTCACCTTTAGGTAAATCACTATCAAGAGTGAACTTATCGCCAATGTTGAGTTGAATTTTACCGTCTTTAAAGGTAGATACGCGAATTTTAGGCCCTTGAAGATCACCTAAAATAGCGACATGTTTACCTAAGCGTGCCGCGATTTCACGAACTTGTTGTGTTCTAAGAATATGATCTTCAGCGCTACCATGTGAAAAATTCATACGCACAACGTTAGCGCCAGCTGCAATAATTTTTTCTAGATTATTGTCACGATCTGTTGCTGGGCCAAGGGTGGTAACAATTTTGGTACGTCTTAGTCGTTCAGACATTGTAAGCTCCATAGAAAGGTCAATAGGTTCATTAATCAATATCAATCAATGCATAATATTTGATATCGAGTTAATAAAACCTCAGCGTGATGACTACTCAGTAAATGTGATTAATAACAAAGAAAATAAATTTGAGCATATCATTTGTTATGATAGCGAAGCCGAAACTTCGCTTAATGTCAGTCGTTATAAAGAATAACGTTCTTTAGAAAATCGTGAGTCTTTGAGTGAATCTTTTACACGTTTTAAATTATCACGAAAACTGGATCCTCGGCGTAAGGTAAACCCTGTTGCTAATACATCAATGACTGTCATTTGTACGACACGGCTTGCCATTGGCATATAAATATCAGTGTCTTCAGGAACATCAAGACAAATTGATAGCGAGCATTCTCGCTCTAGTGGTGAGTGTTTAGCGGTAATACCTATCACTGTCGCACCGTTCTCTCGCGCCATTTGGGCTATTTCAACCAAACTTTTAGTGCGTCCAGTATGTGAAATGACGACAACAACATCGCCATCGGAACAATTGATCACACTCATACGTTGCATCACAATATCGTCAAAACAAACAATCGGGATATTGAAACGGAAGAATTTATTTTGTGCATCATGGGCAACAGACGCTGAAGCGCCTAGACCAAAGAAAGAGATCTTTTTCGCTTGGGTAAGTAAATCAACGGCGCGATTAATTTGCATCGGATCAAGGCTATTTTTAGCAACATCTAAGCAAGCCATGGTGGATTCAAATATTTTTGCGGTATAAGCATCAGGACCGTCATTTTCTTCAACGTTACGATTTACATAAGGAGTGCCGTTTGCCAAACTTTGCGCTAAATGTAACTTAAAGTCAGGGAAACCTTTAGTATCAAGGCGACGACAAAAACGGTTAACAGTTGGCTCACTGACATCTGCCATTTTGGCTAATGTGGCGATACTTGAATGAATCGCTATTTGTGGTGAGGCAATAATAACTTCTGCTACTTTTCGTTCAGATTTACTGAAGTGTTCTAAGTTATTTTGTATTTTTTCTATGGTGTTCATAGTCATTATGCACTTCGTTATTAAATTTCATTTGTAGCATTCTTGTCATCAAGTTGCCCATATATTGAAACTATACTACTTAACTCTTAACATAACCTAGTGATTGACGGTCTTTTTCAGGGTGTTTTTATTAGATTTTGATCGAGATCGACTTTTTATTTTCAGAATTGAAACTTATAAAACAAATATGTTGGAATTTATTATTCTATTTTTCTAACTATCAGTATTTATTCTAAAAATAAGGATTTATTTCGAACTGTAAAATAAATTAGGAGTGTTTAATTTTATAATGTGATGAAAAATCCTGAATGCAATTAGTGATAGGTAAATAAGGAGTATCAATGAAAGTAAGTATTTGTGGCTGTGGATGGCTCGGATTACCGTTAGCATTATCATTAAAATCTCAAGCGATTGAAGTTTGGGGCTCAAAAACAACCTTAACGGGCGTCGAGGCATTAAAACAGCAGGGAATCAAAGGGTGCTTATTAACATTGCCTATTAGTGGGGAAGTTAATGCCGCCATTAATCAATTTCTAGCAACTGATGTATTAATAATAGCAATTCCACCTGGGCGCAAGAATCTTAATCCACAAGCTCATATTGAAAATATCATGTCATTATCGATAGCTGCCCAGAGAGCGGGTTGTCAGCGAATTATTTTTATCAGTACGACTTCAGTGTACGACCCATTACAAGGCGAAGTTGTTGAAGTAACGCCAGTTAGACCAAATACCGCCTCAGGAATATTACATTATCAATTAGAACAACAGTTACGCCAACATTGGCAGCATAATTTAACTGTATTACGGCTAGCGGGTTTGTTTGGTCCATCGCGGCACCCAGTAAAGTTTTTATCAGGACGTCAATTGAGTGCAGCTAAACAGCCGGTTAATCTGGTTCACTTAGATGATTGCATTCAAGTTATCTCGGCAATTATTCAGCAGGCAGTATCGATGCCAATCATGCACCTTGCTGCAAGCTCTCATCCTAGTCGTGAGCAATATTATACGGCAATGGCTCTGAAAGCTCAGTTACCACCACCTGATTTCAATCAAGATAATGACGGGGTGAATGGTAAAAAAATAAATTCAAATCAAACGCTTAGTTATCTTGGTATAACGATGAAATATGATGATTTATTACAAGGTATGCCAGAACTAGAATAAGAAGAATAAAAAAACAGGCAAAAAAAAGCGCTGAAATAAACATTTCAGCGCAAATAAAAAATACAATAAGGAGTTAAAGTAGTAGCAATTTAAATTACAGGTCTGTTTGACGGCCAGAAAAACAAAATACCTACCTATAATTTCAATTCTTATATAGTCAGACTGCCTATTAATAATAAAGTTCAGTTAAATTGAAAAAAAAGATATTTATTTTAGATAATTTTTTTGCTGTAGTTTTAGGCAAAAAAAATCCCGCTGAAAATAGTCAGCGGGAAGGAGATTATCCAAAAAAATACAATTAGGATTTAAAGCAGTAGTGAATTAAACATTTAATAAAAAGTGATTACCGTTGAGTAAAAAACAATTTATCAAATTGAATACATAAGTAAGAGTTGTTATTGCGAAGAAAGTTCAAAAAAAAATGCGATTATTTGAAATTATTATTTTTATTGATTAATTATGTTGTAAATAAAGGAAACCCATCAACAAATGTTTGTTGATGGGCGGTGAAGTAAAAACTTCTAAAAAAAGCAGTGGTGTATATATGACACGCATTTGTATCATTAGTTCCCTTTTATTATAGATATCGAATGAACTTACTCTTTATTGTTGATTTTAATGATTTTTCTTTTAATACAATATTTTAAATGACAATTCGTGATGTAGCGCAATTGTTAATCTCAGTGTGGTTGTGTAATATTTAAACAAGCGTTTAAATTGGATGAATAATATGTCACAGCCAAAAACGACTAAACATCGCATACTGGATGCTGCTGAAGTGCTATTTGCTGAACGTGGTTTTAAAGAAACCTCTTTACGCGCCATTACTACAGCAGCTGATGCCAACCTTGCTTCTGTAAATTATCACTATGGAGATAAAAAAGGGCTTATTCGCGCGGTATTAGGGCGCTACCTTGATCAATTTATTCCAGAATTTAAACAAGAATTACTATCACTACATCAGCGTGATGAATTTGATATGAATGATGTGTTTTTATGTACCAAGCAGCCATTACTGCGATTAAATAGTTTTAAAAATAATGGCACCACGATATTTATGTCACTAATTGGTCATGGTTATACGGATGTTCAAGGGCATTTACGGTGGTTTATAACGACATATTATGATGATGTTATTCAATTATTTGTGACTGCCGTTCGACGTGCTTACCCTTGTTTAGATCCTGAAACATTATTTTGGCGACTACATTTTACCCTTGGAGCATCGGTGTTTACGGTAGTTTCAAGTACAGCACTATTTGCTATTGCGGCTAATGACTTTTCTAGCCGAATTAAGACCGAAGATTTAATTAATCGTTTAGTCCCTTACCTTGCCGCGGGGGTTACCGCTCCAATAGCACTGAATAAGGAGCTTCTGTAAACAACATTTTCTAATTCATCACTGCTATTTATCATTGAATCACAAAAGGATATGCATTATGAGCTCGTTATCAAGCATGCGTAAACGTTATTTAAGTGATCCTGCTTTTAAACTGTTCAAGAAAGTATTACCACCACTCTCAAACACAGAGAAACAAGCTATGGAAGCTGGCAGTGTATGGTGGGATGGCGAGTTATTTAGTGGTGAACCTCAGTGGCAAACGCTACTTAATTACCCAAAACCAATTCTGAGTGATGAAGAGCAACACTTTATTGATACAAAACTGCAAACATTACTATCAATGCTCAATGATTATCAAATCGTTCAACAACAAAAAGATTTACCCGCTGAAGTTTGGCAATACTTACGCCGTGAAAAGTTCTTTGCACTTATTATTGGTAAACAATATGGCGGGCTTGATTTTTCAGCACATGCTAATTCTACTATTGTGGCTCAAATAGCAACGCGAAGTTTAAGTGCAGCAGTATGTGTGATGGTTCCTAATTCGTTAGGTCCAGGTGAATTACTGACCCATTATGGTACACAACAGCAAAAAGATTACTGGTTGCCACGATTAGCAGATGGTGTTGATATTCCATGTTTTGCATTAACAGGGCCAAATGCAGGTTCAGATGCAGGCGCGATCCCAGATGAAGGTATTGTGTGTTATGGCGAACATGAAGGTCAGCAGGTGCTAGGGTTAAAGTTAACCTGGAATAAGCGTTATATTACCCTAGCACCTGTGGCAACTGTGCTTGGGTTAGCGTTTAAAATGAAAGATCCACAGCGATTACTTGGCGATAAAATTGATCTTGGTATTACCTGCGCCTTGATTCCAACGAACCATGCTGGGGTTGAAATCGGTGCACGTCATGATCCATTAAATATGGCATTTATGAATGGGCCAACATGCGGGAATAATGTTTTTATTCCGTTAGATTGGATAATTGGTGGTCAGGATTATGCCGGTACAGGCTGGCGAATGCTGGTGGAGTGCTTATCAGCAGGGCGAGGGATCTCATTACCTGCATTAGGAACTGCTATTGGTCATTTAGCAGCTAAAACAACCGGAGCTTATGCGGTTGTACGTAAGCAATTTGGAATGCCAATCGGTAATTTCGAAGGTGTAGCACAAGCATTAGGCCGGATTGGTGGTTTTACTTATATGCTAGAAGCGGCGCGAACATTGACCACGACTGGATTAGATTCCGGGCAAACACCCGCCATTGTGACCGCGATTGCTAAATATCATATGACAGAGATGTCACGAATAGTACTGAATGATGCAATGGATGTTCATGCTGGGCGTGGTATTCAGCTTGGACCTATGAATTATTTGGGTCATCATTATTTTGGTATTCCCGTTGCAATAACTGTTGAAGGTGCCAATATCCTGACCCGTAATTTAATGATTTTTGGTCAGGGTGCGACCCGGTGTCATCCTTATGTACTGGATGAAATGGCCGCTGCTGCTAACCCTGATGAGCAGCAAGCTAAAAAAGACTTTGATGAATTATTGATAAAACATATTGGTTTTGCTGCCGGAAATATAACTAAATCATTGCTAAATGCCGTTAGTGGTAGCTATTTTAATCGTACCCCTGTAAACGATGAAACCAGTTATTATTATCGTCATTTATCGCGAATGTCAAAAGCACTTGCTGTGTGTGCTGACGTATCAATGTTGAGTTTAGGTGGGGAGTTAAAACGTCGTGAATTGTTATCTGCACGCTTAGGTGATGTGTTAAGCCATTTATATTTAGCGTCAGCAGTATTAAAACGGTTTGAGGACGATGGTCGCCAGCAGCAAGATTTATCCATGGTTCATTATTCATTACAGTATTGTTTGCACCAATGTGGTATCGCGTTTGAAGGCGTATTTAGTAACTTTCCACGCAGAGGTGTTGGTCGAACATTACGTTTACTCACTTTTCCTCTTGGGATTCATTATTCAGCACCAACCGATGATATAAGTATCAGTATTGCAGCGTTACTGATGACTCCTAGTGTCCATCGAGACCGATTAACGCATTTGTGTTACGTCGGAACCAAAGATGATGATCCGGTTGCAATCATGGAACGCGCATTTATTGCTTTGAATGAGATCAAACCTTTAGAGCGTAAATTGATGCAGGCGACACGTAATGGTGAGATCCCACGCAAAGCTTCATTGATTGAAAAGTTGCAGTTAGCGTTGGATGCGGGAGTGATCACAGAAGATGACCGCCAAAAGATAGAGAATGCAGAGAAGCTAAGACAAAAAGCGATTCAAGTTGATCATTTTTGTGCTGACCATTTTAAACAAGTAAGCTTGCAACCAGGGAAGGCAGCTTAGGGTTACTTAGCCAATGAAATATAAACCTGGAATCTCCCGTGTGCCACGTAAATACGTGGCACTTTTTTTGACCAAAAATTGGCATAACACCTCCAACCACTGTGATTTTTGTTCATTTATGGCATAAATTTAATGCGTATCTGCCATTAACCTTTTATCCTATTCACAATTATGTAAGGGAAGTTGAAAATGATCATCAAACCTAAAACTCGTGGATTTATTTGTACAACAACGCACCCAGTTGGTTGTGAAGATAACGTAAAGCAGCAAATTGCTTACACTAAAGCACAAGGCCCAATTGCTAATGCACCAAAGCGTGTATTAGTGGTTGGCTCGTCTAGTGGTTACGGTCTGTCATCACGCATTGCAGCAGCATTCGGTGGCGGCGCAGCGACAATTGGTGTTTTCTTTGAAAAGCCAGGTACAGAGAAAAAACCAGGTACTGCAGGTTGGTATAACTCAGCAGCATTTGACAAGTTTGCTAAAGCTGAAGGTCTTTACTCAAAAAGTCTAAATGGTGACGCTTTCTCTAACGAAGCCAAACAAAAAACAATTGATTTGATTAAGCAAGATCTTGGTCAGATTGATATGGTTATTTACTCATTGGCATCACCAGTGCGTAAATTGCCACAGACAGGTGAAGTTGTTCGTTCATGCCTAAAACCAATGGGTGAAACGTATACAACAACGGCTGTTGATACTAATAAAAACGTATTGATTGAAACCAGTATTGAGCCAGCAACAGAGCAAGAAGTTGCTGATACTGTTACCGTTATGGGTGGCGAAGACTGGGAGCTATGGATTAATGCATTAGCAGATGCTGGTGTCTTAGCTGACGGTTGTAAGACTGTTGCTTATAGCTACATCGGTACTGAGCTAACATGGCCTATTTACTGGCATGGTGCATTAGGTCAAGCAAAAATGGACCTAGATCGCGCAGCGAAAGAGCTAAACACTAAGTTAAGTGCGACAGGTGGTTCTGCCAATGTTGCAGTGCTAAAGAGTGTTGTGACGCAAGCAAGCTCTGCTATTCCGGTTATGCCATTGTACATTGCGATGGTGTTCAAGAAGATGCGTGAAGAAGGCGTACATGAAGGCTGCATGGAGCAGATTCTACGTATGTTTAGCCAACGCCTGTATAAAGAAGATGGTACAGCAGCTGACGTTGATGCTGAGAATCGTTTACGTTTAGATGACTGGGAATTGCGTGAAGACATTCAACAGCATTGTCGTGATCTATGGTCAAAAGTAACCAACGATAACTTGTATGATGTTGCTGATTACCAACAATACAAAGATGAGTTCTTAAAGCTATTTGGCTTTGGTATTGATGGTATTGACTACGATGCGGATGTAAATCCTGTTGTTGATTTTGATGTAGAAGATATCTAATCGCATTGAAAGATTAATATTTTACAAAACCGCCATCATGGCGGTTTTTTTATATCTCTAAAAAAAGTAGCCAGCGATATACGCTAGCTACTTTATTGTATTATCAAAGCTTAGCTCTTAGGCAGTTTAATAATAAATGCTGCGCCTTCAAGTTCTGAATCTTCGACATTAATTTTGCCTTGATAGCTATCAATAATTTCATTACAAACAGATAAACCAATACCTTGACCTGGGTTGAGTTGATCTGCGCGTACACCGCGTTGAAAAATAGCTTCACGTAACTCAGGTTTTACTCCCGGGCCGTCATCTTCAATCATAATGGTAAAATCGTCATTAGTTTCAATAACTGATAATTTCACTTGGCTAATACAAAAACGGAAACTGTTTTCAAGCATATTGCCAAACAATTCCATTAAGTCATCTTTATTGAGAGGTAATTTTAAGTCGTCATTAAAGTGATAATGTAATGTTGCATGTTTATCAGCATAGATTTTACTTAGCATACGATCGAGGCTAGTAATGATCGGTTTGAGCTCAACGTTGCTTTTTTGTAACCCTTGCTGGCCTACCATTGCCCGTTTGAGTTGGTATTGTACCAAATCATCCATTTGACTAATTTGTTCCATAATGCGTTGATTTAGTTCTCGACGATCTAAACTTGCATCATCAAGTAGGGCATTTGTTGCTGCTAAACGAGTTTTTAAGCTATGAGCAAGATCATCCATCGCATGCCGATAACGACCTTGTTGGTCATGACTAATACGGCTTAATCGGTTTACCGCCATGGTAACCTCTTGCAGTTCCATTGGATAATTATCATCCAGTTTTTCTCGTTTAGCTTCTGCCATTTGATCAAGCTGGAAGGCTAATTTTCGTAATGGCTGGAATCCCCAATGAAAGGCTGCAATAAGAAATGCCACGGCAATTAAAACAAACAGCCCTAAGTAGAAAGCTGTACGTTTATGTAATTGAGCAAGGGAGTGTTCGTAAGCATCGGCTGAACGTAGTACAACTAATTGATAGATAGTACCATTTTCTTTATTACGACTAAGGTTATAAGCAATATAGCCTTGATGATTTTTCATCGTAATAAGAGTCGGAGTCGATATGTTTTCTGGTAAATAACGGCAAACATCGCGTAATTTTTCTGCCGATGCTTTATTTGAAACCCAAGTTGTTTTGTCACTTTGATCACAAACAACGGCAATATAATCGGTGTCTGAGGGATCGAGAGAATCAATCCATTTGTCGACATCTTTAATTAATCCAGCCCGATTAAGTTGTGCCACAACCATCGGCATTTGTGCAACAAGTTCCGATGAATATGATGCCATATAACTTTGAGAATAAAGTTTATTAATAACTGCAGCGAGGGCTGATGTAACCAGTGCAATAATTGCAACTGAAGTGATCAACACCCGCTGTCTTAATCGAGGTTGGAAAAATCGACTCATTGGGCATTGAGTTCAAAAATATACCCTTGACCACGAATGGTTGATATAGGGTTATTTTGTCCAGTTTTGGTGAATTTTTTCCGTAAGCGACTGATCATTACTTCAATTGTATTAGGATCGCCTTCTTGATCTTCATAAAGTACATCAAGTAAACGTTGCTTAGAGACAACTTGACGACTGTGTCGCATTAAATACTCTAATAAATCGTATTCAAATGCGGTTAGTTCTAATAATTCTTCGCAAATATAAACTTGCTTAGCTAATAAATCGACGCGAATATCACCCGCTGTCATTTCTGGCTTTACAAAACCGGCACTACGACGAACAAGTGCACTTAAACGTGCAACCATTTCTTCTTTTTGAAACGGTTTTACTAAATAATCATCAGCACCTGCTTCTAGCCCTGTGACTTTATCTTGCCAATTTGAACGTGCAGTTAGGATCATTATTGGTAAACGAAGTCCCTTTTTACGCATGTCTTTAATTAAGCTGATGCCATCTCTATCAGGTAAACCAATATCAACAATAGCAATATCATTAGGATAGTTTTGTGCGAAAAACAGTCCTTCTTCAGCAGTGTTGGCACACTGAACTTGATTTCCTAATTCGCTGAGTTGCGATTTAAGGTGATGGCTAAGGATGGCATCGTCTTCGACAATAAGAATACGCATAGATTGGGCACCAGAGATAACGAATGGTATTTATGAGCAATGGTAAAGTATCTAATAATAAAGCGCATTAGTTATTGTTACCATAATTCCATGTTTGAATATGTAAACCAGCGGGAAATTGGATGATAAAATCAAATGATTGCATTGCTAGTTACATTTTTACGCTAATAACCAGTGTAGAGTGTCAGGCTGAATAGGGGCTGACTCATTAATAAATTAATGAGTTAACCCACTATAAAGATAGGATAAATATTAACTTGAATAGTGCTATTGGAAAATAAAGATCAAGGTACCAGCGATGGTTAGAAGTACGTTAGCAATTGCATAAGTACCAGCATAACCTAGTGCAGGGATCGTACTACGCGCATGCTCATTGATCATATCCATTGCAGGAGCGCAAGTACGCGCACCAATGATTGCGCCAAATAATAATGCTCTATTCATTTTTAGTACATAAGCACCAAAAAGGTAGGCTAATACCACAGGAATAACACTGACCATTAAACTGGTAACAAATACCGTTAAACCAATATGCGCAATAGAAGCAAACAGATTAGAACCTGCGCTTAAACCAATTCCGACCATGAATACCATCAGGCCTAAATCTTTAGCCATGTTGAGGGCACCTTGGGGAACATAACCAAAAGTAGGGTGGTTAGCACGTAAGAAACCAAGGGTAATACCGGCAATCAATAAACCAGCGGCACTGCCTAAGCCAAATGCAATGTGGCCAAACTTCATGGTGATTAAACCCATTAATAGGCCGATGATAAAGAAGCAACAGAACGCAAGTAAATCAGCTATTTGACTATGAATAGAGATAAAACCAATGCGTTCAGCAAGCCCTAACACACGACTTTTTTCACCGCTGACTTGTAAGATATCACCTTTATTCAATAGAATATTATGATCCATTGGCATTTCAATTTGCGCACGTACAACACGGTTAAGGAAACAACCATATTCAGATAAATTTAATTCTGATAAACGCTTACCTGCAATACCGTCGTTTTTAACTACAATTTCTTCTTCTACAATGCGTAGATCGAGTAAATCACGATCAAAAACTTCTTTACCATTACGAAAGCTAGGATCAAGACGAGCATGGCTATCTGGGTAGCCCACTAATGCTATCTCATCACCTTCTTGCAAAATGGCATCACCATCAGGGTTAGCTAAAATACCATTACGTCGTACACGTTCAATATAACAACCTGTTTGACGGTAAATACCCAGTTCACGTAAATTGCGGCCATCAATCCAATTAATCAATTCAGGACCTGCACGGTAAGCACGAATGATCGGCAAATATACTTTACGTTGTGCGACTTCACCAATACCACGCTCACGTGCTATTTGCTGCGACGACTCGGCAAGGTTTTGCTTTTGTAATTTAGGCATCAGTTTAGCGAGGAAAATTAAGCTGACTAAACCAACAAGATAAGACATTGCATAGCCAACGCTTAAACTTTCGCTTAATTGCTTAATCATCGCAGGATCGGTAATACCTGCAAGACCATTGTTCAGTGCGTCTTTTGCACCTACAAGTACTGGCGTTGCGGTTAATGAACCCGCCATCAAGCCCGTTGCTAAACCGATATCCATGTGTAAATAACGTGCCATGGTCATGGTGATAGCAATGGATGACAGTAAAACGACTAATGCTAATAGCAAATAGTGCTTACCATCGCGAAAGAAGATACCAAAGAAGTTTGGCCCAGCCTCTATACCAACACAAAAAATAAACAGCATAAAGCCAATATTGAGTGCATCAGTATCAAACGTAAAACCCGCATTACCAAATAATAAAGCAGTCAGTAGAACGCCAATGGAGTTACCTAGTGTCATCTTGGCAAAGCGAATCTTACCAATACTTAAACCAACAGCAAGGACTACAAAGAGTAATAAAATATCATTTTGGTGTAGAAGTGCGGCTACATCAATGTTCACGACGGATTTCCGAAATAATGGAAAGATAAAAGTGGCATAAAGTCTAGCCGATTTTGGGAAGAGGTTATAGTTTATATTATAAATAAATAGCGAAAATATATCTTCTAAAGGAACTTGTTGAGATAAATTGTCTTTTTAATAGCAGCGAGGTTCTTAAAGGGGGATCATACGTTAAAAAATGGTGTTTTAATTATCAAAAATAATCGTGACAGATAAAAAAGGCTGACAATGTCAGCCTTTTTGTTAATCAGTCTCAATGCTTACTTAAAAAGAAGGTTATGTTCTTTTGCATAAGCTTCAAATTCAGTGCAACCACCAATATGGTCTTGATCAACAAAAATTTGAGGCACAGTTTCAACTGGCTTACCTACAGTCTTTTCTAAATCAGCTTTACTGATACCTTCGGCATGGATATCAACGTAGCGGAAGTTAAAATCGTCACGCTCTTCTTTAATTTTTTCTGCTAGTTCTTTTGCACGAACACAAAAAGGGCAACCTGGACGACCAAAAATAACAACGAACATAAATTTCTCCTGCATAATTTACAGTTACTATAGCGTGACTGTAGCAATAGCGGAAGAGGGTTTTTTCTGTTAAACCAATAGATAAAAACGATATTGTTTAGGTATGCGTTAATTGTACCCAAAAAATAAAAGCCAGAAATATTATCTGGCTTAGTCGTAAAACTGAATGGATACCTTTAAAAGTCGTAACGAATACCTGCCTGTAATTCATCATCTTTGGCGTCAAGTTGTTGGAATTTATAACCGATGTAAGTACGTAGACTTTTGTTGAATTTATAGAGGCCTTCTAAAGCAAAATAGTCAACTTCATCTGTGGTGATATTGTTGGTTTCTGATTGCTGAAAATTGTAAACGCCTCGTGCGGTAAATTGGTTAAATGTATACGCTGCTGCCAACTCATAACCATTTAAGTCAGCATCACCATGTTTGCCATTAGCGTATGTTGCTCCTGCATAGATATTGTCGAGTTGATAACTTATTGCGAGGTTAAATTGGTTGGCATCTATATCGACTCCATCATTACCATTAACATAGCCTGCACCTAAATTTAATCCAAAAGGAAAGCTATATTGGGCAGTAATACCGACACTGTTACTGTCTTTGGTGTCACTGTTATTTTCTGCAATATAGTTAGCTGCAATGGCAAGATTATTAAACTCACCGACATATAAAAAATTATTTTCGCGTTTGTCTTTATTACCATCAACCAGATCAACAGCATCACCACCAAAGGTTGATAAAATATCAGTAAAATCAGTGATCATCACTTGAGCTGAATCTTGTTTACCATATGAAAATGCACCAAATTGTGAGTCTAATCCAGCATAAAGGTAACGAGTGGTGACAGTGCTATCTTTATTGTCTGAAATTTCCGCTTCATATTTACCAAAAGCAGTGAGTTGTTGATTAATTGCAGACTTTCCTTTTAAAGCGAGTCGAGCACGGCTTTTATCTTTAAATTCATTACTGTCGTTATTAATACCTTTATTTTGTTTTGAGATATTAAAACGTGCTTCTGCTCTACCACCAACGTCAATCACAGTGTCATTATTATCATACACCGTTGCTGCGGTTGCTGTTGTTGATAAGCTGGTAAAGATAGCGGCTACCACTGCTGCTTGTTTCATGGTTCATTCCTCGTTAAATCATTTATATGGCTTCATTGCCGTTGAACTTTATGCAGCCTACCGATGCGTTATTACGCTTCTATTACGGTTAAAAGTCACTTTTACGACATTTGTTTGTTAGTAACGTATTACTGCTATTGTGAGTGAGGATTGATCTTAACGGTGTAGTTATTGAAACAAGCAAAAAATTGTTTGCAATCAATATTTGGTTAACTTATCTGATTGAATCTAGTTACGTACAATTAACAATAATGGCTAATGACAATTGTCAGAGTTGATACTTTTATTTAATTGACGTGATTTAGGGTGAGGTAAATAGCCTATGTTTCAGTTTATGACTTCAACACGGATTATCTTTGGTGAAGGTGCTTTGCATGATTCTTTATCGTTACTGAATCAATTTGGTTACAGTGCATTATTAGTCACAGGTCAGGATCCGCAGCGTTCACAGCAACTTGAGCAATATTTTAAACAGCAGAATATGCGCTATCAACGATTAGTCATTAAAGGTGAGCCATTAATTGCGATGATAGAGGAATTAGCTGCAATGGGACGTACTTTTTGTCCTGATATGGTCATCGGTATTGGGGGGGGGAGTGTGCTTGATGTCGCGAAATCATTGGCGGCATTAATTCCTAATCAAGGCAGTGTCTATGATTATGTCGATGTTGTAGGGCGTAATGTACCGTTGCAAGTTAAATCGTTGCCATTTATTGCTATTCCGACAACAGCAGGTACTGGAGCTGAAGTGAGCAAAAGTGCGGTGTTACAATCGGCACAGGAACAAGTGAAAGTTAATTTAAGTAATGTTGAACTTTTCCCTGACTTAGCAATTATTGATCCGACGTTAACTTATGGAATGGACAGCGTTTTGTCTGGGTGCTGCGCAATGGATGCGTTTACCCATCTGATGGAAGCGTATGTGTGTGGTGAGCCAAATCCATTAACAGATATGATTTGTGAGGAAGGGCTAAAGCGCATTTCGATGTCAATATTAGCGGCGTGTCGAGATGACCATTATTTATCAAGAAGTGATATGGCTTTTGCTGCAATGTTAGGCGGTATGGCACGTTCAAATGCGAAACTAGGTGCGGCTCATGGGCTAGCATCATCATTAAGTGGACGTTTGAATGCTCCACATGGATTGATTACTGCGCGGTTAGCCCCTTATGTAATGGCTGAAAATATATCTGTTGCCATCGAGTTAGGGCGTAGTGATGTGTTAGCCCGTTATCAAAAATTGGCAGTAATATTGACCATGAATAGTGATGCTAATATTGAGGATAGTGTGCAATGGGTAGACAGCATATTAACAAAATTACAGCTGCCACTATTATCAAAGTATGGATTGTGCAGTACCACGTTTGAAGAGGTTGCTGAAGATGCATTACGTACCAGTGCGATAAAAGGCAATCCATTACCGTTAAATCAACAGCGACTGATTACTATTTTAGAGCAAGTTTGTCATCAATGTTGTGATTATCAACATTGATGATTTGGCATGAAATAATAACTACAACGATATATCGAAATTGGGATTGTATTGAATTTTACTCGTTCTATATAAAAAAGTGACTTAGGTCGCTTTTTTTTATCGTTATATTTGTGAAAAATCGATATTTTTAGGCTTTTTTTTAATACTCCCAATTAAGTGATAAAATAAGTCGTTATATTTATTTTTGTGTGTTGTTTATTTAAAATTATTAACTTAATTAAATTCATTTATAATCAATTAGTTATGTGTATTTTTTGCAAGCGTATGGTGTGAGTGTAACTGCTTTTAATGTTTTTAATAATTACTAACAAATTTTGGCTTTTAGTATCATAAAGGTTCTTTACATATTTTATGCTTTAATGGTGTTTTTTGATTTAGATGCTGTTTTTAATGATATAGGCATTGATCTGTGTCGCTGCTTCAATTAGAATTCGCGGCGCATAAATATGCGAACACATTTTGAAGTTTTATCACTTTTGTTGAAAATCCTGTAGGGGAAGAAGATGTCTACAAAACTTGCAAATCCAGCACCATTAGGACTAATGGGCTTTGGTATGACGACTGTTTTATTAAATATCCATAATGCTGGCTTTTTCCCTCTAGATTCTATGATTCTAGCGATGGGTATTTTCTATGGTGGTTTAGGGCAAGTTATTGTTGGCATGATGTGCTTTAAGCGTGGTGACACCTTTGGTACAACGGCATTTACTTCTTATGGCTTATTTTGGCTAACGTTAGTCGGCTTAATCGTACTGCCTAAATTTGGGTTTGCTGCAAGTCCTGCACCATTTATGGCATGGTATCTATTATTATGGGGTGTGTTTACAGCCTTCATGTTTATCGGTTCTTTACGTTACCCGCCAGCTAAGCAAGTTATTTTTGGCTCTTTAACGATTTTATTCTTCTTACTGGCTGCTCGAGACTTTACTGGTAGCGAAACTATTGGTTTTATTGCCGGCATTGAAGGTATTTTCTGTGGTTTGAGCGCGATTTATTTTGCAATGGCACAAGTGTTAAATGCTGAATATGGCCGTGTTATCTTACCTGTTGGCATCGCACCTAAAGATCGCGAGTTACAACAAGTTACAGCATAATATTTTATAGTTTAATAAATAGCCTTGCTTGTTTAAGCAGGGCTTTTTTATATCTGTTATTTACTAATAATAAAAAACCCCGCATTGGCGAGGTTTAATGTTGATATAAGCTTGATGTCGTATTCTTAATGGTACAATTCTGGTAAATGCTGTGTGTGTTCTATACCAGTAAAGCACCCCTCTGTATCCATATCATTTTCTTTTCTTGAACTACTTCTAAACTGTGACGGCGTTACATTATATTTACGTTTAAATGCATCACAAAAATAGGCCGCACTACCAAAGCCAGAACGGTTACCTATTTGTGAGATTGAGTAATTAGAAAACGTTAAGAAGTTAAGTGCTAACCCCATTCGAACATCAAGTAACAACTGGCTAAATGAGACACCTTCTTTTGCTAAATGGCGACGTAACGTTGATTGTGTTGTAAATAATGCTTTTGCCATATCATCAACACTCCACTTTCGTTGTGGGTCTTGGGTGATTAAGCGTGCAATCGTCCGTTCTTTAGGCTCGTCATAATTAAAGCGATAAACATTGAAAACATCAATACCAGTATCATTAAGTGCAATTAAAATGAAAACTAAGCACTGGCTCAGCAAAGTTTGCTCCATTGTTGATCCACTAATGCTTGGCAATAGTTGATTAAATAATGCGAAATTTTGCTCAACAATTTCTGATGAGTCAATAAGGTAGATAGGCGAGCAATTTGAGCTTGTTAATGATGGTTGCTTCAGAGCACTAATATATTTAAATGCTGCAGTTATCGCATCTTCATTAATCATTAAGATTTGCAATTCAATGTTCTCTTGAGTATTTAATTGATTAATAGAGCAAGAGATGTGGCTGAATTTAGGTATAGCTAAAATGCTATTATTTTTTATATCTATAGCGTGACCATTAATATGAATATTACCTTCTGCATTTGATAATTTCACAATTAAATGATGATCGACATAAAACTCTTTCAGAACAACATGGCTCTGCGAGAGGATACGCTTATATTTCATAGCAATATTGCTTCTCTATAAAGGGAATAAATCCTTCATTACATATCGTACATCAATGATGTAAAGGCGATATACGCATCCATGCTGATACGACATTAAGGATAATGTGTATACACAAGTGAGTATAGGACTAAAAGAAACGAAAGAATAGACACAACTGGTTATATAAAGAACAACGGATATAGGTAATAGTTATATTGATATAATATAGGCAGATATCTTAATTGCATAGTATTGAGAGGTGATTATTAATGAATTGTGTTGTATATAAATGGGGAGGGTTAAGGCGGAATTTGGGGCTAAAAAAAACTATCCGAAGATAGTTTTTTTGCTGTTACTAAATAGTGTGCTTTACATATTAGCAAATAACTTTAATTGCTAAGCCACCTTGTGAGGTTTCACGGTATTTAGCGTTCATATCTTTACCTGTTTCAAGCATCGTTTCGATGACTTTATCCAGAGATACTCGTGGTGCTGATGAACGACGAAGTGCCATACGGGTTGCATTTATAGCTTTTACAGCGGCAATACCATTACGCTCAATACATGGTACTTGTACTTGGCCAGCAACAGGGTCACAAGTTAAACCAAGGTTGTGTTCCATAGCGATTTCAGCAGCCATACAGACTTGCTCAGGGCTTCCGCCCATTAACTCCGCTAAACCAGCCGCAGCCATTGAACATGCAACACCGACTTCACCTTGACAGCCAACTTCTGCTCCAGAAATTGAAGCATTGCGTTTATATAAACCACCTACAGCACCTGATGCTGCAAAGTAACGGGTATATTCTTTTGGTCCAACTGATTGCACAAACTTATCATAGTAAGCTAAAACCGCCGGAATAATACCGCATGCGCCATTTGTTGGTGCTGTCACAACACGACCACCAGCAGCGTTTTCTTCATTAACAGCAAACGCGTACATATTAACCCAGTCAACGACAGTCATAGGATCATTACTGAGCTTTTCTGTTGTGATTAGTTGTTGACGTAATGCTGCTGCACGACGAGGAACACGTAGTGGTCCAGGAAGAATACCTTCCTCATTCATACCACGTTCCATACATTCACGCATGGTTTTCCAAATGTTAGCGAAATAGGTGCTAATTTCATCTTCAGCATTCATTGCGCGCTCGTTAGCCATAACAACGGCACTAACAGAAAGACCATGTGTATTACATTGCTCTAATAGCTCTGATGCATAAGAAAATGGGTAAGGAACTTCCACTGTGTTGGTTTGTTCTTTACCGAAGTTTTCTTCATCAACAATGAAACCACCACCAATAGAGTAGTAAGTTTTAGAGAAAATAACCTCATCACCAATCCATGCATGGATTGACATGCCGTTTTCATGAAGGGATAGGTTAGTTGTATGGAAATTCATACCGCCATCACGTGGAAAATCAACAGTGTGGCAGTGCATGCCAACAGGAAGACGCTCAGTCTCTTCTACACGAGAGATGAATCCAGGAATGCTATCAATATCAACATGCTCAGGTGAGTTTCCAGCAAGACCCATAATGATAGCAATATCAGTATGATGACCTTTACCTGTTAGCGACAAAGAACCGTAAACATCAACAGTAATTTTAGTTACGTCACGTAGTTTTCCTAACGAGCGTAAATCGTCGATGAACTCTTTACCTGCTTTCATTGGGCCTACAGTGTGTGAACTAGAAGGACCGACACCAATTTTGAAAATATCGAAAATACTGATCATGTTATTACCTCAGTCAGAGGGAGGCGATTCTGCTTCCGAGTAAGACTGTTATTCGTTGATATCCTCGCTCCTTCCTTGGCGAGCGCACTTAAACTCGAAGAGTAATGAGGCATAATGCACTGTTACTCTTAAGTATCGTCTATTTTACGTTATTTGTGCTAGTAAACACCATGAGTACTAGCACAATTTTTTGCTTTTATACGATTAATTATTCGCAAATGGTACATTTATAGTTGTTTTACTAAAACGCGCCGTAAATTACAGAAGTGATTGCAGCGATACCACATAAAACAGTGAAGATACGGGCAAATACTGATGTTTTGTATTTAGCCATTGCAGGTACTGTTTGCATTGCGATAACAGGTAGTAGGAATAAAATACCAGCAATCATTGGTGCGCCCATTGTTTCGATCATGCCCAGAATACTTGGGTTAATGATAGCGACAATCCAGGTTGTGATAACAATGAAACCCAGTGAGATTTTTTCAATGTTAGCAATAGGCATCTTAGAGCGAGATTTTGCTAGGCCAACAAGACCTTCATGAGCACCAAGGAAGTGACCAAAGTAGCTTGAAGTAATTGCTGCAAATGCAACCAGTGGACCTAAGTAAGAGATTGCAGGTGAATCTTTTACGTTAGCTAGGTATGAAAGCACTGAAATATTTTGTTCTTTTGCCATGTTCAATTGTTCTGGTGTCATTGAAAGCACAACTGAGAATACGAAGAACATTACAAAGCCCATTAACATCATCGCTGCACCACCAGTGATCATGTCTGTTTTCTTTACTGCGCCATCACCGTAAATGCGACGTTGTTCTTTAGCAAACTGGCTAATAACTGGGCTGTGGTTAAATGAAAACACGATGATTGGAATTGCGAGCCAAATGATTTTAGGCATTGCAGACCAATCAGCTTCTGTTTGTACCATTGACATGTTCCAGTCAGGAATAAGGTAGACAGAAAGAACCAGTAGAATAACAACCAATGGGTAAACCATGGCTGATGTTGCTTTTAGCATTAATTCTTTACCGAACACGACACCCGCTGTCATCAGTGCAATTAAGATACCTGATAGTAACCAGCGAGGGATTGATTCCATGCCCAGTTGGTTAACCATGAATGAGTCAACAGTGTTAGTAATACCGACGCCGTAAATTAATACGATAGGATAGATAGCAAAGAAATAAGCAAAGGTAATTAGGTTCGCGCCTGTCTTTCCGTAATGCTCTTCTACAGTATCGGTGATATCAGCATTTGGATTTTTTGATGATAATACAAAACGCGCTAGGCTTTTATGTGCAAACCAAGTCATTGGTGCTGCAATAAGAGCAAGAATAACTAGTGGCCAAAAACCGCCCGCACCCGCTTTAATTGGTAAGAATAGAACACCGGCACCTACTGCAGTACCAAATAGAGAAAGAGCCCAAGTGAAATCTTTATAGGTCCATCTGGCTTTTGTCGCACCTGTTGCTGTCGCTGAGGCTGTCGATGTATTTTGCATGCTGTGATATCCAATAAAAGGGAACGGAACGGAATATAGGAACGGGCGCATTGTCGCTATTTATTGGGGGAAAACAAGGATAAAGATCTCGTTATGTAATACGAAGATTTTGTGATACAAATAAACAAGACCTGCATCACACAAATGAGCTTGTAAGATTAAAATAAAACGTCTAATTGGTTATTTTTTATCTTCCCAAATTTGGTTGGATAATAGTTTAATCATCTGTGCTGTTGCGCCCCATATGGAATAATTATTATAAGGTATCGCATACACACGGTGAGATTCACCTCGAAGGTGGAACTGATGGGATTTAATATTTTGGGGATCTAGTAAGTAATTGAGTGGTACTTCAAAGATAGCGTCGACCTCACCAGGATCTGGTTTAGCGCTATAATTACTGCTGATGGTTGAGATGAAAGGGGTAACAATATAGCCGCTGGTTGTTGCGAGTGGCGTTAACTGGCCGATAACATTATTACGTTGACAAATAATACCAGTTTCTTCATAGGTCTCACGTAATGCCGTGGTGATTAAATCATTATCAGTCTCTTCAAAACGACCACCAGGAAACGCAATTTGCCCTGGGTGGTGTTTTAAATGTTCTGCACGACGTGTTAATACGACATTAAAGCCTTGCTTTCGAGGAACTAATGGAATTAGAACAGCAGCAGGTTTGAAATTGATATCATCGCTAAAATGATGATCAATTCTACGCTTATGGCTTTTGTCATATTGTTGACTGGGTGCCATAAGAAACCGTGTTAGAAGTTGCTGCTGTTCATTCATAAAGTCTCCATTACAAATTTTTTGTTAAATTTAGCACTATTATAAGGTTGGCAGAATTTTACTTAATTTGTCGAGAGTTTCTTGATATTCACTTTCGGCATCACTGTCTGCAACAATGCCACCCCCTGCCCATGCATATAAATGATGTTGGTAAGCAACCAGTGTGCGAATGGTTATATTTGTATCCATGCTGCCACAACGGCTGATATAACCAATACTGCCACAGTAGATACTGCGTCGATGGGGTTCTAACTCTTCAATAATTTCCATTGCTCTGATTTTGGGAGCACCCGTAATCGATCCGCCAGGAAAACAAGCGCGTAATAAGTCAGTGGCTGAATAATCACTAGCCAGTTGACCGGTAACGGTACTGACTAAATGATGCACTGCTGGAAAACTTTCAATAGCAAACAATGCCGGTACACGAACACTGCCAGGTATCGCAACTCGACCAATATCATTACGCAGTAAATCAACGATCATCACATTTTCTGCGCGATCTTTAGGCGCTTGTTGAAGTGCCTTAGCATTGGCTACATCTTCAATCATATCAGTACTACGCGGGCGAGTGCCTTTGATGGGTTTAGTTTCAATTGTGCCGTGATTTAATTGTAAAAAACGTTCAGGTGAAACAGAAAGAATGGCGCTGTTATCGGTACGAATAAAACTTGAAAAGGGAGCGCCATTAGCGGCCTCTAAACGGCAATAGGCTTGCCACTCACTTCCTTGGTAGCCAGCACTGAATCGTTGTGCAAGATTGATTTGATAGCAATCACCAGACAGTAAATATGACTGTATGGTGTTAAATTTGTTGCAATAATCCTCTTTAGTCATGTTTGATGACCATGAGGATGTTAATTTGAATGCTGTATTTTGGTTACTAGTTTGTAGTGTTGTTGGCGCAGTTACTTGAGATTGCAGTTGAGTTAGCCATGATAATCGATGACTATTTTTAGGTTCAATAAGCGATATTTGTTGTAATTTATGATCGACAATTAATGCCCAATCATAAATACCTACAGCCATTTCTGGCAACGGAATATCATGGGTTGCAGTTACTGCGATTTTTTCTACTCTACGGCCTAAATCATAACTAAAATAGCCTAATGAACCACCAATAAAAGGCATGTTTTCAAGAGGGCTAAGTGACGGTAATAGTTCATTTTGTAGAGCATTTATGACACTGAAAGGATCATCGGTAGTAGTACGTTGGTCACCATTTGAAAACTTAATATAAGTTGTGTCATTTTGTGACTCAATAGTGGCTAAAGGATCGGCAACTAAAATATCATAACGATTATCTGGATGCGCTGCCGCTGCCGAACGTAATATCATTGCCCATGGTAACCTCGATAATGGTGCAAACCATGAAAGTGCGGCATCTTTTGAGTAAGGCAATGAGGTAATGCTTAATTCTGGATGTGATTTACAAATCATTTTCTTTTTTGTGACAAGAGGTTTGATTGGCGCATAGCGCAATGTTATGGGCAAGAGTATCATACTCAGCGAAAGACGCCCAAGATTGAACAGCACTATTTTGTTGTTTAATACCCTACATTCAGGAAGATTAATACAGGGCGCCATGGAATAATAATATTTAACGAGGGTAATTATGACCATCATCTGTAAACAAGATGTAATCAGTAGTGTCGCCGATGCTTTACAATATATCTCTTACTATCATCCTTTGGATTTTATTCAAGCATTAGAAAAAGCCTATAACAAAGAGCAGAGCCAAGCGGCGAAAGACGCCATTGCCCAAATTTTAATTAACTCACGTATGTCAGCCGAAGGACGTCGTCCGATTTGTCAAGATACGGGTATTGTGACCTGTTTTGTTAAAATTGGTATGAATGTACAGTGGAACAGTGACTTAACAGTACAACAGATGATTGATGAAGGGGTGCGTCAAGCTTATACCAATGCTGATAACCCATTGCGTGCTTCCGTGGTTGCCGATCCTGCAGGTGCGCGTAAGAATACTCAAGATAATGCACCAGCTGTGGTACATATTGAGATGGTAGCAGGTGATAAGGTTGAAATTCAGATTGCAGCCAAAGGTGGCGGTTCTGAAAACAAAACTAAAATGGTGATGCTTAATCCTTCTGATGATGTTGCTGAATGGGTAGAAAAAACAGTGCCATTAATGGGCGCTGGTTGGTGTCCTCCGGGCATGTTAGGCATTGGTATTGGTGGTACAGCAGAAAAAGCTGCGGTACTTGCTAAAGAATCATTGATGGAAGCGGTTGATATTCATGAGTTACAACAACGTGGTGCGAAAACAACAGAAGAAGCATTACGGTTAGATATTTATGATCGTGTCAATAAATTAGGTATTGGAGCTCAAGGTTTAGGTGGTTTAACAACGGTGTTGGACGTTAAGATTAAAAGCGCGCCAACCCATGCGGCATCAAAGCCTGTATGTATGATCCCTAACTGTGCAGCAACTCGTCATGTACACTTTACTTTAGATGGCAATGGTCCTGCAGAATTAACACCACCGAAACTTAGTGATTGGCCACAAGTAACGTGGGAAGTGGGTGATAATGTACGTCGTGTTAATCTTGATAACGTGACGAAAGCGGATGTACAAGAATGGCGCTCGGGTGAAACCGTGTTGTTGTCAGGCAAGATCCTAACTGGTCGTGATGCAGCTCATAAACGTATTCAAGAAATGTTAGCCAATGGCGAAGGGCTTCCTGAAGGGGTTGATTTTACCAATCGTTTTATCTACTACGTAGGTCCTGTTGATGCTGTTGGTGATGAAGTTGTAGGGCCTGCTGGACCGACAACCTCAACTCGCATGGATAAATTTACCGAAATGATGTTAGGTGAAGCAGGGCTAACAGGAATGATCGGTAAAGCTGAGCGTGGGCCTGCAACCATTGAATCGATTAAGCAACACAAAGCGGTGTATTTAATGGCGGTAGGCGGTGCTGCATATCTAGTAGCAAAAGCTATTAAAAAGGCACGAGTGGTCGCTTTCGCTGATTTAGGTATGGAAGCTATTTATGAGTTTGAAGTTGAAGACATGCCAGTGACAGTTGCTGTGGATGCTGAAGGTGTTAATGCTCACCAAACCGGCCCTGATACATGGCGTGTAAACATAGCTGAAATGGCAAAGTAATCTGATTACAAGTTAGAATAAAAAAGGCTTCCAATCATACGATTTGGAAGCCTTTATTGTTTAAGCTTAGAGAAAAAAGGTTAACTTATGCGTTAACAGTCCAACTCATCATTTCACCCGCTTTAATAGGCACAACGGCATCATCACCAAATTGCATCTCTTCAGCCACTTTCCATGATTCTTTAACTAAAGTGATGGTATCTGTATTACGTGGTAAACCGTAAAAATCAGGGCCATTTAAACTTGCAAAGCCTTCTAGTTTATCGAGTGCATTCGCTTGCTCAAATACTTCAGCATACAGTTCAATTGCCGCATGAGCTGTGTAAGAGCCTGCACAGCCACAGGCAGCTTCTTTACGACCTTTAGCATGGGGTGCGCTGTCAGTCCCTAAGAAAAATTTCTTGCTACCACTGGTTGCAGCTTCAATCAGTGCTTGCTGGTGGGTGTTACGTTTTAAAATCGGCAAGCAGTAGAAGTGGGGACGAATACCACCTGCTAACATATGGTTACGGTTAAACATTAAGTGGTGTGCAGTAATCGTTGCAGCGACATTGTCACCTGTACTTTGAACAAACTTTACAGCATCTGCTGTGGTAATGTGTTCAAGGACAATTTTCAGGGATGAGAACTCTTCAACAATAGGGCCAAGTACTGTTTCTAGGAATGCTTGTTCACGGTCGAAAATATCAACGTGGTTATGTGTTACTTCTCCATGTATAAGCAATGGCATACCAACTTCTTGCATCGCCACTAATGCTGGACGGATGTTATCAATTGAAGTTACACCAGAATCTGAGTTAGTGGTTGCACCTGCAGGATATAACTTGGCTGCGTATACATGACCAGATGCTTTAGCTTTCTTAATCTCTTCGGCAGATGTGTTATCTGTCAGGTAGATAACCATGAGCGGCGTGAAAGTAGCAGCAGGCTGCGCTGCTAAAATACGATCTCGGTAAGCAATGGCTGATTCTGTATCAATAACAGGAGGGATCAAATTAGGCATGATAATCGCGCGGCCCATATAACGGCTAATATCTCTTACCGTATCTTTTAATACATCGCCATCACGTAAATGCGTGTGCCAATCATCAGGACGAGTTATCGTTAATGTTGTCATTTTGTTTCCCTACCAAAAAATTTGCCCGATTTTAAAAGTATCGTTCTGTGAAGTAAAGTTGATAAATCAAACAATGTGGTTTATTGCAGCATTAAATCGCAATCGATTGCTTTGAGTGGCGAGGAACAGAAGAAATACTCACCGATATCAATATCGGTGAGTGGTGGGGTTATAACTTAAATCGACTCACTAGCGTATTTTGCTCGGTGGCTAAATGTTCAAGTTTGACACCAGTATCAGCCATTTCCTCCATCGCGTTATAGCTATTATCAGCAATATGACTAATATCTTCTAAGCTACGAGCAATTTCGGTGGTCGTACAACGTTGTTCTTCCGCTGCTTGTGCGATTTGGCTACTCATATCACTAATTTCAATAATAATGGCTTGAATTTCTTCCATTGAACTATTGGCATTCGAAGCAAGCCCAATACTATTATCCATTTCTGTTACACAGCTTTGCATCATATTCATTGCTTGGCCTGAGCTGGTTTGTAAGTTTTTGATCATGGCTTCAATTTCAGATGTTGAATCAGTGGTACGTTTGGCTAATACGCGCACCTCATCAGCAACAACAGCAAATCCACGCCCTTGTTCACCGGCTCTAGCTGCCTCAATTGCAGCATTAAGGGCTAATAAATTGGTTTGGTCCGCAATATTACGAATTACATCTAAGATTGACCCAATATTACTGCTCATTTTTTGAAGCTGCTCAACTGCTTGCACTGATTCATCTAAGCGAGTTGAAAGCTGGTGGGCGGTATTGATATTGCTGGTCATCACTTTTCGTCCAGCTGCAGATGCTTGCTCTACCTCATTGACGCGCTCCATTGTTGTTTGAGCACTTTTTGAGACGTCAGTAACTGAATGTTCCATTTCTATCATTGCTGTTGCTGCTGATGCTGTTTGTTGACGCTGGCTATTTAAACGCATTTTTGCTTCTGCGGTAGTTGCATGATTTTCAGTCGCAACGGTACTTAATTCAGCTGAAGCATGACTAATTTGACTTAATATCTGTTGTAAGTTTTTAGCTAACATATTGATATGATGACTTAACTGATTAAATTCGATAAATTTACTGGTTTCAGTTCGCTGAGTCATATTGCCTGCTGTTAATGCTTCTAGGGTGCTTAACATTGCCATTAATGGTCGGCGTACACTGCGAGCTAAATACCAACCGACGATAATAGCTAGCAAGATAACGGCGATACCGATAATAATCGCTTTGGTGACGACATCAGTATAGGTTGTGTCGGCAGTAGTAATGGTGTCAGTCATTTGGCTGTTAGCTTGTTGAGTAAAATCACCAATAATTGTCATTGCTTGATTTATTTCTTTGGCCAAGGTTGCGATATTACTGTAGAGACGATGTTGCGCTTGAATATATTCAAAATGTTGGTCAAGAACGCCACCCGTACGACCAATATCAAGTGCGTATTGTTCTACCGATGGCCCAAATGTTTGTTTTAATTTCGGCAGTAATACGGTTAAAGAGCGGAAGGTATTTCTGAGGTGATTAACACTGACTTTATTACTTTTAATTGCTTTGTCAATTGCAGCAGTATTATCAGAAGCCAATGCATCTAGCGTAATAGTTTCAGTTTCTTTTAACTTTACAAAGTAGTTTTTAGACAACATTTTAACGGCAAGATTATCTTGTTCGTTAATAAACTCTTTCATGCCGATATTGAGTTCTGTTTGCAGTTGTTGAAATTGCCGAGATGATTGTTGGCGCTCATGGGTTGCAAGTAGCAATAAACGATAGTTTGTCATGGCAACGGTGGCTTCGGTAAAATAACGTTGCTCAAGCGCTGTTAAAGCTTGAATTGAGGTTGTTAATTGTGTGTTATTTTTTGTCACTTGTTCAAGTTGATTACGAGCTTGCTGAAAAATAGCGTTTTGTTTCTCAAACTCCGTACTATAGGTTGCCATAACTTTAGGATCTTGGCTGGTGAGGTAATCTTTAAATATTTTGTCTGCAACCAATAACTGTACGCTAACATTATTTGAAACTGAAACGAGGGGGAGAGCATCAGTAGTAATGGATTTTAATTGATTGTGAATGCGGCCGACACCATCGAGCATAAAGATGATAGTGACAACAAAAAGTGCTACTAAGATAGCAAAGCCTAAGTACATACGACGTATGACAGAGGTTTGAGTTTTTTTTTTCATAAGATCCCTAATTTTATAAAGGCTAATAACGGTGTATTTAAGAATCGTATTGTCCTTATATAACAATAACCGTCAGTTTCAAAACAATCGCCAAGGTGATTAGTTTGGCTGTTGTTATTGATATTTATAATGTTACGTCAGTTTGATTTACCTATCGACGTGAACTTCAAAATCTTGACTGTTTAAGAGCGACATTGGTGAATATTTTGACAGTTGTTGCAAAATAAACGGTAAAAGATGAAATGTTCAGCGAAAAAAGCGTTTCAAACGGCGTTCAATATTGCTCTGTAGACGTTGGTAGCGCATACTCAACCAAGAATTTATTTAAGCTGATTATTTAATGGAGTCAGGTATGGCTGAAGAAACTATTTTTAGTAAGATCATTCGCAAAGAAATTCCAGCAGACGTTTTATATCAAGATGAATTAGTCACTGCATTTCGTGATATAAATCCACGTGCACCAAGCCATATTCTTATTATTCCAAATAAATTGCTGCCAACAGTAAATGACGTTGAAGCAGAAGATGAATTAATGATGGGGCGTATGTTTACGGTTGCACGTAAACTTGCACAAAGTGAAGGCATTGCTGAAGATGGTTATCGTTTGATTGTGAATTGCAATCCTTTCGGTGGCCAAGAAGTTTATCATATTCACATGCATTTATTAGGCGGCCGCCCATTAGGTCCAATGGTTGTCAGTTAATCACTGATAATTATTAGTACAAAATTGTAATCCAATGCATCGATAATAAAGCTTGAGTATGACATCGCTAGTTAATAGTAGTGGTGATTTGCTCAAGCTTTTTTGATTCTATTGAGTAAACTGATAATAGAGTGTTAATGAAATGGATTATCAAATTGAGGAGGCTGCAGCCTAGCTGTACACGAATGTAGCATGAAGTATAGATATGCGTTGTTGATATTGTTATCCATTGTCGTTTCTGGATGTAGTGGCATAACAATACCTGGAATCAGTCTTGAGCAAGGTAATCATCATGTTGTGATTGGTAATCCTGCATTAGCCAATAAACTTGATTTTAGCTGTTCACAATCAGAGTTGCAGCATGGTTATTTGCATGCATCTGTTAACGTTATCAATAAAACTGACGCAGCTATATCATTGAGCTATCGTTTTTATTGGTATGATGGCAGTGGTTTAGAGATTAGTCATTCGCTACCAACCTTGCAGACATTGATCATTAAACCTAATCAAAGATTGTCACTGCAAGCATTGGCACCTACTACAACAGCGGCACAATACCGCATTGTTGTGCATGATACACAACACTAAGTAACAGTAGATAACATTATAAAGGTAATAAAATGAAAAAGAGTGTAATGGCCTTATTAGCAACAGCAACGTTATTAGGCGGGTGTGCTCAACCGATTAATTACGGTGGTGGATTACATGGTATTGAAAGTGCGGTGACAAATTTTGGTGCTAGTAACTTAGAAAAATTATCATCATCAATGGTCGATAAGATGTTGGCATCAACTGCTGTTCGTTCCATAACAGCAAATGGTGAACCGATTGTTGTGGTTGATAGTATAAAAAATCAGACCCGTAACCATGTTGATACTAACGCTTTAACGGCAATGATCAGTGAGCGTCTTCAAGATTCAGGTAAGTTCCGTTTTGTTGATCCTGTACGGGTTAAAGCGGTGCGTAAACAATTACATTTCAGTCAAGATGATCGTTTTGTTAACCAAAGCACAGCGATTCAGTTTGGTAATATGGTTGGTGCGCAATATATGTTGTATGGGCACGTATCAACAGTAATGAAATCGACCTCAAACGGTAAGCAAGCATATTATAAAATGACAATGCGTTTGATGGATTTAAAATCAGGTACGATTGAATGGTCTGGTCACGATCAAATTATACAAGCTGCCTCAACCAATAGTGCTGCTTGGTAATTGAGACGTGTTGGTATCGGGTAAGGAGCAATAATATGGGTGATCATGCACATTTTAATCATGATCTTTTACGGACTTTACCCGATACTGAGTTTGTTTCAGCATCAAAGTTAGCGGGAGGCTTAACTAATCGTTGTTGGAAAGTCGAATTATTTCATCGTTCAATAAATCAAACCAAACACTATGTATGGCGGCCATTTTCTATAGCGGCTCATGCATTTGGTATTCAACGTCAATATGAATACGATTTACTAACCATGATTTCTGAGACCGGTTTAGCTCCTAAACCATTGCAATTACTTGTTAACACCGACACATCAACAGAACAAGTAACAGGATTGTTTGTTGAATGGCTTGCTGGGACAGAAGCATCCCCTCATTTTTCAAATACCGCATTGTGTCAATTACAAGCAAAAGTGCATCAATTACCAGTACCTTGTTGGCGGTTAGATATTAAACAGCGAGGACTGCATTATTGGCAATACATTAATACTGAACATAAAACACCGTTATTAACTGCTATCTATAATTCCTTTCAAAATCGTCCCATACCAACAGCGTTTGATGATTGTTGCTGCCATTTTGATCTCGGGCGCTATAACGTTATCGTGCCATATTCAAAGCAAGGTTCAACGGCGGAAAATGCCAAAATTATCGATTGGGAATATGCTGCGGCAGGTGATCCAAGTTTAGATTTAGCCATGACAATTATTGCCAATGACCTCGATGATGAATTAGCTATAAGTGATTATTGCGACTATCGACAGTTGGTTGACAAAGAAACACAGTTTAATAAACATGACTGGTTACAAGCTGTTATTAGCTGGAAACCGTGGTGCCAATATTTGGCATTATTGTGGTATTACGTTGGTTACGATGTCTGGCATCAACCACAATATTTACAACATGCTTCGCAATTACAGTTACAACTTATTGAATACATTAATAAGTGTTAAGTGATATATAATAAAATATTCTTTAAAAACAATAAGTAAGTTATTAAAAATGACACTTGAGTTGTAACTGATATTATTTATATGAATAGTTTTTTGTAGACGAGATCATAGTTTTTGTTTTAAATTTGTTAAAACACTACTCAGATTATGGATTTAACCTCGCGATATCGGTATAGATAGTACGTAAAATTATTACTAGATAGTGAGGGATAATAATGATTATTTATTTACATGGCTTTGACTCTACAAGCCCAGGTAATCATGAAAAAGTATTGCAATTACAATTTATTGATTCTGATGTTCGATTTCTAAATTATAGTACGCTGCATCCTAAACATGATATGCAACATTTATTGAAAGAAGTACATAAATTACTAGAAACCTGTAATGATCAACAACCACTAATTTGTGGTGTTGGTCTTGGTGGGTATTGGGCTGAGCGGATAGGCTTCTTATCAGGCATAAAACAGGTAATGTTTAATCCTAATTTGCATCCTGAGCATAATATGGAAGGAAAAATAGACCGTCCTGAGGAATATGAGGATATTCTGACAAAGTGTGTAACAAATTTTCGTAAAAAAAATACAGGAAATTGCCTTTGTATCCTTTCAACTCATGATGAAGTGTTAGATAATCAGCAAACAAAAGATGAGCTAGATCAATTTTATGATATTTTATGGGATGAAAATGAATCGCATAAATTTACAAAAATCTCGCAACATCTACAAAAAATAAAAGCGTTTAAAGCGCAGTAATAACGGAACCATTACCTCCTACATATCACAGACGGGTCGTAGATCCGTCTGCCTACGTACGTGAACTTAAACATATAGATACTTTTTCGCCTAGCGGTCTTGATGCTTGATTATTTACAATTAGCAGACTGTTATGCAATTGAGTCTTTGTCGGTTTTTAAAAATCATATAAATAGAGAGGAAGCTATCTTGACACGTATTATCGTTGTTGGTGGTGGTGCTGGTGGTTTAGAATTAGCCACTAAATTGGGTCGTACATTAGGCCGTAAGCGTCGTGCTGAAGTAACATTAGTTGATCGTCGAGCAAGCCATTTATGGAAGCCATTATTGCATGAAGTTGCAACAGGATCGTTAGACGCAGGTGTTGATGCAATTAGTTACCGCGCTCATGCTAAAAACCATTCATTTGATTTCCAAATGGGCTCATTGCAAGATATTGATCGTGATGCTAAAACCATCACTTTAGCGGCATTATATGACAAACATAATGAGTTATTAGTGCCTGAGCGCTCATTAGAATACGATATTCTAGTATTGGCGATTGGTTCTACATCAAATGATTTTAATACTCAGGGTGTACGTGATAACTGTATTTTCCTTGATAGTCCTGAACAGGCACATCGTTTCCGTAGTGAAATGAATAACCAGTTCATGAAGTTACATGCGAATAAAGACCAAAAAACGGTTGATATTGCGATTGTTGGTGCGGGTGCGACTGGCGTAGAGCTTTCTGCTGAGCTACATAATGCTGTGCAAGAATTACATAACTACGGTTTTGGTGATCTTGATAGTTCCCGTTTAAACATTAATTTAGTTGAAGCTGGTGAGCGTATTTTACCAGCCTTGCCGCCACGAATTTCTCAAGCGGCACATAATGAGTTAACTAAGTTAGGTGTTAATGTTCGTACTGCGACGATGGTAACAAAGGCCGATGAAACGGGCTTAACCACTAAAGATGGTGAACATATTCCTGCACAAATTATGGTGTGGGCTGCTGGTATTAAAGCGCCTGATTTCATGAAAGATATTGCAGGTCTTGAAACTAACCGCATTAATCAGTTAGTGGTAAAACCAACGCTGCAAACCACTCGTGATGATAATATTTATGTTATCGGTGACTTAGCATCATGTGTACAAGAAGATGGTTCATTTGTACCACCACGTGCGCAAGCTGCCCACCAAATGGCAAGTCGTTGTTTTGCTAATATCGTGGCTAAATTATCTGATCGTGAGCAAAAACCTTACATCTATAGTGACCATGGTTCATTAGTATCATTAAGCCGTTTTTCTACTGTTGGTAGCTTAATGGGTAATTTGTCAAAAGGTTCAATGATGGTTGAAGGCCGTATTGCCCGTATGGTTTACATTTCATTGTATCGTATGCACCAAATGGCGTTACATGGGATGTTTAAAACCGGTTTGATTATGTTAGTGGGTCGAATTAACCGTGTACTTCGTCCAAGTTTGAAATTGCACTAATAGATTAGCGTAATAATAGTAAAGTAATAAAAAACGCCAGTATGACAGTAACTCTTTTGATAGAGTTCCATACTGGCGTTTTAATTGGGGCAGATAAATTAATTAATTTTAAATAGCTCAACGTCAAAGATCAGCACAGATCCTGGTGGAATGCTACCAGCGCCATTATTACCATAAGCAAGATTTGCAGGAATAAAGAAGCGTACTTTTTCGCCAACAACCATATGTTGTAAGCCTTCTGTCCAGCCCTTAATCACTCGATTTAGTGGAAATGAAATCTTTTCACCACGATCAACTGAACTATCAAATACAGTGCCATTAATTAACGTACCATGGTAATGGACAGTCACTGTATCTGTTGGTTTTGGGTGTTCAGTGCCAGTACCTGGTTGTAATACTAAATATTGTAAACCTGAAGCAGTGGTTTGCACGCCTTGTTTTAATTTGTTTGCCGCTAGAAATTCTTGCCCAATCTTAATATTTTCTTGTGCAGCTTGTTTGTTGTTGTAAGAGCGATAAAGAAAAAACGCAACTACGGCAGCGATAACCACTGCAATAATAATTTTTGGCACTAGTGTGTCCTTACTGAGTTAAGTTTATTTATCTTACCATTACTCGTAACAGTGAACAGCAACCTCGTGAAATTATTTGTTTTTTAAAGCAGATAATACGAATGTCTTAATGCTGACAAATATTATCTTTATTAGTATGTAACTGATCACCATTAACAGTGATCTTATTGCGAGATAAAAGAAACGTCAGCAGTGCATCTAATGAAAGATCGTTAAGTTTACAAGTATGAAAGCGAACCTCGGTTCCCCAATGTTGCTCGACATAGGTGTGTAATGTTTCAAGGGTGAAAGGTACTGATGCATCGGAAATAAGGTTGAGAACATCGTGACCGTGACGGCTTGCTGTGGTGTGCATAATAAGAGACCATTTTATTGAATAAAGAATCGGCAATGTTACCAGATATGAGGGAATTAAAGATTGATGCATACTAATATCAATGCCGATAATTAGGTTTAATATAAATCTTGTGGTATGAGAGAATACACATAGCCATTGATTGGTTTATTTCGATAAAAAATACGATTTCTTGCTTCGCATTCAAAAATAGCATTACAAGCTAATGCGGTCTTTTGACTGGCATAGTTATCAATATGAGTAATGATTTCTAGTCGAGTAAGACCTAATATTTGAAAGCCAAATTGAATAATAGCGAGACTAGCTTCCGTCGCCATGCCTTGGCGATGATAATTGTGACTGATCCAATAGCCGAGATTGGCAGAATTAAATAATGGCGTAATAGCACTGAGCGAAACTGTACCTACAAACTCATCACTAAAACGATCAAAAATCGCTAATTCATAACTGTAATCATGTTGCCAACTTAAACGACTAGCTGCTATCCATTCATGAGCTTGTTGTTGGTCAAAATCACTATCACACCATTCTAACCAAGGCTCAAGGTAAGGCGCTGATTGATTAACGGCTTCAAAAAAAGCGTTTAAATCAGCAGTTTTAAATGGCCGTAAAATAAGCCGCGGTGTGGTAAGTTGGTAATCAAGTTTCATGATAATAGTGGTCCATGAAGTGATAGTCGGTAAGGTCATAATATTAAAGAAAAACCCTAGACGAGTGTCTAGGGTTAGTCGGTATTAGATCATATTTTCTCTAAATTGGTTAAGTAGATCTTCAATGAATTTAATTCTCTTTTTACGATCTGGTTGTTCCGATACAAGTTTGAGCTTAGTTGGTCCTTCCATTCTAAAATGCTGCGGTTGTGTTTGCAGTAAACTAACCAAGAAATGAGGATTAATAGCGGCATCTTGTTTAAATTCAAGGTAACCGCCTTTCTCATTACTCTCGACCTTCTTAACTCCGATAATAGCGGCTTTGAGTTTAAGACTATTGACGGTTAACAAGTTAGTTGCTGCTTCTGGTAATAAACCAAAGCGATCGATCAGCTCGACTTTTATCTCATTAAGTTCATTGTCATTTATTGCACTAGCAATGCGCTTATAGAGCGATAAACGAGTATTAATATCAGGAATATAATCATCGGGTAGTAATGCTGGAATACGCATTTCTACCTCAGCTTGTTGTTTGAGTAAGTCATCAAGTGTTGGTTCTTTACCTTCACGTAATGATTCAACAGCTTGTTCTAGCATTTCCATGAATAAGCTAAAACCAACGGATTGAATTTGACCACTTTGTTCGTCACCTAATAGTTCACCTGCACCACGAATTTCTAAATCATGGGTTGCTAGGGTAAAGCCGGCACCAAGATCTTCTAGTGATGCAATAGCTTCTAAACGTTTAACCGCATCTTTGGTCATACGTTTAGGGTGGGGGGTCAGTAAGTAGGCATAAGCTTGATGATGAGAACGACCAACACGACCACGTAACTGGTGTAATTGGGCTAAACCAAGGTTATCGGCACGATCCATAATAATGGTATTAGCACTAGGTACATCGATACCAGTTTCAATAATAGTAGTACAAACTAAGACATTAAAACGTTGGTGGTAAAAATCACCCATGATCTTTTCAAGTTCACGTTCACGCATTTGACCATGTGCAAAAGTTACACGTGCCTCTGGAATTAACTTGGCTAAATCTTCTGTGGTTTGCTCGATGCTATCGACTTCGTTATGCAGGAAGTACACTTGACCACCACGGCTAATTTCACGCAATATTGCTTCACGAATAATATTTTCATCACTTTGTCGAACAAAGGTTTTAATTGCTAGACGACGCGCTGGTGGAGTAGCAATGATTGATAAGTCACGCATACCACTCATTGCCATATTAAGCGTTCGAGGGATTGGTGTTGCAGTTAACGTTAGAATATCAACGTCAGCTCGAATTGCTTTAATCTTTTCTTTTTGGCGGACACCAAAGCGGTGTTCTTCATCAACTACTAGTAACCCAAGATCATGGTAGTTAACGCTACTATTAAGTAGTTTGTGAGTACCAATGAGAATATCAATCTTACCTTCTTCAACATCGGCCAATATTTGTTTCTGTTCTTTGGCTGTTTTAAAGCGAGATAGCACTTCAACACGAATCGGCGTATTGGCAAAGCGATCGCGAAAGTTTTCGAAATGCTGCTGCGCTAATAGTGTTGTCGGTACTAAGATCGTTACTTGTTTATTATTATCAACAGCAACAAAGGCTGCTCGCATTGCAACTTCTGTTTTACCAAAACCAACATCACCACATACTAGACGATCCATCGCTTTAGGTTGGCACATGTCAGATAGCACCGCGTTAATCGCTAATGCTTGATCATAGGTTTCTTCGTAAGGGAAACTGGTACAAAAATCAGCATAGCTTTCACGATCAAGTTTGAATTTAAAACCTGGTTTTAGCTCACGCATGGCGTAAACTTCCAGTAATTCTGCGGCAACGTCACGTACTTTTTCAGCGGCTTTACGGCGTGCTTTAACCCATGCTTCACCACCTAATTTATGAATCGGGGCGGTTTCTTCAGCGCCACCAGAGTAACGACTAATAAGGTGTAGTGAAGCGACAGGCACATACAGTTTTGCACCACCTTGATATTCAAGGGTGACATATTCGGTCTTAATACCGCCAGCTTCTAGGGTTTGTAAACCTTGATAACGGCCAATACCATGATCGATATGAACCACAGGCTGACCGACTTGTAATTCAGCCAGATTACGAATAATGGTATCAGCATTAACCGTGGTTTTTTTATCATTGCGGCGGCGTTGTTGAATACGTTCGCCCAATAAATCACTTTCACAAATAAAAGCGACAGCGGGTTTTTCTAGAATAAAACCATTTTCAGCTGCACCAATAACAAGACAATATTTGGCTTTTTTATCAGCCATTGCTGCTTCAAGACTATCAAAAACTGTTGGACGAAGCTTTATTCGAGCTAACAAATCAAATAATGCTTCACGGCGACCTTCAGAAGCCACTGAGAAAATGATTTTTCCTTTAAATTGCTCAGTAAACTGACGCAGTTCAGCAAATGGCTCTTTGAGTTGATGATTAATGGCGATAGCTGGAACAGCGGTTAATGCCGGGTTATAACGGCCTACTTTTTCATCATCAATGGGATCGCGCTGTATTCTTACTCGCGGCAGTTGTTTAAAGCCACTAAACATTTCATCTTTAGTTAGCCATAACTCTTTAGGGGTGAGTAATGGTCGTAATGGATCAACGCGACGTTGATCGTAGCGGTATTCAGCATCGTGTAAGAAGGTATCTACTGCTGGCTCTAAATCACCTAATGTCACCAATAATGCATTACTAGGTAAATAATCAAACAGGGTTTCGGTATGATCAAAAAACAGTGGTTGCCAATATTCGATACCTGTTGGCCAGATTTTCTTACTGACTTGTTGATAAATAGATTCTGGTTCACGGCGTGCTTCAAAACGTTCACGCCAGCGCATACGAAAGTTTTCAATCGCTAATTCATCGGTTGGGAACTCATGCGCAGGTAGAAGATCTATAGTGTCAATTTCTGCTGTTGAACGTTGATTTTCAGGGTCAAATTGACGAATAGAATCAACTTCATCATCAAAAAAATCGATTCGATAGGGTGCATTACTGCCCATTGGAAATAGATCTACTAATGAGCCTCGGCTTGCATATTCACCATGTTCCATCACTTGATCAACATGACGATAGCCTGATGCTTCTAATTGAAGGCGCAATTTCTCTAGCGAAATTCGATCGTCTTTTTTGACAATCAAGGCATGCTTATGAATAAATTCTTGAGGAGTAAGGCGCTGTAGTAGCGTACTGATAGGGACTAATATAATACCATTTTTTTGAGTTGGCATTTTATATAAACGAGCGAGGCGCTCAGAGATAATATCTTGATGAGGTGAGAAATTATCATACGGCAGTGTTTCCCAATCCGGAAAAACATGGACATCGATATCACAAAACTGAGTTATTTCAGGCTGTAGTTTTAGTGCAGTTTGAGTATCAGCAACAACGGTAAGTATTGGCCCATTATGCTTGGCCGCTATTTCTGCTAATGACAACGCCAACGCAGAACCTGATAAATTACCGATGTAACGATTATCCCCAGATTTTTTAGGTACGGGAATGGAAAGTAATGTTTTATTCGTCATTGTTATTATTCATGTTTCGTTGTTGGGCCCGCTGACGTAAAAGCTTTTGTTGGCAATGCAGTGCGGCACGGATTAATAAATCACGATCGTCTTCTAATAGTCGCGTGTAATGCAGCTGAATTAAAAAACGATCCTCTAAAACGGAGCAGTTAACCACCTCAGCATAACAATAAATTGCCGCCGCAGGGTGATCTAAAAATAGTTTAACGGTGACATTTTGCCCAATTGGAAATTCATGTGAGCTATAAAAGCTGACATTACTCGCACCAAAGGTATCAGTTATATATCGATAAGTAGCATTATCTTGTTGAGATAGCACGTAAGATAACAGCAGGTTTATTTTACTGTTTTGAGCACTAAGATAATCGACTAATAGTTTACTGTCTTGTTTACCAAATCCAGATAATAGCCGTTCTGCATTTTCTTCGAGCGTGTTACATTCGCTGGCGATACGAAATAATGGCGGTATTTCAGCGCGAAAGGTGTCAACATCGGGGAGTGGTTTTCCATCTGCTAATGGTTCGACATTGATTGTTAGTCCTAAGTGAACTGAAAAATATTCATCTTGTCTCATTACTTACTCACTGCCTGTTAGTTGTCATCGACGTAGTCACTATTGAGGTTATGTAACCCAGATTATATCGGTGACATATGGGTTAATTATTACTTAGAGCGTACCGACGAGCAAGTGATCTCCGTTATGCGGCTATCTTTTACTCACTGTTTTTACATTACATTTACCTTGCTAGATGGTAAACAGCGGCGTTAACGCGTATTCTTGAGTCATCAAATAAAGGAGTGGTTTTTTAAGCCTATGTTTCATCCTGTATCTTTTTTTATTGGTTTACGTTATTTACGAGGACGTTCAGGTGACCGTTTTAGTCGCTTCGTTTCTTATATGTCAACCGCGGGTATTACTGTTGGAGTGATGGCACTAATTACCGTAATGTCGGTCATGAACGGTTTTGAACAACAACTCAAAGACCGAATTTTAGGTGTGTTACCGCAAGCTGTTGTAACGCATGCTGATGGGCGGGTTCCACTTTCTGAACAGGTTCCAACAGTACTCAAGCAATTGCCACATGTAACCAAAGTTACGGCAATTACACGGGGTGAAACTATCATTCAAAGTGCGAATTCGTTAGCCGCTGGAATGATGATAGGTATTGAACCAAACCAATATGATCCGATTGCTGATCATTTAATGGTGGGTTCATTAAAAGACCTTCAGCCGGGGAGTTTTAACGTTATTATTGGTCAAGCACTGGCTGTTGAATTGGATATTCAGCCAGGTGATAAAATTCGTCTTATGGTCACTAGTGCCAGCCAATTTACGCCCTTAGGACGCTTACCTAGTCAGCGTAATTTTACCGTATCTGGAATTTACGATACTGGTTCTGACGTTGATAAACAGCTAGTTTTCACGAATATCTCTGATGCTGGTAGGTTATTGCATTATAAACTAGATCAAATGTCAGGTTGGCGGCTATATCTTGATGATCCATTTGCCGTTACTGAACTTGCAAAAATACCATTGCCTAATAATTGGAAATGGTCTGATTGGCGTGAGCAACGCGGTGAGTTATTTCAAGCGGTTAAAATGGAAAAAAACATGATGGGGCTGATGTTGGGGCTTATCATTGGTGTCGCTGCGTTTAATATTATTTCCGCATTAATAATGGTTGTAATGGAAAAGCAAGCGGAAGTGGCCATTCTAAAAACTCAAGGTATGACTCATCGACAGGTACTGACACTATTTATGGTTCAAGGCTCGAGTAGTGGTGTTATTGGCGCATTATTAGGTGGTATTTTTGGGGTGATACTGTCTCATTATATAAATCCAATTATGGCTTTTTTCGGTGTTAACCTCGCTGCTATTGGTGGTTCTCTACCGGTAGATTTTGAACCGGTGCAAATTTTGGCTGTTATTGTTGGCGCTATTATTTTGAGTTTATTAGCGACTATTTTCCCTTCTTATCGTGCGGCCGCTGTCCGTCCTGCTGAGGCTCTTCGTTATGAATAATGCTTTATTATCTTGTCAGCAATTATGTAAAACCTATCAAGAAGGTCAATTACAAACTGAAGTATTAAAAAAGGTCAATATTGAAATAGCTGATCATGAATTAGTCGCTATTGTTGGCTCTTCAGGTTCGGGTAAAAGTACCTTGTTGCATATTTTAGGTGCGCTAGATGAACCGACTAACGGCGAAGTGTTTTTTAAAGGGCAGCGGTTAGATATTTTAAGTTCAAATAAACAAGCCAAAATTCGAAATCAAGATATTGGTTTTGTGTATCAATTTCACCATTTGTTAGCTGACTTTACTGCCACAGAAAACGTAGCAATGCCATTATTGATTGGTGGTGTCGCTGTAAGTGAGGCGCGTACTCGTGCTCAAGATATGCTGGCAATGGTAGGTCTTGATCATCGTTTTGAACATCGTCCTTCAGAACTCAGTGGTGGTGAACGCCAACGGGTTGCTATTGCCCGTGCATTAGTAAATAACCCTGCGATTGTGCTTGCCGATGAGCCGACAGGTAATTTAGATCACCAAACAGCATTAGATATTTATGATTTGATGCGTAAGTTAAATGCAGAATCAGGTACTGCATTTTTAGTTGTAACTCACGATACGCAGTTAGCATCAAAACTTGATCGCTGTATGTACATGCAAGATGGTATTTTAGCTGAGGTTAAGGAGAAGTAATGTTTCGTCCTTTATCCCTCTATATAGGTAGTCGATTTAATCGTTCTAAAAAACGCAATCGAATGGTGTCATTTATCTCATTGTCATCGATGCTTGGTATTGCGGTTGGGGTTGCAGTGATCATCATTGGTTTATCTGCCATGAATGGTTTTGAACGTGAATTACAAACACGCGTACTGTCTGTTATTCCTCAAGGTGAGTTACAAGCAGTAGAACCACCATTGAACAATTGGAAGCCACTATTAAAGCAGGTAGAGCAACATCCACATATTACAGCTGCTGCGCCTTATGTTGAATTTACAGCATTACTTGAAAGGGGCACTAAGCTAAAAGCCGTTGCAGTGCGTGGTGTTGATCCTAAAGAACAGCTTAAAGTGAGTGAGTTACCTCATTATGTAAAGAATAATGCATGGTCAACTTTCACGGCAGGTAAGCGCGAGGTGATCTTAGGGCAAGGTGTTGCAACTAAACTGAAATTAAAGGTAGGAGATTGGATCACGGCGATGATTCCAAATACCGATCCTGAAATGAAGTTAAGAGCGCCTAAACGTATTCGTCTACAAGTTGTGGGCTTACTTGCGTTAGGTGGACAGATTGATCACAGCTTAGCGATTGTACCGTTACAAGATGCACAACAATATTTAGATATGGGGCAAGGTGTCTCTGGCATCGAGATGAATGTTGATAATGTGCTTGATGCCCAACAAATAGTAAAAGAAGTTGGCGACACGTTGCCTGTTTATGTTTATTTAAAAAGCTGGATGCAAAAATACGGCTATTTATACCGTGATATTCAAATGGTACGTACCATTATGTATTTAGTGATGGTATTAGTGATAGGTGTAGCTTGTTTTAATATTGTTTCTACATTGATGATGGCAGTAAAAGATCGTGCCGCAGATATTGCTATTTTACGTACTATGGGAGCGAGTGATCGGCTGATTAAAGCTATCTTTGTTTGGCATGGTGTATTGTCAGGCGTTCTTGGTAGTATTATTGGCTCGATATTTGGCTCATTAATTGCGATTAATTTAACTCATATTGTACGAGTAATCGAAAAAATCATCGGTCATCGGTTCTTGTCTGGCGATATCTATTTTGTCGATTTCTTACCGACACAATTAGCTTGGCAAGATGTGGCGATTGTCACTGCAACAGCGATTGTATTAAGTTTACTCGCAACATGGTATCCAGCAACTAGAGCGAGTCGATTACAACCAGCCCGAGTGTTAAGTGCAAAGTAATAACTGATTGGCTTTGTATTGGTGTGATTAATAAAAAACGGAGCTTCGGCTTCGTTTTTTTATTTGAGTATTTTAGCGATACAACGTCATTAAGGAAGCGCAAATATTATCAGTATCGTAAGATGTTGATTTTTGATTATCATTAAACAAATAAGTTCATTTTGATGCATAAATAAATATAAAAATAAAATCTAAAAGTAATTATATTGAAGGTTATTTGATATTTATGGTTATTTTTTAATCAAAAAAGTGATTATTATGACAGTAATAAAAGATGTTTTTTTTATTTTATGGCGTGTTATTTTCAATTTTTCCTCAGGCGGGGGCTTTAAAGGTAACTAACAGCCAGCACTGATGCTGGCTGAGGTTTGACTGCAAACACTGATCAGGAGCTTTGTAAGATATAAATTACGAACACTGTTCTTTTTTTTGTGAATTTATATTGTTTAATTTAACAGTGTCATTTTTACGTGATAATTTGTCGTTACTTAAATACAAGTATGCTGTTGTCGTTATTGGAAAGGGATTCATCCTGCATCGATATGACTATTAATTATAATGGACAGCTATTTTGTTAATAAAAAAACACAATTTAGGAATTAACATGAAAAAGAATGCACTTGGTTTATTAGTAGCTTTTGCTGTAATGGCTCCTGTTGCAGCACAAGCAGCTGTTCAACTTCCTGCTGGCACACAAGAGATTGGTGTTCAAGGTAATGCTAAGCTTGGTAGCGGTTGGGATCTAAACTTAAACGGTTCTTACGGTACTTTCGTAAAAGATAACTGGGAAGTTGGTGGTACAGCAACTGTTGCAGCAAAAGATGAAAACGATGCAATTAGCGGTAAGCTAGGTGTATTCACTGAGTACAACTTTGTTAACTCTACTAACTGGGTTCCTTACGTTGGTGCAGCAACTGAGCTTGCAGCTTTAAGTTACAACGAAAAGACTGGTACTGATAGCAATGTTGGTAAAGATGGCGACTCTTGGGCGCTAAATATTAAACTAGCTGCTGGTGTTAAGTACTTCATCAACCCTAACGTTGCTCTAAGCGCAGAAGTTAACTACAACATCGCAACTGACGATATTGAGTTCTCTGGCAACAAAGCTAAAGATAGCCTAACTAACGTTGTATTCGGTACTCGCTTCTACTTCTAAGTTTAAGCCCGTATACAGATGATAAAAAACCCGCTAACTGTTAGCGGGTTTTTTTATGACTATTGATTAGTATATTGTTACTGTAACAGAGATTAAGCGATGTTATTTTTTTTAAAACGCTTCAGCAGCCAGCTACTTAACAAACTAATGATTGCGATACCTAAAGTAACAAAAGGCGCAACCATCAATACCATTGTGGTAACACGCGCAACGTTTTCTGGTAATAGCGTTAATAAGTAGCCAAGTCCAGTTAGCAGTAATACCCATGCCGTTGCACTTAGCCACGCAAAGCGGAAAAAGTGAGCTTGATTCTTAACCCTAAATCCCATCATTAATGGCAATAGTGGTCGTACAACAGGAATAAATCGTGCGGTAAACAAGGCTACGATACCATGACGAATAAGCAGCTTATCAACAGTCTGCATTCGATGAGGCGGCACCATATCTACCCAACGTTTTACTTTTGGCAAATGATCAAGCCAGCGACCTTGTAAATATGCCAACCAGCTACCAACTGCAGCAGCAACAATCAATAAAAATACAATCAGTTTAAAATCGATGATTCCCATAGCCCCTAATGTGCCAGCTAAAATAACAATACTGTCGCAAGGTAGCGGTGCTGCTGGTAAAAATGCGCTTTCTAGCCAAATAACAAAGGTGACACAAAAATAGATCATTACAATACTTTCTGGGTTTTGTAATGCTGCAAAATCTTGTTGCCATAGCGCTGAAAAAATAGATACAAATGAATCAAGCATCTATGTAGTCCTTGTAGTCAGAGTCATAATTAAAGTAAATGTCGCGGTAATTGAGTAACCTTAACTGCCTACGACTATGGGTAAAACGGTATTGAAAATTAGCAAGCTCAAGAAGTGGATACCGTTGATGCTTAGAACAATGACTTATTATTGGGTGTAATCGCTGAATGGCATTGTTGTCATAATTTAGAGCTGGAACAAAACTATTTTTCTCGATTTTTGATAGCTGTCGTGTTTTATGATTATTATTCGATAAAATAAGGACATTATCGTTCCCGTTTTCTTTATTACTGGTAAAGTTAAATGCTGATGTTGAATGTAAAGCATACGAGGGGGATGTTGTTAGCGTAGTTATACTCGTAGCGTTTATTAGTAAAACGCTTAGCAGTAAGCTAAATAGAGTAAGATAACCCATCAACAGTATCACCTAAGTATAAAAAAAACACTTTTACTTAAATTTTTAACTAAAGGCAATGTTTTTATAATAAATTGTGATGAAAATGATTTGTTGGTTATGTTTTTAGTAAGTTATTATTTGAATTATAAAGAAAAAGCTTCAGTAGAGTACTGAAGCTTTAATAGTCGTTTTAATGTTAGTCTTTACTTATGAAGTGCTTTTTTCATTTGTGAACCAATGAAAATAAAGCTAATTCCTTCAAATATTAATGAAACTCCAACAAAAATTCCTAATAGCGACATTGAAAACTCTGGATTGTGCATTAAATTAAAGAAATACACCCCAATTGCGGTAGACAATAAGCCACTGAATACAATCCAGCGCCAGCCTGCAAGATGCTCTCTGCTACTAAAGCCAAATATCATTCGTGTAATACCGTTAAAGACCATAGTTGCAATCATTAGTACAGTAATAGTGACTAAACCAATAAATGGTTGCCCTAAAATAAATAAGCCACCAATGAGGTAGAATAGAGCACTAATGACATACCATAATTTGGTTTTCCATTGTGGAATACTAAAGGTGTGATAAACCTGTACTAATCCAATCACTAAAAAGATCACACCAATAATTGTGGTGATTGTCATGCCTGCTGCAACGGGTAAGCTAATGGCAAAAATACCTGCAAGTGCCACTATTACGCCAACGATGACAAACCATTTCCAACCTTTTGTCAGTAAATTCTTCACTGGGTTTTCCATCTTATTTCCCTTTAATTAAATTATTAATGTTTATTTAGCTGCTAGTAAGTGACTGCTATTTAACAATGTATTTTATTTTTCAATAGTAGACGGAACAATAATAATTGCTAGGTATAAAATGCAACTAATTAGCAATATAAGTTTTTAGTGAAGTGCTTGAAGGGCGAATAGCGATAAGAGTGTGCGGTAGATCAGCTAATGGTGAAAGGACGAGTAAGAGCTTCTATAGCAGTGGGGGCTATTTCTCAAAAAAAATGATTAACAATAAAACTCCACCGTAGTGGAGTTTTATTGTGATAAAAAGTCGTTAGCGCACTTTAGGGGTACGGAATTTACGGCGATTCCAGCTACGTACAACCGAGTAGCGCCATAGCCAGCGAATACCGAAATATCCGATTAATGCACTTAAAACGCTACAGATAAAGCAGCCTAGTAAGAATGGAGGGCCGATTTGGCTCATTTGATTTAACAAAAAATCCCAGGTTAATTCAAAATGAAATCCAACATCTGGGCTATGCAATACCCATGCACCTAGCTTATAAGCACCATAAAATAGTACCGGCATAGTAACAGGATTACTGACCCATACTAGCGCAACTGAAAGCGGTAAATTGACACCAAACATAATAGCTAAACCTGCGGCCATTAACATTTGACTAGGAAGTGGAACAAAGGCCATAAACAGACCAACAGCAAATGCACCAGACGCTGAACGACGGTTTAAACACCATAGATTAGGGTTATAAAGTAGATTTCCAAATATTTTCAACGCTTTTTGGCGTTTAATTACTTCATGGCTAGGCAGAAATTTTTTAATGAAATGTCTTGGCATAATGATTTTTTTTAAACTGGCTAAGGCCATATGGTTCAAATATTTATAGCGAGTATCAGCGGTTTTCTATCGTTACATTTTTTTAATATATTGCCACCATATTGGTATTTACTATTACTAATAGCTATTGGCATCATTATATTTATAGTATATCGAAATGTTATCGTTATTTGCTTTTCACTGGCTATATTATGGGTTGTTTTTGATGCTAATCAATATATTAACGATATAGATAGCATTCCAAAAAACAGAACTAATATTACCATAGATGTTAGCGTTAGTACGCTTTTTAATGAAAATATACCCGTTGAGAATTTTGAGGTAAATGTGCTCAACCTGCATTCCGCTAAGGTTGATTTTGTTTTTCCAGTGCGGTTAATGGTGATGTGGAAAGATCCGCCACAGTTGAAACAAGGACAAGTATGGCGATTACCGGTAAGGTTAAGTCGTATTATTGGTCGAGTTAATCAAGCTGGTTTTGATGGTGAACAATATGCTTTAAGTCGCGGTATTCATGGCAGTGCCGTGGTGAATAGCGGCGATACAATACCAATACGTCTATCCTCATCAACTTCATTGAGACAGCAATGGTTAGATCAAATTACGCCATTACTTAAAAACAGAGATAATCAAAGCTATTTAACCGCATTAACCTTTGGGCTGAGAGATGGACTTAAAGCTCAAGATTGGCTTTATCTACGGGATAGTGGTTTAGCACATTTATTAGCAATCTCAGGGCTTCATATCGGACTTGCGATGTTAATGGGGTGGTGGTTAGGCTACGTATTACGGTTATGTCTTCCGCAAACACATTATTGGTTATGGCTACCGTTATTGAGTGGATTGGCTTTTGCATTAGGTTATGCATGGTTAGCTGGCTTTAGTTTACCCACTTTGCGTGCATTATTAATGTGTTTAATCGTTGGCATTTTAAGAGTAACCGCAATCTATTGGCTGCCATGGCAAGTGGTATTAGTGACTATCGGCTTCTGCTTGTTGTGGGAACCTTTTGTGAGTTACAGCGCAGGGTTTTGGTTGTCTTTTGGTGCGGTTATTATTTTTTTAGCCCTGATGATGACAGATGATTCACCGAATTTGGCGGCGTTACCTTGGTATAAACGCGGGTATCAAAAGATAAAGTACCTCTGTAAGTTACAAGGCTATTTATTACTATTAATGTTGCCGATGCAATGGTGGTGGTTTGGTGGTGTATCTCTCGTAGCGCCATTAACCAATTTAGTTGCCGTGCCTTGGGTCAGTATTATTACTGTTCCTTTAGTGCTAATTGGTGTCATAACATCATGGTGGCCTTGGTTATCGTCATGGTGTTGGCTACTGGCTGATTTATCATTGAGTCCTATTTTAAATATTGCAGCATGGAGTCATGGTGCATGGATGATGCTACCTGCCTCTGTAACACCATTACTGGTAATTGGCGCAATAACTATCGTTGTATGGCCATTATTACCTATATGGTTTTTTCGATGGCTTTATTGCGGTGTTATTTATATTGTAGTGAGTTGGCGCTGGGAAAGTAATTATCATCAACAACCGCAATGGACACTCAGTGTCTTAGATGTGGGCCACGGTTTAGCCATTTTAATTGAAAAACAACAGCAAGTGTTTATTTATGATACGGGGAATTCGTGGCATGAAAACAGTATTGCAAAATCCGTTATTACTCCAATATTGGCCTATAAAGGAATAACCGCTATTGATGGGCTAATTTTGAGCCATGCTGATAGTGATCATGCAGGTGGTAGTGAGTATCTTATTCAACGTTATCAGCCTATAGCGAAATACAGTAGTGATCAACGAGCAGAATTTTCTGAGTGTGTTATAGGACAAATGTGGCAGTGGCAAGGTCTTGATTTTGTAGTTAAGTGGCCACCTAAAGTAATCGGTCGAGCAACTAATTCAGATTCTTGCGTTATTCGAATTCAAGCGATAGATGGTCAGGGACCAAGTATTTTATTAACTGGCGATATCGACGCTAAATCTGAATTAGTGATGTTAATGCAAAATCAAGCTTGGCAAGCCGATATAATAATCGTGCCGCATCATGGCAGTAACACTTCTTCAACCCAAACCTTACTCAATGCTATTCAGCCATCGTTAGCCGTCGCTTCTATTGGTCACTTTAATCCATGGGGGCTACCGTCTCAAACGGTTAAAAAGCGTTATCAAGATACCCATATTGATTGGCTCAGCACTCAAGATAGTGGTCAAATTACAATTACAATAACAGCAGATGATTACAGTCTAAAAAGACAACGTAATTATTCTCAGCAATGGTATCGGCCTAAATGGTTGGCTAAATAATAAAACAATAACCGTAACAGGGTATTAGTGGTGGTTTTATGAGCAGAAAAAACCCTTTAATAAAAAATGGGTATGGACAAATTTGGTTGATAGCAATGTTAAGGGTAGAATAGAAGTATTGTATTTCATCCAAATTGGCATTCATGACGCAATTAACAGAAAAATCAACCAAAGATACTTATAAAAGATTGTGGCCTTATATCAAAGTTTATAAAGCCGGTATTATTGTAGCTGTCATTGCACTGATTATAAATGCAGCGGGTGACACACTAATGCTTTCGATGATCAAACCGTTACTTGATAAAAGTTTCGGTGGCTTTGATAGTATGGATTCAGGTTTCCTTGCCATGATGCCGATCTATCTTGTTGGCTTAATGATCATGCGTGGTGCCAGTGGTTTTGTTTCAACATACTGTTTGTCATGGGTTTCTGGCAACGTTGTAATGAATCTTCGTCGTCAATTATTCCAGCATTTTATGAAAATGCCAGTAGCATTCTTTGATAAAGAAGCATCAGGTGCGTTGTTATCACGTATCACTTATGACTCTGAGCAAGTTGCTTCAGCTACCAGTAGTGCATTAGTGAGTATTGTTCGTGAAGGTGCATCTATTATTGGCTTGATGGTGCTGATGTTTTGGAATAGCTGGCAGTTATCAGCGATTTTAATCGTCATCGCGCCAGTGGTTGCGATTAGTATTAGCATTGTTTCTAAACGTTTTCGTAAAATCTCACGCAGTATGCAAGATGCAATGGGATCGGTGACATCTTCAGCAGAGCAAATGCTAAAAGGTCATAAAGTAGTATTAAGCTATGGTGGTCAACAAGTTGAGAAAGAGCGTTTTGATTACGTAAGTAACTCAATGCGTCGTCAAAGCATGAAACTTGTCTCTGCACAAGCGATAGCGAACCCAATTATTCAAATTATTGCTTCACTTGCATTGGTGGTAGTACTGATCCTAGCCAACACGCCATCATTACGAGAAACATTAACACCGGGTACATTTGCGGTTGTGTTTGGTGCGATGTTTGGTTTGATGCGCCCTTTAAAATCATTAACGAATGTTACTTCTCAGTTTCAACGTGGTATGGCTGCATGTCATACGTTGTTTGAGTTAATGGATTTAGAGACTGAAAAAGATAACGGCAAACATGAAGTTGGGCGTGTTAAAGGTGATGTGTCTGTTAAAGATATTACGTTTACTTACCCAACTAAAGACACACCAGCATTACGTAATGTTAGTTTTGAACTTCCCGCAGGTAAAACTGTGGCGCTTGTAGGCCGATCTGGCTCAGGTAAAAGTACCATTGCTAACTTATTGACCCGTTTTTATGATATTGACTCTGGCGAGTTGCATTTAGATGGTGTTGAGCTAAAAGATTACACCTTATCTAACTTACGCTCTCAGGTTGCGGTAGTATCGCAAAACGTGCATTTATTTAATGACACTATTGCTAATAATATCGCTTATGCCAGCGGTGATACCTATACTCGCGCTGATATTGAACGAGTAGCAGAACTTGCTTATGCAATGGACTTTATTAAAGACATGGAGCATGGGCTTGATACGGTTATTGGTGAAAATGGTGTGAGCCTGTCGGGTGGACAACGTCAACGTCTTGCTATTGCTCGTGCATTGTTACGTAATGCGCCAGTACTCGTACTTGATGAAGCAACATCTGCACTGGATACTGAATCAGAACGTGCGATTCAACGCGCATTAGATGAGTTGCAAAAAGACCGTACGGTATTAGTGATCGCTCACCGTTTATCAACGATTGAAAATGCTGATCAAATTCTAGTGGTTGATGATGGTGAAATTATTGAACGTGGCACACATGGTGAATTAATTAGCCATAATGGTGCTTATGCGCAACTTCATCGTATCCAATTTGGTGATTAATAGTGGCCTCATTGATTGAAGCTATCTGGTATCAACCCGTGCTGAGTGGAAAAGTACGGGTTGTTTATTTGCTGCTATGGCCATTACTGTGGCCGCTTAGTGTGCTATTTGGTGTAGTAAGCCGCCGTAAACGACAGCAATATGCCAAGGGTAAAAAAACAGCCTATCGAGCACCGGTGCCAGTTGTTATTGTCGGTAATATTACCGCCGGTGGTAATGGTAAAACGCCCGTCGTGGTATGGCTAGTTGAACAACTATTAGCACAAGGATTAAAACCTGGCGTAGTATCGCGTGGTTATGGGGGGAAAGCGCCGTATTATCCTTATTTTGTTGAGAGTGATACTAGTACCGATATTGCAGGTGATGAGCCCGTATTAATTCGTCGCCGCACTGGTGTACCTGTTGCAGTCGCCCCTGTTCGTAGTGAAGCCGTAAAACTACTCTTGAAACATGATGTTGATGTCATTATTACTGATGATGGACTACAACATTATGCTCTTGCACGTGATATTGAGTTGGTTATCATTGACGGTCAACGTCGATTTGGTAATCAACACTTATTGCCCCTAGGCCCACTGCGTGAATCATGCCAGCGATTAGCTGAGGTTGATTTTCTTATCTGCAATGGCGGTCAAGCGCACACTAACGAAGCTACAATGCACTTAGCACCGTCAGAATTAATTAATATTAAGACCGGTGCTCGTTGTGCTGTTGCATCATTAACCGCTGTTGTAGCGATGGCAGGAATTGGCCACCCTCCACGATTTTTTACAACATTAAATACGCTAGGTGTAAAGCCCATTGTTTGTCAGCCTTTTGCTGATCATCAACCTTTTACACATCAGGTGTTGTTAGATTTAGCCCAACAAGGGCAACATTTAGTGATGACTGAAAAAGATGCGGTAAAATGTTACCCATTTGCTGAGGATAATTGGTGGTATCTGCCTGTTGACGCAGTTATTTCCGAGCCACAAGCATCAGCTATTATTAAACGGATTATAGAGGTTAAGGAAAAGTATGGATCACCGTCTGCTTGAAATCGTTGCTTGCCCTGTATGTAAAGGCAAATTAAATTTCGATAAAGAAAATAATGAATTAGTGTGTAAATTTGATCGTCTTGCTTATCCAATTGATGATGGTATTCCAGTTTTACTTGAATCAGAAGCACGTACATTAAGTTCTGACGAGGTTAAATAATGGCATTTACCGTTATTATTCCAGCACGCTACCAATCAACCCGTTTACCCGGTAAGCCGTTAGCCGATATTGCTGGTAAACCTATGGTGCAATGGGTGTATGAACAGGCATGTAAATCTGGTGCTGATCAAGTGATAGTCGCAACAGATGATCAGCGTATTGTCGATGTGGTACAAGGTTTTGGTGGAGAAGTGTGCTTAACGCGTGCCGATCATCAATCAGGTACTGAACGTTTAGCTGAAGTTGTAGCGAAATATCAACTTGCTGATGATCATATTGTGGTGAATGTGCAAGGCGACGAGCCATTGATTCCTGATACGATTATTCGTCAAGTAGCTGACAATATTGCTCACTTTAATGCACCAATGGCAACATTAGCGGTAGAGATTGATCATCATGATGAAATCTTTAACCCTAATGCAGTTAAAGTTGTAACTGATAAAGACGGTTATGCGCTGTATTTTAGTCGTGCAGCTATTCCTTGGGATCGTGATAATTTTGCTCAGCAACCACGCATTGTTCATCATAATTTACTGCGTCATATTGGGATTTATGCTTACCGTGCAGGGTTTATTAATACCTACATTAATTGGCAGCCAAGCCCACTTGAGCACATTGAATCTTTAGAACAGCTTCGTGTGTTGTGGTATGGCGAGAAAATTCATGTTGATGTAGCAATAGATGCACCACCGGCAGGGGTTGATACACCTGAAGATCTAGAAAAGGTGCGTCAGTTGGTTGGCTAATTAGCGTACATGCTAACACCATATAATAAAAAACCGAGTAGAATTTACTCGGTTTTTTTGTCTTCAAATTACGCTATAAACGGTGATTATTCAGCGATTTTTACGCGGATACGGCTTTTATCAACCATCATTTCATGAAGTGCTTTCATTGCGCGAGTTGCTTGCTCATCATCAGCCATTTCAACAAATGCAAACCCTTTTGATTTACCTGTTGTTTGGTCTAATACAAGGTTACACGCACTAACCTTGCCAAACTCTTCAAACATTTTATGAATTTGGATTTCAGTTGTACTGCGAGAAAGATTACGGATTAAAAGTTTCATGAATTAAATTCTTTATTAAGTAATAAACGATTTATTTTACCATGAAATACAGAAAAGGATGCTGAGATTGGAATGAAATAATCAGATTAACATTATTGTGAACGGTATAATTTTAATAGTTATGCAAAAAGGAATCGTTTTAAAAAAAGCCAGTGACTGTTTCGTACAGCCGCCGGCTTTATATTAATTAACCAAAAGATGACATTGAAAAACCTATAATGTCTCAGGTTTTACTTTTTCTGCCTGTAAATGTTCAGTTTTTGGGTTTAAAAGCTTGCTTGTAATACGCTGCCATAATTGGCCTAAACGTTCATGTTCAACAATTTCCATTTGCGTTAAATAGGTTGAATCAGGCACGTAACTGCGCATTTGATTACTGGCTCTAAAGTTGGTTGGTGCAACAATTGGTTGCAATCCAGCTTGGTGGAAATAATAGAGCGCACGTGACATTTGACTGGCTGAAGTTACTAAAATCATATTTTTATTTTTAACGACATCAGCAGCTTGGAAAGCTTCTTCTTTAGTATCTTTAGTCGATTCAAATAATAAAATATCACGCTTATCAACACCTAATGCCACAGCCAGATGAGCCATTAATCGAGCATGGCTGATACCATGAGAAGCAATACCACCGTAACCTGATAAAATCAGCTTAGCACCAGGGTACATACGGAAAATTCGAATACCTTCGACAAGGCGCGTGATCGCGGTTGGCGATAATTCTGAAGTAATAGGGAAAGTTTTATCAATGACTTGACCACTGCCTAATACCATTACGTAGCTAATAGGTTTGGTGGTGCTCACAAAGGCTGGATTCTCTTGTTCCAGCGGGCGTAATAGCGCAGTGGTTAATGGTTGGAAAGAACATAAAAAGATGCCTATTAGAGATACACTAACCAAAATCGAGGCTAATTTCTTTTGGCGTGTAAACCACAGTACACATAGACCGATAACACCCACTAATAATAGAAACGGCAGTGGCATCAACAGTGCAGAGATGATTTTTTTAAGTATAAACATAGTATGTCGTCCGAAATTTCAGCAGTTGAGCAATAAAACCGATCACAAGCCTTTATTCCTTTACCGCTTGTGAGAAAATAAGTCACATTCTAGAGTCGCTATCATAACGTAAATGAGCCATGAAAAAAGACCGAAATTTTGACGATTTGGCGAAAAAGTTCGCTGAAAATATTTATGGCACAGCGAAAGGCCAAATACGACAAACCGTTGTTTGGCAAGATATTGAATATATATTGAAACAATTGAATGCTGATGCATCGCTGCAAATTTTAGATGCTGGTGGTGGTATTGGACAGATCTCTCAAAAAATAGCAGCACTAGGACATCAAGTGACGTTATGTGATCTTTCTAGCGAAATGTTGACATTAGCGGCACAAGAAATTGCTAAAAACGGCTTAGTTGAGCAATATCGGTTAGTGCATTCACCAGTACAAGAAATTAATCAGCACATTGAGGCACCTGTTGATTTAATTCTTTTCCACGCCGTAATGGAATGGCTGGTTGATCCGATCGCAACATTGGCAGGTTTATTAAATAACGTAAAACCCGGTGGTGTTATTTCGGTCATGTTTTATAACTATAACGGGTTATTGTTTAAGAATTTGATTTGTGGAAATTTGACCCACATAGAACAGGGCATGCCACACCGTAAACGGTTTAAATTACAGCCTCAGCAAGGTATCAAACCCGATGAAGTATATCAGTGTCTAACAGAGGCTGGGTTTGACATAATGGGGAAAACCGGCGTACGCACATTCCATGACTACATGCAGCATGATCGAATGGGCGATTACACTTTTGAGCAAGTTCTTGATATGGAGCAAAAGCTTTGTCGTCAGGAACCGTTTTTGTCGTTAGGGCGTTATATTCACGTGTATGCGCGAAAGCCTATTACTGAAGTAATACCGCCATTAACGATAAATTTAAATGATAGTAATAAGGACAAGGGATGAGTGACGTTACCCAGACTGTTCCTGAGTTAGTAAATTGGGTCAAAAATAATGAGTTTGCCCTTAATTTACCAACTGAACGGCTGGCGTTCTTGTTAGCGATTGCGATATTAAGTGGCGATCGCTTTGATGAAGAGTTAGGGGAAGGTGAGTTGGTTGATGCATTTCGCATTGTGAGCGATATGTTCGGCCAAACCAAGGAAACCCTGGCTTTTCGAGCCAATAACGCCATAAATGAATTGGTAAGACAGCGGCTAATTTCACGCTTTACCAGTGAGGTGACTGACGGTGCTAGCATTTATCGATTAAGTCCGTTAGCGCTTGGTATTACTGATTATTACGTGCGACAACGTGAGTTTTCAACGCTAAAGCTATCTATTCAATTAGCAATGGTTGCGGATGAGATTAATAAAGCAGCAACAGCAGCGCAAGAAGGCGGCGATGAGAAACATTGGCGTAATAATGTGCATGCAGTCTTAAAATACTCAGTCGCTGAAATATTTGACCGCATTGATTTAAACCAGCGTGCAATGGATGAGCAGCAGCAACAAGTTAAGCTCGATATTGCTGAGTTATTAAATCAAGACTGGCAAGCTGCGATCAGTAGTTGTGAAGCATTACTTGATGAAACATCATCGACCTTGCGTGAATTGCAAGATACGTTGCAAGCGGCAGGTGACCAACTTCAAAGCCAGTTACTTGCGATTCAAGAAGCCACCCAAGGGCATGATGATCTCGACTTCGTTGATGGTATGGTTTATATCCTGCAAATGAAGCTAGATCGAATTATCAGTTGGGGTCAGCAAACTATCGATTTATGGATTGGCTATGATCGCCATGTACATAAATTTATTCGTACTGCGATTGATATGGATAAAAACCGCGCCTTTAGTCAACGGTTACGTCAATCGGTTACTGATTACTTTGATGCGCCTTGGTTACTGACATTTGCAGATGCTGAACGTTTACTTGATATGCGTGATGAAACGCTAACGTTACGCGATGATGAAGTTACAGGTATTGTCCCTGGCGAGATGGAATTTGAAGAGCTCGATTTGGTTAATGATCAACTGGCTGAAAAAGTCGGTTTGATGTTACAGGCTCATAAAGCGACCGGTGCACCGATTAATTTGAGTGCGCTACTTAAAGACTATTTGTCACAACATCCGTATGCACAACATTTTGATTTAGCACGGATTGTGATAGATCAGGCAGTAAGAATGGGGTATTCCGAAGCTGATTTCAATGCCATTCAGCCTGATTGGGAAGCAATTAACGAATACGGAGCTAAGGTACAAGCCCATGTCATTGACAAATATTGAAGAATTTATGCCGGAGAAGTTGGCTAAAGCGATAGCTAACCCACTTTTCCCAGCACTAGATAACGCCTTGCGTTCTGGTCGCCATGTTTCAAGTGAAGATTTAGATAACCACGCTTACTTAATTGAGTTTGAGAAAGAATTAGCGCTGTTTTATCGTCGTTACAATGCTGAATTAGTACGTGCACCTGAAGGCTTTTTATACTTACGTCCTCGTTCAACGTCACTGATTGGGCGTTCAGTATTGTCTGAAATTGACATGCTCGTTGGTAAGGTATTGTGTTTTCTTTACCTTAGCCCTGAGCGTTTAGCACATGAAGGTATCTTCACTAACCAAGAGCTATTTGACGAGCTATTAGTATTAGCTGATGAGCAAAAGCTTATGAAACTGGTTACTAACCGCGCTTCAGGTTCTGATCTTGATCGTGAAAAGTTGTTTGATAAAGTAAAAACCTCATTACGTCGTTTACGTCGCCTTGGAATGCTTATTCCAATTGGTGAGAATGGTAAATTCCGTATCAGTGAATCGGTATTCCGCTTTGGTGCTGATGTTCGTACTGGCGATGACGTGCGTGAAGCACAGTTACGATTGATTCGTGACGGTGAAGCCGTAGTGCATCAGCAACCGTCAAGTCAATCAAGTTTGCTTGATGACGTTGACACTAACAATCAAGAAGAGCTTGAAATGCAACAAGATGTAGAGCAAGCGGTACAGGAGAGTAGTATTTAATGGAACGCGGCAAGTATCAATCGCTCACCATGGTTAACTGGAACGGCTTTTTTGCACGTACCTTTGATATTGATAACCTGGTGACAACGCTTTCAGGCGGTAACGGTGCGGGTAAATCTACCACAATGGCAGCGTTTATCACGACACTGATCCCAGACCAAAGTTTACTTCACTTCCGTAACACCACCGAAGCGGGTAGCTCAAATGCATCACGCGATAAAGGCCTACATGGTAAATTAAAACCAGGCGCCTGTTACGCTGCACTTGACGTGGTTAACTCAAAGCAACAACGTATTGTTTTTGCAGTTAAATTACAGCAAGTTGCCGGCCGTGATAAGAAGGTAGATATTAAGCCATTTTTGATTCAAGGCTTACCATCACATATCAAGCCCGCTGAAATCTTAGTTGAAACGATTTCAGACAATCAAGCGCGTGTACGTCAGCTTAATGATGTTAAAGATCTTGTTAGCCAATACGAAGGGGTGCAGTTTAAAACATTTAACTCGGTAACAGATTACCACGTACAAATGTTTGAGATGGGTGTACTGCCAAAGAAATTACGTAATAGCCAAGATCGTTCAAAGTTCTATCGTTTAATTGAAGCCTCTTTATATGGTGGTATTTCAAGTGCGATCACCCGTTCATTACGTGATTATTTATTACCGCATAATTCAGGGGTAAAAAAAGCTTTCCAAGATATGGAAGCGGCATTGCGCGAAAACCGTATGACGTTGGAAGCGATTAAGTTAACCCAAAGTGATCGTGATTTATTTAAGCATTTAATCTCAGAAGCAACTAATTATGTAGCTGCCGATTATATGCGCCATGCTAACGAACGCCAGCAGAAGCTAGAGCAAACACTACGTTTACGTGGCGAGCTAATGGGTTCGCGTCAAACCTTGATTGATCAGCAATCATCGTTAAATAACATGAACGCGGAGTTAGCAGAATTAGCCGATCAAGAAAGTGCGCTTGAGCAAGATCATCAATCAGCATCTGATCACTTACAACTGGTGCAAGCTGCGGTCCGTCAAGCTGAGAAAATTGCACGTTATAAAGAAGATCTTGAAGAGCTGACAGAGCGTCTTGAAGAGCAAGTGATGGTGGTTGAAGAGGCTGCAGAACAACTTGCTATTGCTGAAGAACAATCACAGCTTACTGAAGAAGAAGTTGATAGCTTAAAAACTCAACTTGCGGATTATCAACAAGCACTTGATATGCAGCAAACTCGTGCGCTGCAATATCAACAAGCATTACAAGCATTAGAAAAGGCGCGCCAGTTATCAGGCGACTCACAAATGCTCGCTGATCAAGCACCGCCGTATTTATCGCAGCTTAAACAGCAGCAAGAGCAACAAACGACCGCGTTATTAGCATTAAAACACAAGCTTGATATGTCATCAGCTGCCGCGCAGCAGTTTGAAAAAGGCTTAGCGATTGTTACGACGATTGCCGGTGTTGTCGATCGTACCAATGCGAGCGATAAAGCACGTCAATTGATTGAACATGGCCGTCAATTACGATCAGTATCTGAACGTGGCGAACAGCTTAAAGCGCAATATCGCGATTTAGAGCGCAGTGTTCGTAGCCAACGTCAAGCGATTGAACTTGCCGATACTTACGCTAAAAAGTTTGCGACCACTATTGATGGTGAGTTGGCATTAGCCGAAGAGCAAGCTCGTCATGAGGCAACCTTAGAAAGCTTAGAGCAAGATCAAGCAAGCTTGGTTGAACAGCGCAACGATATGCGCCATAACGAGCAAGGTCTAGCGGTTCGTATTACGGCACTTGAAGCTTCAGCTCCGGCGTGGATTGCTGCGTCAGATGCATTAGAGACACTTTCTGATCAAGCCAATGTTGAGTTAACTAGCAGCCAAGCTGTTATGGATGCGATGCAAGCAACACTTGATAATGAACGTCAAGTGTCAGCTAAACGCGACCAGTTAGCGCAACAAAAGCAAACCTTAGAGCAAGACATTGAACGCTTAGCACAGCCAGGCGGTAGTGATGATTCAGGTTTACGTGCGCTAGCTGATACTCTTGGCGGAACCATGTTATCTGAAATTTATGATGACATTACCCTTGCTGATGCACCATATTTCAGTGCGATGTATGGCCCGTCGCGTCATGCAATTGTGGTTCCTGATTTAAGTGGCATCAAAGACAAGCTAATTGCTTTAGATGATTGCCCTGATGATTTGTATATCATTGAAGGCGATGCTGATTCATTTGATGACAGTGGTTTTGATGTTGATGAGCTTGAGAGTGCTGTTTGTGTTCATTTAAATGATCGCCAACTGCGTTACTCTCGCTTTCCAAAAGTACCATTATTTGGTCGTGCGGCGCGTGAGCAACAATTAGAGTTTTTACGTGATGAACGCGATCAAGTGGTTGAAGATCACGCTAAAGCAGCGTTTGATTCACAAAAGCTGCAGCGTTTATACCAAAGCTTTAATAGCTTTGTTGCCACCCATATGGCGATTGCGTTTAATGCTGATCCTGAAGTTGAACTGAAACAAGCGCGTGATCAACGTAATCAGATCATGCGTCAGTTAGCGGAATCACAAGCACAAGAGCAACAACAACGCGGTCAATTAGCAGCTGCGCGCGAAGGTTTAACCTTATTAGGTAAATTAAACCCTGTGGTGACCTTGCTTGAAGATGAAACGTTAACAGCACGTTTTGCTGAGGTTGAACAGCAATTGTCGCAAATGGACGAAGCGCGCAATTACCTTGATCGTTATGGTAAAGCATTAACTGAACTTGAAGGTTTAGTGTCAGCACTTGATGCTGATCCAGAGCAGTTTGATGCATTACAAGCTAATTACGAAGCAGCCGATCAAAAACTGCAACAACTTAAAACTCTGATTTTTGCGGTTGCAGATTTAGCCGAGCGTCGTCATCACTTTAGTTATGCCGATTCAGTCGAGCTATTAAATAAAAGTTCAGAACTTAATGAGCAGTTAAAACTAAAACTCGCGACAGCTGAGCAACAACGTAATAGTGCCCGTGCAAGTTTGAAGCAATCACGTGCACAAGCAAACCAATATAACCAGCTGATGGCATCACTGAAAAGTTCTCATCAAGCGAAAAATGAAACCGTACTTGAATTTGAACGTGAGCTACAAGAGCTAGGTGTTCGCGCTGATGTTGAAGCTGAAGAGCGGGCATTAGTTCGTCGTAATGAGCTCAATGAGCGTTTACATAGCTCTCGTAACCGTCGTAGTACCTTAGAAAAATCAACCACTTCTATTGAGCTTGAAATGAAAGGCTTGATGAAACGTTTACGCAAAGTAGGTAAAGATTACCAAGACTTCCGTAAGCTGGTTGTTAATGCTAAAGCGGGCTGGTGTGCTGTATTACGCCTTGCACGTGAAAGTGATGTTGAGCGTCGTTTGCACCGTCGTGAAATGGCCTATATGTCAGCTGATGAACTACGTTCATTATCAGATAAAGCTTTAGGTGCATTGCGTTTAGCAGTCGCTGATAACGAAAACTTACGCGACGCATTACGCGCGTCAGAAGATGTGGCTCGTCCTGAGCGTAAGGTATTATTTTATATTGCAGTGTATCAACATCTGCGTGAGCGTATTCGTCATGATATTATTCGTACCGATGATCCAGTTGAAGCCATTGAAGAAATGGAAGTTGAACTGGCACGTTTAACCGAAGAACTTACGGCACGTGAACAACGTTTAGCAATCAGTTCTGATTCGGTAGCGAATATTATTCGTAAGACGATTCAACGAGAACAAAACCGTATTCGAATGCTTAACCAAGGTTTGCAAAATATTGGTTTTGGACAAGTACGTGGTGTGCGTCTTAACGTTAAAGTACGTGATACTCACGAATCATTATTGCTTGGATTAATTGATCAAAAAGATCAGCATAATGACTTGTTTGGCAATAATCGTTTAACGTTCTCAGAAGCGATTGCGAAACTGTTCCAACGCTTAAATCCACATATTGATATGGGTCAGCGTTCACCACAAATTCTGGGTGAAGAGTTACTGGATTACCGTAACTACTTAGAGCTAAGTATTGAAGTTAACCGTGGTACCGATGGCTGGCTGCAAGCAGAGTCTGGTGCATTATCGACAGGTGAAGCAATTGGTACTGGTCAAGCAATCCTATTGATGGTTGTGCAAAGTTGGGAAGAAGAATCTCGCCGCTTACGTGGTAAAGATATTATTCCTTGTCGACTATTGTTCTTGGATGAAGCGGCACGACTTGATGGTAAATCAATCGCAACCTTGTTTGAGTTATGTGAACGCTTAGACATGCAGTTATTGATTGCAGCACCTGAGAATATCAGTCCAGAGAAGGGTACAACCTATAAACTGGTACGTAAGATTTTCAAAGATCGCGAACACGTACACGTGGTGGGTTTACGCGGTTTTGGCAATAAGCCGAAAGTAGAAATACCAGTACAAACTCAATTGGATATTGAGCCAGTATAAACAATATTTATATCAATAAACTCTATTGATTATGTGCATAAAGCCAGCAGTGATGTTGGCTTTTTTTATGGCTGCAATTTGAAGAATTAATAAAAAACTAAGGTAGTTATTTGCAGTTAGGCCGTGAAGGTTAATTATCATTGACTATAATTTCACCAATCCATTGTTATTTGTAAATGGTATATCATTTTTGTAATGATCACTGAGAGGTCGATTATGGCTAGTACTGAGATCACCGAGCAAGAACGAGGTCGCTATGAATGGTGGGCCTTTTTATTCATTATTATTCTGTTATTTCCATTGTTATCCATAGCATTAGTGAGTGGTTATGGTTTTACGATCTGGGCGTTACAAGTCTTTATTTTTGGTCCTCCTGGACATGGCTAGGCGCTAGCATTTAGATGAAATAAACAACGGAGGGAGAATAATGGTGATGTTCATCAAAAAATTATGGTTAACTTTTTGGCGTCCAGCAGCAAAGATAAGTCTTGGTGTACTTACCCTCGGTGGGTTTATTTCAGGTGTTATCTTTTGGGGTGGTTTTAATACAGCGCTTGAAGTTACTAATACTGAAAAATTTTGTATTAGTTGTCACTCAATGCGCGATACCGTCTACCCAGAATTACAAGGAACTATCCACTGGGAAAATAATGCTGGTATAAGGGCAACTTGTCCTGATTGTCATGTACCACATAATTGGACAGATAAAATTGCTCGTAAAATGCAAGCCAGTAAAGAAGTCTTTGGTGCAATCGTTGGCACTATCGATACTCCAGAAAAATTTGAAGCAAAACGATTAGAACTGGCCCAACATGAGTGGGAACGTTTTGCCGCCAATAAATCACTAGAATGTAAAAGTTGTCATAGCTACGACAGTATGAAATGGGATGAAATGTCTCCCCGTGCTCAAGTACAAATGAAGCAAGCTGCTGCTAAAGATCAAAGTTGTATTGATTGCCATAAAGGTATAGCTCACCACTTGCCTGCGAATATGGATTCTTCTGGTGGTATGGTGTCTGAACTCGCAGCTATTGCGCAAAATACTAATTATGAACAAGGAAATACCTATTATAGTATGCAGTTTATTCCTATGTTTGAAGATAAGGAAAAAACCCAAAATGGTGGTTCATTAGAGCCTGCATCAGGCGTGAAGGTTGTCGCTATTGAAGATGACATGTTACAAATTGAGATCAGTGGTTGGCGTAAAGAAAAAGGCTTTGGTCGCGTCATAAATCAAGATTTTGGTATGAATATTCCTACCGCAGCATTAAGCAAAACGGCTGCTCAAAACAAAGATATCGTTAAAGGTACAACGGAAAAAGAAGATGATGTAACAGGGCTCAAATGGCAGCAAGTAACAGCCACCTTATGGGTCAAAAAAGCGAAATTTGTGAGTGATGTTAATGATATCTGGTCGGTTGCACAATCGGCTTATAAAACCAATTGTAGTGTCTGTCATACTCAACCAGCCGAAAATCATTTTGATGCCAATACCTGGCCGGGAATGTTTAATGGCATGCTAGCGTTTGTAAATTTTGATACCGACAGTGAAGCTATTGTTCTGAAATATCTGCAAAATCATTCGTCAGATTTTGCAAAAGACAAACATTGATAGCGTACCCCGTTTAAAAGAGGAAAATTCTATGTCTTTGAGTCGGCGTAAGTTTTTACAAGGGTTAGCGACAACCAGTGCTGCTTCAGTGATTGGTCCTGGATTACTATTACAAGTAGCACAAGCAACAGAAGCCAAAACGGCGACAGCAACGCCAGGCATTTGGAAAGTATCTGGGTCTCATTGGGGAGCATTTCGAGCGCGGATTTATAATGGTCAAGTCGCTGAAATTAAACCGTTAGAATTTGACAAAAATCCCACAGACATGCTCAATGGTATCAAAGGGTTAATTTACAGTCCTTCACGAGTGCGTTATCCAATGGTGCGTTTAGATTGGCTTAAAAAAAATAAATACAGTGGTGAAACCCGAGGTAATAATCGCTTTGTACGAGTGACATGGGATGAAGCACTTGATTTATTTTATCAAGAGTTACAACGAATACAGAAAGACTATGGCCCGTGGGCATTACACGCAGGTCAAACCGGGTGGCGAGAAACTGGACAGTTCCAAAGTTGTACTTCGCATATGCAACGTGCTGTAGGTATGCATGGTAACTTTATCAAGAAAGTTGGTGATTACTCAACGGGGGCTGGGCAAACCATTTTACCTTATGTATTAGGATCAACAGAGGTTTATGCTCAAGCAACCACATGGTCAACGGTACTTAAAGATTGCAAGACTTTGATATGGTGGTCAAATGATCCGATTAAAAATAGTCAGATTGGCTGGCAATGTGAGACTCACGGTTCTTATGAGTATTATGCGCAATTAAAGCAAAAAGTAGCCGATGGCGAGATCCGCATGATCTCTGTTGATCCAGTAGTATCAAAATCGCAAAAATATTTTAACTGTGAGCACCAATACGTCAATCCTCAAACTGATGTCCCTTTTATGCTTGCTATAGCGTATACGCTTTATAAAGAAGATCTTTACGATAAGCAATTTCTTGAAATGTATACGCTGGGTTTCAATGAGTTCTTACCTTATTTGCTGGGTACAGGTAAAGATAAAATAGCGAAAACGCCACAATGGGCCGAACCTATTTGTGGCATTAAAGCAGATGCTATTCGAGAGTTTGCTCGCGGGTTGGTTAAAAACCGTACGATGTTGATGTTTGGTTGGGCAGTGCAACGCCAACAACACGGTGAGCAGCCTTACTGGATGGGGGCAGTATTAGCCTCGATGTTGGGTCAAATTGGTTTACCCGGCGGTGGTGTCTCGTATTCGCATTTTTACAGTGGTGTTGGATTACCATTCAGTACTGCTGCAGGACCAGGGGGATTTCCGCGTAATGTTGATGAAGGTCAGCAACCGATTTGGAATAATAACGATTTTAAAGGCTATAGCTCGACGATTCCGGTGGCAAGATGGATTGATTCAATTATGGAGCCGGGCAAGAAAATTCAATATAACGGCAGTGATGTTGTTTTGCCTGATATTAAAATGATGGTATTTAGTGGTTGTAACCCATGGAATCATCACCAGCAACGTAATCGCATGAAACAAGCCTTTAGAAAATTGCAAACGGTGGTGAATATTGATTATACATGGACACCAACTTGCCGTTTTTCCGATATTGTACTACCAGCTTGTACTCAATTTGAACGTAGTGATTTAGATCAATATGGTACTTATTCAACCAGTGGCGTGCTGGCAATGCACAAGTTGATTGATCCACTCTATCAATCAAAAACAGATTTTCAGATATTTACTGAGTTAACTGAACGCTTTGGTAAAAGTAAACAATATACTCGTGGTATGACAGAAATGCAGTGGATAGAACAACTGTATAATGATTGTCGTAAAGCCAATAAAGATAAGCATGAGATGCCAGAGTTCAAACAATTTTGGTTACAAGGTCTGGTCGAATTTCCAACCGATCAAACCTATGTCAGTCACGCAGCATTTAGACAAGATCCTGAGATTAACAGTCTAGGAACACCTTCTGGTTTTATTGAAATCTATAGCCGTAAAATCGCGCGTTATAACTATGAACATTGCCAAGGCCATCCAATGTGGTTTGAAAAAGAAGAGCGTTCCCATGGTGGTCCTAAATCAAATAAATTTCCATTTTGGCTGCAATCATGCCATCCCAATAAACGCTTACATTCACAAATGTGTGATTCAGAAGAGTTTCGTAATACCTATGCAGTAAAAGATCATGAACCTGTTTATATCAATCCACAAGATGCACATAAAAAAGGTATTAAAAATGGTGATATTGTACGGGTGTTTAATGATCGGGGGCAGTTATTAGCTGGGGCAGTATTATCGGAAGATTACCCAACGGGCGTAATAAGAATTTATGAAGGGGCATGGTTTGGGCCATTGAATAATGATATTGGCGCAATAGATACCTATGGTGATCCTAATACTGTCACCATTGATATTCCAACTTCACAGTTAGCGCAAGCGACCAGTGCTAATACTGTTGTGGTTGATATTGAAAAATTCACTGGTAAAGTTCCTCCTGTAACATCGTTCAGTGGGCCGATCTATGTGAGTTAATTAAAAATAGGCGATAGAACGTGATCCACCATCAATAATAAAGAGTCACTACGGTGGCTATTTATTCATTTCTTATACAATTAATAAAGGATTGTAATAAAGAAAAGGATAATTAAAACATGGTGAATAACAGTGAGTTTCCTGAGGCTGATGATTTTTCAGGCGTAAAAAAGCGTGATGTGCCAGAATTTGGACAAGGTAATAGCACGTTGATCGCAGTTGGTGGTGAGGCAGGTGTCCAACAGTTGGTCGCTGATTTTTATTACTATATGGATAATGAGCCAGAAGCGGCAACGATACGTGCAATGCATAGTGATGATCTTACGCAATCACAACAAAAGTTAACGACCTTTCTAGTTGGCTGGATGGGAGGAGAAGATCGTTATGTTGAACGTTACGGACGCATGAATCTTGCCAGTGCACATCGTCATCTTGATATTGGTTATACTGAAAAGCAAGCTTGGTTAGCTTGTATGCAAAAAGCGTTAGATGCTCAACCATCTTATGATGAATTATTAAAACGTTTTATTATGGTGCGGCTATCTTTTCCTGCTGAGATGTGTCGTAATCGAAATTAGGTAATCAGTATAATTATCGTTATTTAATCAATTCCAAATCGGAATGGATAGCTATCCAAGCTTTCACTATTCGCTATTTCAAATCACCGTTATTATTCTGCTATCAAGGTGTTAACTAATAAAAGTGATAGTAAATGGAATTAGGTGTAGATCTACTCGCGATTTTATTTTTTGTAGCGCTAGCTGCTGGGTTTATTGATGCGATTGCTGGTGGTGGCGGTATGCTTACAGTACCAGCATTATTATCGGTTGGAATTCCTCCTGCTCAAGCATTAGCCACCAATAAATTACAAAGTTCATTTGGCAGTTTTTCAGCGTCTTGGTATTTTGTTCGTAATGGACTGGTAAATTTAAAACAAATGCGGCTAGCAATTGGGTGCACATTTGCAGGCTCAGCAACCGGAGCAATATTAGTTCAGCATATTGATGCGACGATACTAACGAGTCTTATACCGATATTATTGGTTTGCATTTCACTGTACTTTTTATTCTCACCCAATATAGGCGCTGGTGGTGGTACACCAAAGTTATCAGAAGCGGCTTTTGCGTTTTCTGTAGGAACAAGTATTGGTTTTTATGATGGATTTTTTGGCCCTGGTACTGGTTCATTTTTTACTATTTGTTTTGTTGTTATTGCACAGTTAGGGTTAGTTGAAGCAACGGCTCGCACTAAAATTTTAAACTTCACCTCTAATATTGCGGCATTAATCTTATTTATTTTGGCAGGCTTACCCATTTGGAAAGTGGGCCTTATTATGGCTGCTGGTGGCTTTATTGGCGCACGGTTAGGTGCGCATATTGTTATTAGTAAAGGTCAGCGTTTCATTCGACCTATGGTGGTTATCATGTCGATGGGAATGGCGATTAAACTGCTGTGGCAACAGCATCCGCAATGGTTTCAATTAGGGTTTTAACGCGCGGTGATTTATAACTATTTTGACGATAAATGAGGTTAATAGGGCGAATGAGTTCGGCTAATTCCTCAAACTCAAAGCAGAAATTATCGTCAATTGCTAACGTTTTTACTATAGATTTTGGCACGAGGGCTGGCGCCATGCCTGCTAATGCTAACTGGGCTGAAGCGGTATAAGAATCCATCTCCATTAATGGCGTGATGCCATGCTTTTGCAATACTGCAGCTTGGGAAATGTTGGATGGATTTTTTAAATCGTTCACTACGATCGCTTTAGGCAGTACAGTTAACGGTTGATTAAATATAACCTTAAATGGCTCATCGATTAAATGCTCTGCAATAAAGTTATAATTTGCTGGTAAATGCCCAGCACAAAAACCAATAGAAGCTTGACCTGATTGAACATTTTCAACAATGACTGGCGTGTGGTGAGTGGTAATTGAAATATATTTATCACGCTGAAAATAATCGCCTAATGCTGAGGCTAAATAGCCAGCAACTAAGGTTTCAGAGCAATCTAGCGTAATAATCGTTTGATCGTCTAAATTCTGATGCTCAAAAATTAAGCCACGAATTTCATTAAAACTTGGGCCAACATTTTTTATCAGCGCATGAGCATCAGGGGTAAGTTTAATTAATCGACCTGCCGGAATAATCAGTTTGGTCCCTAATGTCGTTTCAAGTTTGGCAATACGTTTACTCACTGCCGATTGGCTAATATACAATCGGCTGCCAGTACGACTCATAGTACCTTCTTCAGCTAAGACTAATAAGGTTTCAATACCTTCAAGCAACATCGGTTCATTCCATTGATGAAAGAGAGGAATCAATAATACGCAATGATAGGTTAATGGGCTAGATGGGCTGAAGAATAGTGTGCTGTGTAGCGTGCTATATTTCAAAATAAGTGGTGAGTTATATTGTATGACTCATAGTTAGATATGAATCGAATAAAATTATGTATGCGGCAACAAACAAATCATTATGTTGCATGTAAAAATAAGCGTGTATATTATTCTAAACAGGTAATTTATAAAATAACACCTGAGACTGCCAATCATAGTTATGGTGTTTATCTACTTTTTAACGGATTTAAATAATAAAATACGGAGTGTTACATGTCAGAGATGCAACAAGAAGTAGTAGTAAACTCAACCATGACAGCAAAAGATCAAGCTGCTAAAACAAATGCCTTAATTGCTTACGGATTGATGATAGCTGGTTTCTTTACAGGTATTGCATGGATTATTGGCGGTATCTGGGCAATGGTGAAAAAAGATGAAGCAGTAGGTACGATCTTTGAAGATCACTACAGCAATATCATCAAAACCTGTTGGTGGGGACTAGGTTTATTTATTGTATCGTTTGTTTTAGCTTTTGTTGTTGTTGGCTACTTTTTAGCTATTGCAGTATTTATTTGGTGTCTATTTAAGATCATCAAAGGCTTGGCTAAATTAACCTCAAATAAGGCGTATAATTCGTAATAAACCTATTTATGCTTATTTAGCAAATACAAAAAACCGATCTAGTGATCGGTTTTTTATTATCTGTTGGTAGATATTTGCGGTTTACTCGTCCAATTCACTATTGGATTTTTCTTGTTTAGTGATACTGCCGACTTCGAGTAGTGGCGCAACATCAAGGTGTTCAGCGTTCATCATGGTTGAAATGCGTTGCACTGAAGAAAGCAGTAACGATTGCTCCCAATCTTCCAAATCTTGGTATTGAGATATAAAACTATCTTGCAATGGCATCGGTGCTTTATCAAGTAACACCAGCCCAGCTTCCGTAAGATGTGCATGCACTTTTCGTTTATCAAGTACACTACGTTTACGAACAACGAGGCCTCGTTTTTCTAAACGATCAAGAATCGTTGTGGCTGTTGCTTGGCTCATGTTGGTGTTGTTAGAGAGTTGGCGAATAGTAATTTCGCCTGAACCACGGATTGCACGCATTAATACCAACTGTGGGCCTGTCAGTCCGGCATTCTTATTTAATTTCCTAGAATGTAGATCTATTGCTCGAATAATTTGTCTTAGAGCAATAAGTACTTCTTCGTGCCTATCCATCTAACTCTCCCAATTAAATTTGTACGTAATAACCATATAAAATCATCGTGATGTATAGGGTATTTTGATGGGTGAGAGTATACAAGAATTCTTGTCTTTTCATTGCTGTTTATCGGTATCTAATTATATTTTTTATAGATAAATGTAATTATGTGCCATTAAACTTGCGCTAAAGTGTTTCAAAAATGTTTTTATTATGTATCATAACTGAATAAAAATAATTATCAGTTACATTATCATTTTGATGGTTAATTGAAAAGTCATGTATTAACAAGGATGATGCTCAATGAAAACTTGCTTCCCTCATAACACGATTGCCGCTGTAATATTGTCACTACCGATGATGGCACAAGCAACAACAAAACAAGAAGTTGTCGCCCATTATGCAGATCTCGCTCATAGTGTTTATAGTGATGCTTTAGTAACCGCCCAAACGTTAGATAAAACCATTGCTGCGATGATAGCTAATCCTTCAGCGCAAACATTAACCGCCGCTCGTGTTGCATGGAAAGCGGCACGAGTACCTTATCAGCAATCAGAAGTTTTTCGATTTGGTAATGGTGTTGTTGATGATTGGGAAGGTCAATTGAATGCATGGCCGTTAGATGAAGGCTTAATTGATTACGTTGCTGGCGACTACCAACATGAACTTGGTAATGATGGTGCGAAGGCGAATATTATTGCGAGTAATAAGTTGCAGGTCGGTAACAAAGAAATTGATGTGACTAAGATTACACCACAATTGATCGCAGGGCTTAATGAGCTGGGTGGCTCTGAAGCAAATGTAGCCTCTGGTTATCATGCTATTGAGTTTTTGTTATGGGGACAAGATTTACAAGGTACAGCGGCAGGAGCTGGTGAGCGTCCGTTTACTGATTTTGTTAAAGGTGATGGGTGTACTAATGGCAATTGTGATCGCCGTGCCGACTATCTAGCGGCAAGTGCGCAATTACTTATTAATGATCTGCAATGGATGGAAAAACAATGGTCAGCCGCTGAGGTTAATAATTACCGAGCTGAATTATTGGCAGAGCCTGCGGATAATGGCTTACGTAAGATGTTATTTGGTATGGGGTCGCTCTCTTTAGGTGAGTTAGCGGGTGAACGAATGAAAGTAGCGTTAGAAGCTAATTCTCCAGAAGATGAGCATGATTGTTTTTCTGATAACACGCATAACTCACATTATTATAACGAACAGGGTATTTATAACGTTTATACCGGTAGTTACCAAACTGTAAATGGTGATTTATTACAGGGACCGAGTATTAATGATTTAGTTGTTAAAAAAGATGCCAAGGCAGCAGCTGACATTAAAGCACAATTTGAAACAGCACGAACGCAGGTTTATACCCTTGTTGAGGCTGCTGAAAAAAATAATCAGCATTTTGATCAACTGATTGCTGCTGGTAATAAAGCTGGTAATCGTTTAGTTAATCAGTCAATTTCAGCATTAGTACAACAGACAGTTGCGATTGAACAAGTAGCTAAAATTATTGGTGTTAGTAACTTAAACCCAGACACTGCGGATCATCAATTTTAAGGTTGACGGTCTAATATAGATGTATACAACGTTGCGTGTGTTCTGCACGTAACGTTATTTCCCCCCTTTATTGAATATAACGAGTGTGAGCAATGAAGTTACTGCTAGCCTCTGCTGCTTTTTTTGTTGGTTTATTGTCGTCATCGGTGAGTGCTAGTAATCATCAACAGTCGACCACTAAGATCACCTATTCATCTCAGCAATTACAACAATTAAAATCAGGTGGCAATACCACTACAGCTAAAACAGGGGCTAATGCTTTTTCATTACCCGCTACGAATCTACCGTTATCGAAACGATTGGATTTTAGCGTTGGTAACAGTTTTTTTCGTAATCCTTGGGTTCAAGCGCCTGCAACCACGGATGCGCGTGATGGCTTAGGACCATTATTTAATACCAATGGTTGTCAAAATTGTCATATTAAAGATGGTCGAGGTCATCCTCCTGAAAGCAATGACACAAATGCAGTATCAATGTTAGTGCGCTTAAGTGTGCCTGCTATAACTCCTCAACAAAAACAACAATTGATCATTTCAGGTGTTATTGCTGAGCCAACTTATGGCGATCAGTTACAAGATTTTTCATTACCAGGTGCAAAGCCTGAAGGACAAATTGTACTTTCCTATAAAGAACATGCGGTAATGTTTACAAATGGTGATGTTGTTATGTTACGCACACCACAACTGAATATTGAACAGTTAAATTACGGCGCAATGGCAACCGATGTGATGTTATCTGCACGAATTGCGCCACCAATGATTGGGTTAGGGCTATTAGAACAAATTCCTGAATCAACATTAGTCGAATTTGCACAATTACAACAGCGTCAAAACCAAGGTGTTTCTGGTAAGTTAAATCGAGTTTGGAATGTGCAACTGCAACAAACGGTTGTTGGTCGTTTTGGTTGGAAAGCAGGCCAGCCGAATTTAATGCAACAAAATGCAGCGGCTTTTAATGGTGATGTGGGGTTAACTAATCGTTTGTTTTCAAAAGAAAATTGTAGCGACAAGCAGTCTGTTTGTGCGGAAATGCCAAATGGTGGTGAATATGAAGCCAGTGATGAAGTGTTGCGGTTTGTAGAATTTTATTCACGTCATTTAGCAGTTCCTGCACGAAGAAATATTGTTGATCCTGAGGTAATTAAAGGTGAACAACTATTTAATGATGCCGGTTGTAATAGTTGCCATCGCAGCCAAATTAAAACGGCTAAAAACCCTGATTTACCCGCGCTTTCAGAGCAGATGATTAACCCTTATACCGATTTATTATTGCATGATATGGGAGTGGGCTTAGCAGATCATCGTCCAGAATTTTTAGCTAATGGCCAAGAGTGGCGAACGGCACCGTTATGGGGACTGGGGTATACCGAAGAAGTGAATGGTCATACTAATTTTCTACATGATGGGCGTGCACGTACAGTAATGGAAGCGGTGTTATGGCACGGCGGAGAAGCTCAATACAGTCGTGATGTCGTATTGACATTTACACAACCACAACGGCAGCAACTGCTTGCTTTTTTAAATTCGCTATAGGAAAACAACCATGAAAATAACCTATAAAAAGAGGCTTTCATCGTTATTGTTAGTGGTGATTATGGTCAGTGGTTGTGATACTCAAACACGCTTAGATAGTCATGTAACACCAACTGCAGTACTTGAAAATGTACATCAATTATCGTTGTCAACAGCAAGGTTATTTGCTCAACAAACGCAACAGTTACAGCATCAAACACAACTATTATGCCAACAATACAGTCAACAACAATTAATTCTAACTCGTCAGCAATGGCAACAAGCAATGAAAACATGGATGGGGCTACAAGGGAGAGAAAAGGGCAGTGAAGCAGCATTAGCATTGAGTTGGAATATTCAATTTTGGCCAGATAAGAAAAATACCACAGGTTATAAATTGCGACAGTTGATTAAACAAAATAAGCAGTGGCAATCAGGTGAATTAGCACAGCAGAGCGTTGCTGTTCAAGGCTTAGGTGCTGTGGAATGGTTTTTATATCAACAACCGCAGTCTTTGAAAAATAATAATGAGTGCCAATTAACAGAGGCTATAACGGCCCATTTAGCCACTACGGCACAAACATTGGCACAAGCGTGGCAACACAATCCATGGCATTCATTATCGAACTCATTAGCGTTAGCGGAATATTTGGCAGCGATAAATAACCAACTTGATTACACGATAAAAAAACTGGTTAAGCCAATGGGAAAACCAGGAAACGTTAAGCCGTATCAAGCCGAAGCCTGGCGTTCGCAAACCTCATTAGCGAATTTAAAAGCAAGTATTGAATCTCTGCAAGCTTTGTTTATTGCCAATGGTACTGGCTTAGATGCATTGCTACGTGAGCAAGGTTATCAAGCAACAGCACAACGAATCAAGCAACGGTTTACATTACTACTGGCAGATTGGCCTACATCATCAAGTATGGTGACTTTATTAAATACGAAACAAGGCTATCGTGAATTAATTAATATTTTTAATGGGTTGGAATATATTCAACTAGCACTACATGATGATGTAGCAGCTCAATTGGGTATTGTTATGGGGTTTAATGCAACTGATGGTGACTGATCTTACTCGACGCAAGTTACTTAACTATACGCTATCTTCTACAGCATTATTACCGCTGACGTTACTTTCCGGATGTAAAGATGCGACTAAACCAGTTTCAAAACCAGTATTGATAGGCTGCTGTCGAACGTTACAAGGGCATTTTGCTGCTGCAGTGATTGATAAGTACGGTGAGTTAGTTCATCAATTTCCATTACCAGCGAGAGGGCATGGAATTGCTTTGCAACCAAATGGAACGTTAGCTGCTATTTTTTCCCGTCGGCCTGGACAATATATTCAAATTGTTAATTATAACAATGGTGCGACATGGAGCGTGCGCGCTGCTGATCCTCATCGGTATTTTTATGGTCATGGTGTGTTTTCTGCTGATGGCCGCTATTTATATGCTACAGAAGGTGAGGCGCTGACAAGTCGTGGCATTATTGGTGTATATGAACTTATTGATGGATTACCCAAAGTGGCTGAGTTTAACGGTGTCGGTATTGGTCCACATCAGATGATCAGTGTCGATGAACATACACTCGCGGTTGCTGTTGGCGGTATTCATACACTGGGTCGTGTACCACAAAATTTAGCGTCAATGCAATCAGCTTTAATGTATATAGATAAGCGCACAGGTGAAATTGTCGATTTGGCTCAATTAGCTAATAAGCATTTAAGTATTCGCCATTTAGATGTTACAGCTGATGGGAATGTAATTTGTGGCCAACAATACAAAGCTAAAACAGATATAACTGTGCCATTAGTAGCAATGCATCGGCGTAATCAATCATTGCAGCCCTTATTTGGTGATGATGAACAATGGCAAAGATTTAATCACTATATATCAAGTGTTGTGAGCTTAGATAATTATGTGCTGGCAACATCGCCACGTGGTAATTGTTACGGAATTTGGAATAGCAATAGTAGAGAGCTGCTTGAGATCAAACCATTAGCAGATGTCTCTGGTGCGACTGTTATTAATAAGCAATGGGTACTTAGTTCTGGTAGTGGAAATATTGCTCATGTCTCTATTACTAGACAGTCACAATATAATCAAACAGCTATTATTTGGGATAACCATTGGTGTTCAATACCTGTGGCTAAGTTATATCATCGCAATGTAACCTGATAAGAGTAATGGTTGTGATATATTGTCACTTATTCCGAAATTATATATTTGTCATTAAAAGAGCTAATTATCTTAAATGTTAACTAATTGTTGTATATTTAAGAATTACGAACATTATCTTCTTCTACATTTAATCATCAAATAAATTTTTGTTTGTAATGTTGGAAATGGGTTGCGGAGGTATTTAATGACGGTAATAAAAGATACTTTGTTAATTGTCATCACTGTATGTGTTAGTTTTTCTTGGCAGATATCCAGCGCCTATTCTCAATCTATTGTTAGTGGCGATAAATTACGGCCTTTGAATAAGATATCTACTGTTGTTCGACCACGAAATATGCTTAATCATGCTCAACAATGGGTTGCGGATGCTAATGCAAATATAACTCGACTTAAATATTCTAAAATCTTAGTTGAGTTATATTCGTCGACAGGATTTAGTCAATTTTGGCAAAACGAGCGAACAATCAATGATTTTATTGATCAATTACGAATCATTAGTTTATCTCAAACCAATAAAGAGCTAACAGCAAGATATCACTTACTTATTCAATTACAGCCGCAACGAAATTGGCAACAATATGATGTTGTTGCAATGGACACCTTATTAATTTACCTCAGTTTTATTGAGCAATTACAGGGTAAGGGAAAAATGTGGTTATTTGGTGAAAAGCCACCATCACAACTTCCAACACCCAGTCAGACTGCCATTGAAAATATTTTGATGAATTATGAAAATAATCAATTTAATCAATTTATTGTTCGCTTAAAACCACAAACAACTGAATATAAACAATTAGTTGCATCAATTAATCGGTTAGAATCAACTTCAACGTTTAGTTGGCCAGTTTTTTCTTTTCACGGTCAAGCTGAACCAGGTAATGAAATCCAATTTATGTCGAGTTTAGTTACAGTACTTAAACAGTTAGGGGATCTCTCATCACGAGAAGCTAAACGTTATCAACAGCAGCATAAATCGCGATATACAGGCAGTTTAGTGCTGGCAGTAAAGCGCTTTCAATCTCGGCATGGTTTAAACAGTGATGGTATTATTGGTATACAAACTCAGAAATGGCTCGCATTAAATGTTACTCAACGGGTACGGTTATTAGCATTAAATGCACAGCGGTTACGATTATGGTCAACAACTATTTATACCGGTGTTGTTGTGAATATTCCTAATTATTATATGAACTTATGGCTTGATGGCCGTTGGGTAATGAACAGTAAAGTGATTGTTGGTCGACCAACACGACAAACACCTATATTTAATTCAAGGATTAATTCAGTGGTATTTAATCCATATTGGAATGTACCTAATTCAATTACCAAAAGAGACATATTGCCAAAGGTTAGACGTAGCCGTAGTTATTTAAAACGCCATAATTATGAGGTTATTCGTAGCTGGGGAAGTTCTGAGAAAATAAATATTAATTCAATTCCTTATAATCTATTTTCATCAAATAAATTTCCATACCGTTTGCGTCAAAAACCAGGTAAAAAAAATGCATTAGGATTATATAAATTTAATATACCTAATAACCAAGCCATTTATTTGCATGATACATCATACCCGGTATTATTTAATAAGCATGAGCGTGCACTGAGTTCTGGTTGCGTGCGCGTACTTGAGTCTAAGTCACTAGCATTAGCATTATTGGAGTATTCTGGCAAAAGTGAATCGCAATTTAACACGTATTCTAGAAGTAAAAAAACGCGCACAATTAGGCTTAGTAAAAACAAAAAAGTTCCAGTAGAAATTATTTATCAAACGGCATGGATTAATGATGAAGGGGAAGTGAATTATCGATTTGATATTTATGAATATGATAAAGAGCAGCAAAATATGATGCCATTAATCTCTGCTTACAATCATAATTGAGTGTAAGTTAATGATATATTAAAAATAGAGATATAAGTTTTATTTTATGTGACTTATGCATTTGACTGTTTTAATAACTGAAGATAATGTTTTGCGACATTGGTATATGAATTGCTTTAGAAATAAAGGTCATTTTTTCGGTTGTGTAAGATATGTCAAACTTAGATATTAGTCGTCGTAAATTTTTAACATTAGGTGGATTAGCAGTAGGCGCATGTGTATTACCTAATATTGCTGTTGCTAGTCCTTTTCAAGCGACAACACCTCGTACAATGTTAGTGCGCAATTTACATACTGGTGAAGAGTTAGAAACTAAATACTTCAATGGTAAAACTTATGTTGGTAAAGAGGTTCGACGCTTGGACCATCTTTGCCGTGATTTTCGCCAAAATGAAATTGCGCGTATAGATCGCCGTTTATATGATGCAATTGCACAAATTCAATCTTATCTCGGTCATGAAGGCTATGCTCAACTCTTTTCTGGTTATCGTTCACCTAAGACCAATAAAATGTTGGCAAAGCGTGGTGGGGTTGCAAAGAAAAGTTACCATATGAAAGCACAGGCTATCGACTTTAATCTTGAAGGTGTTCCTTTAGCAAAGATACGTAAAGCCGCATTAGATTTAAATATTGGTGGCGTAGGTTACTATCCAAATAGCCAATTTGTTCATATCGATACCGGACCAGTACGTAATTGGAGAGGGTAGTTTATTCGTGTATCAATCTGTATTTTTAGTCATATTCATGGCATGCTTCGCTGCATAATGTCTCAGCTAGGAAGTATGAATGAGTCTTCAATACAAAATTGTGCCAGTAACACCATTTCAGCAAAATTGCTCTATTGTATGGTGTGATGAAACTCACCAAGCAGCGATTATTGATCCTGGTGGTGATATTCAGCAGCTTCAGCAAGTGGTTGAAGAACTTGGTGTTAACGTTACTCAATTATTATTAACCCATGGACATTTAGATCATGTCGGCGGTACAGCACCTCTTGCTCAGATATTGAATGTGCCAATTATTGGCCCTCAACGAGATGATGAATTTTGGCTGCAAGGTTTACCTCGTCAAAGTGAAATGTTTGGTTTTCCATTGACAGAACCATTTGCACCAACACAATGGTTAAATGATGGTGATATCGTCAAGGTTGGTAACCAAACCCTACAAGTGTTTCATACTCCAGGCCATACACCTGGGCATGTAATCTTTTATAGTGCGGATGCTCAAGTTGCATTTGTTGGGGATGTGCTATTTAAAGGTGGTATCGGTCGTACTGATTTTCCACAAGGTGACCATCCAACATTAGTTAACTCGATTAAGACTAAATTATGGCCTTTAGGCAATGAGGTTACATTTGTACCTGGGCATGGTCCTTTATCTACTTTTGGCCATGAGCGCGTAACAAACCCGTTTGTAGCTGATGAAATGCCGTTGTATTAATGATTTGGTTAACATTGTGTTAGCTAAATATTCAAAATAGATTAACTTGAAGCCATTGATAACTTAGATTATCAGTGGCTTTTTTTATTAGTTTATTTATTGAGCAATAATTAACATGTCAAAAACTTGCGTGCGGTTATTGTAAACGGTATTTTATGCGCATTAGGGTTGGCTTCGTTCTTTTTAATGCTTATATAGGTATATTTCGTCATGATTACTGTTGCTTTAGTTGATGATCACGTTATTGTCCGTTCTGGTTTTGCGCAATTATTATCATTAGAGTCAGACATCAAAGTGGTCAGTCAATTTAGCTCTGCTCAAGAAGCGCGTGATGGATTAGCTAAGCATGCTGTTGATGTGTGTATTATTGATATATCAATGCCAAATGAGAGCGGTTTAACGTTACTTGAAGATTTGTCACGAGATATGGCATGTATTATGTTGAGTGTGCATGATACGGCAACGGTCGTGAATAAAGCACTGACTACTGGAGCAAAAGGTTATTTAAGTAAGCGTTGTAGCCCTGATGAGCTTATACAAGCAGTACGAAAAGTTGCTATTGGTCAATCTTATTTAGCCTCTGATATAACGACTCAGTTGGGTAATATTGATCCTTACCAACAATCTGTTGCCTGTTTAACTAAACGTGAACGTCAAATAAGTGAAATGCTTGCAACTGGCTTAGATGTGAAAGAGGTTGCGATTGAATTAGGGCTGAGCCATAAAACTGTTCATGTGCATCGTGCTAATGCGATGGATAAGCTTAATGTGAATAATAATGTTGAATTAGCGAAATATTTTCCACAAGAAGTGTTGTAATGCGGCAATATTTACTGACCTCATTAGGTGGATGTCTATTTTTTATCTGTAGCTGGTTTTGTTTGTGGGTGATTGCTTTTTATTTTGTTGGTGATCCTGCACTTGCGATTTTATTATTTCCTTTCGCATTGCGGTTAGGGATAACGTTACATACCGCTGCTCGTTATTGGCTAATTATTTATATTGCTGAGTGGGGGCTAATTGTTTTACTTGCTAAAGTGCTGCATGATTTACCGTGGTGGCCAATATTAATTGCCAGTGGTTTATCATGGCCATTGTTATGGTGTTTACGACGTTATTATTATGGTGATCAGTGGCGTCAATTATTAGTAATGGCTGTGAGCATCATAGCAACTGCGATGATTAATGTTGTTGTGGTCATTGGGCTTAATCCTATTGGTTTAATTTCCGTATCGCCTGCTGCAATGATTGTTCTTATTAGTATCACTGGTGGCTTAATGTTAGTGCCAACGTGCTATTTATTATGGAGCTTTTTATTTAGTCGTTCTTGGATTCCACTGACGGTTGCTTTAATTTCTCGCCCCTTAGAATTACGTTATCGTGATCTATGTTTATATGCATTACTTTTTATTACTAACATTTTTTTGCAAATAAACTTACCTGATGAATTAAGTCGTTTTGCGCCATTTTGTTTAGCGATACCTATTATTGTGTTTGCTTTTCGACATGGATGGCAAGGGGCATTATTAGGCACCTTACTTAATAGTATTGCCTTAATTGCGGCGCGAAGTGATGTTAACAATATGGAGATCACCGATTTATTGTTATCGTTATCAGCGCAAAGTCTAACCGGTATTTTGTTAGGTCTTGGTATTCAACGCCAACGGGATCTTAACCGCAAACTGTCGGCAGAGTTAGGGAAAAACCATGTATTATCGCGACAGTTAATTAAAACTGAAGAGTCAGTTAGACGAGATGTCGCAAGAGAATTACATGATGAAATTGGCCAAAATATTACCGCAATAAGAATGCAAGCGAGTATTTTAAAGCGAGTTGAAACAACCCCTGTTACTCAACAATGTGCTTCAACTATCGAACAGTTATCACTCAATGTTTATGATACGGCCAAAGGTTTGTTATCGCGATTGCGACCTAAGACACTGGATGATCTTGGTTTAGCAAAAGCGGTTGAGCAGGTGGTCTGTGATTTGAAGTTAGAAGATAAAGGCATTGATGTTGCAATGGCATGGGGACACTCTCAGCAACAATTATGTGATACAACCAGTGTGACGCTATACCGTATTTGCCAAGAAGCATTAAATAATATTGCTAAATATTCACACGCGACCGAAGTGATTATTGAATTAAATATTGACCAAAAAATTAGGTTGCAAATTGAAGATAATGGTATTGGATTTAAAGCAGAAGATGCTTTTAAAGGTTTTGGTTTACGAGGTATTCGTGAGCGGGTAGAAGTGTTAGGCGGGCAATGTTCAATTATCAGTAATCATTATGATGAATCTCAACATAATGCATTACCAAAACAAGCAACAGGTACAATATTGGTAATTGTATTACCGCTAGCGTAATCATAAATATATTTATATTCTCAGGTGTAACATGGCCAATTTATCACTCTCAACAACAGAACAACGTTATAAATATTGGCGTTTGCATATTATGGTGAGTATGTATATTGGTTATGCTGGATTTTATCTAACCCGTAAAAACTTCACTTATGCCATGCCTGCAATGATTGCTGATTTAGGTTGGGATAAATCAGACATCGGTATGATGGGAACCTTGTTCTATCTTACTTATGGGTGTTCAAAATTTATATCTGGGATGATATCTGATCGTTCTAATCCGCGTTATTTTATGGGAATAGGTTTAATTGCCACTGGTATTATTAATATCTGCTTTGGCTTTTCCAGTTCGATTATGGCATTTACGCTATTGTGGGTTGCTAATGCTTGGTTTCAAGGGTGGGGCTGGCCTGCATGCTCTAAGCTGCTCACAAGTTGGTATTCGCGATCTGAGCGTGGATTGTGGTGGTCGTGTTGGAATACCGCTCATAATGTTGGTGGCGCGTTTATTCCGTTGTTGGTTGGCTTTCTAACGTTGCATTATGGCTGGCGTTATGGTTTTTTTATTCCTGGTATCATCGCGATTGTGATTGGCCTTGGCTTATGTTGGCGATTGCGAAATAAGCCAACAGCGATGGGGCTCCCTAGTATTGGTTCATGGCGTCATGATCATTTAGAAATAGCTCAAGAAAATGAAGGTATTGGTCTTTCACAACGACAAATATTATTTAAATATGTATTAACTAATAAGTATTTGTGGCTACTTGCGATGAGTTATGTATTGGTTTATATCGTGCGAACGGCAATTAATGACTGGGGAAATCTTTATCTAACCGAACAGCATCACTATAGTTTGCTATCTGCGAATGGTGCATTGTCATTATTTGAGGTGGGAGGTTTTTTAGGTTCATTAGTTGGTGGGTGGGGCTCTGATAAATTGTTTGGCGGCAATCGTGGCCCAATGATTTTACTGTTTGCGATGGGCATATTCTTAGCGGTTGCCGCGTTATGGATAATGCCTGTTACGAGCTATATATTACAATCAGGTTGTTTTTTTGCGATTGGCTTTTTTATATTTGGGCCGCAAATGTTAATTGGTATGGCTGCAGCTGAGTGTTCTCATAAAGATTCAGTCGGCGCTGCAACAGGTTTTGTTGGTTTATTTGCCTACATGGGAGCAGCATTAGCAGGGTATCCGTTGGCAATCGTTATGAACCATTATCACTGGACTGGTTTTTTTGTGGTGATATCTGTAGCAGCAGCTTTTATTGGATTATTATTATTACCTTTTCTTAAAGTACAAACAGCTACTAATATACCATCACCATAATGTTAAGCTGCCGCCTTATAGCGTCGCAATAGACCAATGAAATCAGCAACAGGCCGATCAATAACATCGTCAGCAATAAAAAAATCAAACCCAAAGAAAATTCTATTATAACGCATTCGATTGGCAAGCATGGCTTGTAGTCCGCGAAATTGCTCACCATTGGTTGTGATAAAAGGTGAGTCATCAAATAGCATATCTTCAAGTAGATAGGGTGAATCAGGCTGAGATTTTAGCGCCATTACCAGTAAAACTCGTTGCTCTAGTAATATTCTTGAGGCGACTCGTGGGCAAATAGTACTAATAAAATCATCATAATTTGTTAAGCGAATACCTACCCAAGGTAGGGACGTGTACCAACCCTGAGTGCTAAGTGCTACATGACCGATATCGGCGATATTGTGCCACGTTGTTGTCCATCCACCGTAACGGCTATGATATTGGCAGTGCATAAAAGTTAATGTAAAACTGATGCTTGGCCTATTCATCTGTTTTATCATCAGCAACAACATTAGTAGTATTAAAAGAATCATAATCCCAACGCTGATAGCTGATAATTGCGATTTAAAATAACTTACAAAAGCGAGAGCTATAGTGATTATGGCAATTAACAACCCAATATAATGTTTTGTTGTTAATTTTTCAGCATGAATATGAAGCGTCTTCATAGCGACCTCCTCAGACCATTATTACTATAATAATTATATCAATGTCGTTATCAAATATATTTTAGACGTATATTTTTAAAACGTATTTCGATGAAAATGGTGATTTTTAGCCTTGTTTTTACTTATAGTATGCCAAAATTCATAATTATTTGACTTTCATTTGCGAGTGATCATATTTATTGATGGATAAATAATCGTTTGCTGGCAATTGCGAAATAACCTTGGTATAAAACGCGCTCACTTTTTCTCGCTGAAAATAGTGGTGATCGAAAGTAGTGTAACGGAGCAAATAAAATCATGAGAATTTCTCACAAACGTAATATCCAGCGTAAACTGCATAAACAGAAACCTCTTTTAACCAATACCACCTCTGCAGTTAACGATACTTTAAAAATTGAAACTGTGATTGAAAAAGTAGAGGCTGCTGTGACAACTCAGCCGATCGTTGCTTCTAAATCGGTTGTGACGCTAACGCCTAAACAACAACAAGTGTTAGACATTATCGTTAATAATACCGATGGATTAAATCCAAAAGGTATTGGTTTACAAGCGGGTCAGGAAGATGCAAAAGCGGCATCTTGGGCTACCGGCGCATTAAAAAAACTAACTGAAGAAGGGTTAGTGGAGCGTATCCAGTTGGCAGGGAATAAAGTGTTATATAAAGCGCTTTAAGAGATGCCAATCCCGCTTCTCGTTAAGAAGCGGGTCTTTTTTGTTTGTTTCTATTTCCCTCATAATGTTATTTTTTTCATCTCTCTAATACTACAGTTATTATTTGGACTATTATTATCTTTAATAGATAAAACTTACGGTTGTTTTTTACTCTGCTATAACTATTAGATGGAGAGTGATTCTCAAGGAGTGCGCAAAATTCGGAGAAACTGATCTTATGACGATGATAAGTGCAAAGGAATTTTCTGGTTGGCTACTTGAACGATTTGCAGACGATACACAGGGAGTATCCTTCTGTCGCGAAGATATTAATATGTTAACGGGGAGACAGAGTTTTTCTCTTGGCTATATTCATGATATTCATTATGAAGTTATGCGGCATGGAATGGCGTTTGTCACTGATACAACAAGAGAAATGTTTTATCTAGTACCAATAACACAGCGGCCTTGGCGTGAACAACTAGAGAAACATTATGAACATGATCTTTATTGTAATGTTCTGCCATTAAATAAATCAGGCTAATATTATTATTACTATAGTCAATAAAAAAGAGGATGATTATCCTCTTTTTTATGGTTTATGTTAGTAGCTATTAATTATAAAACGGCAGCAATTCCCTGACATAATGGCAGCATATTTGATTTTGTCATGCCTGCAACACTAATACGTCCAGAGCCAACAATGTAGATAGCAAACTCGTTTTTAAGGCGGTTAACTTGATCTTTGTTGAGACCAGAAAAAGAGAACATGCCATTTTGACGTTCAATAAAACTAAAGTCAGCGTCTACGCCACACTGTTTTAGGGTTGCTACAAAAAGTACTCGCATTTCTTGAATACGATCACGCATGTCGGCAACTTCTTGTTCCCATTCTGCACGTAATACAGCGTCATTTAGAATTTGAGTAACAATGGCAGCACCATGTGCTGGTGGGTTTGAATAAATAACGCGTGCAATTGACTTTACTTGACTAAAAGAAACCGTAGCTTGTTCGGCATTTTTAGCTACTAAGGTAAAAGCACCAACACGCTCGTTATAAAGACCGAAGTTTTTAGAAAATGAACTAGCAACAAGAAGTTCTGGCACCTGATCTGCAAAGATACGTAGTCCTTGAGCATCTTCTTCCACACCACAAGCAAAGCCTTGGTATGCAAAATCAAACATGGGTAATAGGCCTTTATCTAGGCAAAGTTTAGCCAATGTTTGCCATTGGGTATTGGTTGGATCAATACCTGTAGGGTTATGACAACAACCGTGAAGTAAAACAACATCACCTGCTTTTGCTTGGTTTAGATCAGTAATCGTTGCATCAAAATCAATATCTTTTGTGTCAGCGTTATAATAACCGTAGGTTTTCGTTTCTAAACCTGCAGCACCAAAGACACCATGATGGTTAGCCCATGTTGGATTACTGATCCAAACGGTAACATCACCTAACTGGCGTTTAATAAATTCAGCAGCAACGCGTAGAGCGCCTGTACCACCAGGAGCTTGTGCTGTTTGAATACGTTTCTCTGCAATTAGGGTAGAGTCTGCGCCAAAGAGTAGTTGTTGCACTGCTAGACCATATTCAGGCGTACCTGGAATACCCAAATAAGATTTGGTTGTTTCTTGAGCTAATAGAATAGCTTCTGCTTTTTTTACTGTTGCTAAAACAGGTGTATTACCTGCTTCATTTTTATAAATACCTACACCGAGGTTAATTTTATGTGTTCTAGGATCAGCTTTAAAGTCATCAGTTAAACCGAGAATTGGATCAGCGGGTGCAGCTGTAATCTTTTCAAACATATTTTTCATCCATGGGTAAGTAAATAGTTATATCTCTATTTATACCCTTAGTGATAGAACCTTGACAAGAGGATGCAACAAAATTGTGAATATATATTTATATTTTCTGTACATTTTTACACTAAACAGAAGTTATGGTATTGACTAAGTTGCTCCATGAATACCACATTTAAACAATGGTAACTTGATTACGACCATTGTTTTTTGAATGATAGAGTGCCTGATCTGCTGCTTTATAAGCATCGTTAAAATGTATTTTTTTCGAACTAATGCCACCAATAGACACTTTAATATCAATATCAGAGATAGGATATAACGCAATTGAGTCACATATTTGTTGAGCTTTTTTCGTAAGTTGCTCACTATTCATTTTTGGGAATGAAAGCATAAATTCTTCGCCTCCCCAACGAATAGCAATATCATTATTACGAATACAGTTATTAATTCGTTTGGTTACACCACGAATAACTTCATCGCCAATTTCATGACCATAGGTATCATTCACTTTTTTGAAGTAGTCAATATCAATAATTAATAAATTAAAATCAGATTGATTAAGTAGTTTTGTTTCATAATAATCGCGACGATAAAAGTGAGTCATTTGGTCATAACGTAAAATGAAGTTTTTCTTCGCAATGATTTTTGTTAAAGAATGATATACAAACATTAATAATATAGAAGGTAAAAAGGTGAACTTTAGCAGAGTATAAAAATTAACGCCTAAATAAATAGGATCAACTTCTGAACATGGTAATAATTTACTGGTTTGATAAATGTTATTATTATTTATGTTGATAATTGTCATTTTATTACGATTATAATTATCTAACATATTCTTAAACATTGAATTATTAATATCAATGGCTAATAAAGCATCTAATTTTTTATTATTATATATAGGGAAATATACAGTACGAAGAACTTCACCTGTACCTTGTTCTGTATATACATCCGTTAGTTTTATATTACAGCCGTAAAAGGATTGATAAGTATCTATCAATCCTTCATTTTTAACAATAGAGTTAAGTACAACATGATCATAGAGTTTTAAATATACATCACGAAGTGGATCAAAATGTGAATATTTGGCAGAGGTTTCAAAAACAGCTACTGTCCAAATATGGTTTTCAGTCAATTTATCTATTTGTAAACGTAGCTTGTTTATACCAGTAGATAATATTTTTGCTTGTGTTGATGTATTTACAACTACAGATACATCGTTAAATAAGTATTGGCCATCTTTTAAATCTTCTGTACCGGTATTATTATAAAAAGAACCAAAACGACGAGCGGCAGAATAGACATTATTCAAAGTTGAAATATATTGGTCATGTAATTTATTAATATTATAAACATTATAAATAAAATAAAGGCCAGAGCAGATGATAAAAAATAAACTAAAAAGCTTAAAATGACGCAGTGAATTTTTGAAAAGAGCTTTTATATTTATAATCATTACTATCCATGGTGTTTAAGATCTCAATGATTACATTTTATAGGTTCATACAGTGCGTTAAAATGAAAAATACTTGTTATATCCATGAATAATTTTGTTTTCGGCATAAAAATACCCAATAGGTATTAAATGCCACATTATGTGTAATAATAATTGTAACAGAGTGATTATCTAGATATTTATTAGACAATCGTGTACTGATTTCTGCCATTATGTTTTGAGTAATAGAGTGCTTTATCTGCGATTTTATACACATTATTAAAGTGAGTGTTAGTGGCGGTTGTACCACCAATAGAAACGGTAATATCAAGCCCTAATATAGGACTTAATGATATTGAAGTACATATTTGTTGTGCTTTAATATGTAGTTGCTTGTTAGTCATATCTTTAAAGGTAATAATAAACTCTTCTCCACCCCAGCGAACAGCAATATCTTTGGCTCGAATGCAGTTATTAATCCTATTGGCCACGTGGCGTATAATATCGTCGCCAACTTCATGGCCATAGTTATCATTAATTTTTTTGAAGTGATCAATATCTATTATTAATAAATTAAAATCATGTTGTTTTAACCATTTTTTCTCATAATAATCTCGACGATAAAATTTTGTCATTTGATCTCGTTGAATATGATATTTTTTCTTAATTAAGTAAACTCTAAAGTAACGATAAAAAAGACTTAATAAAAGAGCTGGAAAAAATATCGCTTTAAAAATAGATAACAAATTAATACCAATAGTTATTGGGTTTTTTTCTGAGCAAGGAAGAAGCTTTATTATATTATAAATATTATTATGCTTATTCATATTAATTATTGTTAAATGTTGTTTGTTGTATTTTTCTAAAAATTCAGAAAAAACTTTATTTTTAATATCGATAGCCAGCAGAGCATCAAGATGCATTTTATTATAAATAGGGTAGTAAAGAGTTCGAATATGTGTATTAGAACCATTTTCGATATAATTTTCTGTGAGTTTTAAATTACATCCATAAAAAGATTGATATGTATTAAGTATACCTTCTCGCGCAACAATGCGGAGCATAACTGAATTTTCACCATATTTATCAAATTGATTTAAATATTCTGGTCGAATAGGATCAAAATGTGCATAGTCAGCTGGATTTTCAAAAACAGCAATAGTCCAAATATTATTATTTGTTAGTTGGTTTAATTCTGAACGTAATTTGCTAATACCATTTGATAGCACTTTAACTTGAGTAGCTTTATTAACGACTAATGAAACATTGTCTTTTTTATAATGATCGGCTGCTTTATATTTTTCTGGAGTATTATTGTAATATGATCCAAAACGACGAGTATAAGAATATACCAATTTAATTTTAGTAATATACTGTTGGTGAAAGCTCTTAACATGATAGATATTGTAAATGAGATAAAGGGTAGAAAGTGTACAAAAAAAGATAGTGAAATTTTTAAAAATAGTGAGTTGGGACTGATATGTTTTTTTATTTTGACTTCTCATTGTTACATTCGTTCTATCAGAGTTGATATATTCTTTATATGAATACTTTTTTTGAAATTTATTCTATTTTTATGGCTAATGCAATATTTATTAAATCGTCTGCTCATCTTTATATGATGGGATGTTGGCTTTGATATAAAAAAAGCCACTCGAAAGTGGCTTTTTAGCGTTCTTATCTAAGATAGGAATTAGAAGTTCGCTGAACGTGGAGTACGTGGGAATGGAATCACGTCACGTACGTTACCCATGCCTGTTACGTAAGAAACTAGACGCTCAAAGCCAAGACCAAAGCCTGCATGAGGAACAGTACCGTAGCGACGTAAATCACGGTACCAACCCATGTGTTCAGGGTCGATACCCATCGCAACCATACGTGCATCAAGAACGTCTAAACGCTCTTCACGCTGAGCACCACCGATGATCTCACCAATACCTGGAGCAAGAACATCCATTGCTGCTACTGTTTTACCATCATCGTTTAGACGCATGTAGAAAGCTTTAATGTCTTTCGGGTAGTTCTTAACGATAACAGGTGCTTTGAAGTGCTCTTCAGCAAGGTAACGCTCGTGCTCAGAAGACATATCGATGCCCCACTCAACATCGAATTCAAATTTCTTACCAGAATCGAGTAGAATTTGGATTGCATCAGTGTAATCAACCTGTGCAAAATCAGCGTTAACAAACTGCTCAAGACGAGTGATAGCGTCTTTATCAATGCGAGAAGCAAAGAATTCAAGATCATCACGACGCTCTTCAAGAACAGCCGCGAAAACATACTTCAACATGTCTTCAGCAAGTTTTGCTACATCGTTTAGATCAGCAAAAGCGACTTCAGGCTCAACCATCCAGAATTCTGCTAAATGGCGGCTAGTATTTGAGTTTTCAGCACGGAATGTTGGACCGAATGTGTAAACTTTGCTTAATGCACATGCATAAGCTTCAGCATTTAATTGGCCAGAAACGGTTAAAAATGTTTCTTTACCAAAGAAGTCTTTATCGTAATCAACGCTGCCTTTATCATCTAAAGGTAGGTTGTTTAGATCAAGTGTTGATACACGGAACATTTCACCTGCGCCTTCACAATCAGATGATGTGATAAGTGGTGATGATGTCCAGAAGAACCCTTGCTCATGATAAAAGCGGTGGATCGCTTGAGATAGACAGTTACGAACACGTGCCACTGCGCCAATCACGTTAGTACGTGGACGTAGATGGGCAACTTCACGTAAATACTCAATTGAGTGGCGTGTTTTTGCCATTGGGTAAGTGTTAGCGTCTTCAACCCAACCGACAACTTTAACTGCGGTTGCTACTAGCTCAAAATCTTGACCTTTAGCAGGAGAGGCAACAATAGTACCAGTGACTTCAACAGAGCAACCCGTTGTTAATTTAAGTACTTCTTCCTGGTAATTATTTAACTCATTAGAGACCACGGCCTGAATCGGGTCGAAACAAGAGCCGTCATAAATGGCAAGGAAAGAAATTCCAGCTTTGGAATCACGACGTGAACGGATCCAGCCACGAACAGTAATTTCACTGTCAACTGCTAGCTTACCGCTTAATACGTCTGTTACAGGCGCGTAAGTCATGTTTAAGTTATTCTCCGTTTAGGCACTCACTTTGGAATTAAAGTATGGTGTGCTTAAAGATATCGTTGTGTTAGTAATATTACCTTTCTTACGTCAAGCATCAAGCATTGATCTCACCAGATTGATAAATTGATGTGGGAAAGTGATAATTTACACACAAGGTTGGTTAAGAAACGATCATTTTAGCAATGATAATCAAACTGAGCCTTATCATTGCATTATTATTTGCTGAAATTATAGTGTAATAACTTTAATCGCTTCCGTTAAGCAATCGCTAAATATTTATGAGTTTGGATTGATAAACGCCAATTACGTGCGATACAGGTTGAAATACATAATTCAGTTGCTCGAGGCTTTTGACTGATAGGTTGTAAAGCAATAGTGACATCATTACGTAATGCTGCGGTTGCTAAAAGATCGTCTAATTGATCAATATCTTTCTGTGTACCAACTGGGTGTTTAATTTCGTTAGCACGGGCTAACGCAGAGGTTAAAACCGGTAATTTCGCTTTCATATTGATTTTTGGCGATACCGTAACCCAGGTATTATCGCTGGTTAAAATATTTGACGTGCCACTGGTTTCTATTTGGCAATTAAAGCCTGCAACTTCTAATGCCGCAGTTAATGGACGTAAATCATATATGCAAGGTTCACCGCCGGTGATAACAACGTGCTTAGCCGTATAACCTTGAGCAATTAATAAATTTACAACGCCATCAGCATCAAGTTGTGTCCAAAGTGGTGAGTCTTCTGTTTTTACCATGATGCGTTCAACGCTGACTAAATCTTCAGGCTCAGCAGTCCATGTTTGTTTGGTGTCACACCATGAGCAACCAACAGGGCAGACTTGTAAACGAACAAAAATAGCAGGAACACCGGTGAAAACACCCTCACCTTGAATGGTTTCAAAGACTTCATTAATTTTGTACACGTGGAACCTCATATTCTCTACCGCTGCTTTTGTTATTACTAATGAGAGATCATAGTAAATATTGCTGAGTAAAAGCACGCAAGAGATTAAATTTGCTAGTTGAATTTATACTCGACGAAATATCGATTTATCATTATGTCAGAACCGAAAGCGGAAGTCTTTAGGGATTCCTCGTGACGTCTGTCACGTCCTGAGAACAAGAGACTTCACAATTAGTTCGCAAAGTAAAAAAATTAGAAACTGAATGATATTTAGCGCTGTTTTTTCCCTAGGAGTATCGACATGTACGTCGCTCAGCCAGGTCATATTGATCATATTAAAAGAAATAATGCCGGGAGCGTATATAAACTTATTGATCTGTACGGACCTATTTCACGGATTGAATTATCTAAGCGTAGTCAACTTGCTCCTGCGAGTATTACCAAAATAACCCGTGAACTAATCGAAGCGCACTTAATAAAAGAAACGCAATATCAAGAGTCGACAAGCCGTGGGCGCCCAGCAATAGGACTTGTACCTGCTAATGAAGGCTGGCAATTTTTATCGATTCGATTAGGTCGAGGTTATTTAACCATCGCATTACACTCATTAAGTGGTGATGTTTTGGTTGAGGAACGACAAGAAATTAAGCAATTGCAGCAAGATGATGTAGTGTCTAAGTTATTAACTGAAATTAATGTCTTTTTTGCCAATCATGTTAGTGCGTTAGATCGTATTTCAGCGATTGCTGTTTCATTACCAGGACTTGTCAATGCTGATGAAGGTATCGTATTACAAATGCCGCATTACACCATAAATAATCTAGCGTTAAGTGATGTTATTCGTCAGGAAACAGGGTTGCCAGTATTTGTAGGTAATGACACTCGCTCATGGGCATTAGCTGAGAAATTATTTGGTAATTCACAAGGAATTTCAAATTCTATTTTAGTGTCAGTGCATCATGGTGTTGGCGCGGGGATTATCTTAGATGATACGGTACTTCAAGGTCGAACTGGCAATATCGGTGAATTAGGCCATATTCAGATTAAGCCTTATGGTAAGCGCTGTTTCTGTGGCAATCATGGCTGTTTAGAAACTGTTGCAAGCTTGACTGCAGTATTAGAGCAAACAGCGCTTCGTTTACAAGAAGGACATGCTTCAATACTTGTTGAATCCACACTAACCATTGAAGCTATTTGTGATGCTGCAGTGGCTGGTGATGCTCTTGCTCGTCAAATTATCATCGATCTGGGGCATCACCTTGGGCAAGCAATAGCGATTATGGTTAATCTGTTTAATCCGCAACGAATTCTTATTGGAGGCGAGTTAAATCGCGCTAAATCGGTTTTATATCCTGCAATAATGGAATGTATTATTGGTCAAACATTGCCGATTTATAATCGCGATTTAGAGCTGAAAGAAAGTTGTTTTTATACTCAAGCAACCATGCCTGGGGCTGCTTTAGTAAAACAAGCCTTGTATGACGGTCATTTATTAATGAAACTTATTGATGGCTAAAATTGTTCTTTAATTTCCATATAGCTTTCTCGAATATGTTCAATAAGGGCTTGAATGCGTTTGGCTGGTTTACGGGTATAAGGGTAAACAGCATAAATACCGACTACTTTGCCAGCATGGGCAGCTAATACTTCAATCAGTTTTCCTTGTTGTAATTCGTCATAAACTAAACAAGTCGGTAAATATGCAATGCCATTACCAGCGAGGGTTGCTTTCTTTAATGCTGCGGCATTATCTGATGAAAAGTTACCACTGACCTTATGGGTATAGATCTTATTCTGGCGAATAAATTGCCATTCAAAAGGACCTGAGCTTTGAGGGTTATAGCCTAAACAATTATGACTATTTAATGCTTTTGGTGTTTCAGGTATTCCGTGTTGTTCAAAGTAGGCTGGTGAAGCGCAGATAACCCAACGAGAGTTAAAAATATGTCTTGCAATGAGACTCGAGTCTTCAAGGTAGCCTGTACGAATAACCAGATCGTAGTTATCTGCAACTAAATCGACAAAGTGATTATTAAGTGACATATCAACTGTGAGGCCCGGATGCTTTTGACAAAAAGTAGAAACCGCATTCGCTAGCACCAGTTCGCCTGAAATAGTTGGGACTGACATCCGTATTTTTCCAGAGAGTGCTTCACTATAGCCGGTGACAGAATCAAACGCGGTTTGAGCAATATTACTGATACTTTTTGCTCGATGGTAGAGTACTTCACCAGGCTCGGTCAGTGTTAGTTTACGCGTGGTACGGTAAATAAGTTGTAGCCCTAAACTGGTCTCAAGCTTGCTGATACGTTTACTGACAACAGATTTGGTGATGTTATTGAGCTCAGCAACTTTACTGAACGATCCATGCTCAATAATTTGGGTAAAAAGAACGAGATCATCAATGGCAGGCATATTAATATTCCATGAGTCGGTTTATTGCCGAATTATACGCGAAAAAAAACGCAGTCCGATAACTGCGTTTTTTCATATTCCCGTTTAAGTGCTTAACCACTAGCATCCTGCTAGTTTGATTATCACTATTGGTGATAGGTAAAATTACATATCATCAATAATGATGTAGGTGGCAAAGACGGGCCCATGCACACCAACAACCTTGATCAGCTCGATATCTGCTGTCGAACTAGGACCTGAAATAAAGTTTACACATGATGGAATACGTTCACCATTTTGTGCTTTTTGATGTAATAGCTCTGTCGCTTGCGTTAAGCGAGGAACGATATTACTTTTAGGTACAATAAATACAGACGCTTCAGGGAGCAAACTAACAGCTCGACCTTGTGCAGCTTGGCTGTAAAGTACCATAGTGCCAGATTCTGCAAGTGCCTGCTCTGCAAATACTACGCCCACTTTAGCTCGCTCTGCAACTGCAATATTTGCTTCATAACCAGCACTATGATCCCAAATGTAGACACCATGTTGCTTTTCAGCTAAATCTTTCGGATTTACTATATCTAACAGACGATTATCCGCTGTAAAGATGGTTTCTCCGATAGGATTAAGGTCTTCGCCATCATCAGTGCAATAGTGAAAACATACATTGCGTAACGTTTCTGTTAGCTTATCTTTGGTTGTAACCACGGCCTGAGAGGCTAATGTTGTTTCAGTGTACTCAACTAAAATGGCTTTTAACTCATCAGGGCTTTTATTCGCAAAAACCTCTTTATGGCAGTTATATTTTAAGTTTGGGCGTGCGACAGGAGTTGTAATACGCTCACGACCAAGTTGTTTGGCGATATTATCAAGGAAACTATCGCGGTTAAAAATGCGTTGCTCTGACATGCGGAAGTCCCTTATTTATTGTTTCTGTTTTTAAACCAGCTACGGAATGATTGACCTGCTGGTTCTGGTAAATCACGAGTTTGTGTCCAAGCGTTAAGTAGACCAACTTTGAACGGCAATTTGCCATTTTTGATCAGTTTCCCTGCCATAATCGCACCCATTTTAACTGTCTTATCCCAGATGAATGGGTGAGAGTTAACAAAGTTAAAACCTGTAATTGCTGCACGTTCTGCAGGCGCTGTGATTTTTTCTTCACCCATAATTTGGCGGTGTTTTAACAATAAATCAGACAGTGGGATTTTCACTGGACAGACGTCATGACATGCGCGGCATAAGCTACAAGCGTTAGGTAAGTCTTTGAAGTCTTTGTAACCACCAAGTAAAGGCGATAATACTGCACCAATTGGGCCTGAATAGATTGAACCGTAAGATTGACCACCAAGATGACGGTATGCAGGGCAGGTATTAACACATGCTGCACAACGGATACAGCGTAGGATTGGGCGGAATTCTGAGCCTAGAATTTTTGAACGACCGTTATCAACAATAACAAGGTGGAACTCTTCTGGACCATCGCAATTATCATTCTCACGTGGACCCGTTAGCGCGGTGACATAACCTGTTAGCGGTAGACCAACTGCACTGCGACATAATAGGCTCGCAACAATATCAAATTCTTCAAAAGTAGGAACAATACGTTCCATACCCATGACGGCGATATGTGTTTTTGGCAAGCTGGTAGCTAGACGTGCATTACCTTCGTTAGTCACTAGTGTGACAGTGCCAGATTCTGCGATGGCGAAGTTACACCCAGTAATACCGATTTCTGCTTCAAGGAAATCATGACGAATATGCTCACGGACAAAACGGGTCATGGCTTCAGGATCAGATGAACCTTCATAACCGAGCTTTTCTTTGAACACTTCGCGAATTTGGGTGCGGTTTTTGTGTAATGCTGGCACAACAATGTGTGATGGCGCGTCACAATCATCGACTTGTAGAATGTATTCGCCTAAATCAGTTTCGATGATTTCGCAATTATTACGTTGGATCATCTGGTTCATGCCGATTTCTTCGGTCACCATTGATTTAGATTTTACGATTTTTTTCGCGTTCTTTTTCTTTACGATGGTTTCGATGTAATTAGTTGCATCTTCAGCGGTTGCGGCAAAGAAAACGTGACCACCATTTTTTTCTACATTTTCACTTAGTTGTAGTAAATAATAATCTAGGTTTTCAAGTACATGGTTACGAATATCCATGCCCATTTCACGCCATTCTTCCCAGTTACCGAGTTTTTCAGCGGCAACAGCACGGCTTTTAAACATACGTTCTTGTGCGTTGGCAACGGCGGCACGCATTGATTCATCTTTCATTTTTAGATGAATACGATCTTTAAATTTAACGTTGCTGGTTTTCATTGACATAATAATGACCTCTTAACGACTCATCAGCACATCAACAATGTGCATTACTTTAATTGGTTGACCTTCACGGCTAATACGGCCACCAATATTTAATAAACAACTAATATCAGCACCAATTAAGAAGTCAGGTTTTACTGCGCTAATGTGCTGTACTTTTTCTGTCACCATTTCACCTGAAATTTCAGACATTTTGACTGAGAAAGTACCGCCAAAACCACAGCATGTCTCTTGGTTATCAATTGGTAATAGCTCTAGGCCTTCAACATTATTCAATAAAATAAGCGGTTCTTCACGTACGCCTAATTTACGAATAAGGCTACAAGATGGGTGATAAACTCCTTTACCTTCAAGACGAGCACCGACATTTTCTACCCCTAATTGGCGTACAACAAATTGGGTCAGTTCAAATAAACGGTCAGCAACTTTTTGTGCGCGAGCTGCCCATTCTGGTTCATCTTCTAAATAATGAGGGTATTTTTTTACCGAGGCTGCACATGAGCCAGCAGGAGTTACGATTGGATAATCATTAATTTCAAACGCTTCGATCATGCTTTTCATCGCAGGTTTGCTTTTTTCAATGTAGCCACTGTTTAGTGCGGGTTGACCACAACATCCTTGGCGTTCTGGAAAAATCACTTCACACTTGAGTTGTTCCAGCAGTTGCACTGTCTTTTTAGCAACCTCTGCTTTTACGGTATCACCAAGACAAGTGACAAAAAAGTTTACCTTCATTTTATTGCTCCAATGGCGTAAAGGCGCCTGAGATATTGACGTTATACTGTTGGCTTACGCCTGTTACACAGTGGCACAGCGCGTAACCCTATTTCGTTAAGTTGATTAAAGGAAAATACTCACAATCGCAACAATTACTCCATATAAAGCCATTGGAATAACAGTTCGTTTAATGATGTAACCTTCCTTATTTGCAATACCAAGTATGGCTGATACTGCAATAATATTATTGATACATACCATATTGCCCATTGCACCACCGACAGATTGCAAGGCCAGAATAATGGTTTCAGGTAGGCCAACGGTGTGAGCAATACTTTGTTGAATAGCACCAAAAGTAAGATTAGAAACCGTCGCAGAGCCTGAGAAAAATGCACCTAAAGCGCCAAGGTAAGCGGCACAGTATTGCCAGTTTTTACCTAAAAGTGCTGCAAAAGCATTACCGGTTGTCATAATCGGTGAATGATCACCACCAATCATCATAAATTTCACCATAATTAACGCACCAACGAGGGCGATAAATGGGGTTTTTATTCGTGATGCTGTATCAAAAAATACGTTTTTAACTTGTCGAGAGTCCATTCTTAAAAAAGGAATCGAAACAAAGACTACCAAGAAAAATGGGATTAATGCTGGCACATAAAGTGTTTTGTATGCCCACGCAGTATCGGTGCCTAAAATTTGGTTTATATGAATAATTAACGCTTGGCTAATGTGCAAGTCTGCAAACCCAAGGTGAAAATTCCACAGCGGCGTTGCATCATTTAGCATGCCTTTTAACCCTAATTGTTTAATACGAGTGACAATTAAAATTACTATTAGCAATAGCGTCGGAGCCATGGCTCTAAAAATCTGCTTAAATGCTAAAGGTTTAACAGTGTTTTCTGTAACGGTTGTTTCTTTTTTTTCTAAGCCAATGTTATAGCGAGCAAAAAGTATTGATAATGTTAATCCAATAGCACCACCAATAAGGGCTGGAAATTCATAATTCCACTGTGCGAGCCAAACATAAGGTAGCGTACATGACCAAATGCTGAGCTGAATAAAAATAATGTTACGGCGAATTTGTTGCCAACTAACAATAAACCTCAACGCAATGACTGGAATAATGATTGCCGCAACAGTGTGCATGATGGCAGATAAACTGCCGACATCGAGTAATTCAGCATCAGAAAGCCCTAAGTTACCGAATCCAAACCATGTTGGTGTACCGACAGCACCAAAAGAGACGGGGACTGAGTTCATGACTAACGCTAGCATAGCAACCCGCAGAGGGTTAAAGCCTAACCCTACTAGAATAGGTGCAGCAATGGCTGCGGGCGTACCAAATCCTGATGCGCCTTCAATCATAAAAGCGAAGGCCCAGCCAATAATCATTAACTGACCAATTTGGTTTTTACTAATACCTTCTAACCATTGTTTTATGACATCTTCACAGCCTGAAACTGAGAGGGTACGATTTAGTAAAATCGCGCCCGCAATAATAGAAATTGGAGTAATTGCTGATAAAGCGCCAGAAATAATATTTGCGGTTAATAATCGTCCACTAGTACCAAAATAAATTAATTGCAAAATACCAATAATTAATGCGGTTACAGGTAATGCAATATGTGAAGGTAAAGCATTTTTTTTCGTCATCATCCAAATTAATAATAAAATAGGAATGATCGATATCGCTAGATTTAGCATGTATTTTTCCCTGACTGAGTCGTCTTATTCCATGTTCAAATAGACGAATTTTATTTTTATTTATTATTACTATGTGAATAGTATTTTTTGTACTGATTGTCTCAGTGGGAATATTATTTTAGGCAGGAAAAAGAAACTTTCTATCTATTTCTTTTGCGTATTTATCATACGTATTAATTAAATGTGACGTGGATATAAAAGCTGATGACAGTGTTTTTATTTTTAATTCTAATAAATCAGGGTGTTAGGTTTTTTGTTCGAAGCAATGGCTAAGAAGATTATATCATTATTGGAAACAATATATTTGCATACATAAGCTAATATTTTAGGTGTTTATTATGGTTATTTTATTTGTTTATCCATGTTAAGGATAATGATTATCAGTACAGTGATTATTTAAGCGGGATAGCGAGCAATAATACGATTAATAATGCATTTAGGATGGTTATTTTAAATGTGGTAAGCATTATTTCACCGTGTTTAAATATATTTATTGTGGTAAATAATAACAGAAAATTATTATTTTGCATTAAGTTTAACTTCCTATTAAATATCGTAAATAATTACTCATAAGTTGGCGAATATAAAAAAGCGATTCGCATGGAAGATACCTATTTTAAATTCGCATTATTACTGATAACTGTGTGTAGAAAAGATAATGCAGCACTACAATCATTACGGCTCATAAACCACTGCTTTTGATTGACTTCTAACGGTAGGATTTCGAGCCATCGTTGGCATACCCATGTAATATCATCAAATTTAGGTTCAGGGTAGTAACGAGCGTGATCGGGATGTTGTTGGAATAGTTGTTGTAAGTTGTCTGAAATGCTTTGATCGATAAAATTAATCCCTTTGCTATGCCAATTTGGGACAGGTGAGGTATCACCAATATAAAGGTGATCGCTGTCTTGCCAATGATTATTAATTAGAAACATTTCAACACCCTTAATGGTAATGCTCATAAATCCATCGGGAAGGGGATCAAAATCAGTAATAATCGCTCGGGTTCCAAAATGGCATAAGGTGTCATCAATTTTCATACATAAACCAAACCCATGATGGTTGGTAGTCGCGAGTTTTACTAATCGAATATAGCGTTGTTCGTAAATACGTAATTTGCAAATACCATTAGGTAACAAATATATATCAAGAGGAAAAAGAGGTAACTGCATAATGATAACCCTAGCTAATGTGTTTTTAACATAAGTAAATGGTCGCTCGATATAATTATCATTATTATTTTGTGGTTCGGGCACCTGTTATCAGTATAAGCAGACAAAAATAGAATAATGTCTGCTTTATGATACTGCGGTAAAATAAAAGGCTGCTTAGATTAAAAGCATTATATGTTTAAAACCTGATATATTGCTTGAGTTAATGATGATAATTGACTCGAAGTAATAATATAGGGTGGCATAATATAAACTAAACGTCCAAAAGGACGAATCCATACCCCCGCATTAACAAAAGCCTGTTGTATTGCGACCATGTCAACGGGTTGATGTAACTCAATAACGCCAATAGCCCCTAACCAACGTACTTGTTTGACTTTTTCAAGGGTGGCAATTTGAGGTAATTCATTTGCAAGTTGGTTTTCAATTGCTGCAACTTGTTGTTGCCATTTATTTTGTTCTAATAGCTCGAGATTAGCATTGGCAACGGCACAGGCAAGCGGATTCCCCATAAAGGTTGGTCCATGCATAAAGCACCCAGCTTCACCGCTGCATACTGTATCTGCAATACTCTTTTGGGTAATAACGGCTGATAATGTCATATAGCCACCAGTTAGAGCTTTACCTACACAAAGTATGTCAGGGCTAATCTCTGCATGTTCACAAGCAAATAGTTTTCCAGTGCGTCCAAAACCAACCGCAATTTCATCTGCAATTAATAACACACCGTAATGATCACATAATTCGCGAACACGACGCAGATAAGTGGGATGGTATAGCCGCATTCCTCCCGCCCCTTGCACTATTGGTTCTAAAATTACCGCTGCGATGTGTTGGTGGTTGTGTGCCAATTTATTTGAAAAATCATCAATGTCATTTTCATCCCATTGTTCCCAGAAACCACATTGCGGTGAATCGGCAAAAATATGCTGTGGTAAAAATCCTTTATAAATACTGTGCATTGAGTTGTCAGGATCTGTGACTGACATTGCAGCAAACGTATCACCATGATAACCGTGACTAAGAGTTAAAAATTTGGCTCTAGGCTCACCTTTAGCATGCCAATATTGCAATGCTATCTTAAGTGCAACTTCAACGGCAACGGATCCTGAATCAGCCAGAAAAACGGTATCTAATCCTTGTGGTGTTATCGCGACTAATTTTTTACAGAGATCAACCGCTGGTTGATGGGTGATTCCACCGAACATGACATGGGACATTTTATCAAGCTGAGTTTTAGCTGCGGCTGTTAATTGAGGGTTGTTATAGCCATGGATAGCAGACCACCATGAAGACATACCATCAATTAATTGAGTGCCATTCTCAAGAGTAAGATAGACGCCATTGGCCTTGGTTACAGGGTAACAAGGAAGCGGTGTTACTGTTGAAGTGTAAGGGTGCCAGATATGCTGCTGATCAAAATCTAGATCAATGTAGTGTTCTTTTTGCACTGTAGTAAACCAAATTTATGTTTTGTGGTTGACAGTCTACGCGCTGTTAGTAGACTAGCCAACAACGAGAAGGCAATAAAGTGTCTTGCTGGTCACTTATTGAACAACAAGTTATGAATCGATTGTGACCTCAATCGATATTGGTTTTATTTCAAGATATAAATAAAAATTATAAAAAGAGGGGTGCATTGTGGAAGTTCGTAGTAATTGGACTGTTGAGGAAGTGCAGGTTTTATTTAATAAACCGTTTATGGATTTAGTGTTTGAAGCACAACAAATTCATCGTCAATTTCATCAGCCTAATCAGGTTCAAGTAAGTACTTTGCTTTCTATTAAAACCGGCGCCTGCCCTGAAGATTGTAAATATTGCCCTCAAAGTGCGCATTATCGTACAGATATAGAAAAAGAACGGCTATTGGAAGTTGAGCGTGTACTTGATGCTGCTATCAAAGCCAAGCAATCAGGCGCAACTCGATTTTGTATGGGAGCGGCATGGAAAAACCCTAAAGATAGAGATATGCCTTATTTGCTTGAAATGGTACAAGGCGTTAAGCAATTAGGCTTAGAAACATGCATGACGTTAGGGATGATAACGACTGACCAAGCAAATACATTAGCAGCTGCTGGGCTGGATTATTACAATCATAACCTTGATACCTCTCCTGAATATTATGGCAATGTGATCACTACACGTACCTATCAAGATCGCTTAGATACCTTGGCGCATGTGCGTGATGCGGGAATGAAAATTTGTTCTGGCGGCATTATTGGAATGGGAGAAAGTGCGCGAGATCGTGCCGGGTTACTAGTGGAATTAGCCAATTTACCCGTTCATCCAGAAAGTGTACCAATAAACATGCTCGTAAAAGTAAAAGGTACGCCACTTGAAAATGCTCAGGATGTCGATCCATTTGACTTTATTCGTATTATTGCTGTTGCCCGTATCATGATGCCGCATTCTGCAGTGAGGCTTTCTGCTGGTCGAGAGGATATGAATGAGCAAATGCAAGCGCTGTGTTTTATGGCAGGGGCAAATTCCGTATTCTACGGTTGTAAATTATTAACCACACCAAACCCAGGTGAAGATAAAGATATGCAACTATTTGCTAAGCTTGGTATCAATAGTCAGCATCAAGTAGCAAAGCCTGATGATATTCAAGCACAAGAATTATTAGAGCAAGTCGTAGAGCGGGTTGCTACACGTCCAACTAAAGATGACATTTTTTATGATGCCTCTCTTTAATCAGCGCCATCAACAAGCACTTATTGATCGTCAACAGCAAGGCCTCTATCGACAATTACAGTGCCAAGAGGCCATATCAAAAACAGTAAATTTTGCCAGCAATGATTATCTTGGGTTGTCACAAGAACCTGCAATTATAGCGGCATGGCAGCAAGGACTGGTTAAATATGGTGCGGGAAGTGGCGCTTCACCTTTGGTTTCGGGGTTTCAAGCACCACATGCAGATTTAGAACAGCAACTCACTGAATGGTTAGGCTATCAGCGGGCATTGCTATTTAATAGTGGCTTTAGTGCGAATCAAGCGGTGCTATTTACGCTCTTACAAGCACAAGATCATCTGTTTCAAGATAAGTTAAATCATGCTTCGTTAATTGAAGCGGGTATGTTATCGCCTGCGAAAATGACGCGGTTTGCTCATAATGATATGTCTGCGTTACAGCGACAACTTTCAAAAATAAAACCGATAGCGAACACTGCATCCTTAGTGGTAACAGAAGGTGTTTTTAGTATGGATGGTGATTGCGCGCCATTAGCATCATTACGAAAAATGACAATGCAACATAATAGTTGGTTAATGGTTGATGACGCTCATGGCTGCGGTGTATTAGGTGAGGATGGGCAAGGTAGTTGCCATCTTGCAGGTATAAAAGCCGATATATTAATTATTACTTTTGGAAAAGCCTTTGGTATACAAGGTGCGGCGGTATTGTGTAGCGATGAAACGGCTGAATATTTGATTCAATTTGCTCGTCATTATATTTACTCGACAGCAATGCCACCAGCACAGGCTGTTGCTTTAAGCTGTGCTTGTTCATTGATTCAAACCCAAGCTTGGCGCCGAGAAAAATTGCAGGCTTTGTCTGACTCTTTAGAGCATCAGCTTGATAAGTGTATTGGTCTGATAGCAACAACGACACCGATTAAACCGATCATTATTGGTGATAGTGGCCAAACAATGGCAATAGCTGCTCAATTACAACAGCGGGGAATTAAAGTCGGGGCTATACGTCCGCCGACAGTTGCGCCAAATAGTGCTCGACTTCGAATTACACTTACTGCAAATCATAATGACGCCGATATTCGTCAGCTTGCCACTGCACTTAATGAGGTGGTTGATGTTAGATAGATTAGGCAATAAGCCACTATGCGCAATCGATCAGATCAACAAACAAGCGATAGCCAATGCTTTTGGTCGTGCCGCTAAAGGTTATGATAAATCAGCCGCATTTCAACGGCAGGTTGGGCAGCAATTATTAGCATTTATACCACCAATCTCTGTATTTACGTCGTCTACGACAGTTATTGATGTTGGTTGTGGAACTGGATACTTTAGTGCCGCCTTACATCAACAAGGGTTCACTGTAACAGCCGCTGATCTCTCTGCGGAGATGTTGCAACAAGCACAACAGCGATGTGGACAAGATTGCCAATATTTACAAACAGATGCTGAAAATATTGCGATGTCTGATAACCGTTATGATATTGCCTTTAGTAATCTCGCTCTACAATGGTGTGATGATCTTTCTGTTCCGTTACGAGAATTACAACGAGTTGTTAAACCGCAAGGGAGAATATTTTTTACAACCTTGGTCGAAGGATCTCTGAGTGAGTTAACTCAAGCATGGTCATATATTGATGATCAGCAACATGTTAATAGCTTTAAATCGCAAACAGCAATTACAACCGAAATTAACCAAGTCGGTTTAACAATTGAAAGCTTAGTATATGAGCCTATAACTGTATATTACTCAACGGCGATGAAACTGATGAAAGATTTAAAAGGTATTGGTGCAACACATTTACAACAACAACGGCGCTCAGGGTTGTTTGGTCGACAAACAATTATTGATTTAGAACGAGCTTATGACGCTTTTCGTTTAGATAATGGTTTGCTACCAGCCACTTATCAAGTCTGTTTTGGAGTATTGATCAATGAATAACGCATATTTTGTTGCAGGTACTGATACTGATGTAGGAAAAACGGTGTGTAGTTGTGCGATTTTATACGCAGCACAACAGGCAAATATTACGATGGTAGGGTATAAGCCGATTGCATCAGGTAGTGAGAATACACCCCAAGGGTTACGTAATAGTGACGCATTATTACTCCAACAAGCATCATCAGTTTCAGTGACATATGATGATGTTAATCCTTATACCTTTTATCGACCTGTTTCGCCGCATATTGCTGCCAAAGAAGAGCATAAAACAATTGAATTTGATCTATTGTCACAAGGGCTAACTAAGCTTAAAACACAAGCTGATTGTGTACTTATTGAAGGTGCTGGTGGTTGGCGAGTACCTATTAATAATACTGAATACCTTTCATCGTGGGTGAAGCAGGAGCAATTAGCGGTTATTTTAGTGGTAGGTATTAAACTTGGATGCTTAAATCATGCTTTATTGACCGCAGAAGCGATTCTGGCTGATGGTCTTACTGTTGTTGGTTGGATTGCTAATCAAATACATCCAGTAACTGATAATTATACTGCAATGATAACGTGGTTAGAGCAACACTTACCGGGTAAAAAAATAGCCGAGATCCCCTATATACCAATGAATAAACCAGATAAAGAAATAACGACACACCAGCAGTTAGCTCAATATATTGATTTAAGTCTTTTAAGTGAAAGATAAGAGGTTGCTATAAACAACAAAAGGCACTTAATGTGCCTTTTGTTTTAATGAAGTAAGATAAAATTAATTAGCTGAGTTAAGGCCAATCAATTGTTCTTGTGTATCTGTCATTGATACTGGATTACCAGTGTTATCAAGTCCTAGCTCTTTATGCGCTTCATCGATTGACATACCAAGATGACAACGCAAAATGTCTATAGCAACTTGATAACTTTCATTATTAGCCATGAATCCTCCCTGTGTACTCATGTCTTTATGTTCACTGTTTCATAACAATACGTAAACAATAATCGAGTTATGCTATTAAAGCAATACGACCAAAGTCTAATCAGCATTTATTTTTTCAATTAGATGTTGTTAGTGATGTTAAAAAAAGATGAAGTGAATGCAAGTCTATAGTGAGATAACTCAATAGCTTTGCGGTTATTTTGCGATACAAAGAGTGATAAAGTTTGAGTTGATAAGAATTGGTAACAATTTAGCACTTTAATTTACAGTCATATTATTTGAAGATAGTGGTAATAAAAGTCTGAATGTACCAATAAGACGTTAGAATATAGTCTATAGGGTATAAACTAGATTAATAATGTCCTTTCAATTGGAGAAGATAACAGATATGAAACGTATTGCGTTGTTTTTAGCAACGAACCTTGCCGTAATGTTGGTGTTTAGTATTGTTCTAAATATTGTTTATGCGGTAACTGGAATGAAGCCAGGCAGCCTTTCTGGATTATTAGTAATGGCGGCGTTGTTTGGTTTTGGTGGTTCATTAGTGTCTTTAATGATGTCGAAGTCGATGGCACTACGTTCTGTTGGTGGGGTTGTGATTGATAGCCCACGTAATGAAACCGAGCATTGGTTAATTAATACCGTTGCTCGTCAAGCAGAACAAGCTGGTATTGGAATGCCAACCGTTGCTATTTATGATGCGCCTGATATCAATGCATTTGCAACAGGTGCAAAGCGTGATGATTCATTAGTGGCAGTATCAACAGGTTTGCTCCATAGCATGACACGTGATGAAGCCGAAGCAGTATTAGCACACGAGATCAGTCATGTTGCTAATGGTGATATGGTAACGATGACGTTAATGCAAGGTGTGGTAAATACCTTTGTAATTTTTGTTTCTCGACTTGTTGCTGGTGCAATTAGTGGTGTAAACAATAACAGTGAAGAAGGGGAAGGTGGCGGTAGTTACATGACTTACTTTATTGTTTCTTCGATTATGGAAGTATTATTTGGTTTCTTAGCTAGCATTTTAACAATGTGGTATAGCCGTCACCGTGAGTTTTATGCTGATGCTGGTTCTGCAAAATTGGTCGGTCGTGAAAAAATGATTGCAGCACTTGAACGCTTAAAAATGAGTCAAGAACCACATTTAGAAGGTTCGATGATGGCATTTGGTATCAATGGTAAGAAATCATTATCAGAATTATTTATGACTCACCCACCGTTAGATAAACGCATTGATGCATTACGCCGTGGAGAGTATGTAAAGTAACTATTTACTAATCTACTATGTATAAAAAGCCCTTACATTTATGTAGGGGCTTTTTTTTGAGGTGCTGTTTATTTATTTACACAACTATTTATTCAATAGTGCTTTTTCTTGGTTTTCTACATACCAAAAGCCCAATAATGAAACACCCCAGAATTGGAATAAGTATTGAACATCAGACGTACCAGCAAGTGTTTGGCTAAAGCACATTGCTGATGTGACAAATAGAGAGGCAAGAATACCAGCTTTTAACCATAGCTTTGATTTTCCAGGCATGAACTCCATTTTAAGGAATGATACAGCCAATAAAATAAACGGTAATACTTGTAATAACATTAGTACTGGGAAAAGGTAATCAAAAAAGGGTACTAATAGAAAGTCGGTCACTGGTTTTTTTGCCCAGTTACCTGCAATGTATTCTTTCCATCCTGCCCAGCTATCACCAGCATAGGTACCAAAAAACACGCCGTAGAACTTATCAACAACACCGTTAGAAAACCAAAAAGGGGCAAAAAGTAAATAGAAAGGGAAAAATTTTACAGTATTAATTATGTTATTTAATTTCATTATAGGTATAGATCTTTATATTACTATTAATTGAGGAGACGAATGTTTTATTTATTATAGGCATACATTTTTAGCAATAAGGAGGAAGATTGCCGTTCATATTGCACAGCTAGATAGTATAAAATACACTCGAAAAATAATGATACAGAATAGTCTAATCATTAGGACAGTGATTATAGTTTTATGTAAAAAGGTTGAAACCAATAAAAATGGAATATTAAATTTAAAAAAAGTAGCATTGTTATTATTTGCAGTGCTTAGAATAAATATTATTTAGGTATAGCCCCAAAGTTAATTTTGCATAGTAATAATGGTTATATATTATAATGATTATGTTTTAAGCAATAAATTTTTTTTCGACTACTATAAAGTGATTTTTGTTATTTATAACAGATATAATAATATCTTTTATATCATTATTGTTGATTGTTTTTTGCTTTATTATTCAAATAATAAATAAGTGAAGCCTGATTTAATCTGAAAATCAGAAAACTTGAGCAAAGAGATATTCGTGTTAATAGAGGTGTTTTTTTACGTTTTTATATTGAGTTTTTTTGTAACCACTTGTTTTTATTTATTTTTTGGTGTGTGATAAATTTTCTTTTTATTTTATTTTAATTTAATATTTTAATTTAATGGCTGTTTTTTAACTAATATCATATTCTTAGACCTGATCTACAAAGTATCTTACAGCGCTAACGATATGCCTATATAAGAGCTTATTGCTTTTCTCATTATGGTGGTGGTAATAAGGTTGTTTTTATGAGACATAATATTTATATAGTGAATATTTTATAATGTGTAGTTTTCGAACTATAGGAAACTATTACGGATTGCTATTTTGATATCTAAAAGTTGATCCCTTATAGGTACGAGTATTGCTATAAAACGAGTTTGGTAATCGTCTCATTTCATTATGTGATTTAAAGCACGTACAGGTTACTTAGCATAAGCTTAAAGGGGATGTCTATTCGGTAATGTAACTGAATCCCCAGGTTGTTCGACATTGAATCATATTAAATATGAATGATATATGTAATGAGAACAACGCTCTAGATATTAATCATCGTAATCAATAATTAGAACTTTAATTATTGTGACATATTACTATTGTTGAAATTATTCAGATAGGTGTGCATTGCGGTAGTTTATTTTAACAACATATGTGAATTTATAATGGATTTGACAAAGAAAATTCTAATAGCGGCATTAATCTCATCAACTTTAGCTGGGTGTACTGTACCTGGTTCTAACTTAACACTGGCTGGTAAGCATGTTGTTAAAGTTGCTGACGGTGACAGTACTAACATTTCAGATCGCGTTAATGTATACCCTTTAACAGCGAACACTGTTAATCAGTATCGTATTCAGAAAGTGAAAGCTGAGCAAAATCCACGTTTGGAAGCGGAGTTAGCACATTATGAATATCATATTGGCCCTGGGGATATTTTAAACGTTACAATTTGGGATCACCCTGAATTAACGATTCCAGCAGGTGCATACCGTAGTGCTAGTGAAGCGGGTAACTGGGTTCATGCTGATGGTACTATTTTTTACCCTTACATTGGTAAAGTCTATGTAGAAGGTAAAACTGTTTCTGAAGTACGTAAAATTATAGCTCATCGCTTATCTGCTTATATTGAAAGCCCACAAGTAGACGTTAACGTAGCAGCTTTCCGATCTCAAAAAGCATATGTTACTGGTGAAGTGAAAACACCAGGCCAACAACCTATTAGCAATGTACCTCTTACATTACTTGATGCGATCGATAAGTCTGGTGGTTTAGCTGCCGATGCTGATTGGCGTAATGTAACATTAACCCGTAATGGTAAAGATCAGAAGATTTCATTATATGCATTGATGCAACGTGGTGATTTACTGCAGAACCGTTTATTACAAAATGGCGATATCATTCACGTACCGCGCAACGATGATCAGAAAGTCTTTGTTATGGGTGAAGTTAATGATCCTAAACTACTTAAGATTGATCGTGCGGGTATGAGCTTAACTGAAGCGTTAAGCAGTGTCGGTGGTATTAATGAGCTTGAAGCTGATGCTACTGGTGTATTCGTTATTCGCTCAACACGTGATGACGTTAAGAAAAATCCAAAAGATAAGACGATTGCTAATGTTTACCAGTTAAACATTAAAGATGCGACAGCATTGGTTATTGGTACTGAATTTGAACTACAGCCATATGATATTGTTTATGTGACTGCTGCACCGATTGCACGTTGGAACCGTGTTATCCGTCAGATTGTTCCTACCATTAACGGCTTTAATAACTTATCTGAAGGCTTTAATTACTACACTAACCTTAAATAAGTAAGTGTAAGTTAAAACAATATAATTGATAACGTTCAAAAAAAGGGGTGCTTAAATAGCATCCCTTTTTTATGCGTTGAGAATAAGGGAGACAAACAGCGTCTCCTAAATGAAGTTACATCAGAGGTGTGAGTATAAGTACACCTAATAATGCTATCAGTAAGCTAACACCAGCTGGAATTAACCATAATGATTTATCCTTGTTATTTTTCATATTCTCTCCTGCATATCCGTGTCTGAGAGGGAATGGCTACGGCTTGCAATGATAACTGTAGACGTATCGATTGCGTTGTAGGAATTATTTATGGCGCTAAAAGTGACTTTTTGACAAAAATGAGGCATTGATACTAATTATTTTTAAAATGTGATGTTTTTTCGTATTTTATTGATTTTAAATCTAAACTGACAATAGAAAAATTAAAGCTGTTATTTTACAAATTATTCTTATATAAAATCAAATTGTTACTGAAAGGTTGTAGGTTATGTTTAAAATGTTGTTAAGTGCTGTCATGCTTTACTTTGTGTTACCAGCATCTATAACTCATGCTAATGAAAACAATACTAAGCCTTACTCTGAGCAGAGTATCTATGAAAAACCTATGATTGAACGTTATGTATTAGATGAATTGAAATCTTTACGAATGGATCAACAAGATCTTGAACGTCGAATTACCCGTGATATAACCGATAGAGAATTAGCTGTTGCCGACAAATCAATGAATTATGCTAATGTAACGGTAACGTATTTCTTCTATATTATTGCTGGTGTTGCGTCATTAATTGCATTAATTGGCTGGCAGTCAATGCGTGAAATAAAAGAAAACACCAAACGCATGGCAGAAGTACAATTGAAAGATATTGCTGAAAGTTATGAGCAAAAATTTAAAGCCTTAGAACGTGATTTAAAGCGTAAAACACGCATTATTAGTGAAAATAACCGTGAAATAGAAAAAATTAACGAAGTACATAACTTATGGCTACGTGCGCAAAGTTCTCAAACACCTGAACAAAAAGTAGAAATATATGATGAAATTTTAAAAGTACGACCAGGTGATTTAGAAGCGCTAACCTATAAAGCTGACGCGACAATGGAAATGCGAGAGTTCCATTGGGCATTAAGTCTTTGTAATCGAGTATTAGAAGTAGATGATACAAACGCACATGCTTTATATCAACGAGCTTGTGCTTATGCTTGTTTAGGGGTTGAAGAACAAGCTATTTCAGATTTAGAGCGAGCAATTAAAGATAGTCTATCATTACGTGAATTAGCGGCAGATGAAGATGATTTTGAAAACTTACGCGGTAATGAACGTTTTGAACTTTTACTTACCGCTGTCGATGATTAAGTTTTTTATTATGCTTGTAATTACAACTCAACATTGCATTTTTAATGCTAGTAAAAACAGCGGAAGAAGCATAATTTTATAGTTAGAATTAGCGTTGGAAGAAATATATATGACTAACTTTCAGTTTTATACTTATGAATTACCTTGTTTTAATTGCCACATTAAAAAAGCAAAAACCGATCTTGGTTGGTTAACACCAGCAATGAAAGCCGATGTTATTGATCAAATTGAATTAATGCTGAAACAGCGCGGTAGTGTTTACGAACCTTATTTTACGGTAAAGATCATTTGTTCAGAAGATGAAGCTAAAGATTTTTTATTGCTTAATTATTATGATCATTCAGAGTCTGAAATTAATCACGGTAATATAAAACCAACCGTCATTGCTGATATTGACGATCAAATATCTGAACATATGACAGTTGAGGGGGTAGCTATTTTTAATCATGAAATCGTACTTCAAAATTGTGATGAATGTTCCCAAGAGATTGATGAATAATTAAAAGGGATAGAAGAATGTTGTGGAATGCTTGCGAGGAAAAAACAAAAATCGGATTGGATAATGGTGATTTATTGCCCTTAACCAGTGATGATATTATTTATAAGCAACAAGGGGTTAACTATATTGTTAATTTGCTTACTGATAATATGAAAATAAAACATTCGCCAGCGGTTTCAGCACAAGATCCTTTTATTGCGCCGTATACGCATTGTGACTATATAACGGATATGGATGCGGAGTATGTATGTCTCTTAAACCGCTTTCCAATTGTTGTACCGCATTTATTGGTTTGTGCTAAAGATTATATTCCACAGACCTCTGTTTTAACGTTAGCGGACTTTACTGCATGGGTTAAAGGTATTACTCGTAGCGATGTGTTAGGTTTTTTTAACTCTGGCCGAATTGCGGGTTCAAGTCAAATGCATCGGCACATGCAATTGGTTAGAACATCTATACCTCTAGAGTCTCAGATCGTAAATGGACTGTTACCATTTAAGCATGCAGTGTTTTTATATAATGGTTTGAATCCAAAAAAGTTATATGCTGATTATTTAGATGCAATGGAATCATTACAGCTAAATACTACTAAGTTAGTTAATGGCTTAAGCGAATGCTTACCTTATAATATTTTATTGACAGAACGCTGGATGTTGATTATTCCACGGGTTAAAAATCAGGTCGAAACGTTATCTGGCCATGGTGTGAATTTCAGTGGTCGTTTTTTAGTCAACTCTGAACAACAATTAGAGTGGCTTGAGCACTATGGTTTTATGCAGTTTTTAATTGATTGCGGTTTTAAGCAAAAATAAGCGCATAATCGTTTGATATTTAAGCGGTTGTTCAATAAAGACTTTACAACTGATAAGGTTATGATTAGTATAGCTGTCATGGAGAGATGGCTGAGTGGTTGAAAGCACCGGTCTTGAAAACCGGCATACGTTTATAGCGTATCTAGGGTTCAAATCCCTATCTCTCCGCCATACATTAAAAAGCCGCTATTTATAGCGGCTTTTTTACGTTTTAACAAAAAGATATACATGTTAGATCAATAACAGGGTTCAAATCCTCCAATACCTCAAGCAGCTCCGCCACAATTAAAGCGTGTCGCTAAATCATCAGCGGCTTTTTTACGTTTTAACAAAAAGATATACATGTTAGATCAATAACAGGGTTCAAATCCTCCAATACCTCAAGCAGCTCCGCCATAGTTAAAGCGTGTCGCTAAATCATCAGCAGCTTTTTGACGTTTTAACAAAAGTATAAGTACATTAGAACAATAGCTGAGTTAAAATTCTTCAATACCTTAATTGTTTTTCCTAATATTACTGAAATGCTTTAGACAAGGTGATAAGTTTAACTGAGCTATTTTTCATGTGACTCATGCTAAGATTAATGGATTCCATTTCTTTGAGATTATTTGTAGAACTATCATAAATTTGATAGCTGTTTTGATTAATTTCTTTAGATACAGTTGCTTGTTGATCTGTTGCCGTAGATATTTGAATCGACAAATTTGATATCTCAATGATTAATTTGAAGATATCTTGAAGCTTAGATGTCATATCATTAACATCAGTAACACAAATATTGGCATTAGTAATTCCTTGCTCCATTCGAAGAGCTATTTTATTAAGGGATTGAATCATATAATTAACTGATTGCTGGATTTGGGCGGTTGCTTTATGTGTACGTACACTTAATGCTCGTACTTCTTCCGCAACGACAGAAAATCCACGCCCATGCTCTCCTGCTCGTGCTGCCTCTATTGCCGCGTTAAGTGCCAGTAAATTGGTTTGATCTGAAATACTCTGTATCTCTTGAAGAATTGACGTTATCAACTCGGTTTCAGTAGCTAGTTTGGTTGTTAATTCACTTGTTTCATTAATATCAGTTGTTAACTTTATAATATGCTCTGTAGTAATAGAAACTAACTCTTCGGTATCATGACAAGAAGACTCCGCGTCAGAGGTTGATACTAATGTTTGTTGGCAGTTTGCTGCAACATTATTAATACTTGATGACATTTCTTCAATTGCTGTAGAAATACTGTCTAAATGAGAATTTTGTTGTTGTATCTTATTAGTACAATTGATTGAGAGCGTGTTTATCTTTGTTATTTCATCATTAACTTCAATTGAGGCTTCTTGAGTTCGTGCTAGAATTGCACGTATTTGTGCATCTTTCATCGAGATTATATATTCTGCAATGTTAGCGGTGTTTTCATTAAAAATGCCTTGTGAGAAACTTTTATGTTGTTGTTCATTATGTCGCAACCAAAGTGGATAGATGATTAATTCACGATAAAAGATAGCAACAGTTAGCATTGGTAGTAATAAACTAAAGAAACTTGATATGCCAATGGATAACGTTAGTATTATGGCTGTTAATAAGCTATATAAGCTCCATTTTATTGTGGGAGAAACGTTATTTTTTATTTTGGTATTTTTGTGTAATTTTTTATATAAATTTTCAGCTTTTTCTCTTGCTTTGGGCTCAAGATAAAGACGAACTGATTGATAGCCAATTACTTTATTGTTTTCAAATAGTGGGGTTACAAAGGCATCAACCCAATAAAAGTTACCATTTTTACATCTATTTTTAACAGCACCTCGCCAATAACGTTGTTGTTTCATACTTTTCCATAAATCCCTAAAGACACAGTCGGGCATATCTGGATGACGTAATATATTATGGTTTTTTCCAATTAATTCCTCTCTTGAATAACCAGAGATATTACAAAAATAATCATTAATATAAGTGATGTTGCCGTCAATATCGGTGGTTGAAACGATTTGACTAGATAAATTAAGTTGAATTTCTTGTTCTAAGTTAGAAGGTAACATTATCGCGCACCATATGCTTCGTGTTTTATATCATGATAGTAGGTGATAATTTATAAAGTGAATTATTGTGTAAATTTTGTGATCGTTGTTTGTTTTTTTTGTGCTGATGTTTCGAATGTGTGAGCGTGGGTGGAAAGAGCATAGCTTCTGTTGTCTATTAACTGATGAGTCACAATCAACAACGTCATTTGATGTTCAGTAAAATTAATTATCTCAACATATAATTGTTCATTCAAAACAAAGAATAGTACTAAGTTATGAGTGTTTTTTGTTTTATTTTCATGTGGTTGGCAATGTTAAATAAATGGTATAAAATGGTGAAAGCAAGGAAATGCTACTAAATTGTGACAGAGCCATACTCTTGTTTAGAGAGGTAAAAATGAACAATAATAAAGAACGTGACCATGGATAGAAAACGGAAAACAATAATATTTTTAATTGTAACTTTAGTTATAACAATTATTGGTATTGCAATGATTGAGAATATTAACTCTACTTATAATAAACAACTTATTCATGACATTAATAATAAGGCAAAAGAAAATTTAGCAGCATTACGTTTTGAATTAGAATCTAGTTTAGTTAATGATATCTACTTAACAAGTACATTAGCGGATATTGCTACGATAGATTTTGAAAATCGCAATGAAGTATTAAATAAAATATCTGAAGCTGTAATATTAAAAAGTGGACATTTAACAAGTATTGGATTTGCAAAAAATGATATTGTTGATTTTGTTTACCCGTTTGAAAATAATTCTAAAGCGATTGGGCTTGTTTATAAAAATAAACCCAAACAATGGAAAGATATAAAAAAAGCAAGAATGACAAAGCAAATTTTAATTTCTGGTCCAATTAGTTTAATTCAGGGTGGAAATGCGTTAATTGTCAGAGTCCCAGTATTTTATGATTATCCAAATAAGAATCAATACTGGGGGGTTATAAGTGGTGTTATTAATTACGATAAATTATTTAAAACATTAACGTCGATGAAAAACCTTGAAAAATATGATTTGTCGATTATTAATGAATCTGATAATAAACAACCAACTCTCATTTATGGTCAGACAAAAGGCATAAATAATTACCTTTTTTATGAAGAGGTTAAGTTGCCATATGGGAAATGGGGTATTTATCTTTCACACAATAAGAACAATGCTAATTATTTTAATGATAGTGTAAGAATCATCGCATATCCATTATTTTTGGGCTTTATAATACTATTCCTAAGTATAGTAATATTATATATTACTAATGAACATCATGCGTATCATGATGCATTAACAAAAATACCAAATAGAAGATATTTAACTAAAAAATTAGCTAAACTATTTAAGCAAGCTAAGCTAGGTAATATTGATGGAACATTTGTTATTGTAAATATAGATGTTGATAAATTTAAAAATATTAATGACAATTATGGCCATGCTGCAGGTGATAAAGTTCTAACAGTATTAAGTAGAAGAATTAAAAATAATCTTAGAAAAAATGATATTGTTGCTAGAATGGGCGGTGACGAATTTTTATTATTAATAACTTTTAAAAGTGATAATCAAAATATTAAAAATAGAGTTTTTGATATAGTTAATGATGTAACTCAAGAAGCGATATTATTTGAGGGTAAGCAAATACCAATTAGTATCACATCGGGTTATGCTGTTTATGATGAGTCAATAGAAAATCTTTGGGATATGTTAATTTTAGCAGATAAATCAATGTATAATAAAAAGGCATATTAAGCGTTAACATTTATTTTATGGTTAATGTTGGTATAAATAGTGAAAGTAATATAAAGCTGTTAGTAAGGCTAACAGCTTTATTGTTTTATGCTATAACTTGTGATTATTCACAAGTGCTACAAGCTTGCAGTGCAATTTCGTGCTCAAAAGCCACTTGACCTAGTGCGGTTGTGCTTGCTGCGATTTCCTGTTCAATGTCTTTAAGATCATCAGCATCAATACCATTTGAAGTTAATTCTTCTTCAGTATAACCAAATGCATTTAATAATAAGTAATCACGCGCTTCTTCAGGAGTACACGTGATGACCACCATTAGATCATCACCAAAAGCAGCATCACTTGTAATGATTGCGGTAATTTGTTGTTGAGCGCTGTCATACATTGCAGGTGTTAACCAACCTAAGTCAGACTCTGCTGTATTTTTACGACAATCAAAGCAAGGAAGGAGCTGAGAATAGCTCTGAAAATTGTTCATGGAAAGTATCCTGATCACGGTATTAATATTGCCTCGCAACTTATGCTAATTTGAGCTTAATTACTAGCGTAAAAGTAAATTATTTAATTGCGTAGGCGAGGTGAGTCGTAGCTGAAAATACGTGCTAAATATTGGACTCATTATCAAGAAAATATTTGCAATAGTAATGTATGTTGTTGATGAAAAGATAAAATAGATTCAGTTGTTATAGTGTTCAGCTGTAGACTACAATCACAGCTAAATAGACACCTCTCTTTTGTATAATAAAGAGAGTGTCATTATAAGTTGTTTACAATAGGGATAAACATGAAAAAGATAATAGTAGCAGCGGTTACGGCTATCATAGTAACGGGCTGTGCGGGAACACCGTCAAACAGTTATACCGTTGATAATGCAGCTGGCGTGTCATCGTGGGAACTCTGTCGTAATATCGGCTACCATGAATTTTTCAATCGCAATCAAAAAGCTCAGCAATTAACACGATATGTTATTCAGCGTGGTGATGTTGATCCACAAGCTTGCCAAGCCGCGGCAGCAGAAGGCAAGAAGTTTGCAGAGCAGGAATACCGTAAAACTGGCGGCTATTAAATACTTAGATACCCTTGCTTACAATATTATGTGCTAATTTGCTGTTCTTTCTGTTTTAAATTTATAAAATAAAGCAAATAAATATTAGTCGAATATGTAGATAGGGATAGCTGCTATTATGAAGAAAAGCTCATTGCTAGTTATATGTGTGCTCAGTGCATTGTCACTGAGTTCGATTTCATTAGTTGCACACGCAAATGATCGTCCTACAACATTACCAAGTGAGCGACCTGGGTTACAAACATGGAATAAAGAAACCGTTTATACCAAAGGTGATAGTGCGCGTTATTTAGGCCGTTTGTGGGTCGCTAAGTGGTGGACACAGGGCGATCGTCCTCAACGTGATAATGAATCGGGTCCGTGGAAATTAGTTCGTTTAATTGATAACGATAATAATCATACCAAGCCGAATAATTTTAAGGTAACCCGTTATCGTGCTGGAGTGAAATACAGCGCTGGTGATAGGGTGAGAATGCCAAATGGTAATGTTTATCGTTGCCGTGATTGGCCAGCAACCCCGTGGTGCGAGCTAGAAGGTTATGCGCCAGGTAAAACTCAACACTGGCGTGATGCTTGGTCACGAGTAAATTAATACAATTAATGCTGAGTATCTGCCCACAACGGTAGATACTCATAGGGATTACTCATCAGATAGAGATGTCTCAAATAAGTAGACATTTACTTTCTCAATCCGATTATGATCAATAACAAGAATTTCAAAGCGCCATTGTTGCCAAGCGATAATATCACCGATTTGAGGCAAACCACCTTTGATCCACATTAGCATGCCATTTAATGTTTGATAGCCATTTTGGTCTTCATCAGGTAGTTTCTTTAAATCTAAGAGATCTTTCACAACTGTGATTGGAACAAGTCCATCAAGATGCCAATGGTTTTCGGCTATTTTTTGCGACCATACATCAGTTGGATCTTGAGTGGTAAATTTGCCCGTTAACGCCTCAAGGATATCCTGCGGTGTAACAATACCTTGAATATCACCATATTCATCGACAACAAAGGCAATTTCATTTCCAGACTCTTGGAACATTTCAAGTAAGTCTGTTCCCGTCCAGGTCTCCGGAATAAAGAGCGGCTGAGTTATATAATCAATAATGTTTTTTGAGTCATCATTACGATTATCAAGTTCAAATCGTAATAATTGTTTTGCGGTGATGGTACCTTTGACGTCATCAATAGTGTGATTACATACCGGCAAACATGAAAAAGGGCTGGCGAGTAATTTTTGTTGATAGCTTTCAACGGCATGATCAAGATCGAGATAACTGATGTCATTGCGTGGGGTCATCATGGATGAAACTTTGCGATCATCAAAATGGAAAACATTACGTACCATGGCATGCTCTTGTTGATGAATAATGCCTGTTTGAGACCCTTCATTAATAATGGCTTTAATATCATCTTCGGTTAGATGATTGCTATTATTGGTACTTTTACTAAAGATACGCAGAAATAATTCGGTTGAACCAGCTAATAAAATAACAAAAGGGCGCGATAATAATGACAATACACTGATTGGGCGAGCAACGCGTAATGCTAATGGTTCAGCATTAACTTGGGCATAGCGTTTAGGGATCAACTCACCCACAACAATTGAAAAATAGGTAATAATAACCACGGCAATAATGGTGGCAGAAATGGATGCTGTGTGTGCTTGAACGCCAAATGACTTCAGCCATGATGAAATAGGCCCGGCTAAAGCAGCTTCACCAATAACGCCATTTAGAATACCAATAATGGTAATACCGATTTGAATAGTTGATAAAAAAGTGGTCGGTTTATTGGCTAATTTTAATGCCGTAATGGCTGAGGGATCGCCTTCGTCAGCAAGAACCTGTAACCGGTTTTTTCGAGATGTTACTAAGGCTATTTCTGACATAGCAAACCAGCCATTAAGAATGACTAGAAAAACAAGAATAGCGATACTCATTAAAACTCCTAACAATTAAATAGGCGAATTCATGATGAGAATCGGTAAATAAGTCCGCCAAATAGGGTGAATCGCCTATTAGGCCACTTCAATTTTCATTATAACTCGCATGTGAAAATTAGAAATCCACATTTCAGTTAAATAATTTATTATATTTGAAACGTCACCATAGTTTAGTGTTACAGGCCGATTCGATAGTAAATAATTAATATAAAAATAGACAAATAATAAAGAAAACAAAATAGCCGAGGGTAAAATGAAAAAGTTATGTTTAATAAGTGGGTTATTGGTCTCAAGTTCGGCAATGGCGACGGCACAAACGACAAAAGTTGATTGTGATAATGCTTATACAACAATTGAAATTAATCAATGTGCTGAGAATAAATTTGATACGGCCAATCAACAGTTGCAACAATATTTAACGCAGGCAATCAAGCAAAATAGTACGGATAAACAACTTATTGATGCAATAAAAAGCGCACAAAAACAATGGCTGCTATATCAAAAGGCAGAATGTAATGCCGTCTATACTCAGTGGCAACAGGGCACAATACGTGGCGTTATGGCACTTTCTTGTAAATTAGCGTTAACCCAACAACGGACATTAACCATTTGGGAGAACTATCTACGTCCAATGGATAGCAGCGTTGCGGTATTACCTAAGCCAATCGTTAACGCTGACTAATTTCTTGTATTATTAGCCTCTATAAAAAAGACCTCCTAATATGTAGGAGGCCTAAGCTTAAAATGTTTTGATTGGAATAATAAAGGCTATATTACAGACCAACAGTCATATGAAGCCCATAAAAAATACCACGTCCAGTAAGTTCCGCAAGTAAGATAAATATTAAGCTTAACAACATGATGAACAGTGTTGGTCGTGCTTTAATTAGTCGTGGAATAAACCAGCAGATAATGGCTGCAAACAATAAACCGATTCGTATAATTTGCAATTGCATCAGATTAGGGATTATATCCATCGCAGAGCCTAACGCTGAAGTTGTGCTATGCAATTCAATAATCTGACCAATTACAATTACAACATATATCGCTGCAAAAATAGCACCAACTAATGGCAGTGCATTATCCATATCAGCATTATTATGCTTAGCAATAGTCAGTAATAAATGACCCAAAATCAAACCTGATAAAATGGCTGTCAGTACAAATGCTAATGGTGTATAGAGGGTATTCCATGTGGGTACTGTGCTAATTAAATACACCATGATCATTGAATAGATAAAGCTGATACCAACTAACATACCTATTACTAATATGATTTTACGTAGTGCAATCGGTCCTACCTTTAACAGTGCTAATAGCCAGTAACTTCCCCCCAATGCAAAAAATAGACTACCAGTGAAAATTTCATTGGACAGCCATGAACTTCCTACTTGATTCAATGCATTAAATGCTCGTAATGGGCTACCAAGGTGCATGGTTGATGCCATGAAACCAAGGCCCATAAGAACCCAAATGAAGAACATCGCTTTGTGTAAACGGTCACTGACTTCTGTAGTTAGAGTGTTACGTAAAATAACACTGCCTACCAATAGATAAGCGCCAACAGCTGTTTGTGCTAATACGGTAAAAACGATTAGCGGCCATTCATGCCAAGCCATATTAAACCTCCGTAGGATTTGCTAAGAAACCAGTTTTGTCTCCACAAGGGCGAGCATGACGGTTTGCTTTGATTACAAGATTGGGTTTGGTGTGCGATGATGGTGGTAATGGCGCAACATCAGCATTGGTGCCATATTTCGCACGTAGTTCAGTAATATCACCAAACTCTAATGCACGTAGTGGACAAGAACCAACACAAACAGGATCTAAACCTTGCTCGACGCGCTCAAAACAACCATCACATTTTGTCATATGACCTTTAGCTTCGTTGTATTGTGGTGCACCATAAGGACAAGCCATAGTGCAATACTTACAACCAATACAAATATCCTCATTAACAACGACTAAGCCATCTTGCTCGCGTTTGTGCATTGCACCTGAAGGGCACACTTTGGCACATGCAGGTTCATCACAATGATTACAGGCAATGGATAAGTAATAAGAGAATACGTCTTGGCGGAACGTATCGCCTTCTTTTACCCAATTTCCACCTGCGTATTCATATACGCGGCGGTAGTTAACGCCAACATCCAAGTCTTTGTTATCTTTGCAGGATAATTGGCAGGTTTTACAGCCTGTGCATTTACTTGAATCGATATAAAAGCCGTATTGTTTCATGATCTAACCTTATGCCTTATTAACCAGTTGTACTTCCACCAAGTTGGTGTGTTGCGGGTTGCCTTTTGCGAGCGGACTTGGACGTTGCGTTGTTAATACGTTAATACAACCACCATGGTCGATTTTCTGACCGTCAGGGGCATACCAAGCGCCTTCGCCAAGTGCAACTACACCAGGCATCATGCGAGGAGTAACTTTGGCATTAATGTGCAACTCGCCACGGTCGTTAAAAATACGAATCACATCACCATTGGTAATACCACGTTGCTCGGCATCCATTGGGTTGATCCACATTTCTTGACGGGCAGCTTCTTTAATAATATCGACGTTGCCATAGGTTGAATGACAGCGCGCTTTATAATGGAATCCAGTAAGTTGTAATGGAAATTGCTGACGTTTAGGATCATTCCAACCTTCAGGTGTAGTAGCATAAATTGGTAATGGGTGAATAACGTCACCTTCAGCCAATTCCCACTCAGAAGCGATTGTTGCTAGTCGTTCGGAGTAAATCTCAATTTTACCTGAAGGGGTAGTTAATGGATTGTTAAGTGGATCTTCACGGAATGCTTTATACGCCACAAAGTGACCATTAGGATCGCGACGTTTAACAATGCCTTGCTTACGCACTGTTTCAAAGTCAGGCAAGCTTGGATCATTTGCGCGGGTCTGTTGGTATAAGTGGCGTAACCAACCTTCTTGATCACGACCTTCAGTAAAGGCTTGCTCTACACCTAAACGCTTAGCTAAATCACTACAAATTTGGTAAATACCGCGGGTTTCAAATTGTGGTTTAATCGCTTGATCGGCATAGATGAAATACGGCATGTTTGACGCTTTGGCATCCATACAGAAATCAGCTTGCTCAGATGTTGTAAGATCCGGCAATAAAATATCAGCATATTTAGCCGATGAAGTCATATGGTTATCGATCACCACAATCATTTCACACGCGCTATCATCTTGTAGAATGTCATGGGTACGGTTAATGTCTGAGTGTTGGTTAATCAAACAGTTACCAGCGTAGTTCCAAATAAACTTAATTGGCATATCAAGTTTATCTTTACCGCGCACGCCATCACGTTTAGCTGTCATTTCAGGACCACGCACAATAGCATCTGTCCATAAGAACATTGAAATGGCTGTTTTTACTGGGTTAGCAGGAATAGGGAAGCGAACAAACGGAATGTTGTAGTCAGATTCGCGTGCACCTGTACCACCACCATTAATACCAACATTACCAGTTAGAAGTGATAGCATTGCAATTGAGCGGCAGGCAATCTCACCATTGGCGGTACGTTGTAATCCCCAACCTTGGTAAATTGCACACGGCTTTGTTGAGCCAATTTCACGTGCCAGTTTGATGATCACATCTGCTGGAATTCCTGTAATAGAGGCTGCCCATTGCGGTGTTTTTTCTGTTTTATCTTCGCCTAAACCAAGAATATAAGACTTATAATCTGAGTTTGCAGGTGCAGAATCGGGTAAGGTTTTAGCATCATAGCCAATGCAATAGGTATCAAGGAAAACTTGATCTACCATGTCTTCTTTGATCATCACATGGGCAATAGCGGCCACTAATGCAGCATCAGTACCGGGGCGAATTGGAATCCACTGATCTTCGCGCCCACCTGCGGTGTCGTTATAACGCGGATCAATCATGATCATTTTGGCGTTAGAACGCTGCTTGCTTTCCATTAAGTGGTGAATATTCCCACCACCTGACATGCGTGTTTCTGCTGGGTTATTACCAAATTGAACAATTAATTTGGTATTTTCAAGATCAGAAAATGAGTTATTAGCTGCAAAACCACCATAAGTGTAATTTAAACCTGCTGCAATTTGTGCAGTAGAATAATCACCGTACTGATTTAAATAACCACCAGTTAAATTCATTAGACGTGCAATAAGCGTACTGCCTGGAGGCCATGATTTAGTAACAGTACCACCAAGTGTTCCTGTACCGTAATTAAGATAAATCGCCTCACTGCCATAATCTTTACGGATACGGGTTAGGTTATTGGCAATTTCATCGTAAGCTTCATCCCAGCTAATACGCTTGAACTTACCTTCACCACGTTTACCAATACGCTTCATTGGGTATTTAAGGCGATCAGGGTTATAAACACGACGACGCATAGAACGGCCACGTAAACATGCACGTACTTGGTGATCGCCATATTCATCATTACCGGTATTATCGGCATCAACCCATTTGATCTCACCATTAACAACATGCATGCGTAATGGACAGCGACTGCCACAGTTAACGGTGCAAGCACTCCAAACGACTTTTTCTTGTTTGTGATTTTCTACAGGCTGTGAAGCTTCGGTCTTAAAAGGTAGCGAAAGACTGCTCGCTGCAACGGCAAGTCCACCAACGGCAGAGCTTGATTTAATAAAGTCTCGACGGGTAAAAATAGGGCTGAGTAACTGCTTTATTTTTGTTTTCATGAACGACATTCTCATTATTAAGCAGCATGCTTTTAATGTGCTGCAATTTTTTTTCGCGATAATGTCGGTAAAAATTGTTTATAACTTTGCTCTTTATCAATAAATATTAATGATTATGTGTAAATAAATCGATTTTAAGTGCATTTGTGACGGCTATCACTATTTAGTATATGCTCTATTGGTATATATTGTTGATTTTAAAGCTTTTATTGTTGTTTGTTTTACTGTTAATTTTATTAATTTGTCATAGAACAATTTACTTTTTTTGTTTTTACGTTATCTTTTGCAAAAATTTGAGTGAGTAGTCTTTGATGGAACAAATAACAATTTTAGCGCGTGTGTTTGGTAGCCTGTTTTATTATCCGCTGACACACACTAATAATCTTGAGCTCGTAAAAGCGATGGATAACAGTGATGAGGAAAGTTTGTTTTCTGGGCTAGCCCAGCGAATGGCATTAGATGGTGAAATTGCTTTAGCAACAGATTTTCAGCAGTTATTTGAAGGTATGGACGTAATGCCTGCACCACCGTGGGGCTCAGTATATTTAGATCGTGAACAAGTGATATTTGGCGATTCATTGTTACGCTACCGTGAGTTTTTAGCTCAACAACAAATGGCATTAGATACGGGAATGCGAGAGCCTGAAGATCAATTTGGATTGATGTTATTGGCGTTAGCAAATCTAATTGAGCAACAACAGCATGAAGCTGCAAAAGCGTTACTCGAGCAACATTTATTACCTTGGGCTTATCGGTATCTCGAGCTGGTGGAGAAAAGTGCCAAAACAAAAACTTATCAATATCTAGCTATAGCTATGCAGCAGTGGTTACATTATGTACAACAAGAATTAGTCCTAACACCTGCTGATATGAAGGTTTATTTTTAATGGCTGACCGCGACGAGCGTTATTACCGTAGTTGTTTGGATCACTACCATGTTAGCCGTCGTGGATTATTTCGAGGCTTATTTGGTGGACTCAAGAACAGTCAGCCTCAACAACAAATAGCAGTGCTACGTGATATTGCTCGTCCCCCAACAGCGTTAGACGAGGCGTTATTTACGGCATTGTGCAATGGTTGCAAAGCATGTGAGCAACAATGTTCTCAGCAAGTGATTGAATGGGGTGATGATAATAAACCGCAGTTAAATCTTGATTATAATCATTGCACTCAATGCGCTGAGTGCCAGCGAGTCTGTCCAACATCGGCATTATCATCACCAATCGCAGATACTGAATATCGACCAATATTTAGCGCAGGTTGTCTCAATCGTGTCTCAGGACACTGTCAAACCTGTGTTGAGCAATGCCCTCAACAAGCATTAACGATTAATAATAATCAACAGCCACAAGTCGACAGTAATCGTTGTGATGGTTGTGGTTTATGTCGCAGTAATTGTTATATCGGTGCGGTGACCTTGGCGTTAATTATTGTCACTTAATGCGACACGCGTCTAATTTATTTGAGCTATGCATTGCTGGGTATTCATTTAAATTTGTTATTGGTCACTTTCTTCACGATCTCTTCACGCTTATGGTTATAAAGTTACTCCAACGAAAGAGCTTTGGATGCTTATAACACGATGAATAACAAATTATTATTACCGTTAGCTTTACTATGTTCACCAGCATTTGCTGGACCGTATGTTGGCCTTGAGGTTGGTGCAGCTTCAATTAACCATGATTTTAGCACTCACTTTGTTGCCGATGCTAAAACGGTAACGCCAAGTAACTCATCAACAACCTTTGGTGGCTTTGTGGGTTACCGCAGTAATAATATCGGTATTGAGTTAGGTTATAAGCAGTTTGAATTAGAAGGCTCAACCAGTCAGCATTTACCGTTAGTTAACAATAATAGTTATACCCATGAAAGAGAGTGGGAAGCTGATATTAATGCTAAACAGTTTATCGTTAAGCCTGTTTATTTTTATGCGCTGACTGAAAAAGTACAATTAAAAGCCGGTGCTGGTATTACTTACACACAATATGATTATTCATCATCGGCTCAAGATGAATATGAAAATGTATTAAATGATGATATTGAATTTAATAAGCCACGCTTAGGTGGTGAAAGCAAAAATAAGAGTGAGTTTGGTGTAATAGCCAGCATTGGTATTGATTATAACGTCTACCGTAATATCAATATTGGTGCAGCCATGGAGTATTACGTCGACAGCACTGCAAATGGCGGTAACGTGACAGTAAATACAACGTATTTCTTCTAATACGTCATCAATAAATTATCTATTAAATGTCATTATTGAATAGGCATTTAATATTAGCCATATATTAGATTAAGAAGTGATTAAATAATGAAAAAGTCAATTTTACTGGTTACCTTACTAGCGGCAATGACATCAACAGCTGCATTTGCTAATAACCAAGTTATTAATCAAGTTGCTCAACCACAACAACAAGGTTTTTCAGGTCCTACACATGGTATTAACACAGTTAAAGGTGTAGTAGATGCAGGCATGTTTAGTGATGATACACCTGTAACCTTAACAGGCTACCTAACATCATCACTAGGTGGCGAGCATTACACTTTTACCGACGGTAGTGGCACAATGACAGTTGAAATTGATCATGACAAGTGGTTTGGTCTTCAAGTAACACCACAAACAAAAATCACCATTCAAGGTGAAATAGATAAAGAATTTAACCATACCAAAATTGATGTTGATCACGTACGTTTAGCACAGAAATAATACATATTAAGATATCAATTAAGCCTAGTTTTTTATTAAACTAGGCTTTTAGTATTTATAAAAATAAAAAACCCGAGCGGTAAAGCTCGGGAAAAGAGAGAGTGGAACATTTATTATTATTGAGAGTCGGTAATATTATTTAGCACATTAGATGATGAAAAAAGTGCATCATAGGTTCAAGGTAAGTTTGGAATAAAACTAATGAAATCAAACCACCAATAACAACCCAGATAAGACCAAAGCGTAAACTAATCATAGTACAAACAATGGCTGCTAATAATTTAGGGTTCTCAAGGTTAAATGCAAAGTTTGAACCTTTACCTAAAATTTCAACCGCTATAATCGCGGGTAAAACGGTTACAGGAACAAAGCGTAATGTTTTTTTGAATCGCTCTGACATAGTAAAACGACCAGCCATTCCAATTACAGCAAAGCGAATAATAAATGTAGCGGCAATCATCGCCAGTGATAAATAAAGAACATAATCATTATCTAAAGCAATATGTGCGTGAGTATGCATGGTTATGATCCTTGTTATTTATTAATAGTGGTGGTTGATGAAAGTGCTTGTTGGTATTGCTGCTCATCAGCTAGTTCTTGAAGAATAATTTTTTTTGCTTCTGCTTTGGTCTCTGCTTCCATTCTCTCTGTTGATATGTCCATTTTATAACCTGCGTAAACACCAACGATTGCTGCAATAACAAGTCCTAATGAATAAGGTAAGCCTGATAATAAAATACCAGTGACTGTTGCAATAACAGCAGCAACAATACATTCGCGTTTTTTAACTTGTGGAATAACAATCGCAATAAAGGCAGCGACCATCGCAAAATCTAAACCGTAATCTGCAATATGTGGGAATGAAGAGCCAATCATTGCACCACAGAAATCGGCAACGACCCAGTTAACCCAAAAACCAAACATTGCCGCTAAATAGAACCACTGACGACCTGGCTTCTCATGTTTCATCTCACCAATGGTTGCAGCATATACCTCATCGGTTAAACCATATGACATTAGCATTCGTGTTGGCATGTTGTATTCTTTTACATATTCAGATAATGAGGCGCTATAAAGAATGTGGCGTAAATTAATAACAAACGTGGTTACGAAAATAACAATAATCTCGGTCGACGATTGTACTAAGCCAAGTGCTACCATTTGTGCCGATCCTGCAAAGACGGTTAATGACCATAATGTACTTTGTAAAACAGACATGCCGGCATTAATACTGATCGCACCTACAATGAAGGAGAAAGGAAATGCTCCTACGCAGAGAGGAAAGATAGCTTTTAGTCCTGCTTGTATTAATTGTTTCTTCATGAGCGGCCTACTTTAATGAGTGTGTCTAATTCAAAAATAATTGCAGAAAATAAGTCTACGGTGTTTTTTTACTATTTTGTTTTATGCAAATATATTTGATTTAAATGGCTTTTGCAATGTGAGTTGTAAGTGATTACGGGCTATTTTGTGACTGTTTTTGATTATTTTTAATAAAAAAACTAACTTAATCATTGATTAGTAACGAATAAGTGCTATTTGTTTAAAGTTGCAACATATGATTTCAATATTGAATGCAAATAAACTTGCGTAATTTTGTAATTGGAGGTTAAACTAAATTTGAATTTTAGATAGAAAGAGATAAAAAACATGTCAAAAGTAATCACTTCAAAAAAAGCACCTGACGCAATTGGTCCTTATTCTCACGGTAATGTATTTGGTGAATTGATTTTTACATCAGGTCAACTACCTGTATGTAAAGAGAAAGGTGGCATTGTTGATGGTGGTGTTGCTGAGCAATCTCGTCAATCTCTAGAAAATTTACGTTCTGTATTAGAGGCTGGCGGCGGTGATATGAATACCGTTGTTAAAACTACATGTTACCTAGCAAATATTGATGATTTTGCTGCTTTTAATAAAGTTTATGCTGAATTCTTTACAACAGAATGTCCAGCACGTAGCTGCTTTGCTGTTAAAGACTTACCAATGGGTGCATTGGTTGAAATTGAAGCAATTGCATACCGTAAGTAATTTACTCATAAATAATAACTAAAATAATTAGTGCCATTAAGGGTCATCAATATGAATACACAATGGAAGCAATACAAAAAAATCATTAACACTGTAGTTAAACCGGCATTTGGTTGTACTGAGCCTATCTCAGCAGCTTATGCCTCAGCTGTTGTTGCCCAATTATTGGGTCAAGAGGTTGAAGAATTAACAGTTAAGGTTTCAGACAACTTATTTAAGAACTCAATGGGTGTGTTTGTTCCTGGTACAGGTAAGATTGGTTTGCCAATTGCTTCCGCTGTCGGTGCTATCGGTGGTAATCCTGAAGGTGGTCTTGAAGTTTTAGTTAACATTACAGCTGAAGATGTCGAGAAAGCTCAACAACTCATTGATGCAGGCAAAGTGCATGTAGGTCGTAAGGATGTTGATGAGTTTATTTATTGTTATGCAGAAGCAAAAGCGGGCGACAGTATGGCTACTGTCGAAATTAGTGGCGGTCATACGCAAATCATTAAAAAGACGCTAAACGGTGAGATTGTTTATGATACGACAGCTTTAAATGGCTGTGAGCAACAGCAAAAATCCACCGCTTCTGTATGTGATGATATCGATATCTCTATTGCGGGTATTTATAAGTTTGCAACAGAAGCCGATTTTGCAGATATTGAATTTATTCTACAAGCACGTGAACTCACGGTTGCGCTTTCTAATGAGGGTTTGAATAATAAATATGGACTGCAAGTCGGCCGTACTTACCAAAAGAACATTGAAAATGGCGTTCTAGGAGCTTGCCTCGCTAACCGTGCTGTAATGTGTTCAGCGGCTGCATCTGATGCACGAATGGGTGGCGCAACATTACCAGCAATGAGTAATTATGGTAGTGGTAATCAAGGTATTTGTGCATCTATGCCTGTGATTGTTTTTGCAGAGCATTGTCACTCTACTGATGAACAACTTGCTCGTGCGCTTATCATGAGCCATTTAGGTGCTATTTACATGAAGTCTTTTTATCCACCACTATCACCATTTTGTGGTTGTGCAGTAACAAGCTCAGCCGCATCAATGGCGATGACATATCTACAAGGCGGCTCATTTGAAAAAATCTGTTTTGCTATTCAAAATACGCTGAGTGATACCACTGGTATGTTCTGTGATGGTGCTAAATCGACGTGTGCGATGAAAGTGAAGAGTTCAACCAGTTCAGCTGTAATGAGCTCATTAATGGCAATTGATAACCATGAGGCACATGCTCAGGGTATCATTGCTAATGACGTTGAAACCACGATCCGTAATGTAGGTCGCATGGTTACTGAAGGTATGGCAAATACTGACAGAACAATAATTAAGATTATGTCTGCATAATCACTGCATTTTAACCGCCTAATCTATATTCATTCATAAACTGGATGAGAATAGAAGGCGGTTTTTTTGTATCTATAATTTAACTAATGGAGTTATGAATGTTATTACGAAAATTGACACCGAGTGATTATCATATTCTTCATGCAATTGAGAGTATTGTTGATGGTATTGCCGCAATGCGAGGTGAACATACAGAGGTGTTATTACACAGTTTAGATATTCGTCATCCATCGATAATCAAAATAGTTAATGGTCATATCACTGGAAGAGAAGTGGGTGCACCGATTACCAACCTTGCTTTAGTCAAACTAAATGAAGGCAAAGATATTTCAGATCCTTATATAACTAAGTGTCCTGATGGTAAAACATTGCACTCAATTACCACTATTATTCGTAATCATCTTCAGCATCCGATTGGTATGCTATGTGTTAACACTAATTTAGATGCACCATTTCAATCGATGATTCAATCTTTCTTACCAAATATTACATCTCATTGTGATCATGGCTTTACTGCTGAAACGTTTGCTCGAAATAATGATGAAATGATGCATAGTGCCATTGAGTCGATTCGTATTCAGGTCATGGGAGATAATGGTATTCCACCATCAAAGAAAAGTCGTGAAATTGTTACACGTTTAAATGAAATGAATATTTTTGATTTAAAAGACAGCGCGCAGATTGCAGCTCAAGGGTTGAACATTTCTATACATACCATTTATCGATATTTGCGTGAATTACGTCATCATGATGCACTACATTAATCGGTGCAATAATAAAAAAAACCGTAGCATTATGTAAATGCTGCGGTTTTTTTATGTCGCTACATACGTTTATTATTTGAGAAATTAAGCCTGTTTGAGTTGCTTATTGCGATAAACAATAGCAGCAATAGCAGGAAGACTAAAAATAATAAAGCCTGAAATTAATGCAATTGCAGCAGTACTTTTGTTAATACTAGATGGTACATCAAAAGAAACAAAAATAGTGACGAAACAACTGATTAAACCAAGGGTTGAAGCGATAATCATGCCATATTTTCCACCAGGTACGCGGAAAGGACGCTCTATATGACGATGCTTGCGGCGTGATGCTAAGAAACTGATGAAAATACAAATATACATTACCATGTAAAGTTGTGTCATCAGAATATTAAGTAACCACATACCTTGGTTAACATTAGGTACTAATACAAATACTAACGATAATAAGCTAACAATAGCACCTTGCAACAGCAGTAGTGGCACTGGTGCTTTATTACGGTTTTCTTTAGATAAGCGTATAGGCATAAACTTATCTTTAGCAGCAACATGTAAACTTTTAGTCGGAGCAATAATCCAGTTGTTCAAACTAGCGAGGCTACCAAATACAATGGCAAGTGCGATTACAGGTAATAAGAATGGCAAATTCATATCTTCAAAAAAGGTTTTAAATGCCAGAATAATGCCTTCACTTAAACTTGAATTATTGTGTGACACAACCGCTGCGATAGATAATGAACAAGCCGTTAATGACACTAAAATCATGATAGTCGAAACTAATAATGCTTTAGGGTAGGCTTTTTGTGGGTTCTTAACTTCATTCGCATAAGCGGTAGTAATTTCAATTCCGGTGAGTGATAACACCACGGCAGTGAAACTAGCACCAATACCACTTTGAGAGAAATCTGGTAACCAATCTGAAACATGACGCAATGAGATATGTGATGCTTCAGGGTTGGTATATGTCCAATAGCCACCTAATGCGATAATAAGCAAAATAGGGAAAATCAGACCAATCATACCAAAAACATTAGTGATCATTGATGATAGACGTAAGCCAAAGATGTTAACTAAGGTTAGTGCCCAAAAGATGACATTAATCATCACTAGCATAAAAATATTATTTTCTGCTAGATGAGGGAAAAAGGGGTAGGTACCCGTTGCAACAATAAATGAGATCAGTGGTGGATAATAGACAATATTTTCAGCATATTGATACCATACGGTAACAAAACCAAAGTTGTGGCCTAAAGTCTCTTTACCCCACAGATAAACCCCGCCTTGTTTAGGGTAAGTCGTACTCATTTCTGCACAGACTAGTGCTGTTGGTACAAAGAAGCATAATCCTGCTAATAAAAAGAAAGAAATAGCATGGCTACCAAAGAGTGCTGCGCCCGGTAAATTACGGATACTATCTACCGAGGTAATCGTGATCATTATTATCGAGAAAACGCTTAGTTTTGCAGCAGATTTTGCGATATCGCCCATTAAAGGCCCTCAGGTTAAGTCCGCAAAATGTGTTATAAAACAGCAAGCAATGCGGTGATAAAAAGAAAAAGAATGGCATTTTATAGCCTGTAGCTTACATTGGTATATAGGCAAAAATGACATATTGATTATCAAAAATGGTAATAACGATTCAGTATAGTAAACGATAAATACTTTTAGACATTTTTTTACTCCAACATAGAAATGTTAATAGTATAACTTTAAGAATTATAAGCTTATTTATTTGCTATTTTGTAGAGTTTAACTATCTGTAGTTAGTGCTAATCTTGATGATGGATGTTACTTAAGCAACATCAAGAAATGAGTAATTAATCATTTGGTACTTTTTTGAATAATTATTTGTTTATAAAGCGAGCAATATCGATCGTATAATTAAACAAATGATTAATTACATGAGGCATAGATGAGTAACGAACCTGATAAAAGATCGAGTGGGCGGCCAAATATAGATATAAACGCACGCCAATTATTAATCGTTCATGCGCGTGAATTATTTTCTGTGATGGCTTACGATAAAGTGTCAACTCGAATGATTGCTCAGAAATCAGGGGTAAATGTCGCAATGATTCGTTACTACTTTAATTCAAAAGAGGGATTATTTGAGGCGATGGTACGGGAAACTCTCGCACCAATTCAAATATTGATACAACAATTATTGGTAGAAAAAAGTACCACTAATCTATTTGATTTAATGCGAACCTATTATCGTGTAATGACTTTAAACCCCGCTTTTCCACGGTTGATATTTCAATTAATGTATTTACCTAATACCAATAATCAGCGTAAAGCGATGGAAAAAATATTTACCGAAATTACGCAACCATTACAACATCAAATTTTTGAACCGTTAGCCCAGCAAGGCGTTATTCGTTCTGACTTAGATCCTTGTTTATGTAAAATCTCTTTTATGAGTCTAATGGTTTTTCCTTTTATCGCTCCTCCTTCGATATTAAGTATTCAAGGTGTTGAAGTTAATGAAGACTTTTTCGTGCGTTTGCTTGAACATAATTTAAAAGTGATCACTGGAGGATTAGTATTGCCCACAAAAGAGCCATTGTAAGCTTGTTTTGTATGGATATTATTTGAGTTCAATGGAGCTGATTATGAAATACGTATTGTCGCGTTATTATATTTTTATTGCCTTATTCGGCATAGTTACGGGATGTAATGATCAAGCTGCCACTTTAGCACTTGGCACGATTGAGCGTGATCAGATAGCCCTTACAGCAACAGCAAATGAAATTATCACCTCGCAACCTATTGCTGAAGGCAGTGTAATTAAAAAAGGTCAGGTAGTTGCAACACTGAAATCGCAACAACAACAAACGCGAGTTGCTAAAGCGCAAGCAGTAAAGCAGCAAGCACAAGCTTATTTACAGCGTTTAACTAATGGCGCTCGTCCTGAAGATATTGCCGCAGCTCAAGCCCAAGTGGAACAATATCAAGCAAATTTTCTCGATAAAAGTGAAGATAACCAACGCATACAACGCTTATTTGCTAAAAAGGTTGTGTCAACGGCTGAGCGTGATCGTGCTCAAACTCAGCGTGATATAGCACAAGCTGAACTGCAAACAGCAATTAATGGGCTGAAAAAAATAGTCAGTGGCGAGCGGGTTGAAGATATCAAACAAGCCCAAGCAGCACTAATGGCAGCTATCACTGATGTGACGTTGCAACAACAAATTTTGCAAGACTATACAATCATTGCCACTCGTAATGGCGTTGTTGAAAGTCTGCCATATCATGTTGGTGATCGGGTTACTGCTAACGCAACAATTGCAATTATTACGCCTTTCACAACCCCTTATGCACGTATTTATGTACCTGAACCTTATCGTGTCAATATAAAAGCAGGCAATAAATTAACGATACATGTTGATGGTATTAAACAGCCTTTTCAAGGCACAGTACGTTGGATAGCAACCATGCCTTCTTTTACACCTTATTACACCCTTAATGGTAGTGATAAAGCGCGGTTAGTGTATTTGGCCAAAGTAGACTTTCCTGAAAGTGGTCGGGATTTACCTGCAGGGGTGCCGGTTCAAGTGGAGATGCCACATGAACGATAATGCGATTATTGCAACTAATCTAAGTCGAAAATTTGGTGATTTTGTTGCGGTCGATAATCTGAATTTAGTGGTACCGAAAGGGACAATTTATGGTTTCTTAGGCCCTAATGGTTGCGGTAAATCTACCACATTAAGAATGCTAACGGGATTATTAACCCCAACAACTGGTAGCGTAAATGTGCTTGGATTAGAGATTCCACGTCAAGCCGAACAATTACGGCTACGTATTGGTTATATGACCCAAAAATTTTCGTTATATCAAGATCTCACCATTCAAGAAAACCTTGAATTTATGGCACAGATTTTTGGTATGCCAAGAGCACAACGACAACAACGTGTTCAACAACAATTAATTACTTATGGGCTTGATCAGCGGGCTAAACGACGAGCCGGTGAATTAAGTGGTGGTCAGCGACAACGTTTAGCATTAGCTGCTGCCACCATTCATCAACCCGACTTATTACTTCTTGATGAGCCAACATCTGCCGTCGATCCTGAAAATAGACGTGATTTCTGGGAGCAATTATTTGATTTGTCGGATCAAGGCACCACAATTTTAGTCACGACACATTATATGGATGAAGCAGAACGATGCCATAGCTTAGCTATTATGGAAGCCGGTGTAGTAAGAGCTAACGGTACACCAAATTCTCTTATGGCGGCAATGGCAGTGACGGTTGTTGAAATAGAAGCCCAGCAATTACGTCAATTGAAAGCGCAAATTATACAATTACCCCAAGTACGATCTGCCGCTCAACTTGGAGTGAGGTTACGGGTGTTGGTATCAAAGGATGTTGAGGATCCTGTTGGTTGGTTACCAACACAAATACCCGTATTAGCAACAGCGACAATAACAATTAGCCGACCAAGCCTTGAGGATGTTTTTGTAACCTGCACAGGAGAGAGACGACAATGATCACTCGCTTACGGTGGAGTCTGTTACGGATCAATGCAATTGTTAGCAAAGAGTTACGACAGCTTAGTCGGGATCGTATCACCTTTGGTATGATCGTGATGATCCCATTAATTCAATTGTTATTATTTGGTTACGCGATCAATACCAATGTCCGTAATGTACCTACTGCAATCGTTGATCAGAGCCACTCAGCAACTGGACGTATACTGGTGGAATCAATTAAAGCAACACAGGTTGTTGATGTTATAGCGAGTTATGCCACACCTCAGCAAGGGCAACAAGCGATTATGGATGGCACAGTAAAAGCGGTATTGGTGCTTCCGTCTGATTTTCAACGACGAATAGCAACTCATCAACCACTAGGGCAATGGCTTGTTGATGGATCTGATGCATTGATTAGCTCTACCATCATGCAATTACAAAAAATGCCATTAACAGCAGTGATCGCACAACGAAAAGTACAACCGAATAACTTTGAGGTAACGCTGTATTTTAATCCTGAACGGCGATCTGCAATTAATATTATTCCAGGGCTACTCGGAGTAATACTAACCATGACAATGATTTTATTTACCTCGGTTGCCATTGTACGTGAGCGAGAACAGGGTAATTTAGAATTATTAATTACTACCCCAATTCAGCCATTAGAGTTGATGCTTGCTAAAATCACGCCGTATATATTTATTGGTCTTATTCAATCCATTATTATTTTAGGATTGGGACATATCATTTTTGATGTGCCAATTAATGGCTCATTAACGCAAATATTTCTTGGAACATTGTTGTTTATTGTTGCGAGTTTAACCTTAGGTCTGGTGATTTCGACCAAAGCGACCACGCAGCTACAAGCGATGCAAATGACCATTTTTATTTTATTGCCTTCAATTTTACTATCAGGGTTTATGTTCCCTTATGAAGGTATGCCCGTTGTCGCCCAATGGATTGCAGAAGTATTACCAACCACCCATTTTATCCGTATTATTCGTGGCATTGTGTTGCGAGGTGCAGATTTAGTCGATTTGTGGCGTGATACATTATGGTTAATTATCTTCACCATTGTTGGGCTAATCGTCGCGTCGATTCGGTTTAAGAAAACGTTAGATTAGTTATTTTATTTATTGAACTAATACTGGTTCTTTGGTGAATAAACCCTCAATGACAATGCGTTTAATTAAAGTCATTGAGGGGGAGTTAAAATAAGCGAGTTACTTCACTTGGTTTTTGATGAACTCACCTAATTGTGAGTGATGCATGATTTTAGATACGGGTAAAATGGTTGCGGCAGGTCCCCATGCAAAAACATTAACGGGGGTATGGGTATGAGTACCGGTACCCCAAACGATATTTTGTTGAGTAGCTTGAGCTCGAGCAATCAGGTTAGCGCGATCGTTATAAGGATAAAAAGCATCAAAATCGTGAATAGCAGGAATATCTGTTGCGGATAAATAACTGTGATCATCTTTGTGATAAGGGTTTACTTTATCAGTCAATATTGCCTTAGCTTGAACTTCTGTGATTGGAAATTCGCTATTGTTATTAATAATCGAAGCTAAGTTTTGCGGTGTTTGTTGATCTTTGTTGAGCTTATTTAATGTTGCTAACATATTGGCATAACTCATTTTTTGTTTATAAAGATCATCGAGTACGGTAAAGGCACCAAAATTAAAGTTAGGGGCATAATCTTGTTGCTTAAATGCTTTACCACTGCGTTTTTGTGGCTTTGGTAATTGGTAACCAGAGTAACTAAACCCAAATGAGCCTGTTTCATGATCTGCGGTAACAATAATTAATGTGTCATCACGGCCCTGTGCCCATTGGTAGACTGATTCAACGGCTTGATCAAATTTAATCATTTCATGCAGCATAGTACCTGCATCATTACTATGCCCAGCCCAATCAATTTGACCACCTTCAACCATTAAGAAAAAGCCATCTTTGTCTTTTGATAAAATATCCAGTGCCTTATCTGTCATTTCTTTTAATGTAGGTTGCGTACGTTGAGGATCATTTACTGTCGCACTGTTTTGAATACCGTCATTCATTCCTGAGCTTGCAAACAAACCTAATAATTTATCTGTTTTAGAGTGCAGTAACATATCTTTGTTAAAAGCTAAAGCGTAGCCTTGTTGTTGAGCTTCTAAGAGTAAATTACGGTTATCTTTACGTTTTGACTTTAGAGAAAGATTAGTAGCCGATAGCGAAGGCAACTGTTTTGATATTGCACCTGCAGCGTCTGCTGATTGTGGTAACCAATTACGTAATCCACCCGATAGCATTACATCAACGTTTGCAGATAATAAGTCTGAAGCGATTTCATTTTCCAGTGAACGATGGGGCTGGTGGGCAGCAAAAGCAGCAGGGGTTGCGTGAGTGATACGGGTGTCTGAAACTAATCCTGTTGCTTTACCCATGCGCTTTGCTTTTTCTAATACTGTTTCAATACTATTACCATCAGCATCAATACCGATAACCTCTGAGCCCGTCATAATGCCGGTAGCTAGCATGGTTGCTGAACATGCAGAATCGACAACAATGGCATCATTAGGATGGGTGAGTGAGGCGCCGATAACACCTTGTTGGGCTAATTTATACAAGGCTGTCTTCTGACCGTTATAAATAGAATGCGGAGCAAGATCAGCATAGCTTTCTAATAATCCCACCTGTTGAGGACCCATACCATCACCAATCATTAGAATTATATTCTTAATTTCAGTTGCCTGTACTGGCGATGTGAGGGCCGCTGAAATAACGATTGTGGTAAGAGATTTAATTAATGTAGTCACGTTTAACCCTTGTTGTGTAAGTAATTTTTAGCAATTACAACAGTGATTGATGACAAAAATATGGCAGTTTTACTACGGAAAAAAGATAGTTTGAAGGACTATTTAAGTTATCGGTTATTTAAAGGGGTGGTGTTGCGTATGAGGTGTATGTGTAATTGGAATACGGTGGAGGGAGGTTATTTGTTTATAGCCTAGCGATCTTTCGGCGCTATTGTTAGACTTCGACCATTATTTAGAGAGCTAAGGTCGTTTTATGTTCACTCATTCGTCAAAATTATTGTCAAAACGAAGCTATGTTGCTGCGTTGTCGTTATCTGCTATCGTACTGTTGTCTGGTTGTAGTCAAGCGCCCAAATTACATAAGATCACAGGCTTTGCTGAAGGTACTAGTTATCATGTGACATATTGGTCAAAACAGGATGTACCTGTCGCGAAGGTAACCGAACAGTTTAATAAAAAGCTGGCAGCGATTGATAAAGAATATTCAACTTATCGTAATGATTCATATATTTCTAAGTTTAATCACAGTACATCAACCGAATGGCAACCCGCTTCTAAAGATTTCATTTATATGTTGTCGCTTGCGAAAAAATTAAATAAAGATAGTCACGGTTGTTATGATCCTACGATTCAGCCTTTGTATAAATTGTGGGGTTTTCAAGGTGAGACACTTAATGTACCGACAACTCAACAAATAGCAGCGATAAAAAAAGATATTGGTATTGATAAGATTGAAATTGATCCAGTAAATTTACGGATCAGAAAAACCATTCCTCAGATACAAATAGATTTATCTTCAATGGGCGAAGGTTATGCGATTAGTCAGCTAAGTAAAATCTTAGAAGCAGATGGTGTTAATAATTATTTAGTTGAGTTTGGTGGCGATATGAAAATTAAAGGTCGCAAACTTGAAGGCCAAAAATGGCGTGTTGCTATTGAACAGCCAATAGCATTAAAAGACGGTATTCGTCCTTATACTATCGTTAATATTAATGCGGAAGATGGCGTGTCATTAAATACCTCAGGCACTTATCACCATAATTTTAAAGATGGTAAAAAGGACTATTCCCATATTTTAGATACTAGAACGGGTGCACCAGTAACCCATGATTTAGTGTCAGCTTCTGTATTTGGTCATAACCCGATTGTTGGTGATGCTTGGGCAACCTCAATGTTATGTTTAGGGCCTGTTGAAGGTAAAATTGTTGCGAATGAGCAAGATTTGTCGGTATATTTTATTCAAAGTAAAGATAACACATTTAAAAGCTCTGAAAGTAAAGCGCTGCAAAATAATAAACGCATTACGCTAAGTTAGTCGAGTGGTTGTATCTGAATAATTATTGTTAATAAAACGACTGCAAGCGGTGAGAGATCACCGCTTTTTTTATGGCATTTTTAAGATAAGCAAATATATTCACAAGGTAGATATTTGTTATGCTAGGTATAAAAAGCTTTTATATATTGACACTATTTTAACGTACAATGAATTAATATTGATACTGTGAGGGTATAACTGAAATAAAATAGAGCACTATCATGGAGTGTAAGAGCAGAATTTTAATGGGTGTATTGGTTCTTCCAATGATGTTTACAACATTATCGTCGCTGGCGAGTGAATCGGTAAAAACGTCATTAATTCCAATTAAAATTCAGAATATAAAAAATAGAACCTTCAACCAAGACTTTCAAGAAGTCGGTAAAATTACCGCTGTAGATTCTACAGCATTAACCTTTAGTGCATCCGACAAATTAATAACAAAATGTTTTTCAGATGGTGCTTATGTTCATAAAGGAGATGTAATCGCGAAGCTTGATAGTACGCAACCCAAAGCTGAGCTGCAAAAAGCTGAAACACAATATGCAATTGAGCGTTCTAAATTACATCGTATGTTAGCGCTAATTAAAAAACAGCCAGATGCGATATCAAAGCAAGATATTGAGAATCAGCAATTACAAACCCATTTAGTACAAGTAGATGTACAACAAAAAAAAGATGATTTACTCAATTATCAATTAATCGCCCCGTTTAATGGCCGTCTGACAAATTTTAAATACTCTATTGGTAGTCGAATTAGCTCTGATGATGTTGTGGTGTCATTAATCAAAAACGATCCTGTACAAGTTGCATATTCTATTAGTCAGCAAGAGTTAGCTCAAGCAGCACCTAATCAGCAGGTTACGATCTCTGTCGATGCTTATAAAAATAAACGTTTCATTGGTGTCGTTAATTACATTGCTCCAGAAGTGGATTTGCAATCAGGCCGTATTGATGTTCAAGCAAATATTAAAAATACCGATAAATTACTTATACCTGGTATGTTTGCCAAAGTAACACAGCATTCGGCAAAAAATGTCACTTATCCTATTGTGTCTCAAACCGCAGTCATTGTTGATGGTGATAAACGTTATGTGTGGCTTTATGATGGTAAGGGCGTACAACAACAGCCAGTTGTTCTCGGTGATAACACCAATGATGGCTATGTGTTTATTAAACAAGGTCTAAATGTTAACGATAAAGTCGTCGTTGCAGGACAACAAAACTTAAAACCAGACTCGTTGGTTAAACTTCAAACATCCACAGTACCCACAACGCCAGTTTTACCATTATCTTCACCCCCAAAAAACCCAAATCCAGCTTCGTCCTTAAATAAGCCAATGCAAAAAATAACAGCAAGCTCAAATCAAGGAGCTAAGCATGAAGCTGCCTGAGATTTGTATCAAACATCCGATTTATTCGTGCGTGCTGTGCATTGCGATTGTGTTGCTAGGCATGGTGGCATTACAAAGTCTACCGGTGCAATATTTTCCAGATCATCGTGCTCCAAACGCGACAGTGACAGCGAGTATTTCAGGTGCAAGTGCTGAGTTCATGTCAGATAACGTTGCGGATAAACTTATTTCTGCAGCGACAGGGCTTGAATCTGTTAAAAATATGAACACTGACTGTCAGCAAGGGACGTGTACGTTAAAAGTTTTTTTTAAAGATAATGTATCAGATGTGAAATACGCCAGTTTAATGAATAACTTGCGTAGTAAAGTCGAGGCGATTAATAATTTTCCTCCAAGTATGATCGATAAGCCTATAGTGACAGATGATTCTTCAGAGAATGCGTTACCCAGTAATATTATTACCTTTGTTGCAAAGGGAAAAATAACCAAGCAGCAAATGTATGATCTTATCAGTCAGCAACTTATTCCTCAGTTTAGTCATATACCTGGAGTCGGTGGTGTGTGGGGGCCTTACGGTGGGAGTAGCCAAGCGATTCATGTCTGGCTTGATCCAGAAAAGATGATGGCACTTGGTATTACTGCTACCGATGTGGTGAGTACCTTGAGTAAATATAATGCCACGTTTACAGCAGGAACAATTCAAGGTCAGGTGCGTGATTTTTCCATAAACCCTGTGAGTTCAGTCAGCAGTGTTGCTGATGTACGCAATTTAGTGGTGCGCTACGAGGGTGGCAATATTGTGCGTGTTGGTGATGTTGCCAATGTAGTTAAAGATGACGCTAGTTTGACTCCTTCAATACTGCATATTAATGGTCAGTTAGGAATGTCAATTCAGACATTGCCGCTAAAAAGTGAGAATCCGGTAGTGGTTGCACAGCGAGTTAAAGCGGCAATGGCATCAATGAGTATTCCTAGCACTATTGAGATGAAAATGGTGTATAACCAAGCTGATTTTATTAAGGCATCGATTGATGAGGGATTTAAAACCTTAATTGAAGCAATTGTATTAGTGGCAGCAGTGGTCGTATTGTTTTTGGGTTCTATACGATTTGCGCTTATTCCGTTGATTACGATCCCAGTGTGTATTATCGGTGTGTTTGCAGTGATGGCGGCCTTAGGTTTTAGCATTAATGTATTAACGATTCTGGCAATAATTCTTGCTATCGGTTTAGTTGTTGATGATGCTATCGTGGTGGTTGAAAACTGTTTTCGGCACATAGAACAAGGTAAAAAGCCGTTAGAGGCTGCAATAGCAAGCAGTAAAGAAATTGTCGCCCCTGTTATTGCAATGACATTAACGCTAGCGACGGTTTATTGCCCTATAGGCTTTATGTCGGGATTAACCGCAGATTTGTTTCATCAATTTGCTTTTACGCTTGCTGCGGCAGTGCTCATTTCAGGCGTTATCGCACTGACATTATCGCCAATGATGAGTGCTTATATACTAAAGCCTGTCACTCGACCACCAACTTGGTTTGTGTGGGTTGAGGGTAACGTTGAACAGTTAACAACCAAATATTTACAGTTGTTGAAATTCGTTTTCACTCAGAAAAAGTGGTTAGTTGTTGTTGCGATATTACTTATTGGTGTGTCAACGGTAGCAGTATGGTGGATGCCTAAAACGTTATTGCCAATTGAAGATACTGGGTTTATTTCAGTATCGACTAAATCACCTTCAGGAGTAGGGCGAGCTTATCATCTTCAAAATAATGCTCAGTTAAATAGTGTGTTTAATGGTGATCCTGCCATTGAAGCGAACATGTCCTATATTGAATCAACACCAGAAAATCATTTGATACTAACGCCATGGAATGAGCGGAAACAGGATATTGAGCAAGTTATTAGTCACTTAATGCGTAAAGCAAAATCAACACTATCAGCCTATGGCGTATCAATGTCAGTTCGCTCAGCTGATAACCTTAATTTACCTGCAGGATTAGTACTTGAACTTACCACGCTTAATAAAAACACATCAGCATTAAGTGATACAGCTACGAAGGTTGAGAAAGCACTCGAGGGTTATGCAGGTGTTTCAAATGTCAGTAACTCAACACATCGTGATTTATTACGGTTTGATCTGAAAATTGATCAAAATGCAGTGGTGCTATCAGATGTAGATTATGCTGATGTAACTAGCGCTGTATCGACGTTTTTAGGTTCAGTAAAAGCAGCAGATTTAAAAATGGCAGATGGCTATACCTACCCAATTCGAGTGCAAGTAAATAAACAATCACTGGGTGATTTTAAGGTATTAAATAAATTATATGTTGTCTCAAAAACAGGAAAGGCACTACCGTTATCGCAATTTGTGACCATTAAGCAAGTAACGGCAGAATCACATATTAAAACTTTTATGGGGCTTGATAGTGCAGAAATTACAGCAGATTTAATGCCTGGTTATAGTGCCAGTGATGTGCAGCAATTTGTGAATCATCAAGTACCTAATTTATTGCAAAAAGGTCAGCAATATCAATTTAATGGGGTTGTAAAAGATCTACAAGATTCGTCACATGGAATGATATTAATTTTTGCTATGGCATTAATTTTTGTATTTTTAATTTTAGCCGTGCAGTTTGAAAGCTTTGTTGAACCGTTAATTATTATGCTTACTGTACCACTGTGTTTAGTCGGAGCATTATTAACCTTAACGGCCTTTGGTCAAAGTCTTAATATTTACTCTAAAATTGGATTGTTGACACTGGTTGGGCTTGTAACTAAGCATGGTATTTTATTGGTTGATTTTGCGAATAAACAGCAACAAGATCATGGTTTAAATGCGTATGAAGCTGCGCTTGTTAGTGCTAAATCACGTTTAAGACCCATATTAATGACATCGTTTACAATGATAATTGGTTCGCTACCATTAGCATTGGCAGTCGGACCTGGCTCAATAGGTCGAATTAATATTGGTTTGGTGCTGGTGGGCGGATTAATATTAGGAACAGTATTCTCGTTGTTTGTTGTGCCAATTGCTTATGTGGAAATGGTAAACATAAGACGATGCAATATAAGCAAATACTGGCGGCTGTTAAGGTTTGCTAAGAAAAGTGACTAATAGAGATATTAATAGTATAAGCCACTCTTGATGAGTGGCTTTTTAATGATAGGAGGATGTCAATCAATGCTTGAATGTTGTTTTTTCATTGTCGCTAGTTGCATTGATATCGCCTGCAGGGTTGAGTAGATGAGGAACTATTTTAGGTAAATTTAATTCAATGTCTTTATCTGTAACTGGATTAATTGCGGCGTTATACCAGCCAAGTAAACCGAGAACAGCATAACCAATTGCATCATCGCTTTCACGATGTTCAAGAATGATTTGTAGAAAACGTAAAATAGCTTTGTCGTTTGATTTAGCTTGGATTAATGTTTCATCAAAAACCGCAGCAGCTTCAGTGAGTAAGCCTTCAAATTCAGTATCAACGGATACTTTAAACGAGCCACCATCAACAGTAATTTTCATCATTATATCGTCAATTATTATAATTGATATAAATATTACCTAATTACTGATCGGTTGTCGCTAACCTGTGCTATTGATTGCAATTGTTATGATCCAGATACAAAAAAGCCTGCTAAAAAGCAGGCTTGGTTGTATCTAAAAGATGGTGCTCGCTACTGGACTCGAACCAGTGACACCTTGCATGTCATGCAAGTACTCTAACCAACTGAGCTAAGCGAGCAAATTGTACTGTAATAAACCGCAACTAAGCTGTTTACTTTAAAATGGTGCTCGCTACTGGACTCGAACCAGTGACACCTTGCATGTCATGCAAGTACTCTAACCAACTGAGCTAAGCGAGCAAATTGTACTCTAATAAACCGCAATTAAGCCGTTTACTTTAAAATGGTGCTCGCTACTGGACTCGAACCAGTGACACCTTGCATGTCATGCAAGTACTCTAACCAACTGAGCTAAGCGAGCAAATTGTACTGTAATAAACCGCAATTAAGCCATTTACTTTAAAATGGTGCTCGCTACTGGACTCGAACCAGTGACACCTTGCATGTCATGCAAGTACTCTAACCAACTGAGCTAAGCGAGCAGTTTCAGCTTAATTACTGTTTAAATGTAATCAGCGAATGACAAGCATAGTAGCGAGTCACCGTAATCTAGGCAAGTGTTTAAATAGAGTTTTTTAGTGAATTCAGTGCGTTTGCTTGCACAATAGCCAATTTGGTGGTGGATAAATAGCCGAATGTGAGATCGCGCATATTCTTAGCGGGAAGAGTCACTAGCAAAGTACTAGTGACTACATAAGTGAATTATTGAAGCAGTTCGTGGTTTTCTGGTAATAGACGGGTGATCCACAATACCAGTTTATGTTTCATGTTAACGCCGTCTTCTTTATCTACAGCTAAAGGCGTGATTTGTTTGCACTCTACTAACAAGCGATAAATACATTCAACACGATCTGTTGAACCTACACCGCGATCTAAATCGTTAAATCCTTGTTTTTTTGCAAAGGCGAAACCAAGTTCTAATGCTTTTTTTAAAAGTTTTGCTTCGTTTTTATGTTTTTTCATTGTTATCTCCCTTAACCTCTACAATGTAGTCTAGTTTACCTATTCTAAAAATGAACTAATAGTAACAAAAATGATAATTGAGGTTGGTAGCAAGTTATTGATGCCCAACCTTAAATTGACAACGTTCAAATAATCGCTGCCAATAATGAACATGATTTAGAGTGGCTTGTTGAAATTGATGCTGTAGTTGACCCTCAAAGTAATCTTCAGCGTACAAGGTCATCGCTGATGATGGTTGAATATGATCTTTAACGAGCTTGGTGTAGAAGTGGTGTAAATAAGGCTGTAACTGTTGGTATTGAGATTGTAATGTACTTAGATACGGTTGAATATCAGTGACGTAATATTTATAAAAAACATTACGTAAATATTGCGCTTGCTGTTGATTGATATTTTTACCGCAAATAACATTGTTCTCATGCTGAGTAAGTTGAGCTGTGATCGTATTCAACTCCGCAGTGATCTGCGCCATCGAATAAAAAAGTTGCCCAAGATATTGTGTGTTATGAATTTGCTGCTGATGATAAAGAAGAAGATCAATATTGTTTGTTGTCAGGGTTGTGAATGCCTGTGACATATTAGTTGCAGTAATTGTTGTCGTTAGTGTCGCTAAATAATCAAATGCCGCTAAATTTTCGATATAACCACTAAATTGCTGTAGCTCTAATACTTGATGACCTAAGGTAAATTGTTGTCGCCACTCTTGACTAGTAAATGCCATATTCCAGATTACGCGTGGTAATTGTTGTTGCTTTTGATGATAAATATCCATTAATTGAGGATGCAAAGGGTCGCTATTATCAATAACATTTAAACAGTGATCGAGTTGTTTTAAAAATAACAATTCATAATGTAGTTGACGAATTTGATCCTGTACCTTGCCTAATATTGAATTACGCTCTGCAATTAACTGAAATAAACCACATTGACGTAATTCATACGCATTTAATAATCCAATACGAATATCTGCAACTGGTTGTTTGAGAGAGCGGACGGCGGGAAGGGCGGCTAAATTCAACCGCGGAGTTTCCGCTGGCGTAATCTTTAATACGTTAGCAAGTCGTTGTTGATAAGTGTCTAATAATGCTTCAGTGGTGTTTTCTTTGCAGCCAATAAGTAGCAATACACAACAAAGCACTAATAATGGTATTTTCATCATACTCTAGCGTTGGTCACGGTATATTAAGCATATGCAACCACACAATTTTAGACAAAAAAAAAGCGATCCTCAGATCACTTTTTTAATAATACAGAGCCAACAGTTAACGTAATGACATTTCAATTTGTCGTTGATGGTCAAGTTTATGTACCCAACGCATACGCATACCAAGCATGATTGCGGCTGATGTTAAGCCAATAATAAAGCCAATCCAGAAACCCTCTGGCCCCATTGGTTTTACTATCCAATCGGTCATTCCTAAAATGTATCCAATTGGTAGTCCTAATAGCCAATAAGCGATAAAAGTACAGAAGAAGATCGCGCGCATATCTTTATAGCCACGTAGTGCACCAGCAGCAACAACTTGTACTGCATCACTACATTGGTAAATAGCAGCTAATAACAACAGTTGACCTGCAAACATAATAACTTCAGGGTTATCTGTATACAGTAACGCAATTTGCTCGCGGAAAATCACCGTTAAAATTGCGGTACAAAATGCTAACGATGTGCCGACAATCAAGCCGCAATGACTAGCAATTTTAGCACCAATAATATCTTCTTGACCCATTTTATGGCCAACTCGAATGCTGACAGCTGCCGCTAAACTCATTGGTAACATATAAACTAACGATGAGAAATTCATTGCAATCTGGTGTGAAGCCACTTTCATTGGCCCAAGTGGCGAGATCAATAATGCAATAACGGCAAATAGAGAAACTTCAAAAAATAATGATGCTGCTACTGGAAAACCGAGTCTAAATAAGCGGCTGATTGCAGCAAACTTAGGTGGGTAGATCACGCCAAACACATTCAAACTGTTAAGACGTTTATTGATTAGAACAAACGCCAGCATAGCAAAAAACATGAACCAATACACGATAGCAGTTGCAATGCCACAGCCAACACCACCTAGTGCAGGCATACCAAATTTTCCGTAAACAAAGATCCAGTTGAGCGGAATGTTAAGTAAAAGTCCTAAAAAGCCTATTACCATACCAGGAATGGTAAATGATAAACCTTCAGAGAAACTTTTTAGGGTTTGGAAAAATAAAAATGCAGGTACAGCGAATAATACTGCATGTAAATAGCCAACGGTCTTTTCAGCAAGTACTGGCTCGACATCCATGTAATGGATTAAAATTCCCGCATTATACAAAATTAACATCGTAGGAATGGAAATCAAAACTGCGAGAATAAAAGCCGTCTGAATTTCAAAGGGGATTTTGTCCTTTTTACCTGACCCACTCAGTTGGGCCACGATAGGAACAATCGCCATCAGCAACCCCACTCCAAATAATATCGAAGGTAGCCAAATACTTGCAGCAACCGCAACGGCTGCCATATCGGTTGCGCTGACGCCACCTGCCATAACGGTATCAACGAAACCCATTGATGTCTGGGCAACAGAGGCAATTAAAACGGGTATCGCAAGTTTGAGCAGTTGTGTGGTTTCTTTGGTGTAGTTTTGCACTCAGCATAGCTCCAAAAATGAAGAAATAAAGGGGGGAGTAAATGAATAGCGGCTAGGCACTATTTAATGCATTCTAAAGATGGCTGGATTATATAAATAAAACCCACAAAACCAAGTAATATTTATCACTTTATGCGTATAAAAACAAACGGCCTCGATAACTGAGAATCGAGGCCGTTAGCTTAAGTTTACAGTAAGGGTACTGAGTTAGACGGTAAAAAAGTGATGCCCAAAGAAACCAATCGCAATAAAGGTGCTCGCGGCACTAAAAATACACAGCATTGGCGTTTTAATACTTGGGTAACGTTCGACAAGTAAAGCTAATCCAAGAAAGGTTGGATAAAGACCAAATGCGTAACGTGGCATGGCATTAAGGCTTGATGAAAGCGGCAGTATTAAACAAATAAACATAAACAGCGCTTCGGCATAATATTTACGTACTACTAAGTAAATATTAAGTGCAAACGAAAGTAGCGCCATAATCGTGAGATATAATTTCGGACCGCCCGTTTCAAAACCAAACATCAACCAATGAAATGGATTAGTCAGTTGACGTCCCCAAGCTATTTGAATATGACCAAATGCAAGTGCGTCTCCAACATGGAAATATAAGTAGGTCATAAAGCCAAAAAAGCCAATAGGGATCACCCAAATAGCGGCTAAAACTTTTAATGCTGGTGTTTTAAAACGTAAGAAACTTTGAATACCGTAGTGTTGAATCGCAATAATTAATACTGGGAAGACTAAGAATACACCAAGGTTACGAGTTACAGCGGCAAGCATGCCTAAAATAGCAACCCAAAACCACTGTTGACGGTAGCTAAATAAGAACACCCCTGCCACTAAGGCAATAAAGAGTGGCTCGGTATAACCAGCAGAGGAGTAAACAGTATAAGGTGAAAAACATAAGATCCATACCATGGTAGAACGTGTTGCAGCACTCAGTTTTAGCTGCTTGAGCACCATTAATACCATTGGAATGCTAAATAAAAACGCTAGATTAGATGCAAATGCTAACCCAAAGCGATAGTTATTAATCGGGTTTTCAAAAGAGGTTAAGTGCGAAAATATCCATCCTAGAAAGGGCTGTAATGGCATAAACGCCCAATTTGCTGCATTTTTTTGACCAAGCCATTGTGGAATAAGATCATAACCATTATCGATTATGCGATAAAACCAAACGCAGTCAAAACGGCAAACAGTTTGTAGTAAAGGTTGCTCTGCATAATGGCCAGTCATGAACATATTTACACCCCACAGACCAAGAGCGTAGATAACAATACGGCTAACAATGACAGCAAAGATCAGGTTTAACCAATCTTTGCGGGTAAGACGAATGTCTGTAACAGATAAGGGATTCATTTAAAGACCCAAAATTTCGATAAAATAAAAGTAATGATTGGTACACATAAGGTTGAAATAGTGACTGCTATCCATCCTTTAACATGCGCTGTTTGTAACAATGTCACCAAAATAAGGTTATTAATTAAAAATCCAAATAGAGACACTGCTAAGAATTTAAAAAATGAGCCTTTTTGGGCAAAAGTGAAATGGCGATGACCAAAATATGACACTAAAAAAGCAACGGCAAACCCTAGAATATTGGCAATATATTCTGAAGGATGTGCCATTTGAAAAAAATACAAGCGTACAATAGACAAATGCACCGCTGTGGCTAGTAACCCAACAATAGCGAAACGGTTAAGTTGCCAAAAATGTTTAACAAAAGAATTACTCATAATGATGGCTAGGCTTATTTACTGTTGTTTGAGTGTAATGTTGATTTTTTGATGCTGGTGGATTGTTTTTATAGTTCCCGTACACATCTTCTACTAAATAGATTGGTCGATGTTTAAGCTCAGTATAAATACGGCTGACATAGCCACCAATTACACCTAAAGATATCAGTTGAATACCGCCTAAAAACAGTACTACTGAAATAGTAGAGGCATAACCAGGGGTATGGACGCCAAAACAGAGTGCACTAATAACGATGTACATTAAAAAGATAAAAGATAAAAATGAAATCCCAAAACCGACAAAGCCCCAAACACGTAATGGCCAAGCAGTAAAACTTGTGATGCCATCCATTGCAAAATTCCACAGCTTCCAATAATTAAATTTGGTGTCGCCAATAAGACGTTCTGGACGCTGAAAATTTACGCCAATAGCGCGTAATGATGACCACGCTAGCAAGCCTTTCATAAAACGATTACGTTCAGGTAATTGTTTGACTGTTTCGATTACGCAGCGGTTAATTAATCGAAAATCTCCCGCATTTTCTGGTAGCGTGGTTTCGGCAGATAAAAAGTTAAAAAAACGGTAAAAGCCGCCAGCAGTTAAGCGTTTAGTATAAGTATCTTGTGAGCGATCAACGCGAACACCATAAATCGTGTCATAGTTACCCGTTAACCACAGATCAACAAATTCTAAAATGACTTCAGGTGGATCTTGTAAATCAACATCCATGATGACGGCAGCATCGCCTTGAACGTAATCTAAACCCGCAGTCATTGCGGCTTCTTTACCAAAATTACGCGCAAAGTTGACCAATGAGATACTTGGATCTTGCTCTATCATTCTATCAATAACGTGCCGAGTATTATCTTTACTGCCGTCATTAATAAACACAATATCAATGTGTGAACGAATGCTACTGAGTTTGTCATTGATAGCCGTTAAAAAGGGCTCAATAGCAACCTCTTCATTATAAACGGGCACAATAAGCGATAAACGGTAATCAAGTGGGTTTGGTTTCTGATTCATTCGACGTTCCCAATTTTTTGATTAAAAGAGCCAGCACTATGTGGCAAAGGTAAAGTATCTACATTAGTTGGTGTTAGACTTATTGCCGTAACTTGTAGTGGTGTTGGCGTAGTTAATATGAATGATTGTAATTGTTTTGAAGCTGCTAGAAATTGTTGTTTTGGCAGTTGAGCAACCAGTATATTTCCCTGTGCTTGCGGTAATAATGTGCCTTGGTGATGATTAAAGGTAAACGTCAGTGGTTTTAGCTGTTGCTGCGTTTTTGTTAAGGTAAATGTAATCTTAACATTGGTTGTAGGCACATTCGGTAATGTAAAGTATAAACCACCTTGCTGAGACAGCTGGCGCATATTGTCACTGGTATCAAAACTCCAGCCTGCTCGAGATAAATTTGGCACATTATTGGTTGTCTTTAAGGTGCTTGGTAATGTTAGCGCAAGGTTAGGTTGTTTAGGTTGCCAATATAAGGTCTGATTTTTAATGTAGTATGCTTTATAAGCAAGACTGACATTAGGCGTTATTGCTTTATACAGTACCCAAATATAATATCCAGATAACACCACTAACAAGCTAATAAGTAAAATGCGTAAAATAGTTTGTTGCTGTTGTTGTGGTGACAATGTAACGGTTGACGAGGCATTAGCGGCCATGATGTACCTTTAAATAGATGTTATTTATTGACTAGGTTGACTAGGTATAAAATAGAAAAAGTTAGTCAAAATTGGCTAACTTTTATTGTTATACAATTAATACGCTTATGGCACTTTTAAAGTGTCACCTCAATGTCAAAAAGTTACTCTTGATAACTATAGCTGACAAGAACGTTACTTTATCGAACATTGTATGTGTGTTTTTATTAATAATATTTAATAAATTGATATATTAATCATAGAGTAAATAAGTGAAATAATATAAGGATAGGTATGTTTACTGGAATTATACAAGCTACTGCACAAGTTGTTAGTATTGATAAAAAAACGCAGTTTCAAACGCATATTATCCGTTTACCTTTTGAGATGACTCAAGGATTAGTTGTGGGGGCTTCTGTGGCTCACAATGGCTGTTGTTTGACGGTAACGGAAATTAAAGATCAATTAGTATCGTTTGATTTAATGCAGGAAACATTGAATGTGACCAATTTAGGTCTGCTCAATGTTGGAGATTATGTCAACGTTGAACGTGCTGCTAAGTTTGGCGATGAGATTGGAGGACATGCCATGTCGGGCCATATTATGGCTACAGCAACAGTCTCAGCCGTAAATATTACCGAAAATAATCATCAAATATGGTTTTCAGTGCCAGCACAATTAATAAAATATATTTTCACAAAAGGGTACATCGGTATTGATGGGATTAGCTTAACCATTGGTGAAGTTAAAGACGGACATTTTAATGTCAATTTAATTCCTGAAACCTTACAACGCACGAACCTTAAAAGCCGTGTAATAAATGATATTATTAATGTGGAAATTGATCCACAAACACAAGCTATTGTGGATACTGTTGAACGTATGATGGCAAATAAGACTCATTATTAAAATATTTGCTCATCATCAGCATCAACAAATAGATTAATGGTTTTATGTAGTTCATCGACTTCCATGGTTAAATGAATAGGATTACAGCAAATAGTGCAATCATCATAAAAGTCTTGACTACCAGCACTCGCATCTAGAGGGATTCTTATGCTGTGACCGCAATGTGGGCAGCAGACGTTTTGAGTTGAATATTTGTGCATAATAGATCCTTAATATAAATATGAAAGGCATCGTTTAATTGTGCTGTATATTATTATAGATCCTAGTTGGTAGTTCTCTATTTTGCGAATACAGGTTTAAAGCACCAGCACTATGTGGCAATAGTGCTGGCATGATATGAAAATAAATAACCGTAATTACTCTTCTAACAGTAACTTGGCAATAATATGCTGCGCTTGCCCCATATACTCGCCTCCAAAGAGATTACAGTGGTTAAGAATATGATAAAGATTATAAAGATCTTTACGGTCTTGATAGCCCTCGTCTAAAGGGTAGACAGATTGATAACCTTTATAGAAGCTGGCAGGAAAACCGCCAAACAACTCTGTCATAGCAACATCACATTCACGATCACCCCAATAAGTCGCCGGATCAAAAATAATCGGGCCTAATACCGTTAGAGCCGTATTACCATGCCATAAGTCACCATGGAGTAGTGATGGTTTAGGTTGATGATTACTTAGTCGTTGCGCGACATTAGCTGTTATTGTGTCAATATCACCAAAATGTAGCCCTTTTTCTTCACAAAGTTGTAATTGCCATTCAATGCGTTGTTCAGCAAAAAACTTATCCCAGCGACGACGCCATTTATTGGGTTGAGGGGTTAAACCAATATAGTTATCAAAATCAAAACCAAATTCAACTTGGTCGCCCCATAAATGCAGTTGGGCGAGTTGTTGACCGAGTTTATAGCCAGACTCGTCATCAATGGTTTTAGTGGGAAGATAATTTAGAATAAGAAAAGATTTATCACGACAAGTACCAAGATGGAAATGTTGTGGCACTTGAACACAATCAGCCTCATTGAGGATACGTAAACTTTCGGCTTCAGTTTCAAAAACAGTAAGCTGATCTTTATCATTCAGTTTGATGAAAAAGCGTTGTTCGCCATCGCCAACACAATAGCATTGGTTAACATCACCACCTAGAATAGCTTCACGTTCGTTGATTTTGAACTGCCGACCAAGTACTTCCGACAACTGGTGAGAAATAGCCTGCCACATAGCATCCTCCACGCATAAAATTGGACTAGATAAAACTTGTCTATCAACATCTTAGTCCATTTCGTTTATATATATCTGTGAAGTTGATGCTATTTTAAGTAATTCATTAAGGTGCACAGGTGTAACGCATTGAAAAAATTGAAATACTTGCTGTTTTGTTAAAGTTGGAATTTTATTAATCTTGAATAAATATTTATTTTCCTTGGCGATTGTCCGTTTACTTTTAAATATTTGTAGTTACTCTAAGCGAAAATTTATTTAGTCGTGAAGGACATTATAATGACTACACCTATTATCCCTACAGAAATGACTTTTTTTGCACGTTTTGAAAGCGATATATTGTCAGGAAAAAAGACAATAACGATTCGTGATGAAGCTGAACGTCATTATGTTCCAGGTACTACCGTTGAAGTATCAACTTATGAGGATGGACGCTGGTTTTGTCGCTTAGAGATTTTAAGTGTTGAACCAATAGCATTTAGTGATTTAAATGATTTTCATGCACAACAAGAAAACATGACGTTAACGGAACTAAAAGCGGTTATTAACGATATTTACCCTGGTATCGAGAAACTGTACGTAGTGAATTACGCCTTAGTAAAATAAGCGTATAAAAAGTTAGGGTGATCCTTTGCAATATCTTGTTACCGTTTGTATAGTGTCACCCAGTTTTTACCTTAGCGTGTTGCTCAGTATTGCGGCATCAAAGTAAAAACATTTTTATTCATAAAAGCTTCTCTAAAAGCTTTGTTAACTCAACATGTGCTACTTGGTGTGTGGCACCACTGTTTAAGGATATTTAAATGCCTGTTATTACTCTTCCTGACGGTAGTCAACGTCAATTCGACGACGCTGTATCAACAATGGACGTTGCACTTTCAATCGGTCCTGGTCTTGCGAAAGCAACCATTGCAGGGCGTGTTGATGGTGTTCGTGTTGATGCTTGTGATCTTATCGAAAATGACGCTAGCCTAGAAATCATCACAGTAAAAGATGATGTTGATGGTCTTGAAATCGTTCGCCACTCATGTGCACACTTGCTAGGCCATGCAATTAAACAATTGTACCCTGAAGCAAAAATGGCGATCGGTCCTACGATTGACAATGGTTTTTACTACGATATCGATCTAGAGCAATCATTAACACAAGAAGATCTTGAAGTTATTGAAAAGCGCATGCTTGAACTAGCGAAAACTAAGTATCAAGTTGTGAAGAAAAACGTGAGCTGGCAAGAAGCGCGTGATGCGTTTGATGCGCGTGGCGAAACGTACAAGATCGAAATCCTAGATGAAAACGTTGCTCGTGACGATCGTCCAGGTTTATACCATCATGAAGAATACATTGACATGTGTCGTGGTCCACACGTACCACACATGGGTTTCTGTCAGAACTTTAAGCTATTAAGTGTTGCTGGTGCATACTGGCGTGGTAATAGCGATAACAAGATGCTACAACGTATTTACGGTACTGCATTCCACGATAAGAAAGCACTGAAAGCGCACCTAACGCGTTTAGAAGAAGCTGCAAAGCGTGACCACCGTAAAATCGGTAAGCAACTTGATCTGTTCCACATGCAGCAAGAAGCTCCAGGTATGGTATTCTGGCATCATAACGGTTGGACTATCTTCCGTGAGCTAGAAGTATTTGTTCGTGAAAAACTAAACGAATACGATTACCAAGAAGTAAAAGGCCCATTAATGATGGACCGTGTGCTTTGGGAACGTTCTGGTCACTGGGATAAGTACGCTGAAGCGATGTTCACTACAAGTTCTGAGAACCGTGAATACGCTATTAAGCCGATGAACTGTCCTGGTCACGTACAGATCTTTAACCAAGGCCTTAAGTCATACCGTGATTTACCATTACGTATGGCAGAGTTTGGTTCTTGTCACCGTAATGAGCCTTCTGGTTCACTTCACGGTATTATGCGCGTACGTGGTTTCACCCAAGATGATGCGCATATTTTTTGTACAGAAGCACAAGTACAACAAGAAGTTACATCTTGCATCGAAATGGTGTATGATACATATAAGACATTTGGTTTTGATAACATTGTTGTTAAATTATCAACTCGCCCAGAAAAGCGTGTTGGTTCTGATGCAATGTGGGACAAAGCTGAAGCCGATTTAGTTACCGCGCTTGAGTCAATGGAAATTCCATTTGATATTCAAGAAGGTGAGGGTGCATTCTACGGTCCTAAGATCGAGTTTACACTTCACGATTGCCTTGATCGCGCATGGCAGTGTGGTACTGTTCAACTTGACTTCGCATTACCTGAGCGTTTAGGCGCTACATATGTAGGTGAAGATAATGAACGCCATACACCGGTTATGATTCACCGTGCAATTCTTGGTTCACTAGAGCGCTTCATCGGTATTCTTATCGAAGATTACGCAGGCTTCTTCCCAACATGGTTGGCGCCTCAGCAAGCTGTAGTGATGAATATTACTGACTCTCAAGCAGAATATGTGCAAGAAATTGTAGAAAAATTGAAAAAAAGTGGAATTAGAGTCAATGCGGACTTGAGAAATGAGAAGATTGGCTTTAAAATCCGCGAACATACTTTGAAGCGAGTGCCTTTCATGCTCGTTTGCGGTGACAAAGAAGTCGAAGCAGGCGTAGTAGCAGTTCGTACTCGCAAGGGTAAAGATTTGGGTAAATTTAAGATTGATGAATTAATTGCATTTATGCAAGAAGAAATCAGCAATCGTAAGCTCAATGTTGTGGAGGAATAAGGTATTAAAGGCGGAAAAAGAACCCAAGCACCAGTTAAGCAAAACGCGCATCGTCTGAATGAAGAAATTCGTGGCGTACGTGAAGTTCGTCTAACTGGCCTTGACGGCGAATCAGTCGGTGTTGTTTCTATTGAAGAAGCAATGAATGTTGCTCTTGATGCTGGTGTGGATCTAGTTGAAATTAGCCCTAATGCCGAGCCACCAGTCTGTCGTGTGATGGACTATGGTAAGTACTTGTTCGAAAAGAGCAAGGCTGCTAAAGAGCAAAAGAAGAATCAAAAACAAATCCAGATCAAGGAAGTTAAATTCCGACCTGGTACAGACGAAGGCGATTATCAGGTAAAACTACGCAACCTGACTCGCTTTTTAGAAGAGGGCAACAAGGGTAAAGTCACACTACGTTTCCGTGGTCGTGAAATGGCCCACCAAGGCATTGGTATTGAGCTTCTTAATCGTATTAAGGCAGAACTTGAAGAGATCGCGGTCTGTGAAAGTTTCCCTAATCGTGTAGAAGGTCGTCAAATGACCATGATGCTTGCCCCAAAGAAGAAGTAATAACGGCATTCAAGTAGCTAAAAAGCGCTGCTTTTAAGTAGCGCTTTTTGTTCGCCCTATTACTATGATTATTAACTATCAACAATGCGGAGTTATCATCTCATGCCAAAGATGAAAACAAATCGTGGCGCAGCTAAGCGCTTCAAAAAAACAGCTGGTGGCTTTAAGTTTAAGCACGCTACTAAGCGTCACATCCTGACTAAACGTACTACTAAGAACAAACGTCAGCTTCGTCCAAATGCAATCCTTCCTAAGTGTGAAGTGGCTGCAGTTGCTCGTATGCTTCCGTTCGCTTAATCGTTTTTAGTTTTATATTTTTTTAATTTTAGTTAGGAGTCTCCTATGCCTCGCGTAAAACGTGGTGTACAAGCGCGTGCACGTCACAAGAAAGTTCTTAAACAAGCTAAAGGTTACTACGGTGCACGTTCACGTGTTTACCGCGTAGCTTTCCAAGCTGTTACTAAAGCTGGTCAATACGCTTACCGTGACCGTCGTCAGAAGAAACGTACTTTCCGTCAACTTTGGATTGCACGTATCAACGCTGCTGCACGTCAAAATGGTATGTCTTACAGCCGTCTAATCAACGGTCTTAAGAAAGCGTCTATCGAAATCGATCGTAAGATCCTTTCTGATATCGCTGTATTTGACAAAGCTACTTTCACTGTTCTTGTGGAAAAGGCAAAAGCTGCACTGTAATTTATCAGTCTAGTTTTAAATTGAAAGGAGAGCCTCGGCTCTCCTTTTTTCGTTTAAATCTATCGCTAAGTCATTATTCTTTGTTATTGTTCCGCACCTCGCACCTCGCACCTCGCACCTCGCACCTCGCACCTCGCACCTCGCACCTTACATCTCGAACCTCACATCTCACATCTCACATCTCGTATAGTAGTGATCGTTTGTAAGCTGCTTTCTCATTGTCATCTTCAGTGTAAATTAATTACGTAAAGTGTGTTTTATGACTACATTGAAAATGATGTTCAATTGCATTGGTTGATAACTAATTCAATACAGTATTGTTTTTATTTTTTTATGGGGAAATATAGCGAGGAGGGAATATAAAAAATCATCGAAGGGTAAAAAGCCAGTAATAGAATATTATTACTGGCTTTACAATAGAATTTCGTTGTTACCGCTTATGCTCGTGCGTAACGTTGGTTACGTTTTTTATTTGCTGTTGCTAGAGTCTTAAGTAAAAACGCTAAGAAACCAACAAATAATGCGTTGAAACCCATAAAGAAGACAAGATTAATAAAATTGAAACCCTCTTCTGGTGCAATCGGCATTGCTGATGCTAGGCCATAATTACCAAGCAGTAATAAAGCAGTACAAAGAATCGCAGCGATAGTTGAAATTTTTGAGAGAGCAGCAAGATCTTTAGTATTCATAATATGGTTCCTAACATTGATATTGATCATAATTTACACTGAAAAATGTAACTTTAAAACCAATTTGATAGAAAAAGATCGTATTTATCACAGCTTTATTACATATAAAGCGCCTCAATATTTAGAATGAAATGTATTGAGACGCTAATATTAAGATATGAATCAAGTAATTACTTTTTTTGTTATGCGTTGTTACGCATAAGAGATTGCTTCATTTGTTGTTGTGATTTTTTTACTCGCCAGATTAAGCAACCAAGAAAACCAACAAACATGAAATTAAATCCAACATAGTAGATAACATGAATGAAATCGATATGAGTTTGATTTGTTAGGTGATCTTTCATTTCAATAGGCATACTCAATGTCATCCCATAATTGCCCAAGATGACTAATGCGAGGCAGAGCAAGGAAGCAAAAATACTTATTTTAATTAAGACCGATAAAAATTGGGTGTTCATGATGATTATTCCAAAGTGAATATTGCTAAAATTTACTTTTTTCATTCAATTTTAGAAAGAGAGAAAAATGAAATATAGGAGTGCGAAATCTGTTTTATAGTCTAAGTGAACTCATCGTTAATGCACTGAAAAAGTACAAATTCGAATATTAATGACAAAAGGCGTTTTTTTTTCGTCCAAACTTACTGTTTTATTACGATTCAATTTGGATTTAGACGCTGCTTTCTTTAGTATGTATCGTTATGCGATTTTATATCTCCCTTAAGGACGCCACCTGTGGGTGGATGAGGATACGATGCAACATCTAGACGAGATTATTGCCAACGCAACGGCAGCTATTGAGCAGGCTGATTCATCAGTAGCTCTGGACGAAGTTCGAGTTCAATTTCTAGGCAAGAAGGGTCATTTAACTCTTCAATTACAAGCCCTAGGTAAATTACCACCAGAAGAGCGTCGCACTGCTGGTCAAGAAATCAATAAAGCGAAACAAGTAGTACAAACATTACTTGTTGAGCGTAAAGATAGTCTACAGCGTGCTGAGCTTGAAGCTAAGCTTGCTGCTGAGACTGTTGATGTTTCTTTACCTGGTCGCCGTATTGAAAATGGTGGTCTACATCCTGTTACGCGTACTATTGAACGTATTGAAAGTTTCTTTGGTGAGCTTGGTTTTACAACTGAAGCTGGCCCTGAAATTGAAGATGCTTTCCACAACTTCGATGCGCTTAACATTGCTGAAGATCACCCAGCACGTACAGATCACGATACGTTCTTCTTCAACCCAGATCTAATGCTACGTACGCATACTTCTGGTGTACAGATCCGTACGATGGAAGCGGGTAAACCACCATTCCGTTTCATCGCACCAGGTCGTGTTTACCGTAATGACTACGATCAAACTCACACACCAATGTTCCACCAAGTGGAAGGTATGTTAGTTGACGAAAATGTAAACTTTGCACAATTGAAAGGTATTCTTCACGATTTCCTTTGTAATTTCTTTGAAGAAGAAGTTGAAGTACGTTTCCGTCCTTCATTCTTCCCATTCACTGAGCCTTCAGCTGAAGTTGACGTTAAAGGCAAGAACGGTAAGTGGTTAGAAGTTTTGGGCTGCGGTATGGTTCATCCTAATGTACTTCGTTCTGTTAACATCGATCCTGAAAAATACTCAGGCTTTGCATTTGGTATGGGCGTTGAACGTCTAACCATGCTTCGTTACGGCGTTAACGATTTACGTGCGTTCTTTGAGAACGACTTACGTTTCCTTAAACAGTTCAAGTAAGCACTAGGGGCTAGAAATCTATGAAATTCTCTGAATCTTGGCTACGCGAGTGGGTTAACCCTGCAGTAAACAGCGAAGAGCTAGCTCACCAAATCACAATGGCTGGTTTGGAAGTTGACGGCATTGAAGCAGTTGCTGGTGAATTCACTGGCGTTAAAGTTGGTCAGGTTGTTGAGTGTGCTCAACACCCAGATGCTGACAAGCTACGTGTAACAAAAGTAGATGTTGGCGCTGAAGAGCTACTAGATATCGTTTGTGGCGCATCTAACTGTCGTCAAGGTATTAAGGTTGCAGTGGCTACTGTTGGTGCTGTTCTGCCTGGTGATTTTAAAATCAAGAAGGCAAAATTACGTGGTCAGCCTTCTCACGGCATGCTTTGTTCTTTCACAGAGCTAGGTATTGACGTTGAGTCTGACGGTATCATGGAGTTAGCGGCAGATGCAGTATTAGGTACTGATTTCCGTGAATTCCTAGGTCTTGACGATGTCACTATCGATGTTGATCTAACGGCTAACCGTGCAGATTGCTTAAGCATTGCTGGTCTTGCTCGTGAAGTAGGCGTATTAAACCGTGCTGAAGTGACTGAACCGCAATTTGATATTGTTGCGCCAACAGCCGCAGATACTATTTCAATTGAAGTTAAAGCACCTGCTGCATGTCCACGTTACCTAGGTCGTATTGTTCGTAATGTTAATGCGCAAGCTGAAACACCATTATGGATGCAAGAAAAACTACGTCGTTGTGGTACTCGCTCAATTGATCCAATCGTAGATATCACTAACTACGTATTGCTTGAAATGGGTCAGCCAATGCATGCTTTCGATCTTGCTAAGATCGATGGTGGTATTGTTGTACGTATGGCAGAGCAGGGTGAAAAGCTTACTCTTCTTGACGGCAACGAAGCTGAATTAAACAGCAATACACTAGTGATTGCAGATAACAAGCAAGCACTAGCAATTGCAGGTATCTTCGGTGGTGAGATCTCTGGCGTTAACGCTGAGACCAAAGACGTACTACTTGAGTGTGCATTCTTTGCACCAGACGCGATCCGTGGTCGTGCGCGTAGCTACGGTCTACACACTGATTCTTCACACCGTTTCGAGCGTGGTGTTGATGCAACACTTCAAATGAAAGCGATGGAGCGTGCTACTGCACTGATCGTTGAAATTTGTGGTGGTGAAGTTGCACCAATCGTTGAAGCTGAATCAGAAGCTGATTTGCCAAAAGCGGCAACAATCGAACTACGTCGCTCTAAGCTAGATCGTTTATTAGGTCACGCAATTGCTTCTGAAGAAGTGGTTGAAATCCTAACACGTCTTGGCTGTGATGTTGAAACAACAGATGCTGGCTGGAAAGCAACAGCACCGGCATGGCGTTTTGACATGGCAATTGAAGAAGATTTAGTGGAAGAAGTGGGTCGTATTTTCGGCTACAACAATATTCCTAATCAATCTCCAGTTGCGGCACTTAGCATGAACCTACACAAAGAAGCGGATTTACCGTTGAAACGTGTACGTGATTTGCTTGTTGGTCGTGGTTTCCAAGAAGCAATTACATATAGCTTCGTTGAGCCTGAGCAACAAAAACTAATTGTGCCTGAAATTGAGCCATTGATTCTGCCATTCCCAATTTCTGCGGATATGTCAGCAATGCGTTTGAGCCTATGGACTGGCCTACTAAATACAGTAGTGTTTAACCAAAAGCGTCAGCAACCACGTGTACGTTTATTTGAAGCTGGTCTACGTTTTGTGCCTGAGCAATCAGCAGAAAACGGCATGCGTCAAGAAATGATGCTTGCAGGTGTGATTGCGGGTAACCGTAGTGATGAGCATTGGGATATTGAAACTAATACTGTTGATTTCTTTGATCTTAAAGGTGATTTAGAAGCCGTTCTTGAGCTAACAGCAAAAGATGCTTATAGCTTTAAAGCCGCTAAACACCCAGCACTTCACCCAGGTCAATCAGCAGCAATCGTTGTTGATGGCAAAGAAATTGGTTTCATTGGTACCGTACACCCAGAGCTAGAGCGTAAGTTCGGCTTAAATGGCCGTACCATCGTATTTGAAATCGAGTGGGCAGCAATCAATACGCGTATGCTTCCTGAAGCTGTCGTTATTTCTAAGTTCCCTGCAAACCGTCGTGATATTGCGGTTGTAGTCAATGAAGATATTGCTGCGGGTGATGTGGTAGCTGCTTGTCGTGACAACGGCGGCGAGTTATTAAAAGCAGTTAATCTATTTGATGTTTACACTGGTAAAGGTGTAGATGACGGTCAGAAGAGTCTTGCGATTGCGCTAACGTTGCAATCAACTGAGCGTACATTAGAAGAAGCTGATATTGCAACAGCAGTAGAAAGTATTGTTAATGCATTGGCTGAAAAATTTGATGCATCACTTCGTGATTAAAAAAGCATCATAATTAAATTTAAGTCTTTGTTTTAGGAAAGCAGCCTCTTGAGGCTGCTTTTTTTTGATCTAGATCTAAAAAATAATAACATCTTGATAAATAGTTATATTTTCTGATTTAAAGTCTTCAAGTAGAGTTTTTAACTGCATATCTTTGGTTTTTTAGTGATTAAATGCTGTTTGTTGTCTTGGCAAGCTCAACTAGATGCACTGTTATAGCAAAAATTGGTAACTAAAATGGTGTGATTTGACATGAAGTTAACGTAAAAAAGTTGGCGAAAATCAGCGAGTTGGCTTAGACTGAGTCTAGTTGATAGTGAGAGGGATAATATAGTCCCGTAGTTTTTGCAGTTTAGAATTACATCTCTAATTGACATATACCTTATTCACAGTGGCATACTTTATATGTAGGTATGTACACTATCCATTCAACATAGTCTTGAGGGAGTTATCTATGGCGCTCACAAAAGCCGATTTGGCTGAGAACCTGTTTGAAAATGTTGGATTAAGCAAACGGGACGCCAAGGATACGGTGGAAGTCTTCTTTGAAGAAGTTAGGAAGGCTCTAGAAAATGGTGAGCAAGTTAAGTTATCTGGTTTTGGTAACTTTGATTTGCGTGACAAAAATGAGAGACCTGGAAGAAATCCTAAAACGGGTGAAGATATTCCTATCTCCGCACGCCGTGTCGTTACATTCCGTCCTGGTCAGAAGCTTAAGGCTCGTGTCGAAAGTTTAGAAGTTAATAAATAAATCTTTCGCAAGTTTGCTGATCTGATCTGAACTGAAACCCAAGTAAATGTATTTTTACTTGGGTTTTTTATTACCTATCGTTGTGACGCCACTGGCAACAGGGCTATATTAATAATAGTAATATTGTTATTTCTTATGTCGAGGATGATATAAGCCCAAATAGAGGGTGTGTGTTGAAATGAACAAGGAGGTTGTATTATGACGTTAATTGAGCAGATAAAGCGCGGGCAGTTTCTTAAAGCAACTTGCGACTTTTCCCAACCTTTTGTTGCCGGAGAGTGGGTATTAGATTCAGGGTTACACTGCCAACTCTTATACCGGGGTGTACTGCAAATCACTCCACGAGAATTAGCCTCCGATGCCAAAGATATTGTATTGTCTAGCGGCATCCATGGTGATGAAACTGCGCCAGTTGAACTTGTTCAGCAAATAGCATCAAGTGTAGTGTTAGGGCAGATTCAACCCGTTCACCGTTTACTATTGATCATTGCTCATCCTGAAGCGATTAATCATCAGCAACGCTTTATGGCCGAAAATATGAATCGGCTGTTTCAAGTAAGAAATTTTGAGAAAAATAATGAGTGTCGTATTGCGAATGCATTACAGTTGGCCATTAACAGCTTTTATGGCACCTCTATTGCCATAAAGCCAGAGCGATGGCACCTTGACCTTCATTGTGCTATTCGTCCATCACAACACGATACCTTCGCTATTAGCCCCTACACTGATAAACAAACTCGCAGTAATAAATTATTCAGTTTCATCCATCATGCCAAATTGGATGCCGTTTTACTTTCAAATACACCGTCACCGACATTTGCATGGTATAGCGCAGAATATCATGGTGCACAGGCGTTGACAGTCGAACTTGGGCGAGTGGGCAAGCTTGGGCAGAACGATTTTACTGTTTTGGCGCCATTTCAACATGCAATATTGCAATTGATCACTGATGTTACTTTGCCGATTATTTGGACCAGTGAAGTAGAGGTATATCAAGTCAGTCGAACAATAGTAAAGCAACAGCCTGACTTCTTCTTTACGTTTAATGATGACGTGGCTAATTTTACTTTTTTTGCAGAGGGTCATGAGTTTGCAGTCGATGGTGATAAAAAGTATGTCGCTGACACTCATGGCGAAGCGGTCGTGTTTCCTAATCGACATGTCGTTGTTGGTCAACGAGCAGCATTAATGGTTAAAAAGGCAAGTCTAATTTTTGATGAACAAGTCAGAGTTTATGCTAAATCTAACCCATCATATTGATAATTATCTTTAAATAATGAACTTTTAACGGTGTTTGTTTGCATTATAAAAATGGCGCTGTATGGTGTCTGACCTTACTATTTTGAGCGTAATAAGTCTTGATATTGTTAAATGAATTATTACATCAACAGCAACGGCGATGGCGTGCTTGGTTGATTGTTTCATCTGTATTGTTGTTCGCTATTTGTCTGTTTGCTATTGCTGTTGGTGAGATATGGATTTTACCTTGGGCCCCCGTTGGTGAACTGCAGCAACAATTATTATTGCAATTGCGAATACCTCGAGTACTCGCTGCAATGATGGTCGGGGCGGCGTTAGCAAGCTCTGGTGCAGTGTTACAGGTTTTATTAGGGAACCCATTAGCTGAACCCGGTGTACTTGGTATTTCTGGTGGCGCAAGTCTAGCAGTTGTGTTGTTATTATTTGTTATCCCTATCACTCCTACGCCATTGATGACGATGTTTGCTGCGATGGTCGGTGCGTTATTATTTACCCTGATTTTAGTTGGATTCTCTCGCCGTCAAAAAGTCTCTATGGCGCGATTATTATTAATTGGTGTGGCACTAGGGATCTTATCTGGCGCAGTGGTGACATGGGCATTTTATTTCAGTGATGACTTAAGTATGCGCCAGTTAATGTATTGGTTGATGGGCAGTGTCGGTGGCGTGAATTGGCCGCAATTATCATTATTATTCTTTATTGTGCCGGTATTAGTTGTGCTTTGTCTGCAAGGTAAATCATTGGATGTAATGATGCTTGGGGATGTGGCTGCACGTCAATTAGGGGTGGATGTTCGACGTATTCGATGGCTATTGATTCTAATGATATCGTTGTTAGTCGGGTGCTCTGTTGCTCTTGCAGGTGTGATTGGATTTGTTGGTTTGGTTGTGCCGCATTTATTAAGGTTGCAACTGGGTACAGAAAATAAATATTTACTGCCGCTCTCAGCTATTTGTGGTGCAATATTATTAGTATTAGCCGATACTTTATCTCGAATATTATTAAGTGATGCTGATTTACCGATTGGGGTGGTGACAACATCACTTGGCGCACCTGTGTTTATTTGGATGTTAATGCGTTCGCAGTTGGATTAAAGCATGATAACAACGTTTGAGAGCTATGATATTTCAACAGCAGAGTTAATCTTAAAAGCGCAGGATATTGCTTTTACACCGCGATTATTACCAGTGTCACTTACTCTGTATGCTGGGCAGATCACTCATGTTATTGGCCCTAATGGTAGCGGTAAAAGTACGATATTATCGATTTTATCAGGGCTATTTGATTATGAGGGTAGCATTCAATTACTCAATGATGATTTAACCGATTATGATCTACCATCTCTAGCACATGTGCGAAGTTATTTATCGCAACAAGATAAACCCAATTTTTCTATTCCTGTTTTTCAATATTTGTCGTTGGCTGTGTCAGCTTTACAGCATGTTGATAATCAACAATTGCAAATGGCACTCGATGAGATTTGCAGTCGATTAAACATTCAAGATAAATTATCACGTAATATTCAACAACTTTCTGGCGGAGAATGGCAGCGAGTACGCCTTGCTGCTGCATGTTTACAAGTTTGGCCAAGTATTAATCCTCAAGCGAAATTGTTATTACTTGATGAACCAGCTGCGGCATTGGATATTGGTCAAGAAGCCACAATGTATCAATTGGTCCGATATATTGCTCAGCAAGGTATTGCTGTGGTGATGGTTAATCATGATTTAAATCGAACTTTACGTGAAGCTGATAGTGTTGTGCTACTCGATCATGGTCATTGTGTCGGTTATGGGAGTGCTGAACAAGTGATGAATGTAGAACAATTACAAGCGGTGTTTAAAACCAGTATTCATCGTATAGATCATAATGATATGCCGTGCTTAGTATTTGTTGATTAAATTGCAGCATCGAGAATTATTGATATTTCGATACAAAATGTAGAGATAAAAAAATACCTGCAAAAGAGCAGGTATTTATAATCAAATAGTTAATTATTGTTTGTTTTTTAAGTAAACAATAGTATTTGCTAGATCTTGTAAGCTTTTATGTGCGCTGGTATTAACTAAGTATTTACCGTTAACCAAAAATGCAGGTACTGATTCTAGTGCTGCGTTACGCACGATATCTTCAGATTGTTGGAACATTTTAAAAACTTCTTTTTGTTGAGCTTCTGTTAGCTCATAAGGGCTTTTTAAATTGTTATCGTGGAAGATTTTATCAATAGCAGTTTTACGTTGTTCTACGCTCATATCTTTTGGCGAGTCTTGAACAAAGGCAAATAATTGCTCAACCAATGCATGGCTTGGTTTATTGTCTGTTTGTACCATTGCAGCATAGAAAATGAACGCTGCTTTTTGTGCACTTTCATTAAAAATAACGTGGACTTGCTTAATATCGCCATTCGTTAGTTTTTTGATTTCAGGCAAAATGCTTTCCATCTTACGGCAGTGACCACAAGAAAGAGAAAAGATTTCAGTTACACCTTTCATTGCTGGCATTGGTGTCGGGATCACTGAATATTGGTCACCTTCTTGAGGTGTCTTTGAATCAGAACATCCAGATAGCGCAATGACTGTAAAGAGTAGAACAAAAAAAGCTTGATAAATACGTTTCATATTTCTGTACTTTTAAAAAAATTATGAGCCTATTATGTCGATAAAAGACAGTAAATGCATCGACAAAATGATAAAAATGAATAAAAAAATGTGCCACTTAATTCATTTGTGGCTAAATGTTAAACGTTTATTGTTGTTCTTCTATTATATATAAACACAGACTAAGATCTCCGTGTGTTACCTTTTAGAATAAGCTATTATTGGCGGCTTTTTTACCGCATGTGAGTGTTAATCGATGTACATTGGATTTGATTATGGAACCGCAAATTGTTCGGTTGCAGTGATGGAAGACAGTAAACCTAAACTTTTACCGTTAGAGAATAATAATCAATATATTCCGTCGACCTTATGTGCGCCAACGCGTGAAGCGGTGTCTGAATACTTATACCGTTTTATGGGTATCAAGCCATCAAATTCAACCGGTGAACAAGTTTTACGCCGTGCTATGGCGATGAATCGCGAAGAAGATATTGAGGTTGTTGCTGGTGATTTGCAATTTGGTCAAGCAGCATTAGATCTTTATCTTAATGATCCTGAAGAAGTGTATTACGTTAAATCACCTAAATCTTTTTTGGGTGCTAATGGTTTACGTGATGGTCAAATTAGTTTTTTTGAAGATCTTGTTTGCGCAATGATGGTTAATATAAAGCGCACAGCAGAGCAAAGTTTACAACAAGATATTGTCAGTACTGTTATTGGACGTCCTGTTAACTTTCAAGGTATTGGTGGTGAGAGTGCTAACCAACAAGCTGAAGGTATTTTATCACAAGCTGCGAAACGTGCTGGATTTAAAAATGTGTGTTTTCAGTTTGAACCTGTTGCAGCAGGGCTTGAATATGAGTCAACATTAACAGCGGATAAAACGGTATTAGTGGTTGATATTGGCGGTGGTACGACTGACTGTTCGCTAATTAATATGGGGCCTAGCTTTCGCCATCTTAGCGATCGAAGCGCAAGTTTATTAGCGCATAGTGGTCAACGTGTTGGTGGTAATGATCTTGATATTCATTTGGCATTTAAGCAATTAATGCCACAGTTTGGCTTAGGTAGCAAAACTCTTCGTGGTATTGATATGCCGTTTAATCAGTTTTGGAATCCGATTGCGATTAATAATGTTGCTGCTCAAACTGAGTTTTATGGTGATGCAAATTTACGTGCATTAGAAAAACTTCGCCATGACGCTGCTGATCCACAATTATTGTCGCGACTTATTCATGTTTATCATGAAACACTTGGCTATCAAATTATTCGTCACGCAGAAGAAGCTAAAATTGCATTATCAAGTCATACTCACCACACGGTGAATATAGCGTTAATGCAAGATTTGTTTGAAGTGGATATATCAGTACAACAATTGGCTGAAGCGATCGAAACACCAAAAGAAAAAATGCGTGATCTCGTTATTGAGGCGATGGCACAAAGCCAGGTTAAGCCTGATGCTATATTTATGACGGGTGGTACTGCACGTTCACCTATTTTACGCCAATGTATTGAACAACAATTACCCAATATTCCGATTGTGAGTGGTAGCTATTTTGGTTCTGTAACGGCTGGCTTAGCACGTTGGGGCGAGCGTTGTTTTGGCTAGCTGATCAATAAATAGATAAATACGATGTCATCGTAAAATGCCTGCATGTCTGCGGGCATTTTTGTATTAATATAATTTACGCTGGTTGAGGGGCATAAGCTGAACACCAGCCGTTGATATTAACGCTTTTCCCCGGGAAGATAGCACAAGGCTGCCATTGACTATTACTGCCATCACTACGAATTAACAGACAGTTTTTACAATTTTGGCTTTGGATTGTTGATTTATTAACATATTTTAGAGCACTAGCCTGCGGGCTGTCTTGTTTAAGCTGAGGTAGTTCAGCTGCAGTAACAGAGCATATGAGAAATTTATTTCCTAGTGTTAAGCCAATAATTCCACCAGCTGTTAATTGTATAAAACGCCGTCGAGATGATTTCTTTACCATGATCCTTCCCTTATTCGTATATTGAATAATTATTTTAGAACAGCTTATATAAGTAGAAATAAGCGTCCTATTGTCCTTAGTTGTATTAGTTCTTTTATATCTTTAAATAATAGTATAGGGAGATAAAACAAACCAGAATAGGGATGACTTTTACAAAACAGGTAACAGTAGTGGTTATCATTATCAATTGGCTTGTATTGCTGTTCAATAAATACCAATGATATAAAAGTTAACATTTGAATGGTGTTTTAATGTGATAACTATTTGTTTGTAAATAGATAAAAATTTTTCATATTTACTGGTATTTAATATTTCATTTTCGGTGTCTTTATTTATTGTTTTATTTCGGTCTTAATGTATGTAAATGCATAACTATAATTTTTAGCTGCTTTTTATTTTATATTCATTACTAATAAGACGGTATAGCATTATTATTCTTGTTATTTCACATTGGGGAGAAATAACATTAATTAATATACATGTTTGGATTAGTTTTATCGAAACCTTTCAAGGAAACACTACATGTCTGATGAGAACGTATTCAAACAGCCAAAACCGTTCTATTTAATATTTTCAATTGAGTTCTGGGAACGATTTGGTTTCTATGGCATGCAAGCAATTTTAACTGTTTATATGGTTAAAATTCTAGGTATGTCAGAAACCGCTTCTTTTACTTTATTTGGTGCATTCTCTGCATTAGTTTATGGTTCTGTAGCTATCGGGGGCTGGGTAGGAGATAAAGTACTTGGAACAAAAAGAACCATCAAATTAGGCGCGATGGTACTTGTTGTTGGTTATGCTTTATTAGGATTATCAGCAACCAGTGGTTATGGTGGTTCAGATCTTATCTATATTGCAATGGGCTTTATTACCATGGGTAATGGTCTATTTAAAGCCAACCCATCGAGCTTATTAGCAAAAGTGTATGGCGAAAATGATCCTCGTTTAGATGGGGCATTTACCATGTACTATATGGCAATTAACTTGGGTTCATTTTTCTCAATGCTACTATCACCATGGATTGCAGAGAAATTTGGCTACGATATTGCTTTTGGTGTAAGTGCGGCCGGCCTTGTTATTACACTTGTCAATTTCTATATTAGTGGTCGTATTGTTAAAGGTATTGGCTCTAAACCGGACATGAAACCATTAAATAAAGTATATTTTTTAGGTGTTTTGGTTGGTGCAATTTTATTTAGTTTTGTAAGTGCTATTTTATTACAACATCTATTTTATGCGCATGCTATTTTAGTTGTTGTTGGCTGTACAATTGTTGGACTGTATTTTAAAGAACTATTTTCAACGTCAGGTATTGAGCGAGCAAAAATGTTTGTTGCTTTTATCTTGATGCTGCAAGGTGTGGTATTTTTCGTGCTTTATTTCCAAATGCCAACTTCGCTTAACTTCTTTGCGATCCACAATATTTCACATGATTTATTTGGTATAAGTGTTGCGCCTGAACAATTTCAAGCACTAAACCCATTGTGGATTATGATTGCGAGCCCTGTGTTAGCAATGATTTATAATAAATATGGCGATCGTTTTTCAATGCCGTTCAAGTTTGCATTGGGGATGGTGTTATGTAGCTTGTCATTCTTAGTCCTAGTACTTGGTGCGCATTTTGCTAATAGTGACGGTATTGTTGATTCAAATTGGCTGATTATTTCTTATGGCTTCCAATCAATCGGTGAGTTATTTGTATCAGGTCTTGGTTTAGCAATGGTTGCTCAACTAGTACCACAACGAATGATGGGTTTTGCCATGGGTATGTGGTTCCTAACCTCAGCCACAGCAGCAGTTGTTGCTGGTTGGGTTGCAACACTAACAGCAGCACCCGCTAATGTAATAGAACCTCATCAGACACTAATGTTATATAGCCATGTGTTTGGTATTATTGGTTACTCTACTGCTGGTATTGCTCTTTTCACTATGCTTATTGCACCAAAACTAACACGTGTTATGCGTGGTGAAGATACACCTGCAGAGGTAACTGCTGCATAATCATAAGGATTGATTAAAGCTATATTGCTAAATAAAACGGATGCCAACGATCAATGTTGTTGGCATCCGTTTTTGTATCTGAATAATATGATGCAGAGCAGGAACAGCAGGAACAGCAGGAACAGCAGGAACAGCAGGAACAGCAGGAACAGCAGGAACAGCAGGAACAGCAGGAACAGCAGGAACAGCAGGAACAGCAGGAAGAGCTGCTGTTATCGTTACTACGGTGGTAATAGGGGCTTATTTCGCAAATGATATTATACAAAAAAGCCTCAGTATCACTTCAAAACGTTAAAGTGAATACTGAGGCTTTTTTATTGGTTGTGAATTACTGAGCCGAAATAGGATTCTTATCTTGGTGCTGTAATTTTAAACTTGCAAAGTATTGCTGAGTTTCTGCAATCACAACATGGCGTAGCATTACTAGACCAATAAGGTTCGGAATTGCCATTAGACCATTTACAATGTCAGCAATTACCCAAATCATGTCTAATTGCATGAATGCGCCACTGGCGATAAGGACTAAAAAGACTATTTTATAAGGCATAATTGCTTTTACGCCAAATAAGTAAGTAATACAACGCTCACCATAGTAGTTCCAACCTAAAATAGTGGTAAAGGCAAAAAACATTAAGCCGATAGAAACCATTAATGGGCCGTAATACTCAGAATGCAAACCAGCTGCAAAGGCATGAGTCGTCATTGTTGCACCAGCAAAATCACCGGTCCAAGCACCAGTAACTACAAGCGTTAAACCTGTCATAGTACAAATAATGATGGTATCAAAGAATGTACCTGTCATTGATACTAAGCCTTGGCGAACACATGAATTAGTTTGAGCTGCCGCTGCTGCAATAGGTGCACTGCCTAAGCCCGATTCATTTGAGAATACACCGCGAGCAATACCAGATTGAATCGCTAACATCATGCCTGCACCAACAAAACCACCTGTAGCAGCATGACCAGTAAAGGCTGATTGAATCACTGTTTCAATAGCAGTAGGTAGCGCATGAAAGTTGGTACCTAAAACAATTAAGCAAGCCATAATATAAAAGCCAGCCATTAGTGGTACAACAGTACTTGCTACTTTAGAAATTGATTGAATTCCGCCTAATGTTACTGTCGCAACTAAAAGAGTAAGAATAACAACGGTAATTTCTTTTGGTGCATTTAATGAAATATGTGCCGCTTCAACAATGGCATTTGCCTGTGGGAAAGTACCAATACCAAAACAAGCTACACCAACAGCAAAAAGAGCAAATAATTTAGCCAGCCACTTACTACCAACGCCTTTTTCAAGGTAGTACATAGGACCACCAAGAATTTGACCATTAGCATCAACTTCTCTGTACTTTACGGCTAATAAACATTCAGCGTATTTGGTTGCCATACCAAATAAAGCAGCTAGCCACATCCAAAAAAGAGCGCCAGGGCCG